>NZ_JBWKCE010000024.1:33674-94285 GCF_056436685.1 Streptomyces sp. NPDC043680 | reverse complement strand
ACCTCGGCGCCGAGGGCGACCAGGGTCTCGATGAGGACGGCGGTCTGCACGGTCATGTGCAGGGAGCCGGTGATGCGGGCGCCGGCCAGCGGCTGCGCCGCCGCGTACTCCTTGCGGATCGACATCAGGCCCGGCATCTCGTGCTCGGCCAGGGTGATCTCCTTGCGGCCGAAGGCGGCAAGGGAAAGGTCTGCGACCTTGAAGTCCATGGGTGCTGCTCCTCATGGTTCGAGAGGGTGGGTACGGCTGAGCCGTGCGCCGACCGACCGTGGGACGGCGGTGCACCGAGCACAGTCCGTCGGGGGCCCTCTCTCCCCTCGGCCGGTCACGAGGACCCGCCCGACCGCCATCAGCAGCGACGCCTGACACTGATGTCGAATCTACACCGAGCGGCGGAGCGTTCCCCAGTCGAAGCGGGAACCGGTCGCGGTTCGGGAGGCGGCCGGGAGCGGCCAGGAGAGGGGTGGGGCGGATGGAACGCAGGCCGGGCCGGAGACTCGGAATCTGGGCGATGGTGCTGCTGGTGCTCGGCGGGGTGCTGTTCCTCGGGGTGACGGTGACGACGGCCGCCCTGGTGGGGGACGGGTACACGGTCCGCTCCGTCCCGAGCGACTCGATGGACCCGACGTACCGGCGCGGGGACAGGGCCTACTTCACGGTCGGGGCCGGGAAGGGGGTCCAGCGCGGGGACGTCGCCCTCATCTCGGCTCCGAGCTGGGTTCCGGAGGGGGACATCCTGAAGCGGGTGGTGGCCCTCGGCGGTGACCGGATCTCGTACCGGGTCGGCGACCCCGCGGTGATGCTCAACGGGGTGCCGCTGACCGAGCCGTACCTGAAGAACCCGGCCACTCCGGCGACGGCCTCCTTCGACGTGACCGTGCCCGAGGGGCGGATGTTCGTGATGGGCGACAACCGCGGCAACTCGTACGACTCCCACCTGCGGATCTCCGACCACAACGGGACCCTTCCGGTCTCGGCGGTGCGGGGCAAGGCCGTCGCCGCGCCGGTGGGCTTCATGGCGTCCGGCGCGGTGGGCCTGTTCGGGATCCTCTCGTTCCTCGTCGGCGGCGGGCTCGGGATCGCGGCGCTCGTGGTGCGGCGGAAGGCACGGCGGGCGCAGGGCGCCGCCCTGCCCCAGGCGGCGTGGCCCCTCGCCTGAGGGCCGACGCATGAGGGCCGACGCGGGGGGCCTACGGGAAAAGCCTGGCGGGAGAGGCGTGGCGGACGTGCGCAGGCCCCCGCCGTCGGCGGGGGCCTGTGCGGATGCGGCCGGGGTCAGCTGCCCTGGGCGGCCTGCCGGGCGTTGTAGATGTCCGGCTCCAGGTAGATCACGCGGGCGATCGGCACCGCCTCGCGGATGCGGGCCTCGGCGGCGTCGATGGCGCGGGCCACCTCGGCCGCCGTGTCGTCGTGCTGGACGGCGATCTTCGCGGCGACCAGGAGCTCCTCGGGGCCGAGGTGCAGGGTGCGCATGTGGATCACGCGGGTGACGGTGTGCCCGTCGACGGCCGCGGCCTTGATCTTCTCGATCTCCGCGGTGCCGGCGGCCTCCCCCAGCAGCAGGGACTTCGTCTCCGCCGCCAGGACGACTGCGATCAGGATGAGCAGGACGCCGATGCACAGGGTGCCGATGCCGTCCCAGACGCCGTTGCCGGTGGCCAGGGCCAGGCCGACACCGCCGAGGGCCAGGACCAGGCCGACGAGGGCGCCGAAGTCCTCCAGCAGGACCACGGGGAGCTCGGGCGCCTTGGCGCGCCGGATGAAGTCGGTCCACGACAGCGAGCCGCGGATCTCGTTCGACTCCTTGATGGCCGTGCGGAAGGAGAAGCTCTCCGCGATGATCGCGAAGACGAGGACGCCGATCGGCCAGTACCAGGCTTCGATGGGGTGGGGGTGCTTGATCTTCTCGTAGCCCTCGTAGACGGCGAACATGCCACCGACCGTGAACAGCACGATGGAGACGAGGAAGGCGTAGATGTAGCGCTCGCGCCCGTATCCGAAGGGGTGTTGGGGTGTGGCCTCGCGCTGGGCCTTCTTCCCGCCGAGCAGCAGCAGCCCCTGGTTTCCGGAGTCCGCCAGCGAGTGGACGCTTTCCGCGAGCATCGACGAGGAGCCGCTGAAGACGAAGGCCACGAATTTGGCTGCGGCGATGGCGAGGTTGGCGGCGAGTGCCGCGACGATCGCCCTGGTACCGCCCGACGCGCTCATGGGTGCTGGATGTCCCTTCCTCGGTTCGGCGGCCCTGGCCGGGGCGCCGCGCTACGGCCGCACATTGTTGCAGCCGGCGCCGCGAGCGCCGGTACGGACGCCGTGTCAGACGAGGACCGTGGCACGGAAAATCGTGCCAGCACCGGACAATGTCACCTTTTCGCCGGCCGGTACGAAGACGGACTCGCCGGGTCCCAGGGTTACTTCGCCCGCCTTCGGGCGGCCCGCCGTGCAGAGCAGGATCTGCGGGGTGGTGTCCGGGAGGGGGTGCGGGGCGGCGCCGGGGGCGAGGACGAAGCGGGAGAGGCGGAACTCGTCGATGGGGGTCTCGTAGACCTCCTCGACGTCGCCCTCGGGGCGCAGCAGGGCCGGGTCTCCGGTCTCGAACCGCACGATCCTGAGCAGTTCGGGTACGTCCACGTGCTTGGGCGTCAGGCCGGCGCGCAGGACGTTGTCGGAGTTGGCGAGCAGTTCGACGCCGAGCCCGTCGAGGTAGGCGTGCGGGACGCCCGCGCCGAGGAACATGGCCTCACCGGGCTGGAGTCGTACGTGGTTGAGCAGCATCGCCGCGATCACGCCCGGGTCGCCGGGGAAGTGGTGGACGAGCGAGGCGTACGGGGCGTACGGGCCGCCCAGGCGTAGGACGGCGGCTCCGGCCTCGGCCACCGTACGGGCCATCTCGGCGCGGTCGGCGGCCAGTACGGCGGTGAGCATCTCGCGCAGCGCGGCGTCCTCGGGGTGGGCGTGGAGCAGGTCGACGTACGGCTTGAGGGAGTTGACCTCCAGCCCGGCCAGCAGCTCGGCGCTCTCCAGGGGCGGGCGGAACCCGCACAGTCCCTCGAAAGGGGTCAGCGCGCAGAGCATCTCGGGCTTGTGGTGGGGGTCCTTGTAGTTGCGGTGGCCGGCGTCCAGGGGGATGCCGCGGCGCTCCTCCTCGGCGTAGCCCTCCTCGGCCTGGGCCCGGTCGGGGTGGACCTGGAGGGAGAGCGGGGCGCCGGCGGCGAGGATCTTGAGGAGGAAGGGCAGGCGGGGGCCGAACTTCGCGACCGTGGCCGCGCCGAGCTCGCGTTCCGGGTCGGCGGCGATCACCGCGGCGAGGGTGGTCTCGCCTGCGCCGCGGTCGAGGCGGGAGGGGGCGCCGGGGTGCGCGCCCATCCACAGCTCGGCCTGGGGCTCCCCCGTGGGCTCGACGCCCATGAGGTGCGGGAGCGCGGTGGTGGATCCCCAGGCGTAGGGGCGGATCGTGTTCGTCAGGCGGTCCATCTTCGTCCGTCTTCCTGGATGAAGGGCCGGCACGGTCGTGTGCTCAGCCGTGTCCCCTGGTCGCCAGGGCCAGGTAGGCGGTGGCGAAATCCGTGACGGCGAGGAGCTCGGCGAGCTGCTCCAGCTCGCTGCCCTCCTCGGGTTCGAGCTCGCTGATGGCCGTGTCGTGGCTGAGGGCGAGTTCGCGTGCGGCCGGAGCGGCGCTCAGGCCTCCCGTGGGCCGGTCGCGCAGCAGGACGATGCGGGCACGCAGGGCCTGGGGCTCCTCGACCCGGTCACGGAAGAAGTCGTCCGGATCGGCTCCGGCGGCGAGGTCGCCGGCGAGCAGGACCCCGTGGGCGGGCAGCGCCTCGGGCAGTTCGTGGGCCAGCGCGGGGCGGCCGGCCAGCTCGGCGAGGGTGGCGGCGAACCGGCGGCCCGCGGGTCCCGCGCCGGCGCCCTCGCTCCAGATGAGCGGGAGGGAGTCGGCGAGCTCGGCGGCGAGGGTCTTGGCCGGGTTGGAGTACGTGGCGATGGCCGGCCCGCAGCGTTCGGCGGTCCGGTCGAGCCGGTCGGCGACGCGCTGGAGGGTGTCGGGGGCCGCGGTGATCAGGCCGACCTTGTCGAGGAGCAGCAGCAGCGGCGTCAGCAGGGCCCACAGGGCTCCGGGGCCGGCCGCGGCGGACTCGTCGTACTCCTGGTACGGGGCCTTGGCCATCGGTACGAAGAGCCCGTGCGCGCCGTCAACGGCCTCGCTGAGCGGAGAGCGCTCGGGGGCGACGGCGACGACGGTGCAGCCGCGCCGGTAGGCCTGTTCGGCGAGGGTGGCGAGGCTGGGCTCGGTGCCGTCGGTGGTGGCAAGGAGCAGCAGGTCGACGGGGCCGGCCCAGCCGGGCAGCGTCCAGCGCAGGGCGCCCGCGGCGGCCGCGACCCCGGTGGGCGCGAGGCGGTGGACGGGCGCGGACGCACCGGCGAGGGCGCCGAGCAGGTCGGCCACGCAGCCCGCGGCGGTGCCGGGGCCCGCGATGAGCACGGCCCGGGGACGGCCGTCGGGCCGCAGGTCGGCGAGGCCCGCCTCGGTCGCGTGCCGGGCGGCGGTGCGGACTCTGGCCCCGGCTTCGGCGGCGCCGCGCAGCAGACCTCGGCGGTCGGCGCGGGCGAGATCGTCCGGTGCGTCGAGGAGCGACTCGTCGAGCATTGCGGCCTCCGGCGGTGGTGAGGGACCCAGGGTTGCGGAATCGGTCTCAGCGTCTGCGGCGGGGGTGGCTCAGGCGGGGCGGCGGGCCTCGTCGACCAGGAGGACCGGGATGCCGTCGCGGACCGGGTACGCGAGGCCGCAGTCCCGGCCGGTGCAGATCAGCTCGGGCGCCGTCTCGTCGGCCGACTTGTCCTCAAGGGGCGAGTGGCAGGCGGGGCAGGCGAGGATCTCCAGAAGGCCGGCTTCGAGCGGCATGGGGCGCTTCCCTTCGAACATGCGGATTGGGCGAGGTCAGCGTACCGCCGAGTCACCTGCGGTGCGGCCCGACGGCGTCGGGCACGGGCCCGGTGCGGCGCCGGTGGGTTGCCGGGCGGGTCGGCACGGTCGGCGCCTTCCCGCCCGACGGGCGCATCAAGCGCGGACGAGGGCGAGGACCTCGTCGCGGACTTTGACGAGCTGCGCGGCGTCGCGCGCCTCGACGTTCAGGCGCAGCAGCGGCTCGGTGTTGGAGGCGCGCAGGTTGAACCACCAGTCGGCGGTGTTGGCGGTGAGGCCGTCCAGCTCGTCGAGGGTGACTCCGTCCCGCGGACCGTACGCGGCCTTGACGGCGGCGAGGCGGTCGGCCTGGTCGGCGACGGTGGAGTTGATCTCGCCCGAGCCGGCGTAGCGGTCGTAGGAGGCGACCAGGTCGGAGAGGGTGCCGTCCTGGCCGCCGAGGGCGGCGAGGACGTGGAGCGCGGCGAGCATGCCGGTGTCCGCGTTCCAGAAGTCCTTGAAGTAGTAGTGCGCCGAGTGCTCGCCGCCGAAGATCGCGCCGGTCTTCGCCATCTCCTCCTTGATGAAGGAGTGGCCGACCCGGGTGCGGACCGGGGTGCCGCCGTGCTCGCGGACGACCTCGGGCACGGACCAGGACGTGATCAGGTTGTGGATTACGGTGCCGGTGCCGCCGTTGCGGGCCAGCTCGCGGGCCGCGACCAGGGCGGTCACGGCGGACGGGGAGACGCCCTCGCCGCGCTCGTCGACGACGAAGCAGCGGTCCGCGTCCCCGTCGAAGGCGAGGCCGAGGTCGGCGCCCTCGGCCTTGACCCGGGCCTGGAGGTCGACGAGGTTCTTCGGGTCGAGCGGATTGGCCTCGTGGTTCGGGAAGGTCCCGTCGAGCTCGAAGTACATCGGTACGAGCTCCAGGGGCAGGCCCTCGAACACGGTGGGGACGGTGTGGCCGCCCATGCCGTTGCCCGCGTCCACGACCACCTTGAGCGGGCGGATGGAGCCGAGGTCCACCAGGGACTTCAGGTGCGCGGCGTACCCGGCGAGGGTGTCCTGCTCGGTGACGGTGCCGGGGACGGTGCCGGCCGCGGGGGCGGGGGCGCCTTCCTCGGACCACTTCTCGACGAGCTCGCGGATCGCGGACAGGCCGGTGTCCTGGCCGACCGGGGCGGCGCCCGCGCGGCAGAGCTTGATGCCGTTGTACCGCGCCGGGTTGTGCGAGGCGGTGAACATCGCGCCGGGCAGGTCCAGCGTGCCGGACGCGTAGTACAGCTGGTCGGTGGAGCACAGGCCGATCAGCGTGACGTCCACGCCGCGGGCGGCGGCGCCGCGCGCGAAGGCGGCGGACAGGGCGGGCGAGGAGGGCCGCATGTCGTGGCCGACGACGATCGCGGTGGCGGCGGTGATCTCCACGAAGGCGGCGCCGAACAGCTCGGCCAGCGACTCGTCCCACTCGTCGGGTACGACACCACGTACGTCGTACGCCTTGACGATGTTCGAAAGATCTGCGGCCACTGCCTGCCCCTCCTGCGGTCTGTGCGGTGGGGCCAACCTACCGTGCACGCACGGCGGCTCTTGAGGCGATCCGCATGTCAGGAGTCCGGCGAACGCAGGACGCGCAGGTGTCCGCGGCGCGTCTCCCCGGTGGCGCCGCCCCCTGGGCGGGCGCCGCCGGCCTCGGCGGCCCGGTCGTGCGGGCGGGCGGCCTCGCGGACGGCGTTGGCCAGTGCTTCGAGGTCGTCGCCGCTGGGACGCGAGGGGGCGGAGCCGTCGGTGAGGCGTACGACGTCCCAGCCGCGCGGCGCGGTCAGGCGCTCGGAGTGCTCGGCGCACAGGTCGTAGCAGTGGGGTTCCGCGTAGGTGGCGAGCGGGCCGAGGACTGCGGTCGAATCGGCGTAGACGTACGTCAGTGTCGCGACGGCAGGGCGGCCGCACGCGGTGCGCGAACAGCGACGTACAAGGCTCACGACGTTGGACGGTACCGCACTCTTGACCGGGCCGCGACGACTCTCCCCCCGCTCACTCCCCCGTGTCGTGCCCGCGGTGGGGCGCGCAGGGTCCGCGAACGCCGGGGCGCGGCCGGTCCTGCGGGCTACCCTGCGGGGGTGACGGACGCCGCCAACCCCCTGCCTCCCGGTCCTCCCGGCCCCGCCGGTCCCGCCGGACCGGAGGGGCCCGCGCACCCTGCCGGGCTCCCCGCCGACCCCCCTGCCGAGCCGCGCACGCGCAGGCGCGACCGGCACGGCCGGGGGATGCGCGGTCCGGTGGCCCCGCCGCAGGTGCCGCTGTCGGCGAGCCGGGCGGAGCTGTTCGGCGACCTCGTGCGGGACTCGGTCGAGCGGCTGGAGCGGCGCTGGCCGCAGCTGGCGGAGGTGGAGTTCATCGTCGCCGACGTACCGGGGCCGCCGGGCGGCCCGGACGCCGGATGGAACGACGAGGCCGTGCCGCTGGGGGCCCTGTCGGAGGCGGCGGGTCCGGGGCGGCCGGCCCGCATCGTGGTGTTCCGGCGGCCGGTGGAGATCCGGTCGAAGACACGGGACGAACGGGCCGTGCTGGTGCACGAGATCGTGGTGGAGCAGGTCGCGGAGCTGCTGGGGTTGTCACCGGAGACGGTGGACCCCCGCTACGGCCAGGACTGAGGTCCCGGCCGCGCCCAGGACCGGGGTCCCGGGCCGCGGCCAGGACCGGGGTCCGGGCCGGGCGGGGTCTGCGACCGGGGCTACTGCGTCAGGACCGTGAGGTCCTGGGCGGCCTTGGGGACCGACACCATCGCGTGGTCGTCGGACAGCGGCTGGACCGTGAACATCGGGATGCCCTCGTGCGGCAGCGTCAGCGTGCGGGCCGCGTAGAGCGGGCCGCCGGAGACCGTCTCGACCGTGAGCGCGTACACGCCCTTGGCCCCGGCCGGGGCCAGGGACAGCACCTGCGTCGTCCCCGCCTTGACGGTGAGCTCCTTGACCGCCGCCTCACCGGCCTCCGTGGCCGCCGACGCCGTCACCTTCACCTTCGCGTCGGCTCCGCCGGCCGCCGTCAGCGACAGCACCGTCGCGTTCTCGTCGGCCCGGTTGTCGGCGACCGTAGCCCGCGTCCCGACCGGCGCCGTCGCGGGGACGAAGCCGAGCTCCTGCTTGGCGCCGCTGCCGCGGACCACGCGGACGGCGGCCACCGCCGGCACGGCCTTCTTCCCGGCCGCCGGGGCCAGCAGCAGCGAGCCGGGCTCGCCGCGGGTGACGTCCTTGAGGTCCAGGCTCGCCGTCATGCCCGCCTTGACGTGCAGCTGCTCGTTGCCGGCCGGGGTGATCGAGCCGTTCGGGCCGGCCAGCTTGATGCCCAGGTCCGCGTCCTCCTCGCCGGGCACGAAGGCGACCAGCCGTACGGAGGTGGCGTCCGCCGGGATCCCGGGCAGCACCAGGGAGCCCGCCGGGTCCACGGAGGCCGGCAGCCAGTCGGCCCCGACCCCCTCCTCGCCCACCTGCACCGAGGCGCCGACCCGGCCCGCGCGGGTCGTCACGTGCGCGGTGAGGTCGGCCAGCTGGGCGCCGGGCGCCAGGGAGGCCAGGGAGACGGACTTGCTGGACTTGGGGTCGATCCGGATGTTCTCGCTGGTGCCCGGCTCGGTCTTGACCACCCCGTCCGGGCCGAACATCTTGATGTCGATCACGGCCGCGGTGTCGTCCGGGTTGGTGAGGTGCACGTAGTCCTCGCGCCCCTTGGCGGTGCTCGCCCCCGGGAACCAGAAGTCGGTGCCCGGCGCGGTGCAGCCCAGGCCGAGCACGCCGCGCGCCCGCCCGACCGAGACCTTCGTGGTCTGCTGGGCGGTCCAGCCGGGCGCGAGGATCCCGTCGGCCGTGCCGGTCAGCGCGGGCGCCTCGGCGCCGGAGGCGGCGGCCCCGGCCGGCTTGCCGCGCTCCTTGAGCTCCAGGACCGGCTTGGCCTCCTTGGTCGCGCCGAGCAGCCGGGCGGTGCCCTTGCCGCCCGCGCCCGCCGCGCCGGGGGTGATCGAGGTGTACGTGGTCTCCGCGATGTCCGAGGAGCTGGGCGCCGGGCACACGAGCGCGGACCGCTCCACCGGCATCCGGGCCGCCGCTGCCGTCTTGGCGTCGGCGGCGGGCGCGGCCGGGACCGCGAGGTGGGCGATGCCGGTGACGGCGGCCAGGGCCGCGGCCACCGCCGCCAGCGTCAGGGGTGCGCGCTTCACTGCTGGGGGCTCCCGTCCGGACGCGGGTCGTGCTGTCCGTAGGTGTCGTACGAGTACGGGTACGGGTACTGCTGCTGCCCGGGTTGCCCGTACGGCTGCTGCGGGTCCTGGTCCTGCTGCGGGTACGGGTACTGCTCCGGGACGGTGTACGGCGGCTGCTGGGGCTGCTGGGGCTGCTCCCAGCCGTAGCCCTGGTCGCCGTACGAGGGGTACGCGTACGTCTCCTCCCCGTACACCGCCTGTGCCGGGATCTGCGCGTACGGGTCGGCGACCGCGCCCTCCGGCTCCGCCGCGGCGGCGGCCCCGGCTTGCGCGGACTCGGCCTCCGCGCGGAGCCTGCGGGCCCGGCGGCCCTCCCCGGCGGCCTCGCCCGGGGCGGCGGACCGTTCGGCGGCGGCCTCGGCCTCCTCCTCCGGCAGGTCGTCGTCGAGCCGGGCGCGGCGGCCCGGCAGGGCCATCACCAGCAGCACCAGCGCGAGCAGGCCCTGCGTCCAGTGCCAGGCGGTCCGGGTGAGGGCGTCCTCGTGGACGAGGTCGAGGCGGCCTCCGGCGGCGGGCAGTTCGAAGCCCTGCGCCCAGCCGTCCAGCGTCTTGGGCTTGAGGGGCTTGCCGTCGAGGGTGGCCTGCCAGCCCGGGGCGGCCCGGTCGGCGATGCGCAGCACCCGGCCCGCCTCGCCCGCCGGGATATTGGTGTGGGCCTCGACGGGGCCCGAGGCGACCGGGATGGGGGCCTCGCCCGGCTTGCCGGAGACGATGGCGGCGCGGACGACCTGGCGGTCCACCCGCCACAGGGCGCTGCCGTCGAGCTGGCTCATCCGGCTGAGGCCGGGGGTGGCGTCGAGGACCTTGTGCATCTGCGGCGGGGCGCCGTCGCGGACCAGGATGTAGCGGATGGCGAATCCGCTGAGCTGGTCGCTCTGGTCGGCTCCGGATCCGGCGACGAGGCTGGAGACGACCTTGTCGAGCTGCGGGCTGCTGCCCGCCTCGGCGGCGAGTTCGGCGTCGCCGAGGCGGCCGCCGGAGCCGCGGACCAGGGTGTAGGAGACGGCGGCGGGCGAGGCTGCGCCGAGGACGAGCGTGCGGGCCTGGTCGCGGGTTCCGCTCTCCTCGGCGACGAAGGCGGGCACCTGTACGGGGTCGCGCCGCTCCAGCGGGCCGTCCGCGCCGCTGATCATCCAGCCGGCGGCGGCGAGCAGCGGGCCCGCGGCGGCGGCGAGGGCGATCAGGGCGGCGAGCGGCTGGCGCCAGCCGAAGTTGCTGGCGGCGACCCGCTCCTTGGCCCCGTCGGCGCCGAGGACGGCCGCGGCGAGCAGGGCGAGGCCGTACACCAGGGTGGCGGGGCCGGCCCAGCCGGTGCGGTTGGTGAGGGCCGCGAGGAGCAGGGCGGCCAGGGCGGTGGCCCAGGCGGTGCGGACGGCGAACTGCCGCCCGGTGCGCAGCAGGGCGGCGAGTGCGGCGAGGACGACGCCGACGAGCAGGACTCCGGCGGTGGCGCGGGGGCCTCCGGGGCTGATGCCGAGCAGGTCGAGGGCGGTGGCCGAGCCGGTCCCGTAGGGCAGGCCGGCCTCCTGGAGGAGCCGGCCGGGGTGGGTGAGCAGGCTCAGCGACCAGGGGGCGAGGACGAGGAGCGGGACGGTGAGTACGGCGAGCAGCCGCAGGCCGTACGTCTTCCACTCGGCGCGGCGCAGTACGAGCGCTGCCGTCCCGAGGACGGCGGCGAGCGGCCAGACGACGGGGGTGAAGGCGGTGGCCAGGGTCAGCAGGAGGGTGTACGTCCACACGGCGCGCCGGCTGCCGCGGCCGCCGTCGGCTCCGGTGAGGGCGAAGGCGGCGACGGCGGAGCGGGCGATGAGGGGGAGCAGGATCGCGAGGACGGCGGTGCCGAGGCGGCCGCCGGCGAGGGCTCCGGTGACGGCGGGCAGGAAGGCGTACGCGACGGCGGCCCAGGCGCGCAGCAGCCGGGAGGCGACCAGCGGCCGGGAGGCGAAGTAGGCGGTCAGTCCGGCGAGCGGGACCGAGCAGACCAGCAGCAGGGTCAGGGCGGCCTGGGTGGAGCCGAACAGCACCGTGGAGAAGGCGCCGAGGACGGCGAGGTAGGGGGGCGCTCCGGCGGTGGAGCCGGTGCCGACGGGCTGCCAGTCGTCGGTGTAGCCGCGCCAGAGGTCGAGTCCGCTGTCGGGGGCGGGCAGCAGGGCGCCGCCCATGAGGGAGCCGCCGCCGAGCAGGGCGCGGCAGGCGATGACGGAGACCAGCAGGAGGACGGCGAACAGGACGGGCGCCGGGTTGCGGGCGATCCGCTTGAGGCGGGCGAACTGTTCGATCTCCAGGTAGTCGGCGTCGTCCCCGCCGGGGCCGGACTCGACGGCCCCGCCGTGGCGGCCGACGGCGTGGGTGTCGGTGTCGCGGTCGGCGCCGAAGTACCCGGCGAGTTGTTCGGCGTTGGCGCGCAGGGTGGCGCCGGGCGGCGGGAAGAGGGGGCGCAGTTCCTTCGCGGGGACGGCGGGGCGGCCGCGTCTGCGACGGGCGCCGAGGATGCGGCCGGGGCGCAGCAGGGCGGCGAGGAGGCCGGTGAACTCGTCGACGGCCTGGCCGGGGGCCTTGCCGACGAGGTAGGCCAGGGTCCGCAGGACGGTGCCGAGGACGAGGCGCAGCAGGACGTAGGGCAGGGCGGGGCCGGAACTGTTGACGAGCACGGTGTAGACGGCGCCGGTCTTGTCGACGCGGTGCGGGCTGGCGCTCGTACGTCCCGCGCAGTCGACGGTGCGGCGTTCGCGGGCGGCGGCTTCGGCGTGGCGCATGACGGCGTCGGGGGCGACGAGGACGGTGTGTCCGGCGCTCTGGGCGCGCCAGCACAGGTCGACGTCGTCGCGCATGAGGGGCAGACGGCGGTCGAAGCCGCCGAGGGCGTCGTACACGTCGCGGCGTACGAGCATGCCGGCGCTGGAGACGGAGAGGACGGGGCGGACCTGGTCGTGCTGGCCCTGGTCCTGTTCGCGGCGGTCGAGGCCGGTCCAGCGGCGGCCGCTGCGGGCGATGGTGACGCCTGCTTCGAGGAGCTGCTTCTTGTCGTACCAGCCGCGCAGTTTGGGGCCGATGACGGCGGCGTCGGGGTTTTCCTCGGCGACGCGCAGCAGTTCGGTGAGGGCGTCGGGTTCGGGTGCGCTGTCGTCGTGGAGCAGCCAGAGCCACTGGACGGGTTCGCCGTGGGGCAGTTCGGGGAGGTCGTAGGCGTCGTCGCGCCAGGTGCGGCTGACGGGGTCCCAGCCGCTGGGGCGCTTGAGGTACGGGAGGTCCTCGGGGGTGAGGACGCCCGCGCTGCGGGCGGCCTCGTCCACCGCGGTGCCGAATCCGGTGCGGCGGGCGAGGTGGAGGACGCGGTCCTCGCCGAGGGCCTCGCCGAGCAGGCGCGCGGATTCGTCGGCGCTGCCGGTGTCGGCTGCGATGTGGTTCTGCGCGGGGCGTTCCTGGCCGAGGAGCCCGGCGAGTGTCCTGGGCAGCCAGCGGGCGCCGTCGTGGGCGACGAGGACGGCGGTGACGACGTGCCGGGGGAACTCGGGTGTGGCGCCGGCCTGGTAGGAGGCCGTCGACTGGCTGTGCAGGGACATCGCTCTACTGGCCCTCCGGCCTGGCTCCTCCCCGGCCGCGGTCCGGGGGTGGGGGGTACCCCCGGACGAAGTCCGGGGGAGTTCCGGGGGTGGTGTGCCCCCGGAGGCTGCTGGACAGCGCCCCACACTAACGGCTGGGAACACAGCGGTCCGCCTCCAGCGGGGAAGGTGCAGGAGGCGGACCGTTTGCCGTGCTTGTGGAGTTGGCTCGTCGTACCGCCGGCGCGGCCGGGCGATATGTCGGGGGATGTCAGACCGCGGCCTTTTTCAGGCGCCGGCGCTCGCGCTCGGACAGGCCGCCCCAGATGCCGAATCGCTCGTCGTTGGCGAGGGCGTACTCAAGGCACTCGGAGCGGACCTCGCAGGCGAGGCAGACCTTCTTGGCCTCGCGGGTGGAGCCGCCCTTCTCGGGAAAGAAGGACTCGGGGTCGGTCTGGGCGCACAGAGCGCGCTCCTGCCATCCGAGCTCTTCGTCCGCCTCCTCGACCAGCAGTTCCTGAAACAGCTCGGTCATGTGCGCCCCTCGCTCTGTCTGTGCGTCCCCGTGGTGTTGCCGTTACTCATTGCTACGTAACGACACGAGTGAAATTACAAGTGCGGTGCTCCGGCGCAGTCAAGCCGGGATCTGCTATTGGGCCCCTTATTCACTCTGCGGAACCAAGCCTATACAGAAAGTGTTCATATCGCCAAAAATCGTGACACATGCCGTTGGTGTCCCACTGCGCCCGGGTTCACCCGCAATCGACGTGCCACTCGGCGGCGTGGTTGCGATCAAGCCAAAGAAGCGGCGCAGATCACAGTCCGATCACGAGAGGGCGCGTCGGGTTTGGATGGTGCGAACGGTGCGACGTGCAGCGCCTTGTGCCCGGGCGCGCGTTGCACAAACCTTTCTCCCCGCAGGGCAACCGGATCAGATGAAACTTTTGCGCCAAACCAGACATTGGGTTGACAGTCCGACCTCGGACCCGCTCTCCTTGTCTCCATGTCAGTGACCGCAGCCGCCACCCGGACCCCCATTCGTGGGTTCCTGTGCGCTGCCCAGGTTCGCTGTTGCTGTTGCAGCTGTTGATGCCTTCGGAGCTTCGGCTCCCCTGAGCTCCGGCCACCCCCACAGCGACCGCCAGCACGACTGACATCCGTCGAGGACTCCCCCACGATGAACAACGACAGCGACCTCCAGATCGCCGGCGACATCCTCTCCGTCCAGCACCTCCTGCAGCCCGCCCGGGAACACCCGGCCACCGTCGCCGAGTTCGCCGGCCTCGCCCGCTCCATCGCCGAGGACCGCGCGAGCTGGCAGCACCTGGTCCGCTACGACGCCACCACCCGCTGGTACCACCGGCTGCGCACCGGCCCCGGATACGAGGTCTGGCTGCTGAGCTGGGTCCCCGGCCAGGGCAGCGGCCTGCACGACCACGGGGCCTCCTCCGGCGTGCTGACCGTCCTCGAAGGCGAGCTCACCGAGCACGGCCCGCGCGGGCCGCTCACGCTCGCAGCCGGCGCCCAGCGCGTCTTCGCCCCCGGCTACGCCCACGAGGTCGTCAACGACGCCCTCGACGGGGCGGTCAGCCTGCACGTGTACTTCCCCGGCCTGACCGAGATGCCGATGCACGGCTGCTCCCCGGCCCGGCGGGAGTCCGTACCGGCCTGACGGCCCCGCCCGTCGCCCGACCACCGCCCCCTCGGCGGACAGCCTGCGGCTGACAGTCCCTCCCGTCGCCCGACCACCGCCCCTCAGCGGACAGCCTGCGGCTGACAGACTGTCTGCATGCGCATTGTTGTTCTGGCCGGCGGCATCGGCGGCGCCCGTTTCCTCCGCGGACTCAAGTCGGCGGTTCCCGACGCGGACATCACGGTCATCGGCAACACCGGTGACGACATTCACCTGTTCGGGCTGAAGGTGTGCCCCGATCTGGACACGGTGATGTACACCCTCGGCGGTGGCATCAACGAGGACCAGGGCTGGGGCCGCACCGACGAGTCCTTCACCGTCAAGGAGGAACTCGCGGCGTACGGGGTCGGACCCACCTGGTTCGGGCTCGGCGACCGCGACTTCGCGACCCACATCGTCCGCACGCAGATGCTCGGCGCCGGCTACCCGCTGAGCGCCGTCACCGAGGCGCTCTGCGACCGCTGGCAGCCCGGGGTGCGGCTGCTGCCCATGTCCGACGACCGCGTCGAGACCCATGTGGCCGTGACCGACCCCGCCACCGGCGAACGCCGGGTCGTCCACTTCCAGGAGTACTGGGTCAAGCTGCGCGCCTCGCTCGACGCGGAGGCCGTCGTGCCCGTCGGCGCCGAGCAGGCCAAGCCCGCGCCCGGGGTGCTGGAGGCGATCGCCGCGGCCGACGTGATCGTCTTCCCGCCGTCCAACCCGGTGGTCTCGGTGGGCACCATCCTCGCCGTGCCGGGCATCAGGGAGGCGGTGGCCACCGCAGCGGCGCCCGTGGTGGGACTCTCCCCCATCGTCGGGGGCGCGCCCGTGCGCGGCATGGCCGACAAGGTGCTCGCCGCCGTCGGCGTCGAGTCCACCGCCGCGGCCGTCGCCCTGCACTACGGCGGCGGACTGCTCGACGGCTGGCTCGTCGACACGGCCGACGCCGCTGCCGTCGCCGAGGTGGAGGCCGCCGGGATCGCCTGCCGTGCCGTACCGCTGATGATGACCGATGAGGCCGCGACGGCCGAGATGGCGCGGGCCGCGCTGGATCTGGCCGAGGCCTCCCGGTGAGCGCCGGGCACGTGCCCTCGTACGAGGTGCGGGCGCTGCCGGGCATACCCGAGGTCCGGCCCGGCGACGACCTCGCCGGGCTGATCGCGGACGCGGCGCCCGACCTGCGGGACGGGGACGTCCTGCTGGTCACCTCGAAGATCGTGTCCAAGGCGGAGGGCCGGATCGTCCGCGCCGATTCCCGCGAGGAGGCGATCGACGCGGAGACGGTCCGCGTGGTCGCCCGCCGGGGGCCGCTGCGGATCGTCGAGAACCGGCAGGGGCTGGTGATGGCGGCCGCGGGCGTCGACGCCTCCAACACCGAGCCGGGCACGGTCCTGCTGCTGCCCGAGGACCCCGACGCCTCCGCCGCCGCCCTGCGCACGGGGCTGCGCGAGCGGCTCGGTGTGGACGTGGGGGTGATCGTGACGGACACCTTCGGGCGGCCCTGGCGCGCCGGACTCACCGACGTGGCGATCGGCGCGAGCGGCGTACGGGTCCTGGACGACCTGCGCGGCGGTACCGACACCCACGGCAATCCGCTGAGCTCGACGGTGGTCGCGACCGCCGACGAGCTCGCCGCGGCCGGCGACCTGGTCAAGGGCAAGGCCGCCGGGCTGCCGGTGGCGGTGGTGCGCGGGCTGGACCACGTGCGCGGCGAGGGCTCCACGGCGGCGGATCTGGTGCGTTCCGCGGCCGACGACATGTTCCGGCTCGGGACCTCGGAGGCGGTACGGGAGGCCGTGGGCCTGCGCCGTACGGTACGGGCCTTCACGGCGGAGCCGGTGGACCCGGGCGCGGTCCGGCGGGCGGTTGCGGCGGCGGTGACGGCTCCGGCGCCGCACCACACGACGCCGTGGCGGTTCGTGCTGCTGGAGTCGGCGGCGGCGCGGCGGGAGCTGGTCGACGCGATGCGCGAGGCCTGGATCGAGGACCTGCGGCGCGACGGGAAGTCCCCGGAGTCCGTCGAGAAGCGGCTGCGGCGGGGCGATGTCCTGCGGGACGCCCCGTACCTGGTCGTCCCGTGCATGGTGATGGACGGGGCGCACGACTACGGGCACGCCCGTCGGGACGCGGCGGAGCGGGAGATGTTCGTGGTCGCGATGGGCGCGGGCGTGCAGAATTTCCTGGTCGCGCTGGCCGGTGAGCGGCTGGGCTCGGCGTGGGTGTCCTCGACGATGTTCTGCCGGGACGTGGTGCGCAAGGTGCTGGGGCTGCCGGAGCACTGGGACCCGATGGGCGCGGTGGCCGTGGGCCACGCCGCCGCCCCTCCGCGGGAGCGGCCGGTGCGCTCTGCGGAGGAGTTCATCGAGATCCGCTGATCCGTCGTCCGGGGGCCGCCGGCGGCGGGCGCGTGCGTCATCGGCCCGTCCCGACGGCTGTTCCCCCCGCCCGACGTCTACCCGAGGCGAACCGAGCCCGTAAACGGGGGGAACGAGCGGTTTGGAGGACGTACGCCCTCCTGGAGCCGGCACCAGCGCCCCGGAGGCGAACCGAGCCCGAAAAAGATCAGAGCAGGCCGATGTCCGTCTTCGGCATTTTCGGGTGGCGGCGGGGTGGGATGCGTCCCGCGAGCAGGATCAGCCGGGCGGCGCGGTGGCGTTGACCGGCGTAGGGGGCGAGGAGCTCCAGCATGGCGGCGTCGTCGGCGTCGCGGTTGCCGGCGAGGGCGTAGCCGATGATGCCGGGCAGGTGGAGGTCGCCGGTGGTGACGGCGTCGGGGGCGCCGTTGCTGCGCTGGAGGGTCTCGGCGGAGGTCCAGGGGCCGATTCCGGGGACGGCCTCCAGTCTGCGTACCGCGGCCGGGAGTTCCATGGCGGCGGCTTCTTCGAGCCGGCCGGCGACGCGGGCGGCGCGGACGATGGTGGCGGAGCGCTTCATGTCGACGCCTGCCCGGTGCCAGTCCCAGGACGGGATCATGGCCCAGGTCCGGGCGTCGGGTACGACGGACATGTCCTGCGGGCCGGGCGCGGGCTCCCCGTACTGGCGTACGAGCCGGCGCCAGGCCCGGTACGCCTCGTCGGCGGTGACCTTCTGCTCCAGGATGGTCGGGATCAGGGTTTCCAGGACCAGGCCGGTCCTGGTCAGGCGCAGGCCGGGGCGGCGGCGGTGGCTGGCGTGGACGAGGCGGTGGCGGGGGACGAACGCGGCCGGGTCGTCGCCGTCGCCGAGCAGCCGCGGCAGCCCGTCGAGGATCCAGTCGGCTCCGGGCCCCCAGGCTTCGGCGTGGACGGTGCCGGCGGGGCAGGTGACGCGGAGGGTGGCGGGGCCGTCGGGTGTCCGGCTGGTCTTCCAGACCGACCCGTCGGGGGTGGTGCGGAAGGTGGGGTCGTGCGGGCCGCGTCTGAGCGGGCCGAGGATCAGGCCGAGGTCCACGGGGCCCGCGGGCGTCCACGTCCGCTCCCGCGCCGCGCCTCCCGCGCGCTGTCCGCTGCCCGCGGGCACGCGGGTCCGCCCGCCGCGTACGGCGGCGCGGGTGAGGGGTTCGTATCGGCCGGCCACCCCCTGAGCGTAGCCCTCCCGGGGGAGGGCCCCGTACGGGTCAGCGGGTGCCGCCGGTGACGGTCAGCGGTTGCCGGTGACCGTCACCTTCTCGTCGTTCTGGATCTGCTTGACCAGCTGCTGCATCTTGGGCTTGTCCCACAGGAGGTTGCCGCCCCGTTCGCCCGCGATCGGCATGTTCATCGAGACGCCCTCGCCGCCGCTGATGCCCTTCATCGCGAAGAACATCTCGCCCATGTCCCACAGGGACATGTCCTTGTCCACGATCAGCGTGTCCAGGCCCGCGCCCAGGACCGGGTAGAGCTTGAACGGGTTGAGGATCGTGCCCGGCGTCGCCGCCTGGCTCGCCAGCGTCGACAGGAACTTCTGCTGGTTCTTCGTCCGGGCGAGATCGGACTCGGCGAAGGCGTACCGGGTCCGTACGAAGGCCAGGGCCTGCTCGCCGTTGAGGGTCTGCTCGCCCGCCTTGAAGTCGGCGCCCGACTTCTCGTCCTTGAAGCCCTTCTCGATGTTCATGTCCACGCCGCCCAGCGCGTCCACGATGTTGGCGAAGCCGGCGAAGCCGATCTCCGCGTAGTGGTCGATGCGCAGGCCCGTGTTGAACTCCACGGTGCGCACGAGCAGCTCGGGGCCGTCGTCCGCGTAGGCCGCGTTGAGCTTGGTGTGCTTGCCCGTGCCGGCGTACTTCTTGCCCGATTCGGAGCCGACGAACGAGGGGATCTCCACGTCGGAGTCGCGCGGCAGGGAGACCATGGTGTTCCCGCTGGAGCAGGACGCCAGGATCATCATCGAGTCGGTGCGCTTGCCCTCGGCGGAGCCGGTGTGGAGCTTCTTCTTCTCCTCGTCGGACATGCCCTCGCGGCTGTCGGAGCCGACGATGAGGTACGTCGTGCAGTCGCCTTCCTTCGGGCGCTCGATGACCTTGGAGAGGTCGACCTCGCGGCGCACCTTGGAGTCGGCCCAGAAGTAGGTGCCGATACCGGTCGCCAGCAGCGCCGAGACGAGCACGATCGACCCGATCTTGATCCGCCTGCGCCAGTCGACGTGCGCCACGACGTGGAGCGGGTCCCCGCTGGGGCCGGGACCGCCGGGACCGCCCGGCCTGCGTGGCCCGCCCGGGCCTCCCGGGCCGCCGGGCCGCTGGGGGGTGCCGTAGACCTGGCCGGTGTTGTACCCGCTGTCGTAGCCGCCCTCGTACGAGTCGTGGCCCTGGGCGTGCTGCGGCGGCACCCCGTACGCGGGCGGGCGGCCCGGCCGGGCGGGGGGCTGCTGCGGCTGCGCGGGCCGCTGGGGCTGCTGCTGCGGCAGCCCCTGCTGCCGGCGCCGGACGTGCGGCATCCGGCGCGCGCCCTCCGGCTGCGCCTGTGCGCTGCCGCGCCCGTACCCGTCGTCGCGGGCGTCGCCGCGCCCTTCTGGCCACTCACTCATGCGGCCTAGGATGCCCGGTCGCGTGAGGTGCAGGACAGTCCGGGAGGGCTTCGTATCGGTGCTGTTGCACAGCTGATGCATCCGCGACGGCTTCCGGGCATGATCCGGAAGACGGGCCTTTAAGGTGGCCGTATGACAGAGATACCGGGCGAACCGGCGCAGGACCCGCAGGGCAAGCCGGTCTCCGCCTCACGGACCACCCTCAGCCACATCATGACGGCCAACGACACCAACCTCCTCGGCACGGTGCACGGCGGCGTGATCATGAAGCTGGTGGACGACGCGGCCGGAGCCGTCGCCGGGCGCCACTCGGGCGGCCCGGCCGTGACCGCATCCATGGACGAGATGGCCTTCCTGGCCCCGGTCCGCGTCGGGGACCTGGTCCACGTGAAGGCCCAGTGCAACTGGACCGGCCGCTCCTCCATGGAGATCGGCGTACGGGTCCTCGCCGAGCGCTGGAACGAGTCGACCCCGGCCACCCAGGTCGGCAGCGCCTACCTCGTCTTCACCGCCGTGGACTCCGAGGGCAAGCCGCGTACGGTCCCGCCCGTGCTCCCCGAGAGCGACCAGGACCGGCGGCGCAACCAGGAGGCGCAGATCCGCCGCACCCACCGGCTGGCCCGGCGCCGGGCGATCATGGCCCTGCGCGAGGAGCGGGCGGCCCAGGGCTTCGACGACGACTGAGCCTGCTCAGCCGCGGCAGACGACCTGGTCCCCGCTGACCACGCCGAACGGCCCCTCCGAGGGGTCCTCCGGCCGGACCGGGACCACCTTCTTGTAGTCCGCGCCGGCGATCACCAGCACCGTCCGCCCCTGGCCGCGCACCGGCCGCAGCTCGCTGCCGGGCAGGGCGGTGGACACCGTACGGGCGGAGCGGTCCCAGCGCGGGTCGTACGCGATCACCGTGCGCTTCACGTTGCGGCCGGCGCCGTTGCCCGGGGCGCCGGTGGTGTCGAAGCCTGTGCCGCGCAGCGCGGCGTCCACGCGGCCGCCCAGCCCGTCGATCCGGGTGCCGTTCTCCACCCGCACCCTGATCTGCTGCGGGGGGACGTCCACCGGCACCGCGGGGGGCGGGGAGGGCCGGCCAGGGGCGGACGTGCCTGTCGGGCGGGGCGGGCGGGGCGGTGTGAGGGGCTGGTCGTCGCGCAGGGCCTGGAAGAGCTTCGCGGCCTTCGGCTCGTCCCATTTGACGGTGGAGCCGATGCCCTTGACCGGGTAGGAGGGGTCGCCGACCGGCACCGAGGCGAACTCCGAGGAGGAGGGGCTGAACTCGCGCATGGCCTGCCCCAGGGCGAGCATCTGCTCCGAGCCGAAGCCCCGGTCGGCCCGGACGGAGCTCAGCAGGGTGGAGCTGACCTCCTTGAACTTCACCGGGTTCAGCAGCACCCCGCTGCCGGTGGCCTGTTTGACCAGTGCGGCGAGGAACCGCTGCTGGCGCTGCATCCGCCCGAGGTCCGCGGCGCCGTCCACGTGGCGCGAGCGGACGTACTGCAGGGCCTCTCCGCCGCGCAGCCGGTGCGTTCCGGGCAGCAGGTCCAGGCCGGTCTTCTCGTCGCGGAGGGTCTTGGCGGTGCAGATCTCCACGCCGCCCAGGGCGTCGACCGTCTTCATGAAGCTGGTGAAGTCGACCTCCAGGTAGTGGTCGATCTTGACTCGGGTCATGCTCTCGACGGTGCGGACGGTGAGCTGCGGGCCGCCCTCCGCATAGGCGGCGTTCAGCTTCACCGGGTGGGGGCCGTGCTGCTGCCCGGTCGACTCGTCGCGGTGGGCGGGCAGCTGCGCGTAGCTGTCGCGGGGCAGGCTGACCACGCTGGCCCGCTCGCGGTCGGCGGACAGGTGCACGAGCATCACGGTGTCGGTGCAGTGGCAGGGGTCGCCGCCGAGGCGGTATTCGCGCTTGTCCCGCTGGGTGATCTTGTCGCGGCCGTCGGTGCCGACCAGCAGGATGTTCAGCCCGTGCCCCGCCTCCGGGCGGTTCTTCATGTCCTTGAAGGGGTCCACCCGCTCGATCCCGGTGTCCACTCCGGTCATCACGGCGTGGCCGACGGCGCCGGAGCCCAGCACCAGCACCGCGAGCCCGCCCGCGAGCCGTACCCCCCACCGGGGTCCGGTGCCCCGGCGCCGGGCCGGGGCACCGCCGCGGCGCGCACGGGGCGGCTGCGGGGGCCTGGCGGTTCGGGTGGGTCGGTGCGGCTGGGGCACGGGGGACACCTCCGCGAGGCAGCAGGGGCCGAAAGGGACGACCCGGGCATATAAGGCAGATCGTCAGAACAGTAGGCCCATACGATCAGCGTCCGTCCCGACCGATCAGGCGGCGCGCACCCGTTTCCCCCGTACGCGGTAACGTGACACCGATACCCGACCGTGAAGGACCACATGCCCGCCCAGCAGCCCGCAGTCTCGGTGATCATGCCGGTGCTCAACGAGGAGCGCCACCTGCGTGACTCCGTCCGTCACATCCTCGGACAGGAGTACGCAGGTGAGATGGAGGTGGTGATCGCGCTGGGGCCGTCCACGGACCGCACCGACGAGATCGCCGCCGAGCTCGTACGCGAAGACCCCCGCGTCGTCACCGTTCCGAACCCCTCCGGCCGTACCCCGGCCGCCCTCAACGCCGCCATCAAGGCCTCGCGTCACCCGATCGTGGTGCGCGTCGACGGTCACGGCATGCTCTCGCCGAACTACATCGCCACCGCGGTCCGCCTCCTGGAGGAGACCGGCGCGCAGAACGTCGGCGGCATCATGCACGCCGAGGGCGAGAACGCCTGGGAGGAGGCTGTCGCCGCCGCGATGACCTCCCGGCTGGGAGTCGGCAACGCCGCGTTCCACACGGGCGGCAAGGCGGGCCCGGCCGACACCGTCTACCTGGGGGTGTTCCGCCGCGAGGCGCTGGAGCAGGCGGGCGGCTACAACGAGGAGTTCATCCGCGCCCAGGACTGGGAGCTGAACTTCCGCATCCGCGAGGCCGGCGGGCTCATCTGGTTCTCGCCCGAGCTGAAGGTCCAGTACCGCCCGAGGCCCTCCGTACGGGCGCTCGCCAAGCAGTACAAGGACTACGGGCGCTGGCGCCACGTGGTCGCGCGCTACCACTCGGGCTCGATCAACCTGCGCTACCTCGCCTCTCCGGCCGCCGTCTGCGCGATCGCAGCCGGTGTGGTGGTCGGAGCGACCGTGACCCCGTGGGCGTTCGTGATCCCGGCGGGCTACCTCGCGGCGATCGGCCTCGGCTCCGTCCCGGCGGGCAAGGGCCTCTCGCTCAAGGCCCGCGCGCAGATCCCGGTGGCCATGGCGACCATGCACATGTCCTGGGGCTTCGGGTTCCTGACCAGCCCGCGCGCTCTTGCGGACAAGGTCATCGCGAGCCGCCGCCCGGCCGTGCGCCGCGACACCACCGAGGTCCAGCCCCGGCTGCCGTAACCCGGAAGGGGCCCGGTGGTGCTGTCGTCCGACAGCACCACCGGGCCCCTTCGCGTTCTGCTCGCGGCCCTACCAGGTGAAGCCCGGCTGGATCGCCATGCACTCCTTGTCGTTGTCCCCGTTGAGCGGGCGCGCGGAGTCGGGGGCCTTGGTCGGGGCGGGCGGCGGCGGGGTCGGTGCGTCGCCCGTCCGCCAGTCCTTGCCCACGAACAGGGTGATCCCGGTGACGTCGTCGGACTTCTCCACGGAGCTCGCCGGCAGGCCGAGGGCGGTGGCCAGGGCCGTCGCGTCGGCCGCCTGGCCCGGGGCGGAGAAGCGGATCACGGTGGTGTCCTCAGCGGCGGCCTGGGCGCTGGCGGCCGCCTTCGTGTAGCCCTTGGCGGCCAGCAGCGAGGTGACCGTGTCGGCCCGGGCCTTGACCCTGGCCTGGCTGCCGTCCTTGCCTCCGGTGGCGTTGCGGACCGTGACCGCGACCTTCGCGGGGGGCGCGGCCGGGACGGCGGCGGGCTGGGACGGGGCGGTGGAAGGCGACGGCGTCGCCGGAGAGCCCGAGGCGGCCGGTGCCGAGGGGGTGGCGGCCGGGTTCCCGGACCCCTTGCCGTCGAGCGCGATGTCCTCGCGGACCATCCGGAACACGTCCTCGGCCTCGCCCGGCTTAGGCTCGACCCGGCCCTCCTCCCGGGTGCTGTACACCCACGGCATGGTGGTCATCGTGATCCGCCCGGTGGGGACCTTCTTGAGCTCCACGCTGAGGTCGTACAGCTTGTCGATCTTGTTCAGGCCGGGGTCCACGACCATGGCCTTGATGGCCGCCTGCGCCAGGCTGTTGAGCTTCACCGGGTTGCTGAGCTTGGCGTTCTTGCGGAACTCGCGGGCCATGGAGTTCATGTACATGTGCTGGGCGTGGGTGCGGCCGAGGTCGGTGCCGTCCTCGAAGCCGTAGCGGGTGCGCAGCCACTGCAGGGCCTGCTCGCCCTGGATGACGTTCTCGCCGGCCGACAGCTTCAGGCCGGAGCCCTTGCCGTCCTTGGTGCGCGACTCCACGTTCTGCTGGACGCAGACCGGTACGCCGCCGATGGCGTCCGCCATCGTCACCACACCCTTGAAGTCGATCATCATGAAGTGATCGATCGGGATCTTGGTCAGTTCCTGCCAGGCGGCGACGGTGCAGCCCGGGCCGCCGCGGCTGAGGGACTCGTTGGTCTGGACGAGGCGAGTGCTGGCCGGGTGGACCTTGCCGTTCGGCTCGGTGCACTTCGGCATCATCAGCATCGTGTCGCGCGGCATCGAGACGACCGACATGTTGCTGCGGTCCGCCGACAGGTGCAGCAGCATCTGCACGTCCGCCAGCGGCGGGCCGTCGAAGGTGTCCTTGGCCCCGCCGAGGGCCTGGTTGGCCGCGTCGTCACGGGCGTCGGAGCCGATGAGGAGGATGTTCAGCGGGGTCTGCCCGAAGGCGTTGGGCTTGGAGCCGCCCAGCTTGTTCTCGCCGAGGTTCAGCGGGTCCGTCTTGATGCTGCCGTTGAGGTGGCGGTAGTAGAGGTAGCCGGCCGCCGCCGTCCCGAGTATGAGGAACGCCAGGACGGAGGCGACCCAGCGCAGTATGCGCCGCCGTCCCCGCCGGGGCGGCGTGCCGTCGCGGCCCCCGCCGTTCCGCGGTGGGGGAACGGCTCCCGGCGCCTCCGCGCCACCGCCGGATATGCCACCGCCGGTCTGGGCGGGCGCCCCCTCCCCCCGCACGCTGCTGTGCCTCACGCGTCCCCCCTCAAGATCACTCTGGTCTTGTGTGCCGGTCGTACCGGCACAGGTCGGTGACCGGCCGGTGGTCGGCCGGCCGTCGATCGCCGTACTCGTTCTCGGGCTCGCCAGGACGGCCGGGCGGGCCCGGCCGTCCTGCGTGCTCCGCCTACTTGGCGCAGACCGCCTTGTCCGCCTCGACCCGCTGGATGTCCTCCGGCGCCTTCTGCGGCGCCGTCAGCGAGACCCCCGCCCCCTTGAAGTCCGCGCCGAGCGTGAGCTTCATCGGGGTCTTGGGCGCGGCGTCCGCCGAGCCCATCTTCAGCGCCGAGGCCGGCAGGCCCATCATGTCCGCCAACGCCCGCGCCTGGTCGGCCTGGTTGGGCGCGTACTCCAGCTGGGTCGCGTCGACCTTGGCGGGCGCATTGCCGTGGTTGCTGGCCCTGGTCACGCCCTTGCTGTTCTGCAGCCAGGTCAGGGTCGTGGAGGCGGAGCCGCCGGGGCCGCCTCCGTTGAAGATGTCCACCCGTACGTCCTTGGCGGCGGCGCGCTCACCCTGCAGGAGGGCGTCCTGCTTGGCCTTGGTCGCGGCGTCGGCCGCGTCCTTGGCGGCCTGCTCCTTCTGCTCGACCTCGGTGAGCGAGACGTCGCTGCGGATCATCTGCAGGAGCGGGTCGGCCAGCGCCGTCTGGACGACGACGGTCGCCTTCTTGCCCGGGGGCTCGGCCGGGTTGTCGAGCACCGGCAGGGTGGTGAAGGTGACGTTCTTCAGGTTCATGTCCTTCAACTCGCCCGCCAGATTGGTGAGCTTGTCGATGGACCCTATCCCCGAGTCCACGGTCAGCGACTTGGTGGCCGCCTCGGCGAGGGAGAAGAACTTCTTCGGACTGGTCAGCGTTTCCTTCGACTTCATCTCGCGCATCATCGAACTCAGGAACTGCTGCTGGGTCTTGATGCGGTCGAGGTCGCTCCCGGTCCCGAGGGCGTGCCGGGTCCGGACGAAGGCCAGGGCCTCCTCGCCCTGGAGCCGGTGCTCGCCCGCGTCCAGCTTCAGCTTGGAGTCCTTGTCGTCGACGGGCTTGGCGAGGCACACGGGCACACCGCCGACCGCCGTGCTCAGCACCTTCACCGCGTTGAAGTCGACCATCATGAAGTGGTCGACCGTGATCCCGGTGAGCTCCTTGACCGTGCGCATCGTGCAGCCCGGGTCGCGGCCCTCCTGGCCGAGGCTCGTGTTGAAGCGGGTGCCCTTGGTGGCCGGGACGGTCTTCGTCGAGCCGTCCGGCTGCTTCGTCGGGCAGGCCGGGACGTTCGTGATCAGGTCGCGCGGGATCGACAGGGCGGTCGCGTTGGTGCGGTCCTTGGCGACGTGGAACAGGATCGTGGTGTCGGCGTGGCCGACGCTCTCCGCGTCCCCGTAGCCCTCGTTGCCCGCGCCGCTGCGCTTGTCGGTGCCGATGACCAGGATGTTGATGGGCTGGTCCTTCTTGAACCCGCCCGTGCCCGCGTCCCCGACGTCCGTGACGTTGAGGTTGTTGTTCAGGTGGTCGTAGTAGAGGTACGCGCCCACCGAACCCGCGACCAGCAGGAAGGCGAGGGTGCCGCCGGTGATGACCAGGATCCTCTTGCGGCGCCCGCCTCCGCCGCCGCCCTTGCGGCCGGTGCGCCGCCCGGGGGGGCCGTCGCCGCGGCGCGGCCCGGGGACCGCGGGGGACGGCGAGGGCGAGGAGGGCTTGGGGCCGGCCGGCACGCCGGGGCGGGCCGAGGAGGGTCTGCGGGGAGCGGCGACCGGGGGCTGCTGCTGCGCAGCGGAGCGGTCCAGTCGCAGTTCGTAGTTGCCGGTGCGGGGGTTGAGTACCCACTGGTCTGCGGGGTCGATCTCGTCTGCCCGCCCACGGCTTTGCGCATCCACGGTTGCTCGAATCCTCCGTCGGTGCCTCGCGACGCGCCTCCCCCAAGGCGCCCGGTCAACGATCCGGCTGCTGGTGCACGGCCTCTTTGCTGGCCGGGGCACCGGACCGCTCACCTTATCCGCCCCGGTCTGCTCCAAACCATGCTGGTGACAAATTCCACTCCCCTTATAACGGGGCAAAACTCCCAAGCCTCTTGGTTCGGGGCTGGTTCGAGGCTGGTTCGGGGGCCGCTTTGGCGATTGTTTTACCGGCAGTCGGCCGCGTCGGCGGTGGTCCCGGTGAAGGTGGGGACGGGTGCGGGGGCCGTACCGGTTCCCGACGGGGAAGGGCTCGCCCCGTCGCGGGCGCCCTGCGGGGCGCCCGGCTTCCGGCCGGTTCCGGTCGGCTGCGGCGCCGCCGACTTCGGCGGGGTCACCGTCAGCGGCCGGTCCGCCCGCAGTTGCTCGAACAGCCGGGTCGCCGCGGGCTGTACGAGTTCGTCCCGGTTCGGGTTGGCCGCGTACGGCCGCCGGGGCACGGTCAGGAACCTCACCTGGCCGGTGGGGATCCCCCTGATGCCGCGGGCCAGCTCGTACAGGTCCCGCAGCGAGGCCAGCCCCGGGTCGGTGGTCACCGAGGAGGTCGCGGCGTCCAGCAGCGGGTACAGCCGCGCCGGGTTCAGCAGCACCCCGCTGCTCTGCACCTTCTTGACCAGCGAGCCGAGGAACTGCTGCTGGCGCGCCATCCGGTCGGTGTCGCTGCCGTTGCCCAGGCTGTAGCGGGCGCGGACGAAGCCGAGGGCCTGCTCACCGTGCAGGGTCTGCCGGCCGGCCGGGAGCTTCAGCCGGGCCTCGGGGTCGTTCATCGGCTGCTTGAGGCAGACCTCCACCCCGCCGACCGCCTCGACCATCTTCTTGAAGCCGCCGAAGTCCACCACCATGTGGTGGTCGATCCGGATCCCGGTGAGCTTCTCCACCGTACGGATCGTGCAGGCGGCCCCGCCCCACTGGAACGCCCAGTTGAACTGCGCGAGCTGCTCGGAGGTGCGGCTGCCGCCCGGTGTCAGGCAGCTCGGGATCCGCGTCATCAGGTCCCGGGGGATCGAGACCGCCGTCGCGCTCTTCCGGTCGGCCGGCAGGTGCAGCAGGATCGCGGTGTCCGAGCGCTGGGTGCCCTGGTCCGGCCCGTAGCGGGCGTTCTCCTTGCCGGAGCGCGAGTCCGAGCCGATCAGCAGGATGTTCTGCGAGCCGCCCGCCAGGCGCGTCGGGCGCTCCCGCTCGTACCGCTCCAGCTCGGCCGCCGCGGAGGTGTCCTGGGTGATGTTCCCGTCGAGCTTGGAGTAGATCCACCAGCCCGCGGCCGTCCCGGCCAGCACCAGCAGGACCATGGCGAGCCCGATCCAGCGCAGCAGTCGGCGCCGGCGGCTGCGCGGGGGCTCCGGGGAGCCTCCGGCGGCGCCGGTACTGCCGGGTATGCCTGCGCTGTCCGTCACTCGCTTACCGTCCCCTCACCGCTCGTGGCTGTGTGGTGACCTGCGGGCCGTACGGGTGTACGCACGACCTGTGCCGATCCTGCCCCCGGGATGCCGCGGCGGCCCGGGGGCAGGGCCCGGTCAAGGGCCGTACGGGTGACAAATCGCCCGAGTTCGCGGCTGGGCGAAGTGGGTGACGAGGGGTAGCGGAGCGTGACGGGCCGGGCGCCGGAAGGGCCGGGGCGGCCCGGGGCTACCGGGCGGTGTGGGTGACCCGCTCGCTCTCCGTCCGCTGGGCCAGGCCGTCCGCCGACAGCCGGTCCAGGTTCCGGCAGAGCACGACCGACCCGCCCGCCGCGAGGGCCGCGTACAGGCCCGCCGACAGTCCCGCCCAGGAGTCGTAGCCGAGCGCCGACAGCAGTCGGGAGCCCTCGCCCAGGCCGAGCCCCGCCGCGTCCTCGCGGGCCCGCTCGACGATCCGTGCGTACGAGAGCTCCTCGCCGCCGACGACCAGCCCCGGGCCGTCCGGGTCGACGGGGACGAAGGGAGCGAACCGGTCGCCCTGTCCGGGCACCTCCACCGCGTAGTCCGCGAACCCGGCGGGCGGCTGCGGGAACCGCCCGCCCAGCGGACGCAGCGCGAGCGCGATCCGCTCGCCGGAGCAGGCCGCGGCCTGCTCCAGGGTGTCGGGCCCGCTCACCACGAGGTCGGCGTCGGCCGGGTCGCCGCCCACCTCGGCGACCACCCCGACCGAGGCGCAGGCGAGCAGCCACACGGCGCTCTGCCAGTGCGCGGGCAACAGCAGGGCGAGCCGGTCACCGGGCCCGGCGCCCAGGTCGCCCTGGAGCAGATTGGCGGTCTTGGCCACCCAATTGGCGAAGGTGGCGACGGACAATTCGACGCGCTCGCCCGTGGCGTCGTCGTAGAAGGTGACGAGCGGGCGGCCCGGATCGGCGGCGAGCGCGGATCGCAGCAGGTCGGCAGGGGTGCGGTCAGTGGCGTTCACCCGGCCCAGCGTACGCGGCGCCCTCCCCCGTACGGCCGTCGGCGACTGCTCCGTACGAGCGAGCGCGGGGGCCCGCCGACCGGACGGGCCATCAGTTCTCAAATGGCGGCCCGGGGTGTGCGTGCACAGCATCTCTTCCATGCGTGGATTCCTTGCTTCCTCGATCGCCGTCGCGACCGCGGCCGCACTGGCCCTGCCGCTCTCGCTCGCCACTCCGGCCCAGGCCGCCGCGTCCCCGTCCGCAGCCTCCCCGGTAACCCCCGCGGGGTCGACCCAGTCGCTGCCGCTCGTCCCCCTGGGACCCTCGGCCGACCGGTCTCCCGGCGTACCCGGTATGAGCGCCTCGCCACGGCTGCCCGAGACCCGGGGCCTCGCCCCGCACGAGGTCAAGAGGTTCTCGCTGGTCGGCGTGGTCTGGGACGACGCGGGCACCGAGCTGTCCGGCCGCGTCCAGGTCCGCACCCGTTCCGCGGGGACGGGGGTCTGGTCCGACTGGCAGGACCTGGAGACCCACAACGGTGAGCACGCCGCCGACCCGGACGCCGCCGAGCGAGGCTCCGGCCGGGTCCGCGGCAGCACCGCCCCCCTGTGGGTGGGCGACTCCGACGCCGTGGAGGTCCGCGTCCGGGCCGAACCCGCGGCGCCCGGCCTGCGCGCCTCCGCCGCGCACCGGCTCCCGTCGGGCATGCGCATCGAACTGGTCGACCCGGGCGCGACGGACCCGGTGACGGTGGTCGACGCCAAGAACGGCGCGGACGGCGCGGACGACCCCGACGGCGCGACCGGTCCGAACGGCCCGGCCGGCCCGAACGGCGCAGCCGGCGCGGTGGACGCGGTGGACGCCGTGGATGCGGTCGACGACCCCGAGGGCGAGGACAAGGGCGACGTGGTGACCCTGCCGGGCATGACCATGGAGATGGCGGAGGCTTCCTCCGCCAACGTCCCCCTGGCCCCGCTCGGCGCGGCCGAGATCACCGCCCTCGACAAGGCCGACTCCACCGCCGACGCGATCCTCGCGAGCGACGGCGAACTCACCGCGGCCTCCCGCCCGTATATCGGCCCGCGGCCGAGGATCATCACCCGCAAGGGCTGGGGCGCCGACGAGAACCTGCGCGAGAAGGGCTTCGTCTACACGAACACCGTCAAGGCGGCCTTCGTCCACCACACCGCCTCCGGCAACAACTACGCCTGCAAGGACGCCCCGGCGGTGCTCCGCGGCCTGTACCGCTACCACGTCGTCAGCCTCGGCTGGCGCGACATCGGCTACAACTTCGCCGTCGACAAGTGCGGAACCGTCTACGAGGGCCGGGCGGGCGGCGTCGCGAAGGCGGTCCTCGGGGCGCACACCATGGGGTTCAACACGGACAGCATGGGCATCGCGGTGCTCGGCACGTACACGAGCACCACCCCGCCGGCGGCCGCGGTGAGTGCGGTGGCCCGCCTGACGGCGTGGAAGCTGGGCCTGTTCAACCGCGACCCGCGCGCCAAGACCACCCTCAAGTCGGGCGGCGGCAACCGCTTCACGAAGGGCACCAACGTCAAGATGAACGTCATCTCGGGGCACCGCGACGGCTTCGCCACGGAATGCCCCGGCCGCCTCCTGTACGGGCAGCTGCCCCCGACCCGCGTCTCCTCGGCCAAGCTCCAGGGCCGCCCGTAGGGGCTGTCTTCGGGATCAGGCCGAACGGCCCCGGGGAGATCCTCCGGGGCCCTCGCGGTTCAGCGGTCGGAGGAGAAGCGCACCGCCGCGGGCGGCAGCTCCGCCTCGCACCACACGCGGGCTCCGCCGCGCAGCTCGTTGTCCGACCCCACGACGGCGCGGTCGCCGACGACCGCCCCCTCCAGGACCGTACGCGCGCCCACCGAGGCGGCGACACCGATCAGGCTCGCCCGGACCCGGGTGTCCGCGCCGATGACCGCGTCGTCGAGCACGATCGAGCCGTGCACCACGGCACCCGCCCCGATCCGGGCGCCCGCGCCCACGACGGTGCCCCCGGAGAGCTCGGCCCCGGGCGCGACACTCGCGCCGGGCAGGACCAGTGCCTCCCCGCGGGGGCCGGGGACCGCCGGGGAGGCGACGACGCCGCGCACCAGGTCGGCGGAGGCCTGGACGAAGGACTCGGGCTTGCCGAGGTCCAGCCAGTACGTGTTCTCGGTGACGCCGTGCAGTTTCGCGCCGGAGGCGAGCAGCCCGGGGAAGGTCTCGCGCTCGACCGAGACGGGGCGGCCCGCCGGGATCGAGTCGATCACGCTGCGGCGGAAGACGTAGCAGCCGGCGTTGACCTGGTCGGTGATGATCTCCTCGGGCGTCTGCGGCTTCTCCGTGAAGGCCAGCACCCGCCCGTCCGGGTCGGTGGGCACCAGGCCGAAGGCGCGCGGGTCCTCGACCTGCACCAGGTGCAGGGAGACGTCCGCGGCGGCGGCCCGGTGGGAGTCGACGAGGCCGGCGATGTCCAGGCCGGTGAGGATGTCGCCGTTGAAGACGAGCACCGGGGAGTCGGGGCCGCCGGTCAGGCGCTGCGCCGCGTTGCGGATGGCGCCGCCGGTGCCGAGCGGCTCGTCCTCGACGACGTATTCGAGGCTGACGCCGAACGCGGACCCGTCGCCGAAGTAGGGCTCGAAGACCTCGGCGAGGTAGCAGGTGGCCATCACGATGTGGGTGACGCCGGCTGCCGCCGCCCGCGCTATCTGGTGGGCGAGGAAGGGCACGCCGGCCGCGCGCACCATCGGCTTCGGGGTGTTGACCGTGACGGGGCGCAGACGCGTCCCCTGCCCCCCGACCAGCAGGATCGCTTCCAAAATTTGCCTCTCCCCACCCGGTTCGGGAGTCCGAAGGTCCAAAGTTAGCCCATCCGGGGGGCCTCGCAGCCCGGGGGCGGCGGAATCACGCCGCCGCCCCCGGCCGACGGTGCCGCTACGGCAGGTTGCGCGCCATGACGATGCGCTGGACCTGGTTGGTGCCCTCGTAGATCTGCGTGATCTTGGCGTCGCGCATCATGCGCTCGACCGGGTAGTCACGGGTGTAGCCGTATCCGCCGAGCAGCTGGACCGCGTCCGTGGTGACCTCCATGGCCACGTCGGAGGCGAAGCACTTGGCGGCGGCGCCGAAGAAGGTCAGGTCGCCGTCGACGCGCTCGGACTTGGCGGCGGCCGCGTACGTCAGCTGGCGGGCGGCCTCGATCTTCATGGCCATGTCCGCGAGCATGAACTGCACGCCCTGGAAGTCGCCGATCGGCTTGCCGAACTGCTTGCGCTCCTGGACGTAGCCCTTGGCGTAGTCCAGGGCGCCCTGGGCGATGCCGAGCGCCTGGGCGGCGATGGTGATGCGGGTGTGGTCGAGGGTCTTCATCGCGGTGGCGAAGCCGGTGCCCTCGGCGCCGATCATGCGGTCGGCGGGGATGCGCACGTTGTCGAGGTAGACCTCGCGGGTCGGGGAGCCCTTGATGCCGAGCTTCTTCTCCGGGGCGCCGAAGGAGACACCCTCGTCGCCCTTCTCGACGACGAAGGCGCTGATGCCCTTGGAGCGCTTCTCCGGGTCGGTGACCGCCATGACGGTGTAGTACTCGGAGACGCCCGCGTTGGTGATCCAGCGCTTGACGCCGTTGAGGACCCAGAAGTCCCCGTCGCGCACGGCGCGGGTCTTCATGCCCGCGGCGTCGGAGCCCGCGTCGGGCTCGGAGAGCGCGTACGAGAACATCGCGTCGCCCTTGGCCAGCGGGCCGAGGTACTTGGCCTTGAGCTCCTCGGAGCCGGAGAGGATCACCGGGAGGGAGCCGAGCTTGTTCACGGCCGGGATCAGGGAGGAGGAGGCGCACACGCGGGCCACCTCCTCGATCACGATCACGGTGGCGAGGGCGTCGGCGCCCGCGCCGCCGTAGGTCTCCGGGACGTGCACGGCGTGCAGGTCGTTGGCGACCAGGGCGTCCAGCGCCTCCTGCGGGAAGCGGGATTCCTCGTCGACCGCGGCCGCGAACGGGAGGATCTTCGCCTCGGCGAGCGAGCGGACGGACTCTCGGAGCATGTCGTGCTCCTCGGCCGGGCGGTACAGGTCGAAGTCGGCAGAACCCGCCAAGATCTCTCACTCCCCAAGGTGAACCATGTGCTAACTACCGTTAAGTAACCCAAATCTTAGTGTCCGGCGTCCGCGCAGCGATATGTACGGGGCACGTGAGCTGCATGACAGCGGTGGCGCTCCTGTGAGCGTCCCCTGCGACGGGCGCGACTATGCTCGGTTGCCGCACACGGCCCCGCACCTCTGGAGCACCCATGGCCCCCCTCAAGATCACTGTGATCGGCACCGGCTACCTCGGCGCCACGCATGCCGCGGCGATGGCGGAGCTGGGCTTCGAGGTCCTCGGGCTGGACGTGGTGCCGGAGAAGATCGAGATGCTGGCCGCGGGCCGGGTGCCGATGTACGAGCCGGGGCTGGAGGAGCTGCTCGCCGCGCACGTCGCGGGGCTGCCCGGGTCCTCGGGGCGGCTGCGGTTCACCCGGTCGTGGGAGGAGGTCGGCGCCTTCGGCGACGTCCACTTCGTCTGTGTGAACACCCCGCAGAAGCACGGCGAGTACGCCTGCGACATGTCGTACGTCGACTCCGCCATCGAGTCGCTCGCCCCGCACCTGACCCGGCCGGTCCTGGTGGTCGGCAAGTCGACCGTGCCGGTCGGCTCCGCGGAGCGGCTCGCGGCGAAGCTGGCGCAGCTCGCCCCGGCGGGCGCGGAGGTGGAGCTGGCGTGGAACCCGGAGTTCCTGCGGGAGGGCTTCGCGGTGCAGGACACCCTGCACCCGGACCGGATCGTGATCGGCGTCCAGGGCGACCGCGGCGAGAAGCTGCTGCGGGAGGTCTACGAGACGCCGATGTCGGAGGGCACCCCGCTGGTGGTGACCGACTTCCCGACGGCCGAGCTGGTCAAGACGGCGGCCAATTCCTTCCTGGCCACCAAGATCTCCTTCATCAACGCGATGGCGGAGGTGTGCGAGGCCGCCGGCGGCGACGTGGTCAAGCTGGCCGAGGCCATCGGCTACGACGAGCGGATCGGCGCGAAGTTCCTGCGCGCCGGGATCGGCTTCGGCGGCGGCTGCCTGCCCAAGGACATCCGGGCCTTCATGGCGCGCGCCGGCGAGCTCGGCGCGGACCAGGCCCTGACCTTCCTGCGAGAGGTCGACTCCATCAACATGCGCCGCCGCGGGCACATGGTGGAACTGGCCCGGGAAGCCGTCGGCGGCGCCTTCCTCGGCAAGCGGGTCGCGGTGCTGGGCGCCACCTTCAAGCCGGACTCGGACGACGTCCGCGACTCCCCCGCTCTGAACGTGGCCGGGCAGATCCACCTCCAGGGCGGCCAGGTCACCGTCTACGACCCGAAGGGCATGGACAACGCCCGCCGCGTCTTCCCGACGCTCGGCTACGCCGACTCGGCCCTGGAGGCGGCCCGGGGCGCGGACGTGGTCCTGCACCTCACGGAGTGGCGGGAGTTCCGCACCCTCGACCCGGTCGAGCTCGGCTCCGTCGTCACCGACCGCCTCATCCTCGACGGCCGCAACGCCCTGGACCCGGAAACCTGGCGCGCGGCGGACTGGACCTACCGCGCGATGGGCCGCCCCCGCGCCTGACCGCCGACCCGGCCCCGACGGACGGAGTCCGGCGCAGCACCCCGAAGCCCGCAAGGCCCCCCAGGGCCGAGCGGCGCGAGGGGTGCGTCGGAAAAGGGGACCTCGACGGACGGAGTCCGTGCGTCGAAAGGGCGCTACGGGGTCTTGCGGTGCTGGGCCGCGCGGGCCGTGAATTCCGCGTCGCGCAGGACCCGTTGGGCGTTGCCCCAGGTGAGCAGGGCCAGGTCGGTCTCCGGCCAGCCCCGTTCGAGGAGTTCCGCGATCAGCCGCGGATACCCCGAAGCGTCGGTCAGGCCCGTCGGGCGGGGGACGCCCGGCTCGCTGCCGAAGGTGGCGCCCAGGCCGACGCAGTGCGGGCCCGCCACGGCCCGTACGTGGTCCACGTGGTCGGCCACCGCGTGCAGGCTGTCTCCGGTCTGCGCGGCGTCGAAGGTGACCATCGCCAGTCCGCCCGCCTCCCGCAGCGCGAGCAGCACCTCGTCGGTCACGTTCCCCGGGTGGGGGTTCAGCGCGGCGGCCGCGGTGTGCGAGACGATCACCGGCGCCTTGGAGGCCCCGGTCAGCTGGCAGGCCACCGTCGGGCTGCACCCGGTCAGGTCCACCAGCATCGCCAGCCGGTTCATCTCCTTGACGACCTCGTGGCCGAAGGCCGTCAGCTCGTCCCGCGCCCAGGGCGCTCCGGCCGGCGCGAGGATCCGTACGCCCAGGGCGTGGAAGGCCCGCAGCGCGCCCAGCGAATCGGTCAGCGTACGGCCCGGCACCGGGCCCAGGAACGAGGCGATCCGCCCCCGGTTGCGGGCATCGGCCATGTCGTTCGCGGTCAGCGCGAAGCACAGGCTGTCGGGATAGCGGCGCATCAGCGCCAGCGCCCCGTCGATCTGTTCGAGGGTGTCGGAGACCACCTGGTCCGGGGACGCCGCCTCCCGCGGCAGCATCAGGGACCAGAACTGGGCGCCCACCCCGCCGGCCCGCAGCCGCGGGATGTCGGTGTCGACCCCCGCGTCCGGGGTGTCGATGTCGTGGTACGGGCTCTGGTGCAGCGTCCACACCAGGGTGTTGTGCCCGTCCGCCACGGGATGGACGGCCAGCAGCTCGACGGCCCGTTCCAGGGCGCCGGCCGCCGCGTCGGCGGGCACGTCCTCGGCGCCGACGGAGCCGAGGGGGGCCGGGTCGGCGGTGCAGGCCGTGTTCCCGGCGTTCGGTTCGTCCTGCAGGTCGGCCATGGCGTTCGCTCCGGTCTCGGCGGCAGCAGGGAGAGGGGTTCTGCCACGGTGACACGCGCAGCGGCCGGGCCGCCCGGCGGATGGGGCGTTCGGGTGAAACCCGCAGGTCACACCCCATGGCCCAGCCGCCGTGCGGTGCCGCGGCCCGCTACCTGACCGGCTGCAGCACGGCGTTCGACGGCCCCCGCGTCGCGGAGAGCCCGCGCGCCACCGCTTCGGCGTCGCGCAGCGCCCGTACGGCGTTGGACCACGTCAGCTTGGCCAGGTCCGCCCGGGACCAGCCGCGGTCGAGGAGCTCCGCGATCAGGTTCGGGTATCCGGCCACGTCGTCCAGCCCGGCCGGGGTGAAGGCGGTGCCGTCGTAGTCCCCGCCGATGCCGATGTGGTCGACGCCGGCCACCTCCCGCATGTGGTCCAGGTGGTCGGCCACCGTGGCGGCCGTCGCCACCGGGCGCGGGTGCTCGGCCTCGAAGGCCCGGTGCAGGGCCATCGCCTCGGCCGTGGTGTCCAGCGGGTGGAATCCGTGCGCCCGCAGGTTCTCGTCCGCGGCGAGGGTCCACTCGACCGCCGCCGGGAGGATGAACTTGGGCACGAAGGTGGCCATCGCCACCCCGCCGTTGGCGGGCAGCTGCGCCAGGACCTCGTCCGGCACGTTGCGCGGGTGGTCGCAGACCGCCCGCGCCGACGAGTGGGAGAAGATCACCGGCGCCGCGGAGACGGCGATCGCGTCCCGCATCGTCGTCTCCGCGACGTGCGAGAGGTCGACGAGCATGCCGATGCGGTTCATCTCGCGGACGACCTCGCGGCCGAAGTCGCTCAGACCGCCGTGGCGCGGCTCGTCGGTCGCCGAATCCGCCCAGTCGATCGTGTCGTTGTGCGTCAGCGTCATGTACCGCACGCCCAGCCGGTGCAGGGCGCGCAGGGTGGCCAGCGAGTTGTTGATGGAGTGGCCGCCCTCGGCGCCCATCAGCGAGGCGATCCGGCCGTCCGCACGGGCCGCTTCCATGTCGTCCGCCGTCAGCGCCCGTGCGAGGTCCGCCGGGTAACGCCCGATCAGCTGGGCGACGGCGTCGATCTGCTCCAGGGTGGCGCTGACCGCCTCGTCGCCGGCGTAGTCGGAGCGCACGTAGACCGACCAGAACTGCGCGCCGACCCCGCCGGCGCGCAGCCGGGGGATGTCGGTGTGCAGGTGGACGGACTGGTCGGCGGCGATGTCACGCCGGTCGAGGTCGTAGCGCACCTGCTGGCGCAGCGCCCACGGCAGGTCGTTGTGCCCGTCGACGACCGGGTGCTCGGCGAGCAGCTCGCGGGCCTCGGCCAGCCGCCCGGCCGCACCCGCCCCCGCCCGCCCCGCCCCGGCCTCGCCGGCCGCGCTCACTTGCCGAATCCGAAGGACTCCGCGCCCGCCACCTTCGCACGCAGCCGCTTGCCCTTCTCGGTGGCCTGGTCGTTCAGCTCCTGCTGGAAGTCCCGCATCCGGCCCAGCAGCTCCGGGTCGTGCGCGGCGAGCATCCGTACGGCCAGCAGTCCGGCGTTGCGCGCCCCGGCCACGGAGACGGTGGCGACGGGAACCCCCGCGGGCATCTGGACGATCGACAGCAGCGAGTCCATGCCGTCGAGGTACTTCAACGGGACGGGGACGCCGATGACCGGCAGCGGCGTGACCGAGGCGAGCATGCCGGGCAGGTGGGCCGCCCCGCCCGCGCCCGCGATGATCGCCTTCAGGCCGCGGTCGGCTGCCTGCTCCCCGTACGCGACCATCTCGCGCGGCATCCGGTGCGCGGAGACCACGTCGACCTCGTAGGAGACCTCGAATTCGTCCAGCGCCTGGGCCGCGGCCTCCATGACGGGCCAGTCGGAGTCCGAGCCCATGACGATGCCGATGACGGGACCTGCGGTAGCGGTGCTCATTCGGTGATCGTTCCTCTGAGGTAGCCGGCAGCGTGACGTGCGCGCTCCAGCACATCGTCCAGGTCGTCGCCGTAGGTGTTGACGTGGCCGACCTTGCGGCCGTGTTTCACGTCCTTGCCGTACATGTGGATCTTCAGCTGCGGGTCGTGGGCCATGCAGTGCAGGTACGCCGCGTACATGTCGGGGTAGTCCCCGCCGAGCACGTTCGCCATGACCGTCCAGCGGGCCCGGGGGCGCGGGTCGCCCAGGGGGAGGTCCAGGACCGCGCGGACGTGGTTGGCGAACTGGGAGGTGACGGCACCGTCCTGGGTCCAGTGGCCGCTGTTGTGCGGGCGCATCGCCAGTTCGTTGACCAGGATCCGCCCGTCGGCGGTCTCGAACAGCTCCACGGCCAGGTGCCCGGTCACGCCGAGCTCCTGGGCGATGCGCAGGGCGAGGGCCTGGGCCTCGCCCGCGAGGGCTTCCGAGAGGTTCGGGGCGGGGGCGATCACCGTGTCGCACACGCCGTCGACCTGGATGGACTCCACCACGGGGTAGGCCACGGCCTGGCCGTGCGGGGAGCGGACGATGTTGGCCGCGAGCTCGCGGACGAAATCGACCTTCTCCTCCGCCAGGACCGGGACGCCCGCCTTGAAGGGGGCCTGCGCGTCCTCCACGGACCGCACGACCCACACACCCTTGCCGTCGTAGCCGCCGCGCACGGTCTTGAGGATGACGGGGAAGCCGCCCACCTCTTCCGCGAAGGCGGCCGCGTCCGCCGGATCGCTCACGATCCGGTGGCGGGGGCTGGGCGCGCCGATCTCGTCGAGCTTGGCGCGCATCACCCCCTTGTCCTGGGCGTGCACCAAGGCGTCGGGCCCCGGGCGGACGGGGATGCCGTCCGCTTCCAGGGCCCGCAGGTGTTCGGTGGGTACGTGCTCGTGATCGAAGGTGATCACGTCGCAGCCGCGCGCGAAGGCGCGCAGCGTTTCCAGGTCGCGATAGTCGCCGATGACGACGTCGTTCACGACCTGGGCCGCCGAGTCCTGTGGGGTGTCACTGAGGAGCTTGAATCTGATGCCGAGGGGGATACCCGCCTCGTGGGTCATGCGGGCGAGCTGTCCGCCGCCGACCATGCCGACTACCGGGAACGTCACCCCTCCAGAGTATCCGCCGGTATTCCGCCATCCGGACCGGGCCCTGGCCCGTACTCGCCGATGTGGCTCGTCTCATCCTCCCGGTGTGCCGTGCGTCGCACGGTGTGCGAAGGCACGGACGGCCCACCGGGGCGACACTTAGCATGGGTGGCTGACCGAGACAGACGAGACGCCGCCCGGCCCGGGGGGCGCCGACGACGGGACTGATCCATCACATGAGCGCGCCGGAGCAGGGATCCGCCCTCGAACGGGTACGCGGTCTCGTACGGGAGGTCGCCAAGTTCGGGGCGGTCGGCGGCCTGGGCGTGCTGGTCAACCTGGGCGTCTTCAACCTGATCCGGCACACCACCGACCTGCAGGTGGTGCGGGCGAGCGTCATAGCCACCGTCGTGGCCATCATCACCAACTACATCGGGTTCCGGTACTTCACCTACCGTGACCGCGCCCACTCCGGCAGCTCCCGCGAGCTGCCGCTGTTCGTGGCCTTCAGCGTGATCGGCCTGGTCATCGAGAACGGCGTGCTCTACACGGCCACCTACGGCTTCGGCTGGGACGGCCCGCTCGCCACCAACGTCTGCAAGTTCGTCGGCATCGGCACGGCCACCGTCTTCCGCTTCTGGTCGTACCGGACCTGGGTCTTCAAGGCGCTGCCCGCGCCGGAGGCCGCCGCCGCGGTCGCGGGGCACCAGGACTCCGCGCTCTCCGCGGAGCCCGCGCTCGCCCCGGAGCCCGCGGGCAAGTAGGGCCGTCCGGCCTCAGCGGACCGTCTCCTCCGGCTCCGGGCGCTCCGGCGCGGTCCGGCTCAGGAACAGTGCGAACACCGGCGGCTGCGTCTGCAGCAGCTCCAGGCGCCCCCCGTCGGCCTCCGCGAGGTCCCGGGCCACGGCCAGGCCGATCCCGGTGGAGTTGCGGCCGCTGATGGCCCGCTCGAAGATCCGGTTGCCGAGGTCGGGCGGGACTCCCGGCCCCTCGTCGGTGACCTCCAGTACGGCCTGGTTGCCGATCACCCGGGTCCGCAGGGCGACGGTGCCGCCTCCGTGCATGAGCGCGTTCTCCACCAGGGTCGCCAGCACCTGCGAGACCGCGCCCGGGGTGGCGACGGCCCGGATGCCGGTCTTGCCGGAGCGCACGATGGCCCGGCCCGCGCTGCGGTAGGCGGGCCGCCACTCCTCCACCTGCTGTTTGACGACCTCGTCCAGGTCGAAGGGCACCGCGGAGCCCGTCCGCGGGTCCCGGGAGTTCGTGAGCAGCCGCTCGACCACATCGGTGAGCCGTTCCACCTGGGTCAGGGCGATGCTCGCCTCGTCCCGTACCGTCGCCAGGTCCTCGGTGACCGTGATCTCCTCCAGCCGCATCGACAGGGCGGTGAGGGGGGTCCGCAGCTGGTGCGAGGCGTCCGCGGCCAGGCGCCGCTCGGCGGTCAGCATCCGGGCGATCCGCTCCGCGCTGGAGTCCAGTACGTCGGCGACCCGGTCCAGCTCGGGCACCCCGTACCGCTTGTGCCGGGGCCGCGGGTCGCCGGAACCCAGCCGCTCGGCGGTCTCGGCGAGGTCGGTCAGGGGGGAGGCCAGCCGGTTGGCCTGCCGTACGGCCAGCAGGACGGCCGCCACCACCGCGAGCAGGGCCACCGCGCCGACCACGGCGAGGGTCCGCCCCACCTCCTTGGTCACGGTGGAGCGGGAGGCCTCGACGACGACGGTCTCGCCCTGCTCGCCCTTCGCGGTGCCCCGGATGACGCTGTCGGGGATCCGTTCGCCGACCTCCACGGCCGGCCGGCCGGGGACGGTGATGCGGGCGTAGCGGCCCGCGTCGAGCTGCTCGGCGAGGGCCTGCGCGTCGATCGGCTTGCGCTCCAGGACGTCCGCCTCGACGCTGCCGACGAGGCGCAGCGCCTCGGACTCGATGCGGTCCTGGGCGCTGCTGGTGATCGTCCGGGTCTCCACGATGACGAGGGAGACCCCGAAGACGGCGATCACGACGAGCACCACGGCGAGCGTGGACTGGATCAGGCGGCGGCGCATGGCTCAGTGGTGCTCATTTTTGCTCGGGTCCACTCGGACGCTGGTGGCACTAGCTCTTCTCGAAGCGGAAGCCGACGCCGCGGACGGTCGCGATGTAGCGGGGGTTGGCGGCGTCGTCGCCCAGCTTCTTGCGGAGCCAGGAGATGTGCATGTCGAGGGTCTTGGTGGAGGACCACCAGGTGGTGTCCCACACCTCGCGCATCAGCTGGTCGCGCGTGACGACCCGGCCGGCGTCGCGCACCAGGACCCGCAGCAGGTCGAACTCCTTGGCGGTGAGCTGGAGCTCCTCCTCCCCCATCCAGGCGCGGTGCGACTCGACGTCGATCCGTACGCCGTGGGTGGCGGGGGCCTGGCTGGCCTCGTTGGCGCCGCGCCGCAGCAGGGCCCGTACCCGGGCCAGCAGTTCGGCGAGGCGGAAGGGCTTGGTCACGTAGTCGTCGGCGCCCGCGTCCAGGCCGACGACGGTGTCGACCTCGTCCGCGCGGGCGGTGAGGACCAGGATCGGAAAGCCGTGGCCCTCGGCGCGCAGCCGTCGGGCGACCTCCAGGCCGTCCATGCCCGGCAGGCCCAGATCCAGGACGACGAGGTCGACGCCGCCCTGCAGTCCGGCGTCCAGGGCGGTGGGGCCGTCCTCCCGGACCTCGACCTCGTACCCCTCCCGGCGCAGGGCGCGGGCCAGGGGTTCCGAGATGGATGCGTCGTCCTCGGCGAGCAGTACACGCGTCATGTGGGTGATGGTAGTCCGCAGCGGCTGAAAGCAGGGTCGTGCGTGCACACCCCTGCCGATCTGGTCTTATGGCAAGGGGCGGCCTTCGAATGTGACCAAACGGTTCCCGAAAGGCCTGTGATCCATGTCTCAAGTCCTTTCATATGCCGCCGTGTCGTGTCGTATGGTGGCGAGACGCCTGATGCACTACCTCTGAGACCTTTGTGCCGAAAAGCGCGCCGAGGGTCTCTCTTTCTGTCCTGACCGGTCCGGGCAGTCCGCGGACTGACGTGGCCGGGCTTGATGACAGTGAATGACCTGTGGGCCGGGCTTCGCGCGCGAGGTGTGCGACGAAGCGTGGATCCCGGTTACGGATGCTCCCTCGTCTCCGCCGTACAGGCGGGGACGGACCCCAGGGCGTGGGGTGGGTCGCCCGTCGCCGGTGCCGGCCAACCCCCCACCGGGCGCTGTTCCGCTCACGAAGCGAGGCGTCCCGAGCAAGCAAGGATCGACCATGGCTTCCAGCCTGACGAAGGACCCGGCGGCTCCGGCCTCCGAGAAGACCTTCTTCGGCCACCCCCGTGGCCTGGCCACTCTGTTCATGACCGAGATGTGGGAGCGCTTCTCCTACTACGGCATGCGTGCACTCCTCGTGTACTACCTGGTCTCGGGCGGCGCCGACGCCGCGACGGGAAGCCAGGGCGGCGGTCTGGCGATGACCGCGGCCACGACCACGGCGATCTACTCCGTGTACGTCTCGATGGTCTACCTGATGGCCATGCCGGGCGGCTGGTTCGGTGACCGCGTCTGGGGTGCCCGCAAGACGGTCGCCATCGCCGGCTTCGTGATCATGGCCGGCCACCTGTCGCTGGCCCTGCCGGGCCAGGCGATGTTCTTCGTCGGTCTGATCCTCGTCGCGGCGGGCTCCGGTCTGCTGAAGGCCAACATCTCCACGATGGTCGGCCACCTGTACGACGGCCCCGAGGACCCGCGCCGTGACGGCGGCTTCACGCTCTTCTACATCGGCATCAACCTCGGTGCCTTCGTCGCCCCGCTCGTCGTCGGCACGGTCGGCAAGGAGCACAACTGGCACCTGGGCTTCGCCCTCGCCGCCGCCGGCATGGCCCTGGGTCTCACCCAGTTCCTGCTCGGCACCAAGCACCTGAGCCCGAAGAGCAGCGAGGTCCCGAACCCGCTGACGCCGCAGGAGCGCAAGGCCGTCCTCACCAAGGTCGCCCTCGCGGTCGCCGGTATCGCCGTCTTCTACGGCGCCGTGGTGGCCCTCGGTGCCTACACGCTGAACTGGGCGCTGGTCCCGCTGACCCTGGCCGGTCTGTTCATCCCGATCGCCGTGCTGGTGCGCATCAAGCGCGACAAGGACCTGTCCTCGACCGAGCAGTCGAAGATGACGGCCTACATCTGGTTCTTCATCGCCGCCGCCGTCTTCTGGATGATCTACGACCAGGGTGGCTCCACGCTCTCCCTGTTCGCCGACGACAAGACCGCCGACACCGTCTTCGGCCTCGGTTTCTCGGCCACCTGGTACCAGTCGCTGAACCCGCTGTTCGTGATGGCGCTGGCCCCGGTCTTCGCCTGGCTGTGGGTGTGGCTGGCCCGTAAGAACCAGGAGCCGAACACCATCGTGAAGTTCGCGATGGGCCTGGTCCTGATCGGTGCCTCTTTCTTCGTCTTCATCATCCCGATGAACATGGCGGGCGGCGACGCCAAGGTCTCCCCGATGTGGCTCGTCTCGATCTACATGATCCAGACCATCGGTGAGCTGTGCGTCTCCCCCGTCGGCCTCTCGGTCACCACGAAGATGGCCCCGCAGAAGTACGCCTCCCAGATGATGGGTGTCTGGTTCCTCGCGGTCACCGCCGGCGACTGCATCACCAGCCTCCTGTCCATCGGCGGGGTGGACCTGAACGGTCTGGGCGTGATCGCCCTGCAGGCGGCCGCCGCGGCCCTGGCCGGCTTCGCGGTGTACGCCTACCGCAAGAAGGTCCAGGCCCTGATGGGCGACGTCCACTGACGCAGGCCCCTCGGCGCGTGAAGCGGCCCGGCACACCCCTGGTGTGCCGGGCCGCTTCGTCGTTCCCGCCGCCGTTCCCGCTGCCCCGGGCTCAGCGCGTGCCGCGCAGGCGGCGCCAGGGGGTGAAGGTGAAGACGGCGCCGCCGAGCAGGATCACCGTGCCCGCGACCAGGGCCAGGGCCTTGATGCCGCCCTCTTCGCCGCCGGTCTCGGCGAGACCGCCCGAGGAGGAGGTGGAGCCGGTGGTCGAGGGCGATCCGGAGCCGCCGGGCTGGGCGGTGGTGTCCAGCTCCAGCGATACGCCGCTGCTGACGGCCTTGCAAGGGACGTTGATGGGCGTGGACCCCGGGGCCATGGTGACGTCGATGGTCAGCTGGTCCGGGCTCAGCGTCACCTTGCCGGTCTTGCCGGGCGTGTAGGTGCCGGTCATGTCGCTCAGGCTGACCGGGGCCTTGTCGGGGATCGGCTCGGCGTTGGCCGGGCCGGTGACCTTGACCGTGCCGGTGTCGGCGCCGCCGAGCTTGATGTTCATCGAGGGCTTCAGGGCCCCGGCCGGCAGGGCCATGGGGCTGGCCATGGCGCCCTTGGCGGTCTTGACGGTCAGGTCGTAGCCGCCGCCGTTCTTCTTGGCGTTGATCGTGACCGGGGTCTTGATGCCGCCGGGGACGACCGCGCCGCAGTCGAAGGCGACCTCGACGGGCTTGCCGGGGAAGTCGGTCTGGCCTCCACCGCCGCCGGTGGTGGACCCGGAGGTGCTGCCGCCCGAGGAGGTGCTGCCGCCGGAGGAACCGCCCGAGGTGGAGCCGCCGGAGGTGGAGCCGCCGGAGGTGGAGCCGCCGGACGTGGAGCCGCCGCCCTCGGTGACCTTGATGGTGGCCCCGACCGCGGCCGTCTCCTTCGGCGAGCAGTGCGTGACGAACCCGCTGAAGTCCACGTCGTACTTGCCGGGTGTGAGCGTGACGTCCCCGGCCTTGGTGAGCTTGATCTTGCCCTTCATGTCGGACATGACCATGGGGGCCTTCTTCGGGATGGGCGGGTTCTTGCGCTCGCCCTCCAGCTTCGCCTCCCCGCCGAGCGCCCCGCCCAACTGGACGAAGCCGGTCGGCTTGACGGTGTCCTTGCCGAGGTCCATGAGATCGGTGTTGTTCGAGGCCGGTTTGACGGTCTTCCAGACCACCTCGACCTCGTCGCCGACCTTCGCGGTGGCGGGCGCGGTGATGGAGACGGTGTTCGTCCCCTGGACCGGGCCGCCGCCGCCCGCCGGCGGGATGCATTCCACCTTGTACGAGACGTCGGCCGCCTGGGCGGGGCTTGCCGCCAGCAGGATGCCCGCGCCGCCGAACAGCAGCGCGACCGCGGCCGCGCTCACCCTCCGTTGGGTCTTCACGAATGTCCCTTCGTCGTCGGAGTGTTCTCAGACGGTGCGGACGCCTGTGGTGACGGTGGTGACTGAGAGGAGTGGGGTGTAAACCACGGCAGGACCGCCGTGGGGGTCTCGGGATCCGCGCCGGTCTCCCCGGCCCCGCTCTCCCCGGCGCCGGCGCCTGCACCGGCTGCCGCCTCGGCCCGGTGGCGTCCGCCCGCGCCTGCGGTGCGCGGCCGGACCCGGTCGACGACGGCCATGCCGGTACGGAAGACCGCGGCCGGCGCCACCAGCAGGAGCAGGCCCCAGAACAGCAGGACCCCGTACGGGCGGTCCACGCCCCACGGCTGCGTGGCGACGACCGTGTCCCCGTACTTGAGGGAGACCGTGTAGTCGCCGTGGGCGCCCGCGGACAGGCTGACGTCGAGCCGGACCTCCGCCTTGCCGCCCGGCGGGATCGTGCCCTTCCACCGGACCTCGTCCCACTGCGGCGCGAACACCCCGTGGGCCGTGCCGAGCTGGAAGACGGGGTCCTTGACGGGGGCGGAGCCGAGATTGCCGACGGTGACGGTGAACGTGCGGGTCGGCGGGGCGCCGAACCAGGTCAGCACGCCGTCCTCGCCCTTGAGGCGGACCCCGGTGAGCATCGCGAGACGGGCGGTGCCGGACTCGGCGGGCAACTCGGCCACCGGATGGTCGGTGATCTTCAGGGGTACGGCGACGGTGGACTGGTCCCCGCCCACGGAGGTGACGTTCACGACGCACGGGCAGGGCCTGGGCGGGGCCACCACGGGCAGCCGGGCGGTGAAGCGGCCGTCGTCGCCGGCCGAGACGGCGGTCCCGTCGGCGTTGGCGCAGCTGTTCGTGCCGCCGATCATGTTCTGGCCGCAGAGCAGCACCATCACCAGCGTCCTGGCGTGCCATCCGCTGCCCGTGACGGTGAGTTCGGTGCCCTTCGCGGCCTCCTGGAGCGAGAGCGCGACGCCCGGCTTGTCCTCGGCCGCACCGGCCGGGCCCGCGTTCCAGCCTCCCCCTGCCAGCGCCAGGAGGCACACCGCCAGCCCTGCCGCGAGCCGGGTCCTGAGCCTGCCGGTCACGGGGTTGCTCCCGTCAGCTCGTGTTCCGGTGTCCGTTCCTCCCGGGCCGGCGCCACCGGCTGCTCCCGGCGGGTGCGCCGGCTGCGTACGAGGAGCAGTGCGGCCAGGGCGAGCCCGGCGAGGGCGAGCAGCCCGGCGCCGGTCCGCGCGGCGATCCCCCAGGGCGCGAACCACGCCGAGGCGGTGGCCGTGGCCGGGGCCGCGCCGGGGGCGGTGACGGTGAGGGTGAGGTCCACGTCGTCGAGGACCGGCGCCCCGGGCCACGGCTCGGTCAGCCGGACCCGCTGGCCGGGGAGCAGTTCCACCGGGACGGCGCGGGCGCTGCGGCCGGGGACCTCGCCGAAGAGGCCCTCGGCGCGGATCGAGAGCTGCGGGGCGAGGACCACGTTGCCGCGGTTGACGAGGGTGTACGCGACCTGCGCCCCGGCGCCCCGGCCGCGGACGGAGACGCCCTCGACGGTGAGGGCGGCCAGCGTCGGGCCGCCGACCCGCAGGTGGACCCGTACCCCTGTCTCGCGGCCCGCTTCGGTGACGACCACGGCGGCGGGGTGGTCGCCGGGCGGGGAGGCGGGCGGCAGGGTGACGGTGAAGGGGACCACGGCGCGGGTCCGGGGCGGGATCCGCACGGTGGTGGCCGCGCCGAAGCTGATCCAGGAACCGGCGCCCGTCGACTGCCGGGTGGGGCGCACCGCGAGGGCGCCGTCCGCCTCGTTGTAGGCGTCGGCCCCGCGCAGGGTGAGGGTGAGCTCGTGGTCGGTGGTGTTGGACAGGGCCACCCGGTCCTCCAGCACGGTGCCGGCGGCGCCCGCCAGGTAGAAGTACGGGCGGGCCGCGCCGGTGGTGCCCGCCGCGGGCTCGGCGGTCCAGCCGGGCTCGTCGGCCGCGGCGGGACCTGCGGGCGCGGCCGCCACCGCGGTGAGCAGGAACAGGATCAGGAGGCGGGCGAGGTGCGTACGGGCGCAGGGCACGGGCATGGCCGGGGGCGCTCCGTTCAGGACCGGGCCCGCCGGCCGCGCCGGGTCAGCCAGAGCATGCCGGCGGCGCCGGTGAGCAGCACGGTGCCGCCGAGGGTGCCGAGGGCGAGGGCGGAGTCGGCGGGCCCGGTCTGGGGCAGGGTGTCGCCCGTGGTGGCGCCGCCGGATCCGGTGGTGTCCTTGGCGCCGGCGGCCGCCGTGACGTCGAGTTCCAGGGAGGGCTTGGGGCTGTTGCCGGGCGTGCAGGTGGTGGTGGTGCCCAGGGCCTTGATGGTGAGCACGCCCGCGGTGAAGGTGACCTTGCCGCTCTTCTTGGGGGTGTAGGTGCCCGAGAGGTCGGTGATCTTGATGGGCGTGTCGGCGGGCACGGCCTCGGGGTTGGGCGGCCCCGAGACCGGCACGGACACCTTGTCCGCACCGCCGGTGAGGACGACGGCGCTGGGGCTCATCGCGCCCTTGCCGAGCTCGACGGGGCTGGATGAGACGCCCTTCTGGAAGGACATCGTCAGCTTGTAGCCGTCGCCCTCCTTGACGGCCTTGATGTCGATGGGCGAGACCGCCGACTTGTCGCCGATGGGGGTCTTGCAGTCGTAGGCGACGTCGACGACGTCGGCACGGGCTGCGGGGGCGGTCAGCAGTACCGCCGATCCGGCCAGCGCGGACGCCAGCGCAAGCGCGGTGGAGCGTTTCCGGTTGGGCACCTTCGTCTTCCCCTCGGGCCACAAGTTACTGACGACACATCAGATCGGTGGCTCAAGGTACGCCCGGGACCTTACGGAGGGAAGACAAAGGACATGCGGGATCAGGCGGGAGGGGACGGCCCCGGATCAGGCCGCTCGGACGCCCTTCTGCCAGACCGCCGAGACGAGCGGGACGCCCGGCCGGTAGGCCAGGTGGACGTGGCTGGGGGCCTCCAGCAGGGCGAGGTCGGCGCGGGCGCCGGGGGTGAGCGTGCCGATGTCGGTGCGCCGCAGGGCGCGGGCACCACCCGCGGTGGCGGACCACAGGGCCTCGTCGGGGGTCATGCCCATGTCCCGGACCGCGAGCGCGATGCAGAACGGCATGGAACTCGTGTAGGAGGAGCCCGGGTTGCAGTCCGTGGACAGGGCGACGGTGGCGCCCGCGTCGAGGAGCCGGCGCGCATCGGGCCACTGGGCGCGGGTGGAGAACTCGGCGCCGGGCAGCAGGGTCGCGACCGTGGTGCCCGCGGCCTGCGCCAGGGCGTCCACGTCGGCGTCGGTGAGGTGCGTGCAGTGGTCGGCGGAGGCCGCTTCGAGCTCCACCGCGAGCTGCACGCCCGGGCCCTGGCTGAGCTGGTTGGCGTGGACCCGCGGGAGCAGGCCCGCGGCGGCGCCCGCCGTGAGGATCGCGCGGGCCTGGTCGCCGTCGAAGGCGCCCTTCTCACAGAAGACGTCCACCCAGCGGGCGTACGGGGCGCAGGCGGCGAGCATGGCGCCGGTCACGAGGTCGACGTAGCCGGCGGGGTCGTCGGCGTAGTCGGGGGAGACGATGTGCGCGCCGAGGTAGGTGACCTCCTCGGTGTGCGCGGCCGCGATGCGCAGGGCGCGGGCCTCGTCGGCGACGGTCAGCCCGTAGCCGGACTTCGTCTCGAAGGTGGTGGTGCCCTGGCGGCGGGCCTCGTCGAGGTGGCGCACCAGGTTCGCCTCCAGCTCGGCGTCGGTGGCGGCGCGGGTGGCGGCGACGGTGGTGCGGATACCGCCGGCGGTGTAGCTGCGGCCCGACATCCGGGCGTTGAACTCGGCGGTGCGGTCGCCGGCGAAGACCAGGTGGCTGTGGGAGTCGACGAAGCCGGGAATGACGGCGCGGCCCTGGGCGTCGAAAACGCCGTCGGCGGCGGGGGCCTCGGCCGCCGGGCCCACCCAGGCGATCTTGTCGTCCTCGACGACGAGGGCGGCGTTCTCGATGAGGCCAAGGGGGCTGCCGTCGCCGAGGGCGGGGTCGTTGGTGACGAGGCTGCCGATGTGGGTGATGAGGGTGGTGGTCATGGGAGTCTCCGGGGGTCGGCGGCGAAGTGCGGGCCGGTGGTCGCTGCGGGTTTCGGCTGCACGCCGGTGGTCCCGGTGCGCCCGCCCGTCCCGCCCTGCGGGACGATTGCCCGCATCTTCAGCGGAGGGCCGCGATGGCGTCGGCGAGGACGGACGGGACGTCGGGGACCAGGGTGTGCGCGCCGTCGCGGACCACGTGGCGGCCGCCCACCACCGTGTGGCGGACGTCCGCTGCGGAGGCCGCGAAGACCGCGGTCTCGGCGCCCAGCCGCGGCAGCGGACCGGCCGTGCGTACGGAGTCCAGGGCGATGGTGGTGAAGTCCGCGAGCGCCCCCGGCTCCAGGCGGCCCGCGTCGGGCCGGCCGAGGGCCGCGTGCCCGTCCGCTGTGGCCGCGGTGAGCAGGGCGTTCGCCGTCCAGTGGCCCCGGGTCCGACTGCGCAGGCGCTCGTTCAGCTCCATCGCGCGGGCCTCCTCCAGCAGGTCGATCACCGCGTGGCTGTCGCTGCCGAGGGAGAGCGGGCTGCCGGCCCGCTGGAGCCGGCCGGCCGGGCCGATGCCGTCGGCGAGGTCGCGTTCGGTGGTGGGGCACATGCAGGTGCCGGTGGCGCTGGCACCGAGGAGCCCGATGTCGGTGTCCGTCAGGTGCGTGTTGTGGACGCCGGTGGTGCGCGGTCCGAGCACGCCGTGGTCGGCGAGCAGCTGGGTCGGGGTCCGGCCGTGGGCCGCCAGGCAGGCCTCGTTCTCGGCGGTCTGCTCCGAGAGGTGGACGTGCAGGGGGGCCTGCCGCTCCTCGGCCCAGCGGGCGACCGTGGCCAGCTCGCCCGCCGGCACGGCGCGCACGGAGTGGACGGCCGCGCCGATCAGGGCGTGCTCGCGGGGCTTGAGGGCCGAGACCCGCTCGGCCCAGGCCTCGGCGGTGCCGTCGCTGAACCGCCGCTGGTGCGCGTTGGGCGCCTCGCCGAAGCCCGCGGACAGGTAGGCGGTGTCGAGGAGGGTGATCCGGATGCCCGCCTCGGCGGCGGCCTCGATCAGGGCCTCACCCATGGCGTTCGGGTCGGCGTAGGGGGTGCCGCCGGGCGCGTGGTGGACGTAGTGGAACTCGCCGACGTTCGTGACGCCGGCCAGCGCCATCTCCGCGTACACCGCGCGGGCCAGCGCGAAGTAGCGCTCCGGGGTGAGGTTCTGGGCGACCTGGTACATGAACTCGCGCCAGGTCCAGAAGGTGCCGGAGCCGACCTGCACGAGGGAGCGCAGCGCCCGGTGGAAGGCGTGGCTGTGCGCGTTGGCGAGGCCGGGCAGGGTGAGCCCGCGCAGGACCTCGGCACCGGGCGGCGGGGTTTCGGCGCCGGTGCGCAGGGCGGCGATCCGCCCGTCGCCGCCCACCTCCAGGGCGACGCCCGGCTCGACATGGGTGCCGAGCCAGGCGTGCTCCAGCCAGTACGTCTTGTGCGCGGTCAGCGGCACGCCAGGCCCTCCAGTACGTCGGCGAGGGCGAGGACGCCCGCCACGCAGTCGTCCTCGGCGGCGAATTCCCGCGGGGAGTGGGAGACGCCGGTGGGGTTGCGTACGAACAGCATCGCCGTCGGGACGGCTGCGGAGAGGATTCCGGCGTCGTGTCCCGCCCCGGTGCCGAGGACGGGGACGGCGCCGCCGAGGATCCGGTTCAGCTCGTCGCGCAGCGCGTGCCCGAACTCGACGACCGGGGTGAAGGACTCCCGGACGACGGACAGCTCGATGCCGTCCTGGTCGGCCCGCTCGCGGGCGGCCTTCTCGACGGCGGTGACCACGGTGTCCAGGGTGGCCTGGTCGGCGGCCCGCGAGTCCAGCCAGCCGCGGACCAGGGAGGGGATCGCGTTGACCCCGTTGGGCTCGACGGAGACCTTCCCGAAGGTGGCGACGGCCCCGGCGAGGGCGGCCTCCGTACGGGCCGCGAGCACGGTCGCCGCGTACGTGAGCATCGGGTCGCGGCGGTCCACCAGGCGGGTGGTGCCGGCGTGGTTGGCCTCGCCGTGGAAGTCGAACCGCCAGCGGCCGTGCGGCCAGATCGCGGAGGCGATGCCGACCCGGTCCCCGGACAGGTCCAGGGCCCGGCCCTGCTCGACGTGGAGTTCGACGAAGGCGCCGATGCGGGCGAGGCGCTCCGGGTCGGCCCCGATGGCGGCGGGGTCGTACCCGGCGGCCTCCATGGCCTGCGGGAGGCTGATCCCGTCGGCGTCGCGCAGCTCGTACGCCTTCTCCTTGGTCAGCTGCCCGGCGGCGAGCCGGGAGCCGACGCAGGCGAGCCCGAAGCGGGCGCCTTCCTCGTCGCCGAAGTTGGTGATGGCCAGCGGCCTGGTGAAGCGGGCGCCGCGGCCGCGGAGTTCGTCCAGGGCCGCGAAGGAGGACACCACGCCGAGCGGGCCGTCGAAGGCGCCGCCGTCGGGGACGGAGTCCAGGTGCGATCCGGTGACCACGGCGTCCCCGGCGAGCGGGTCGCCGAGCCAGGCCCACTGGTTGCCGTTGCGGTCCGTCTCGTACAGCAGGCCGCGGGCCTCGGCCTGCTCCTGGAACCAGGTACGGCAGTCGGCGTCGGCACCGCTCCAGGCGTAGCGGCGGTAGCCGCCGGAGTCCCGGTGGCGGCCGACGGGGGCCAGCTCGTCCCACATGGTGTGGAACGAGGCTCCGGCCGCGGGGGCGTCCTGGATCACGCCGGGTCACCCTCGCGCATGGGGACGCGGACGCCGCGCTCGTCCGCCACCGACTCGGCGATGTCGTAGCCGGCGTCGACGTGGCGGATGACGCCCATGCCGGGGTCGTTGGTCAGGACGCGGCGGATCTTCTCGCCCGCCAGCGGGGTGCCGTCGGCCACGGTGACCTGGCCCGCGTGGATGGAGCGGCCCATGCCGACGCCGCCGCCGTGGTGCAGGGACACCCACGAGGCGCCGGAAGCGACGTTGACCATGGCGTTGAGCAGGGGCCAGTCGGCGATGGCGTCCGAGCCGTCGAGCATGGCCTCCGTCTCGCGGTACGGCGAGGCGACGGAACCGCAGTCGAGGTGGTCGCGGCCGATGGCCAGCGGGGCGGCGAGCTCGCCGCTCGCGACCATGTCGTTGAAGCGCTCGCCGGCCTTGTCGCGCTCGCCGTAGCCGAGCCAGCAGATCCGCGCGGGCAGGCCCTGGAAGTGGACGCGCTCGCCGGCCATCTTGATCCAGCGGTGCAGGGACTCGTTCTCCGGGAAGAGCTCCAGCATCGCCTTGTCCGTCTTGGCGATGTCCGAGGCCTCGCCGGACAGGGCCGCCCAGCGGAAGGGGCCCTTGCCCTCGCAGAACAGCGGCCGGATGTAGGCCGGGACGAAGCCGGGGAAGGCGAAGGCGCGGTCGTAGCCGGCGAGCTGGGCCTCACCGCGGATGGAGTTGCCGTAGTCGAAGACCTCGGCGCCGGCGTCCATGAAGCCGACCATGGCCTCGACGTGCCGGGCCATGGACTCGCGGGCCCGCGTGGTGAAGCCGGCCGGGTCCTTGGCCGCGTAGGAGGCCATGTCCTCGAAGTCGACGCCGACCGGCAGGTACGACAGCGGGTCGTGCGCGGAGGTCTGGTCGGTCACGATGTCGATCGGGGCGCCTTCCGCGAGCATCTGCGGGAGGAGCTCGGCCGCGTTGCCGAGCAGGCCGATGGAGAGCGGCTTGCGGGCGTCGCGCGCCTCGACGGCCAGCTGCAGGGCGTGCCGGAGGTTGTCGGCCTTCACGTCCAGGTAGCGGTGCTCGATCCGGCGCTCGATGGCGCGCGGGTCGACGTCGATGCAGATCGCGACGCCGTCGTTCATCGTCACCGCGAGCGGCTGGGCGCCGCCCATGCCGCCGAGGCCGGCGGTCAGGGTGATGGTGCCGGCGAGGGTGCCGTTGAACTTCTTGGCGGCGACCGCGGCGAAGGTCTCGTACGTGCCCTGCAGGATGCCCTGGGTGCCGATGTAGATCCACGAACCGGCGGTCATCTGGCCGTACATGGTCAGACCCAGCTGCTCCAGGCGCCGGAACTCCTCCCAGTTGGCCCAGTCGCCGACCAGGTTGGAGTTGGCGAGCAGGACGCGGGGGGCCCACTCGTGGGTCTGCATCACGCCGACGGGACGGCCGGACTGGACGAGCATCGTCTCGTCCTGCTTGAGGGTCTGCAGGGTGCGGACCATCGCGTCGAAGGAGCGCCAGTCGCGAGCCGCCTTGCCGGTGCCGCCGTAGACGACGAGCTTGTCGGGGTGCTCGGCGACCTCGGGGTCGAGGTTGTTCTGCAGCATCCGCAGGGCGGCTTCCTGCTGCCATCCCAGGGTGCTGAGCTCGGTGCCTCGCGCGGCCCGTACGGGGCGGGGTCCTGACATGGCGGTGCCTCCTCCGGTGTTGGTCAATCCATTCACATCCTCGCGGTCTGAATAGATTCAGTCAACAGCTGCGGGCCGCCGCGCCGGATGATTGGCTGACAGACATGCATCGGCGAACGCAGGGTGAGGGCGGGGCGGCGCGCCGCGACCGGGTCGTGCGGGCCGCCGTCGAGCAGGGGCTCGTCGGCGGGACGGAGAGCTCACCGCCCCTGGTGTGCCTGCTGGACACGGAGGGGATCCGGGCCTCCGCAGCAGCCCTGACCAGCGCCTTCGCGGCAGCCCTGGCGCCCGGCACCCCGGTCCTGCACGCCTTCGCGGTCAAGGCCGCGCCGCTGGTCCCGGTGCTGCGGCTGCTCGCCGACGCCGGCCTCGGCTGCGAGGTCGCGAGCCCCGGCGAGCTGGCGCTGGCCCGGGCGGCAGGGGTGAGTGCGCAGCGGACCGTACTGGATTCCCCGGCCAAGACCACCGCGGAACTGCGCGAGGCACTGGCGCTGGGGGTGGCGGTCAACGCCGACAGCCGGCAGGAGCTGGAGCGCCTGGACACGATGCTGGGCCGGCGCCCCACCGGCCCGGTCGGCGTCAGGGTCAACCCCCAGACGGGCGCCGGCGCGATCGACGCCCTGTCCACGGCCACGGCCACGTCGAAGTTCGGCATCGCCCTACGGGACCCGGGCGCCCGGGAATGGCTCGTGCGGGCCTTCGTGGACCGGCCCTGGCTGACCAGGCTGCACACCCATTCCGGCTCCCAGGGAGTCCCGCTCCCCCTGATCGCGGAAGGGGTCCGCGCCCTCCACGCCCTGGCCGAGGAGATCAACGAGGCGGCCGGCCGCCGCCAGGTCGACACGCTCGACATCGGGGGCGGCCTCCCGGTGAACTTCGCCTCCGACGAGGAGAAGCCGACGTACGCGCAGTACGTGGCCGCCCTGCAGGAGGCCGTCCCGGCGCTGTTCGACGGCTCGTACGGGCTGGTGACGGAGTTCGGGCGCTCCCTGCTGGCCAAGCACGGGCTGGTGCTGGCCCGGGTCGAGTACACGAAGACCACGGGCGGCCGCCCCATCGCCCTGACCCACGCGGGGGTCCAGCTGGCCACCCGGACGGTGTACGCGCCGGCGGCATGGCCGCTGCGGATCCTGCCGTACGACGCGAAGGGCACCCCGAAGACGGGCCCGCCCGTCGCCCAGGACATCGCCGGCCCCGCCTGCTTCGCCGGGGACCTGCTGGCCACGGCCCGGGAGCTGCCGGAGCTGGCCCCGGGCGACCTGATCGCCGTCCCGGACACCGGGGCGTACTTCTTCACCGCCCACTACGGCTACAACAGCCTCCCGCGCCCGCCGGTCCACGGCTTCACCACGACCCCCGAGGTCCGCTTCACCCTGGCCCGCCCGGCACAGTCCCTTTCCGACCTCCTGACAGAAGCCGGCGCCACCCACCCGAACGCCCTGCTCTGACCCCCTGCCGAGCACCTTGCGCCCCGACAAGGCCGGAGTTGTCGGCGCACACGAGGACGGCAGGCCGGGGCCGGTCACAGGGGAACAGCAGGCCGGGGGCGGGTGGAGGTGGGGTGTTGTCCGGGGCGTAGAACGTGATGTGTTGGCGCGGGATCCGGAGTTCGACGACCGATCCGGAACAGGCGCCATAAATCATGAGCCCCGGACGACACCCCACCCCCCACCCGACACCGGCCCCCGCAACCACCGCCCGGCAGGCACCGCCCACGACCCGCACCGAGCCACCCGCGACACACCGCCCCGCAGGGCCCCCCGCGGTCACTCCACGAACAGCCCCCGGCTGGCCGCCCTGGTGTCGAAAGCCTCCAGGCGGGCCTGCGCCTCCGGCAGCGCATCCGCCATCGCCTCCAGCAGCACCCGCCCCAGCAGCATCGGCGCGCACGCCGTGTCAAAGGCCAGCCCCGTACCCACCGGAGCCGGGATCAGCAGGTCCGAGTACCGCGCCACCGGCGCGAACGCCGAGTCGGCCACCGTCACCACCGTCAGCCCCGCCCCCCGCGCCTGCTCCAGCGCGTCCACCACCTCCCGCGGATGCCTCGGCAGGGCGAAGCACAGCAGGGCCGACGCCCCCGCCCCCACCGCCCCGTCGATGCGGTCGGCCAGCATCGAGCCGCCCTCGTCGAGGAGCCGTACGTCCGGATGCACCTTGGCGGCGAAGTACGCGAAGCCCCGCGCCTGCGAGGACGCCGCCCGCAGGCCGAGCACCGGCAGCGGGGTGGAGCCGGCGAGCAGCCGGCCCGCCTCCTCGACCGGGGTCGGATCGGCGAGCATGGCGGACAGCTGCCGCAGGTTCTCGATCTCCCCCTGCACCGCCTGCTGGTACTCGTTGTACGTGTCCTCCCGCACCGCCTCGGCCCGCTCCGCCGGAGCCACCTCGCGCAGGTGCCGGCGCAGCGCCGGGTATCCGTCGAAGCCGAGCGCCACCGCGAACCGGGTCACCGAGGGCTGGCTCACCCCCGCCAGGTCGGCGAGCTCCACGCTCGACAGGAACGGCACGTCCGCCGCCCCGCGCACCATGCAGTGGGCGATCCGCCGCTGGGTGGGCGTCAGCCGGTGCCCCTCGAACAGCTGCTGCAGCCGCGCTGCCGGGCTGTCACTCATCCCGACCCCTCCGTCCCCGTGATTATTCAGTCACGGAGCACTCTGCATGCGGCTATACAAGACGGCAAGCGGCAGACCGCTCAGCGAGACGCGGCCGGACACCGGAGCGCTTCGGGTGGGCGGTCATCACGCCGGTGCACCAAGCCGGTGCACCAAAAAGATGTGCGCGGGGACCACCGCACCCTCGCGCAGGCGAGGGGCGGGACGACGGTGGTCCCCGCGCAGGACACGGGCCGGGTCAGGGCCGTCCGCGTCCGTGGCGTTCACGCGGTCCGGGAGCCGCTCCGGAGGTACGCCAACGCCGTTTCGTGGTGCCGGCCGGGGAGCTGACGCCCCTGCCGACGACCACCACTGTGCCGGAGCCGTGTTAAGCCGGTGCTGCCGTCACATGTCCGGCCCGTACCGTTTGCGCGACGTGCCCCCGACGCGGCGTCCTGCGTCGACGGGAACGGCAACGGCAACGTCAACGTCCTGCGTCGACGGCAGCGGCCGGCTCCGCGCGGCCTGCGCCACGGCAACGGCCTACTTCGAACCCTTGGCCAGGAACGCCAGCAGGTCCTGGCGGCTCACCACACCGGTCGGCTTGCCCTCGACCAGCACGATCGCCGCGTCCGCCTCGCCCAGCACGGCCATCAGCTCGGACACCGGCTCACCGGAGCCCACCTGCGGCAGCGGCGAGCTCATGTGCTTCTCCAGCGGGTCGGTCAGCGACGCCCGCTGCGCGAACAGCGCGGCGAGGAGCTCCTTCTCGACGACCGAGCCGATGACCTCGGCCGCCATGACGTCGGGGTGGCCGGCGCCGGGCTTGACGATCGGCATCTGCGAGACGCCGTACTCGCGCAGCACCTCGATGGCCTCGCCCACGGTCTCCTCGGGGTGCATGTGGACCAGGGACGGGATGCCGCCCTCCTTGTCCGCGAGCACGTCCCCGATGCGCGCCGAGGGGCCCGCCTCCTCCAGGAAGCCGTGCCCGGCCATCCACTCGTCGCTGAAGATCTTGCTCATGTAGCCGCGGCCGCTGTCCGGCAGCAGGACGACGACGACGTCGTCCGGGCCGAGGCCCTCGGCCGCCTTCAGCGCGGCGACGACCGCCATGCCGCAGGAGCCGCCGACGAGGAGGCCCTCCTCTTTGGCGAGCCGGCGGGTCATCTGGAAGGAGTCCTTGTCGGACACCGCGATGATCTCGTCGGTCACGTTCGGGTCGTAGGCGGTCGGCCAGAAGTCCTCGCCTACGCCCTCGACCAGGTACGGGCGGCCGGAGCCGCCGGAGTAGACCGAGCCCTCGGGGTCGGCGCCGATGACCTTGACCTTGCCGCCGGACACCTCCTTCAGGTAGTTGCCGGTGCCGGAGATGGTTCCGCCGGTGCCGACGCCCGCCACGAAGTGGGTGATCTTCCCGTCCGTCTGCTCCCACAGCTCGGGACCGGTGGTCTCGTAGTGCGAACGGGGGTTGTTCGGGTTGCTGTACTGGTCGGGCTTCCAGGCGCCCGGCGTCTCGCGGACGAGGCGGTCGGACACGTTGTAGTACGAGTCCGGGTGCTCGGGGTCGACGGCCGTCGGGCAGACCACGACCTCGGCACCGTAGGCGCGCAGTACGTTGATCTTGTCGAGGGAGACCTTGTCAGGGCAGACGAAGATGCACTTGTAGCCCTTCTGCTGGGCCACGATGGCGAGTCCTACACCGGTGTTGCCGCTGGTGGGCTCCACGATGGTGCCACCGGGCTTGAGGGCACCGCTCTGCTCGGCGGCCTCGATCATCCGGACGGCGATCCGGTCCTTCACGGATCCGCCGGGATTGAAGTACTCGACCTTGGCAAGGACGGTGGCCTGCAGGCCTTCGGTCACACGGTTGAGCTTCACCAGCGGGGTGTTGCCGACGAGGCTGATCATCGAGTCGTGGAATTGCACCATGTTCTCCAGGGAGGGGACTCCACGGGTTCTCCGGGAGGCACGGCCAGAGTAAGCGGAAAGGGATTGGCCGACGGGCAGTACGGGGCAGGTAGGTCAACAGGGCCGGGCAGGGAAGCGAGGAGGCTCCAAGGGTGTCCAGGGCGAGGACGGCCCGCCGGATCGCGGCGGGGGCGGCATACGGCGGAGGCGGGCTCGGGCTGGTCGGAGCCGCGGCGGTGGGGCTGGTACTGGCTGAGGTCCAGTTTGCCAAACGGACGGTCGGGACGGGGCTCCCCGACCCACCGCGGGCGGACGGGCTCTACGGGAGCGAGTTCGCCGGGACGGAGCCGGGACCGGGCCCGCTGCGGCTGGCCATGATGGGCGACTCCACGGCCGCCGGGCTCGGCGTCCGCCGGGCCGGGCAGACCCCGGGCGCCCTGCTGGCCTCGGGGCTGGCGGCGGTGGCCGAGCGGCCGGTGGAGCTGCGGAACGTGGCCCAGTCCGGGGCCATGTCGGACGACCTGGACCGGCAGACGGGGGTACTGCTGGACGACGGGCGTCCGCCACCGGACGTGTGCGTGATCATGATCGGCGCGAACGACGTGACCCGCCGGATGCCGCCGACCCAGTCGGTGCGCCACCTCACCTCGGCGGTCCGCCGGCTGCGGCTCGCGGGCACCGAGGTCGTGGTCGGCACCTGTCCGGACCTGGGCACGATCGAGCCGGTCTACCAGCCGCTGCGGTGGCTGGCCCGGCGGGTCTCGCGGCAGCTGGCCGCCGCCCAGACCATAGGGGTCGTCGCCCTGGGTGCCCGTACGGTCTCCATGGGGGACCTGCTCGGCCCCGAGTTCGCGGCGAACCCGCGCGAGATGTTCGGCCCCGACTCCTACCACCCCTCGGCGGAGGGGTACGCGACCGCCGCCATGGCCGTCCTGCCGACCTTGTGCGCGGCCCTCGCCCTGTGGCCGGAGTCGGACCGCCTGGAGGTGGCGCGGAACGAGGACATGCTCCCGGTGGCCAAGGCCGCGTCCGCGGCGGCGGGCCAAGCCGGTACGGAGGTCACGCAGGCCCGCGGCCCCTGGGCCCTGCTCAAGCACCGGCGCCGGCGCCGGGTCGCGGCGGAGGAACTGGCACCGGCCGAGCCGCCGGCGGAGCTGCCGGGCACCCAGGTCGCCGGCACCTGACCGGCGCGTCGGGTGGGGCTTCCCGGGCGGGGGTAGGTACCCGAACAGCCCGCGGAGCGACCGGCATCACACGGGGAAGGCGGTGACCTCGACGGTACGGGCCGGTAACTTCGCTTGCGGTCCCGCAACGAGCCGCACGACACACCCTTGGAGCCCCGATGCCCGAAGCCGTCATCGTTTCCACCGCCCGCTCTCCCATCGGGCGCGCCGGCAAGGGGTCGCTCAAGGACGTCCGCCCGGACGACCTGACCGCGACGATCATCCAGGCCGCGCTCGCCAAGGTTCCCGAGCTGGACCCCCGCGACATCGACGACCTGATGCTGGGCTGCGGCCTGCCGGGCGGCGAGCAGGGCCACAACCTGGCCCGCATCGTGGCCGTGCAGATGGGCATGGACTTCCTGCCGGGCACCACGATCACCCGCTACTGCTCCTCCTCGCTGCAGACGTCCCGGATGGCGCTGCACGCCATCAAGGCGGGCGAGGGCGACGTGTTCATCTCCGCGGGCGTCGAGACCGTCTCCCGGTTCGCGAAGGGCTCCTCGGACGGCCTGCCGGACACCCACAACCCGCTCTTCGCGGAGGCGGAGGCCCGTACGGCCGCCGTCGCCCAGAGCGAGGGCTCGTCCTGGCACGACCCGCGCGAGGACGGCCTGATCCCGGACGCGTACATCGCGATGGGCCAGACCGCCGAGAACCTGGCCCGCCTCAAGGGCGTGACGCGCCAGGACATGGACGAGTTCGGCGTCCGCTCCCAGAACCTGGCCGAGGAGGCCATCAAGAACGGCTTCTGGGCCCGCGAGATCACCCCGGTCACCACCCCGGACGGCACGGTCGTCTCCACCGACGACGGCCCGCGCGCCGGCGTCACCCTGGAGGGCGTGCAGGGGCTCAAGCCGGTCTTCCGCCCCGACGGCATGGTCACGGCGGCCAACTGCTGCCCGCTCAACGACGGCGCCGCGGCGCTGGTCATCATGAGCGACACCAAGGCGCGCGAGCTCGGCCTGACCCCGCTGGCCCGGATCGTCTCCACCGGCGTGACCGGCCTCTCCCCCGAGATCATGGGCCTCGGCCCGGTCGAGGCGTCCAAGCAGGCGCTCAAGCGCGCCGGTCTGACCGTCGGCGACATCGACCTGTTCGAGATCAACGAGGCGTTCGCCGCGCAGGTCATCCCCTCCTACCGGGACCTGGAGATCCCGCTGGAGAAGCTGAACGTCAACGGCGGCGCCATCGCCGTCGGCCACCCCTTCGGCATGACCGGCGCCCGCATCACCGGCACCCTGATCAACAGCCTCCAGTTCCACGACAAGCAGTTCGGCCTGGAGACGATGTGCGTGGGCGGCGGCCAGGGCATGGCCATGGTCATCGAGCGGCTGAGCTGAGCCGGAGCGGAGGGTAGGGGTCGCCCTGACCACACCGACGTGCGGTTCCGTCGCGTGGCGAAGGGCGGCACCTGCCCGCAGCGGTGGCGAAGCTCAGCGCGACCACCGAATCGAGCGGCTGAGCTGAGCCGGAGGGGCCGTGGCGCCGGGGATCCGGGCGGTTACCCCGCGCCGCCCGGCCCCCCCTTCAACCCCAGCGCAACCCACCTGTGACCCAAATACCCCCCCGAAGTGACCAACGAA
>NZ_JBWKCE010000024.1:0-33664 GCF_056436685.1 Streptomyces sp. NPDC043680 | reverse complement strand
GGGGGGGGCCCTATCAACCCCCACACCCCCTCTCCGCGGGGTTTCGCTCCCCCGGGGGGCCGGGCGCCGGGGGCCGCGGGGGGCCCCCCCGCCGCCGCCGGGCCCCCCGTTCAACCCCTTCGCAGCCGACCTGTGACCGAATTTCCCCCAGGATGTGACCTACGTCCTGGGGGTTTGCCATTCCTCCAGGTCAGAGCGGTCCACGGGGCGGCGGTGTGACCAAAGACCTGTCCAATTCGTGACGTAATGCACTGCACGCCATTCCCAGGTGAGGACACTCTGATGTAGGAAGTCGGGGGACCGAACCAACCAGGAGTTAGTCAGTGAGCGCCATGTCTCTTGCCCTGCTGCTGACCACGGCCGCCGCCGCGGCCGTGGGCGCTGCTGCGCTGCACGCCGTCCACGGTCTACGCAAGCAGGTCACGGCCCTGCGCGGGGAGCTGGCCGTGACGCCGGCCCACCCGCGCGGTGCGTCCGTCCCGCATGCCCGCAGCGCCGTGGAGTCCCCCGCCGCCGAGATACGGGCCGCCGTCGCCGAGGCCCTCGCCGAGGAGCGCGAGCGCGAGCTCGCCGAGGCGCGGGCGTTCTGGGCCGCCCAGGAGGCCCGTGACGCCGCCGACGCGCCGTCCCTGCTGGGCGGCCTGCCCGGTCTCGGTGAGGACGGCCCCGCCGTCTTCCTGCCCCGGCAGGCCGACCTGGTCGGCCTGGAGCAGGTGCTCGGCGAGGAGGTCGGGGACGAGCAGCCCGGTTACGCCGAGGACTCCGCCGAGTTGGCCGCCGCCCGCCGCCGCCACCCCTCGCACCCGGACTTCGTACCGGTCCAGTCCTCGGCCCCCGGCGCCGACCACGAGCGCACGGTCAGCCGTCTGGAGGAGCTCGCGGAGGCCCGTACGGCCCTCGCCGACGTCCGCCCGGGCCCGCTGGGCACCCTGGACGTGTACGTCTTCACCGACGGCACGACGCTCTGCATGACCCCGGGCCACCGGGAGACGGCGGAGCGCCTGGCCGAGGCCCTGCGTTCGGGCACCGCCCCGGTCCTGCTCGGCGGCTCCGGCATCTCCGGCGCCTACGCGCTGACCTTCTCCTGCGGGGACGGCCAGGACCCGGACGACAACGTCTACATCCTCGCGGACCGCGTCATCGCGTCGCTCTGAGCTCCGCCTGCTCCACCAGCCGCACGGCCTCGTCCAGCATCTCGGACGGGGCCGTCGTGCTGTCCGGGTGCGCCCCGGCGGCCGCCAGCGCCTCGACGAGGTCCAGTCCCGCCACCGCCACCTGGTCGCCCACGACGAAGACCCCCGCGTCGGGCATCTCCCGCGCCGGAGCCGCCCCCCGGCCCGCCTCGGCTTCCTCCAGCCGCTGGGCGCGTACGGAGAGCTCTCTGGCCAGCTCCAGCGCCGTTGCGGCGGCGCCCTGCTGGAGGCGGCTCTGCGGCATGGCCCGCAACCGGTCGGCGAAACGTTCCACGGCGGCGGCCAGCGGCGAAGTATCAAGCACCCGGCCGACCTTACGCGCCGCCCCGGCACCATTGCCAACGGGCAGACTCTCCGGCACGGTGGCGTGAAGAGAACAGCCGTGAGGCCAACAGCACGGCGATACCTCCGGAGGCGCCCATGTCCGTAGAGTTCTCCGAGCAGACCCACCGCAACATGATCGACAGAATCCCCCGGACCACCGGTCGTGAAATCTCCGACTGGCTCCGCACCGTGGACGACGGCCCCTCCCTCGTCCGCTTCGAGGAGAAGGTCAGCTGGTTGCGCGGGGCGCACGAGCTCTCGTACGGCCAGGCCAAGGCGATCATCCACGAGTACGACCTGCGCAGGGCCGCCCGCAAGTTCGGCTGAGCCCTCTCCTGTCCCGCCCCCGATCCCTGCCCCCGACCCCTGCTCCTCCAAGACGCGGGAAGGCCCCGCGAGCGGTGTGCTCGCGGGGCCTTCTCCTTGCCTCGTCCGGCCGGCCGCGGGACGGCCGGGGGGACGACTAGTCGTCGCCGGAGAGGATCTGGAACAGGCGCAGCAGCTCCAGGTAGATCCACACCAGGGTCAGGGTGAGGCCGAAGGCCGCCAGCCAGGCCTCCTCGCGCGGGGCGCCGTACGTCACGCCGTCCTCGACCTGCTTGAAGTCCAGGGCGAGGAAGCAGGCACCGAGGACGACGCCGATGACGCCGAAGAGGATGCCGAGGCCGCCGCTGCGGAAGCCGAGGCCGTCACCGCCCGCGAAGACGGAGAACAGCAGGTTCGCCACCATGAGCAGCATGAAGCCAAGGGCGGCGGCCATCACGAAGCCGTAGAAGCGGCGGGTGACGCGGATCCAGCGCATCTTGTACGCGAACAGCACCGCGGCGAAGGTGCACATCGTGCCGAGCACGGCCTGGATGACCACGCCGGCGCCGAGGTAGGTGCTGGTGGCCGAGCTGATCACGCCGAGGAAGAAGCCCTCGAAGGCCGCGTAGGCCAGGATGATCGGCGGGGAGGCCTTGCGCTTGAAGGTCTGGACGAGCGCGAGGACCATCGCGACGAGCGCGGCGCCGACGGCGATGCCGTACGACTTGTTCACGTTCGCCGGGTCGACGGGCAGGGCGATCCAGGCGATCGTCGCCGTCAGGATGACGGTGCCGAGCGTCATGGCCGTACGGCTCACGACGTCGTCGATGGTCATGGCGCCGGTGCGGGCCGGAGCCTGCGGCATGCCGGTGACCGGGTCGGCGGCGTAAGGATTCGTCGCGTACGGGTTGGTCCCGGCCTGCTGCGACTGCGCGTCAAAGCCCGCGTAGCCGCCGCTGTCGCGGCTGAACCCCCGTCGCGAGAAGACCGGGTTGCTGCTCCTCATCTCACTCCTCCATGGCCACCGGGCGCGGCCTTGCATCAAGAGTAATGCGTTCGCAAAGAAAGCACCCTACTGCTGGAGGAGGATCTTAGGAGAAGGCGCGGCAAAGCGCAGGGGATAACGCAGGGGACTTCGGGAGTGCCCGGAGCCGGACTTGAACCGGCACGGCCTAAAGGCCAGCGAGGTTTAAGCTCGCCGTGTCTGCATTCCACCATCCGGGCAGGGCGTGGCGGCTCCCGTGAAAAAGCACTGGACGCTGCGCCGAGCCTATCCGGAAAGCCCTGGTCGCCAGTGGGCCCTCTATCCGATGTTGTCTGATTTTATTGGCGCTTGAGGGGCCGTCAGACCCGAGAACGCACGGTCGGCCCCTTACGGGCGACGATCACCCCTCGTGCGGGAATGACGGGATTTCGATGGCTCGCGCCACCCCGCCCGCCACCCTCCACGCCACCCCGGGCCACCCTCCTGCCCTGAGCCTTCTCCGGCCCGGCCGTCATACCAGAGGAGGAGGCCGGCGCCGCGGCGGTCAGACTCCAGTGGGCCAGGGAACGGGCACCGCGGCTGATCCGCGGCCCGGCGGCCGCGGAGACGATGGAAGGGTCGTGCCGATCCGCAGACCGCAGCAAGGTCAAGCCCGAGGAGTCCCTTCCGTGACCACCATGAACTACGCCCCCCACACCGCCCAGGCCGTGGCCGCCCGGGCCACCGGACTCTCCAAGGTGTACGGCCAGGGCGAGACCCAGGTGGTCGCCCTCGACAACGTCTCCGTGGACTTCGGCCAGGGGCAGTTCACCGCGATCATGGGGCCCTCGGGCTCCGGCAAGTCCACGCTGATGCACTGCGTCGCCGGCCTGGACACCTTCTCCGCGGGCTCCGTCCGCATCGGCGACACCGAGCTCGGCTCGCTCAAGGACAAGCAGCTGACCCAGCTGCGCCGGGACAAGATCGGCTTCATCTTCCAGGCCTTCAACCTGCTGCCGACCCTGACCGCCCTGGAGAACATCACCCTGCCGATGGACATCGCGGGCCGCAAGCCCGACAAGCAGTGGCTGGACACCGTGATCGGCATGGTCGGTCTCTCCGAGCGCCTCTCGCACCGGCCCACCCAGCTCTCCGGCGGCCAGCAGCAGCGCGTGGCCGTGGCCCGCGCCCTGGCCTCCCGGCCCGAGATCATCTTCGGTGACGAGCCGACCGGAAACCTGGACTCCCGCTCCGGCGCCGAAGTCCTCGGCTTCCTGCGCAACTCCGTCCGCGAGCTCGGCCAGACCGTCGTCATGGTCACCCACGACCCGGTCGCCGCCTCCTATGCCGACCGCGTCATCTTCCTCGCCGACGGCCGGATCGTCGACGAGATGCTCCGGCCCACCGCCGACGGGGTGCTCGACCGCATGAAGGCCTTCGACGCCAAGGGCCGCACCAGCTGAGGCGCCGGCTCCGGCCGCCCTCCGCCGACCTCCGAACTTCGAGCCCACGACATCCTGGACGCCTCCACCATGTTCCGTACCGCCCTGCGCAACGTCCTCGCGCACAAGGCCAGGCTGCTGATGACGGTGCTCGCCGTCACCCTCGGCGTCGCCTTCGTCTCCGGCACCCTCGTCTTCACCGACACCCTCGGCAAGGCCCTCTCGGGCCAGTCCGCCAAGAGCTACGACGGCGTCGCCGTCTCCGTCACCTCGTACGGCAAGACCCGCGACGGCGAGGGCCGCCCCGAGGGCGAGCCCGGCATCAGCCAGCAGACCCTCGACAAGGTCAAGGCCGTGGGCGGCGTCGACACCGTCAGCGGCCGGGTCTCCGGCTTCGCCGGCGTCGGCGACGAGAACGGCAAGCTGATCGGCAACGGCTGGGCCAACCAGGGCGCCAACTTCGCCCCGGTCAGCGCCGGCAAGGACCCCCGCTACCAGTTCACCGCAGGCTCCGGCCCCGCCACCGCCGACCAGATCGCCCTCGACCGGGCGACCGCGGACAAGGGCGCGTACAAGGTCGGCGACAAGGTCCGCGTGGCCACCAACGGCCCGGTGAAGGAGTACACCCTCACCGGCGTCTTCACCACCGAGGACGGCCAGGTCAACGCGGGCGGCAGCCTCGTCCTCTTCGACACCGCCACCGCCCAGAAGCTGTACCTCCAGCCCGGCTTCTACAACGAGCTCCTCGTGGGCGCCAAGCAGGGCGTCTCCGCCGACCAGCTGCTGACCGGCATCCAGCCGCTGCTCGACAAGAACAGCAAGGCCCAGACCGGTGCCCAGCTGGCCGCCGACCAGGCCAAGGCGATCAAGAAGGAGATGGGCAACATGAGCAACATGCTGCTCGCCTTCGCCGGCATCGCGCTCTTCGTCGGCATCTTCCTGATCTACAACACCTTCACCATGCTGGTCGCCCAGCGCACCAAGGAGCTGGCCCTGCTGCGCGCGGTCGGCGCCAAACGGGGCCAGGTCGTCAACTCGGTCATGGCCGAGTCCGTGGTCGTCGGCCTCATCTCCTCCACCATCGGCCTGGTCACCGGTGTCGGCCTGGCGGTCGGGATGCGCTCCGTCATGGACTCGCTCGGCGCGAAGATCCCCGCCGGCGGGCTCGTCATCTCCCCGGCCACGATCGTCACGGCCCTCGTCATCGGCGTGTTCGTCACCATGGTCGCCGCGGTGTTCCCCGCCTGGCGCACCGGCCGGATCCCCCCGGTCGCCGCCATGGGCAGCGCCCACCTGCCGGCCACCGCGAAGTCCCTGGTCCTGCGCAACATCACCGGCAGTGTCCTCGGCCTGCTCGGCATCGCCCTGGTCCTGACCGGGGTCTCCACCGGCGGCACCGACGGCCGCTACGCCATCGCCGGCGGGGCCTTCTTCCTGCTCGTCGGCCTGATCGTGGTGCTCCCGCTGCTCTCCCGGCCGATGATCGCCGCCGTCCGGCCGCTGCTGCAGAAGGTCTTCGGCGTCCCGGGCAAGCTGGCCGCGCAGAACGCCGTGCGCAACCCGCGCCGCACCGCCGTCACCGCCGCTTCCCTGGCCATCGGCCTGACCCTGGTCACCAGCCTGTCGGTGCTGGGCATCACCATGGGCAAGGCCGTCGACCGGATGAGCACCGACAAGATCAAGGCCGACTACAAGGTCTCCATGGCCATGGGCGGCGGCAGCCTGGACAAGTCCGTCGCCGAGACCCTGGCCAAGGCCAAGGGCATCAAGGCGGTCTCCCCGCAGACCGCCGGCTCGCTCAAGATCGGCGAGGACTTCCGGGCCGCCTCCGGCGTCAACCCGGCCACCATCGGCGAGATCCTCAACATCGACGTGGTCGGCGGCTCGCTCGCGAGCCTCGGCAAGGGCGAGGTCGCGGTCGCGGAGAAGACCGCGAAGAAGAACGGGCTCGCGGTCGGCTCGACCCTCCAGGTCATGTACGACGACGGCGAGAAGGGCTCGCTCAAGGTGGGCGCGGTCTACAAGGACCTCGACGGCCTGCTGTCCCCGTACGTCCTGGACGACAGGATCCTCAGCGCCCACTCCGAGACCCCGTACATCCCCGAGGTGTACGTCAACACCACCGGCGGCGAGTCGAAGGCCGCCGAGAAGGCCGTCCTCGACGCCCTCGGCAACAACCCGGCGATCTCCCTGGCCACCCAGCAGGACATGCGCAACGAGATGGGCGGCGTCGTCAACCTGGCGCTGAACATCATGTACGGGCTGCTCGGCATGGCGCTGATCATCTCGGTGCTCGGCGTCGTCAACACCCTTGCGATGTCCGTCTTCGAGCGGACCCAGGAGATCGGCATGCTGCGGGCGATCGGCCTCGACCGCAGCCGGGTCAAGAACATGATCCGCCTGGAGGCCGTGGTCATCTCCCTCTTCGGCGCGGTCCTCGGCATCGCCGTCGGCGTCTTCCTCGCCTGGGCGGTCGGCTCCACCCTGGCGAAGTCGGTGCCCGGCTACGCGCTGGTCCTCCCGTGGGACCGGATCGGCATCTTCCTGCTGCTCGCCGGTGTGGTGGGCGTCCTGGCGGCCATGTGGCCGGCGCGCAGCGCCGCCAAGCTGAACATGCTGACGGCCATCAAGACCGAGTAGGCGCCGTCCGCTCGGACACGCAGGGCCCCGGGGCAGCCGCCCCGGGGCCCTCCGCTGTCCGCGGTGTCGTACGGGGGCCTACGCGCCCCAGGTGCGCAGCCGCAGCGGCAGCCCGGACTCCCCCGCCCCGGAGGGCCGCACCGCGAGGACCTGGTTGACCCCGAGGCGGCCCCGCTCGAAGCCCAGCGCCGAGGCCGCCATGTACAGCCGCCAGACCCGGGCCCGGCCGGGCGAGGTCAGCCGGACGCACTCGTCCCAGTGCCGCTCAAGCCGCGCCACCCAGGCCCGCAGGGTCAGTCCGTAGTGCTCGCGCAGCGCCTCCACGTCCCGGACCTCGAAGCCGGCCCGTTCCAGTTCGCCCACCGTGCTGCCGAGCGGGGAGAGTTCGCCGTCGGGGAAGACGTAGGCGTCGATGAACTCGTCGATCCGGTACGCCTCCTCGTCCGGCTCGGGCCTTCGCGCGATCTGGTGGTTCAGCAGCCGGCCGCCGGGCGGCAGCAGGGCGTGGAGGGTGCGGGCGTATCCGCGGTAGCGCTCGGCGCCGACGTGCTCGGCCATGCCGATGGACGAAATCGCGTCGTACGGCCCGTCCTTGACGTCCCGGTAGTCCTGGACGCGGATGTCGACCCGGTCCGCCAGCCCCTCCTCCGCGATCCGCTTGCGGGCGTAGACGGCCTGTTCGCGCGAGAGCGTGATGCCGGTGACGTGGACGTCGTACTCCCGGGCGGCGTGCAGGGCCATGGAGCCCCAGCCGCAGCCCACGTCCAGGAGCCGTTCGCCGGGGCGCAGGTCCAGCTTGCGGCAGACCAGGTCGAGCTTGTCGCGCTGGGCCTGCTCCAGGGTGGAGCCGGGGCTCCAGTAGGCGCAGGAGTACACCATGGACGGGCCGAGGACCCGCTCGTAGAACTCGTTGCCCACGTCGTAGTGGTGGCTGATCGCCTGCCGGTCGCGGTTCTTGCTGTGCGCCGGTCCGCCGCGGCGGGAGGCCTCCTCGGGCGGCGGTGCGGGCGGGCTCCAGGGCCGGGCCAGCGTGACCAGCTCCCGTACGGCGGCCCGCGCGTCCGGGTCACGCAGCAGGGCGGCGGTCCGGACGGCGCCGGCGGCCCGATCCGGCAGGTGCGTGCGGCGCACGGCGGCGGGTTCCCGCTCCCAGAGCAGGCCCGCGACCCGGCCCAGCAGCTCGAACAGGTCGCCCTCGACGGTCACCTCCCCGGCGACCCAGGCGCGGGCGAGCCCCAGCTCGCCGGGCTTCCACAGGATGCGGCGCAGGGCCCGCCGGTGGGCGATGACCAGGACGGGGCCGCCGGGCGGTCCGGCCTCGCTGCCGTCCCAGGCTCGGATGCGTACGGGCAGGGGGGCGCCCAGCAGGGTCTCGGCGAGTGCGGCCAGCCGCGGCGCGGCGTCGGTCATCGAAGGCACCTCCTGAATGATCCGACCGAACGGCCTACCCAATTCCGGCGCCCGATAAGCCGGGACGGCGCGCCGAGGCACCCGGTGGCGCGGCGAAGACACCCCGACGGCGCGTCCGCGGCACGCGCACGGCACGTCGACGGCACGCCGAAGGGGCCGCCCGCACCACGGATGGCGGGCGGCCCCTTCGGGGACGTGCAGGGTACTACCGGCGGGTCAGGAGGCTTTGGCCTTCTGGGCCGGTGCCGCGGCGGCGGCCGGAGCCGGCGCCGGCTTGGCGGCCTCGTAGAACTCCTCGCGCGGGGTTTCGAGGGCGCCGAGGGAGACGACCTCGCGCTTGAGGAACATGGCGAGGGTCCAGTCGGCGAAGACGCGGATCTTGCGGTTCCAGGTCGGCATGGCCATGCCGTGGTAGCCACGGTGCATGTACCAGGCGAGCCGGCCCTTGAGCTTGATCTTCATCTTGCCCATGACGATCATCGCGACGCCCTTGTGGAGGCCGAGGCCCGCCACCGCACCCTTGTTGGAGTGCTCGTACTCGGTCTGCGGGAAGCCCCGCATGCCCGAGATGACGTTGTCGCCGAGGACCTTGGCCTGGCGCAGCGCGTGCTGGGCGTTCGGCGGGCACCAGGCGTTCTCGACGCCGGCCTTGCGGGCGGCGACGTCCGGGACCTGGGCGTTGTCGCCGGCGGCCCAGATGTAGTCGGTGCCCTGGACCTGGAGGGTGGGGGCGGTGTCCACGTGGCCGCGCGGGCCCAGCGGCAGGCCGTAGCGGGCCAGGGCCGGGTTGGGCTTGACGCCCGCGGTCCACACGATGGTGTTGGAGTCGACCTCAAGGCCGTTCTTCAGCACCACGTGGCCGTCCACGCAGGAGTCCATCGAGGTGTTGAGGTAGATCTCGATGCCGCGGGACTCAAGGTGCTCCTTGCCCCAGGTGCCGAGCTTGGGCCCGACCTCGGGAAGGATCTTGTCCGCCGCGTCGACCAGGATGAAGCGCATGTCCTCGCGCTTGATCGTGGCGTAGTACTTGGCGGCGTCGCGGGCCATGTCCTCGACCTCGCCGATGGTCTCCGCGCCGGCGAAGCCGCCGCCCACGAAGACGAAGGTGAGGGCCTTGCGGCGGACGTTCTCGTCCGTCGTGGACTCGGCCTTGTCCAGCTGCTCAAGGACGTGGTTGCGCAGGCCGATGCCCTCTTCGACGCCCTTCATGCCGATGCCCTGTTCGGCGAGGCCGGGGATCGGGAAGGTGCGGGAGACGGCGCCGAGCGCGATCACCAGGTAGTCGAAGGGCAGCTCGTACGCCTCGCCGACGAGCGGCGTGACGACGGCGACCTTGCGGTCCTGGTCGATGCTGGTGACCCGGCCGGTGAGAACCTCAGCCTTGGGCAGCACGCGTCGCAGCGGGACGACGACGTGCCGAGGCGAGATGCTGCCTGCGGCCACTTCGGGGAGGAAGGGCTGGTAGGTCATGTACGAGCGCGGGTCGACGACCGTGACGGTCGCCTCGCCGTAGCGCATCTTCTTCATGATGCGCTTGGCTGCGTACAGGCCTACGTACCCACCTCCTACAACGAGGATCCTGGGACGCTCCGTGGTGCTCATGGAACGAGTATCCAGCACCCTCAGGGGTGACGCTCGTGAGCCCCTTCACAAGGTGTGCCGAGGCCTCTGCTACACTGCGCGGCCCACGTGACGGAGGTCATGGCGTCGAAGGGGAACCACGGTGTAACGAGATTCGTTGTTCACCCGTCCTGAACTGGCCTCCAGGCGCTCAACCGGAGTAGACCACCGGGTTCGTGGGTAGCTACCGGCCGACCGCGCCGAGCTCCGCGGTTCGCACAAGCGCCCGGCCAAAACACGCCTACGACCCCCGGGAACCCCCCGAAAGTGCCTTCGGACGCCCCCACAGGCTTCTTTTCCTTGTGAAGAACTTCACGAACTTTCTCGGCAGGCGGCCCCGCACACCCCTCCGGAGGGCGGTTTCGCGCCACCCGGCGAGCCCTCGCCCCACGCGAACGGGCCGACCGGAACGGGGTGTTCCGGTCGGCCCGGGGCCGCGAAGGGGGTGCGGCGGGGTCAGCCGTCGGCGCGCGCCGCGTCCCAGGCGATGCCGTCGAGGATGTCGTGTTCCGAGACCACGACCTCCGAGGCCCCGATCCGCTCCATGATCGCCAGGAGGATCAGCGCGCCCGCGCCGATCACGTCGACCCGACCGGGGTGCATGACCGGGATCGCAGCCCGCTCGGCGTGCGTGGTGGTCAGCATCCGCTGACTGATCTCGCGGACCGTCTCGTACGGGATCCGGGCGTGGTGGATGGCCGAGGAGATGTATTCCGGCAGCCCAAGCGCGATCCCCGCGACCGTGGTCACCGAGCCCGCCAGGCCCACCAGCGTGCGGGCCTCGCGCAGTGGCACCGTCTGCTCGGCCAGGTCCAGGGCCGCCTCGATGTCGGCCCGTATGGCGGCGATCTGCTCCGCGCTCGGCGGGTCGCTCACCGCCCCGTCCACCACCAGGTGGCGCTCGGTCATCCGTACGCAGCCCATGTCCACGGAGCGGGCCGCCCGTACGTGCTCCTCACCGACCACGAACTCGGTCGAGCCGCCGCCGATGTCCACCACCAGGAACGGCTTGTCCATGTGGACGGCGCCCGTCAGCTCCTTGGTGGCGCCGACGAAGGAGAACTCCGCCTCCTGGTCACCGGAGATCACCTCGGGCTCGACGCCCAGGATGTCCAGCACCCCCCGGACGAACTCGTCCCGATTCTCGGCGTCGCGGGAGGCGGAGGTGGCCACGAAGCGCAGCCGCTCGGCGCCGAGCTCCTTGATGACCGCCGCGTAGTCGCGGCAGGCCGCGAAGGTGCGCTCCAGGGCCTCGGGGGCCAGCCGGCCCGTCTTGTCCACGCCCTGGCCGAGGCGGACGATCGTCATCCGCCGGTCCAGCTCGACCAGCTCGCCGGTCGCCGTGTCGCAGTCCGCGACGAGCAGGCGGATGGAGTTCGTACCGCAGTCGATGCCCGCGACCCGGGTCACGCGCCCGCCTCCGTCCCGGCCGTCCGCGCCTCGTCCTGCGCGCCCTCGGTCCTTTCCGCGCACGGGGTGACGCAGGCGCCCTTGGCCCACCACTCCGGCAGCATGGCCAGGGCCTCGTCGCCGAACGGGTTCACCCCGGGACCGGCGGCCAGCGAGTGGCCCACCAGCACGTGCAGGCACTTCACCCGGTCCGGCATCCCGCCGGCGCTCGGGAAGCCCTGGAGCACCTCGACGGCGTCACGGCGCCGGATGTAGTCCTCGTGCGCGGCGCGGTAGGCCGCGGCGAGCTCGGGGTCCTCGGCGAGCCGGGCCTGCATCTCCTTCATCACGCCGTTGGCCTCCAGCGTGCCGATCGCGGAGGCCGCGCGCGGACACGTCAGGTAGTACAGCGTGGGGAAGGGCGTGCCGTCGGGCAGCCGCGGGGCGGTCTCCACCACGTCCGGCTGGCCGCACGGGCAGCGGTGGGCGATGGCGCGCAGCCCGCGCGGCGGGCGGCCGAGCTGCTGCTCGAACGCCTCGATGTCCGCGTCGGTCGGCTCGGTCCGGTCGGTCTGGGGCGGGGGCGTCTGCATGCCGGAGGAAGTCTCTTCGTTCTCGTGGATGGGTGCTGGTACTGCTCGCTGGTACTGCTGGCCTGGTACTGCCGGCCTGGTACTGCCGGCCTGGTACTGCTGCCTGGTACGGCCCGGACGGCTCGCCGCCGCTCAGTCTCCGGGGCGGTCCGCCTTGTCGACGCCGTCCCAGACGTTCGAGTACCAGGGCCGGTCGGATCCGGCCTGTCCGTTGCGGTGCCGCTCGGCGGCCTCGGCCCCGGGGTCGGTCATGATGTAGCTGATCTCGCCCGGGCGGACGAAGTGCAGGTGTTTGCGCGCCTGCTGCTCCGCGTACGCGTTGTCCTGCCAGCGGGCCTTCTCGTCGCGGAGGCGTTCGAGGCGCCGGCTCGCCGCTTCGGCCGCCCGCCGCTGCTCCGCGATCTCCGAGCGCTGGGAGACGTACTGGCGCATCGGATACGCGAGGGCCACGACCAGCGTACAGAGGACGAGCACCAGGAGCGCGGCCCGGCCGGTCAGCCGGCTGCGGCGGACCTGACGGCGGCTCTGCGAGCGGTAGACGTGCGCGGCGGTCCGCTCGCCGAGCTGCTTGAGCCTGGTCGCGGTGGAGAAGGTGGAGAACCGATCCCGGTTCCCGGCCATGGTCCCGCCTCCCCTGTGCACGCACTACGCAATACGTCCCCGCACACGGTACGGGACCGAGTGCGGGGACGTACGGAGGCGAGGGCGCAATTAGCCCTTGAAGCGCGGGAACGCGCTGCGGCCCGCGTACACGGCGGCGTCGTCGAGGATCTCCTCGATGCGCAGCAGCTGGTTGTACTTGGCGACGCGGTCCGAGCGGGCCGGGGCGCCGGTCTTGATCTGGCCGCAGTTCACGGCGACGGCGAGGTCGGCGATGGTGACGTCCTCGGTCTCGCCGGAGCGGTGCGACATCATGCACTTGAAGCCGTTGCGCTGGGCCATCTCGACGGCGTCGAGGGTCTCGGTCAGCGAACCGATCTGGTTCACCTTCACGAGCAGGGCGTTCGCGGAGCCCTCCTCGATACCGCGGGCCAGGCGCTCCGGGTTGGTGACGAACAGGTCGTCGCCGACGATCTGGACCTTGGAGCCGAGGCGGTCGGTGACGGTCTTCCAGCCGGCCCAGTCGTCCTCGAACAGCGGGTCCTCGATGGAGACGAGCGGGTACGCCGCGACGAGCTCCTCGTAGTACTCGGTCATCTCGGCGGCCGAGCGGGACTGGCCCTCGAACTCGTACTTGCCGTCCTTGTAGAACTCGGACGCGGCGACGTCGAGCGCCAGCGCGATGTCCTTGCCCGGGGTGTAGCCGGCCTGCTTGATGGCCTCGACGATGAGGTCGAGCGCGGCGCGGTTGGACTCCAGGTTCGGGGCGAAGCCGCCCTCGTCGCCCAGGCCGGTGGAGAGGCCCTTGGTGTGGAGGACCTTCTTGAGGGTGTGGTAGACCTCCGCGCCCCAGCGCAGCGCCTCGGAGAAGGACTCCGCGCCGATCGGGGCGATCATGAACTCCTGGATGTCCACGTTGGAGTCGGCGTGCGACCCACCGTTGAGGATGTTCATCATCGGAACGGGCAGCAGGTGCGCGTTCGGGCCGCCGAGGTAGCGGAAGAGGGGGAGGTCGGAGGCCTCGGACGCGGCGTGCGCGACGGCGAGGGAGACGCCGAGGATGGCGTTGGCGCCGAGCGAGCCCTTGTTGTCGGTGGCGTCCAGGTCGAACATGGCCTGGTCGATCAGACGCTGCTCGGTGGCGTCGTAGCCGACGAGCTCCGGGCCGATCTGCTCGATGACCGCGAGGACGGCCTTCTCGACACCCTTGCCCATGTAGCGGTTGGGGTCACCGTCGCGGAGCTCGATGGCCTCGAAGGCACCGGTGGAGGCACCGGACGGAACTGCAGCACGGCCGGTGCTGCCATCGTCGAGGCCCACCTCGACCTCGACCGTGGGGTTGCCTCGGGAGTCCAGGATTTCCCGGGCTACGACGACGTCGATGGACGGCACGAGCATCTCCTTCTGGGATGTGACGCTGGATGTGCGGTGGCGGGAGGCCGTGGGACGGCCCTGCCGACTAGAGCCTAACCGGCTCCGGGCACTGGGCCGCCCGACCGCCCGGCTCCTGGGACGAAAAAGGGCCCGAATACCCCGCTTCCGGGACATAGGGACCCTGATCACGGCCTTGATCACGGCCTTGATCACGACCCGCACGTGCCGCCGCCCGGCGCGTGCGGAGACGCGCCGGGCGGCGGGGAGTGCGTGCGGGGGTCAGCTGAGCTTCAGCTTCTGCCCCGGGAAGATCAGGTCGGCGTCCTTGACCGTGTCCTTGTTCAGCTCGAAGACCTTCTCCCAGCCGCCCTTGACGCCGTTGGCCTCGGCGATGGTGCTGAGGGTGTCGCCGGTCTTGACCTCGTACGAGCCGGTGCCGACCGGAGCGGCGGCCGGGGCCTCGGAGCGCTCGGAGCGGGTGGTCGGCGCCTCGGCGCGCTTCGGCTCGGTCTTCTTCGGCTGCGTCTTCTTCGGCTGCGTCTTCTGGGGCTGGGTCTTCTGCTCCGTCTTCTTCGGGGTGTCGGTCCCACCACCGGTGTAGGAGGAGTTCGACAGGCCGACGCCGCAGGACGGCCAAGCGCCCTTGCCCTGACCCTTGAGGACCTTCTCGGCGATGGCTATCTGCTGCGCCTTGGAGGCCTGGTTGGCCTGCGCGGCGTATGCCTTGCCGCCGTACGCGGCCCAGGTGGAGGACGAGAACTGCAGGCCGCCGTAGTAGCCGTTGCCCGTGTTGATGGCCCAGTTGCCGCCGGACTCGCACTGCGCGACGCGGTCCCACTCGGAGGCGGTCGCGGCGCTGGCCGAGCCGGCCGCCATCAGGGGTGCCGCGACGGCGACGCCGGTGACGCCGGCGAGCGTGACGATGCGTGCGGCCTTGGAGGCGCGGCGGTGCTTGCCCTTGCCGGAAAGCAGCATGGAGTTCTCCTCACCGACGCCTACGAGGTGAGCTGTCGGGTTCGGGCCGATGTTGCCCGGCCGCGCGACTGGCGCGCGGCTTCACCCCAAGCCGTTCCCTGACCATCTCTCAATGGCCGGGCCCGGCACCTACCTTGGGTCCCCCGCTCCTGCCTTCGGCGCTTGACGCGACGACTGTTCCCCCCGTCCGCCGGCAGGATTCGGCGATGCGGTCGAAGGGGCCCGCGATGGCGGGCGGTTCAGAAGGTAGACAGGTCCCTCCCCGATGTTCAACGCGCGACATCGGGGAGAAACGGCCCCTACTTGCGCTCCTCTTACGGGTGTTTGCGCAGGTGAGGACGGGGTTTGCGGAAGACGCAGGGCGTGACACGCCAGTTGACCGGAAGAGACACATGTCTCACTTGCCGATAACCGACATTCAGCACCTTCCGGGCGCCCGAACTGCCCATATTGCTAACTTAGATCCAGATTCTGGCCGGGCTTGATCAGGTTGGCGTCCTCGCCGATGACCTGCTCATTGGCCTGGTAGAGCGCGCTCCACCCGCCCTTGACTCCCTTGGCATCCGCGATGGTCGCCAGGCTGTCGCCCGACTTGACCGTGTACGTGGGCTCCGACGCAGCATCAGGAGCGGCCGGGGTCTCCTGCGCGGGGGCACCACGGTGCTTGCCGGTGGCGGAGGCATCCCCGGCGCCCGCCGGGTCGGTGGAGGCGCCCGGGGCGCCGGGCGCCGCAGGGGCGCTCGGGTCGGCCGGGGCGGGCAGCGTGGGGCTCGCCGGGTCGGTCGGGGGCGCAGGGCTCGTCGGGTCGGACGGCAGCGTCGGGGCCGTCGGCGCGGGGACCACAGGGCTCGTCGTCGGGTCGCCCGGGAACACAGGGATCGTGGTGGGGTCGTCCGGCGCCGGCATGACGGGCAGTCCGCTGGAGGGCGCGAGCGGCGCCGCGGGGAGCGTGAACGAGGGGTCCGGGGTCGGGGTCGGTGCCCCGAAGTCCGTGGCGGGCGCGCCGGAACCGCCGGCCGGGACGGCGTCGTCCGGGCGGGAGGGCGTGGGGGCGATCGGCCCGTGGGTGCCGGGCGTACCCGGGTCCACCGCGGCGGCGGGCGACTGCTGGGTCAGCCCGGCCCCGGCGGCGCACAGCTGCCAGGCTTCGGGGCCCTGGGAGGCCAGCACCCGTTCGGCGACGGCGATCTGCTGGGAACGGCTGGCGAGGTCGGGCCGCGCGGCGTAGGTGAGGCCGCCCGCGTTGTTCCACTGCTCCTGGGTGAACTGGAGTCCGCCGTAGGCACCGCTGCCGGAGTCGGCGCTCCAGGAGCCGCCGCTCTCGCACTCTGCGACCTTGTCCCACGTGGAGGCGTCCGCCGCGCTCGCGCCGGTGGCGGCGAGCAGGGGCAGGGCCAACGCGGAGCCGGTGACTCCGGCGGTGACGACAATCGCGGGTACCTGGCGGGGGCGTCTGTGGCGGCCGTTCCCGGAACGCATGAGCTGCACCTTTCGCATAACGGCTGGGTAACGGCAGAACCTAGCGGCCTTCTCACGATTGTCACAAGTTCGGTCGGAAACTGACTCGCGGTCAGGTGGCGTTCACTCGTTCCTGGCTGTGAAGCGGACGGGAAGAGTGCGCAGGCCACGCATGATCAGTCCGCCGCGCCAGCGCAGCTCCGTTGGCGGAACGGCGAGTTCCAGATCTGGCAGACGCGTGAGCAAAGTCGCAAGCGCGGTCTGTCCTTCGAGTCGCGCGAGCGGAGCCCCCAGGCAGTAGTGGATGCCGTGCCCGTAGCCGAGGTGCTGGTTGTCACTCCGGGAGAGGTCCAGGGTGTCCGGATCGGCGAACCGCTCGGGGTCCCGGTCGGCGGCCGCGAGGACGACCAGCACCGGGTCGCCGGCCGCGATCTCCTGCCCGCCGAGGGTCAGCGGCTCGGTGGCGAAGCGCCAGGTGGCCAGCTCCACGGGGCCGTCGTAGCGCAGCAGCTCCTCCACACCGGTCTCCAGCAGGGACCGCTCCCCGGCGGCGAGCGAGGCCTGCAGCCGCGTGCGCTGGTCCGGGTTCATGAAAAGGGCATGCAACCCGTTTCCGATCAGATTGACGGTGGTTTCGAACCCGGCGAAGAGGAGGATGAAGGCCATGGCGGTGGCCTCGGCCTCGGTCAGGTGGTCGCCGTGGTCGCTCGCCCGGATCAGGTCCGAGATGAGGTCATGGCCCAGATCGTCCCTTTTGCGGTGGATGAGTTCGCCGAGGTAGGTGCGCATCTGCTTCACGGAGCGGGCGACCCCGCCGCGCGGCCCGCCGCCGTGGCGGATCATCATCCCGGCCCAGTCGCGGAAGTCGTCCTGGTCCTCGCGGGGGACGCCGAGCATCTCGCAGATGGCGTAGATGGGCAGCGGGAAGGCGAACTCGTGGATCAGGTCCGCCTCGCCCCTGCCGTCCGCACCTGCCTTGTCCACGATCCGGTCGATGAGGTGGTCGGTGAGCTCCTGCACGCGCGGCGTGAACTCGGCGACGCGGCGCGGGGTGAACGCCTTCGACACCAGCCGCCGCAGCCGGGTGTGGTCCGGCGGGTCGATGTTGAGCAGATGCGTCATCAGCTCCGCCTTGCGCTCCCCCGGGATCCCGGTCTTGCCCTTGGCGTGCGCCGGCTCCGCGTGGTGCACCGGGTTCTTGCTGAGCCGCTGGTCGGCCAGGGCCTGGCGGGCATCGGCGTACCGGGTGACCAGCCAGGCCTCGACCCCGCTGGGGAGCTTGGTGCGGTGCACCGGGGAGTGCTCGCGCAGCCAGGCGTACGCGGGGTAGGGGTCGGTCGCGAACTCCCAGTCGAACAGGGTGGGGCCCTGGGGAGGAGTGCGGTCTTCGGAGGCTGCTGCGGAGGCTGCGGAGTTCGGCTCGTGCACGCCCCGACGGTATCCCGCGCCGCCCGGGCCCTACGCCGTGAGGCCCTCGGCGGCGCGGATCGCGGCGCGGTAGGTCCGGGCCGCCGCGCGCAGCGCCGTCTCCGGGTCGACGCCCTCGGCCTCCGCCCGCGCCGCCAGGGCCAGCAGCTCGTAGCCGATGCCCTCGCCGCGGGGCAGCTCCACGGGCAACCCGCCCGCGCGGACCCGGCCGGCGAGCTTGGCGGCGAGCGCCAGGCCCGGCTGGCCCAGCGGGATCCCGTCGGTGACGGACTCCCGCTGCTTCTCGACGGCCTTGGTGCGCTGCCAGTGCGCACGGACGTCGTCCGCGGTCAGCGCCTCGGCGTCCCCGAAGACGTGCGGATGGCGGTGGATCAGCTTCTCGACGAGGCTCCCGGCCACGTCGTCGATGGAGAACGGCTCCTGCGGGTCCTCCTGGGCGATGCGCGCGTGGAAGACCACCTGGAGCAGCACGTCCCCGAGCTCCTCGCGCAGTTCCTCGCGGTCGCCGGCCTCGATGGCCTCCACCAGTTCGTACGCCTCCTCCATGGCGTACTTCACGAGCCCCTCGTGGGTCTGGGCCGAGGTCCAGGGGCACTCCCGGCGAACCCGGTCCATCACCTGGACCAGGTCGAGGAGGCGGGCGCCGGGCAGGTCGTAGGACCCGGGCAGCAGTTCCAGGTCGGGCATGGCGACCCGGCCGGAGCCGGCGAGCCGGGCCAGTCCGTCGGTGAGCCGCCGGTCGCCCTCGCCGCTCGGCAGGACCACGACGGTGCGCCCGCCGGCGCAGGCCTCGACCAGGCCCTGCGCATCGGGGCTCTCCTGCTCGACGCCGATGCCCGCCTCGCGCAGGTACGGCAGCTGCGGGTGGTCGGGATCGGCGCACAGCACCCGGTCCGCGGCGTGCAGGGTCTGCCAGGCCGGCCAGGACAGCAGGCCGGGGGCGACCCGGTGGCTGGTGGTCAGCAGGACGATGCGGCCGGTGGGCTCGGCGGGTTCGGAGGGGGCGTCGTGGTTCACCCTCCGAACCTACCTCCGCGGCGGCGGCTCAGGCTCCGGCGGGGGGCTGCTCGGGCCGGGTCCGCTGGACGATCCAGGGGGTGTCCTGGTCGCCGAGCACGATCTGCTGCGGGTCCCAGACGCCGTAGCGCGGGTTGACCTCGATGTGCAGCGCCTTCGCGGCGGCCGCGAGCTGCACGACGGCCTTGTCCTGGCTGCCGTAGTGGTCGAACAGCTTGTCGCGCAGCAGCTTGAAGCGGGCGTCCGCGTCGAGCTGGCCGGGCGCGAGGCTGGCCTGCTGGAGGGCGGCCTGCTCCAGCCTGCCGGTGTCGCCCGCCTGCTCCAGCTGGGCCTTGCGGAAGTCGCCGACCTCCTTGTCGCTGATGCTCACGCCGGCGTCCTTCGCGGCGCGCTCCAGGACCTCGGTCTGGATCATCTTGTTGAGCTTGATCCGCTCCAGGCCCGGCGTGGACTGGATGAGCTGGGCGGCGGCCGCCCCGGAACGGTTCTGCGCGGCGCGGACGTCGTTGACCTGTGCCTGGAGTGCGGCAGTGGTGATCCGCTCGCCGCCGACGACGGCCGCGGTGCCGGGGCGGGCCTGGCCCGAGCAGGCGGACAGCAGGGGAGCCGCCACGAGCAGGGCGGCGGAGACGGAGAGCGCTGTGCGACGGTGCAAAGGAGCCTCCAGGGCCGGGAGATTGTGCGTCGGTGCACAAGGGCCGTGCGGTGATCGATGGTATGCAGTCAGGGTGATCCGAGCCACTGGTTCGACCAACGATTCCGGGGGTGTCGGGGTACGCGGGTGTTGGTGTCCGCGCCATCCCGCGGCCACCCCTCGGTCCACCGGTGCTGCCAGGGTCGGCCCACCATGTCGACACCGCACCGCTCGCCGCGCCGCCGGAGCCTGTCGGGCTCGGCGCTCGCCGCCCTGACCACGGTGGTGGCCGTGTGCGCCGGGGACGCCGTCGCCCGCGTCTTCCCGTACGGACACCGCCACCGCAGCATCAACGACCTCGGCAACCAGTTCGTCCCCTTCCACGCCCACCTGTGGGACCTCCTGCACGGGCGCGCGCGGGGCGGGCTGCTGCTCAACTGGCAGTCCGCGGCTCCTCCCCGCTGGTCTTCGACGCGCCCGAGCCGGGCCGCTGGGAGCTGTCCTGCCTGGACGGGGCCCGGCTGGCGGCGGCGGTCGCCACCCTGCGGTCCACCGCACCGACCGGCCTGCGGGTCGGCTCCTCGGGCATCCGGGCCACCGTCCCGGCCGGCACGCGGGGCACGGCGGTCCTGTCGGCCCCGGCCATCGCCGGCTGGACCTGCAACGGCCGCCCGGCCACGTCCCACCTGGGCCTGGTCTCCACTCCCCTGACCCCGGCACGACCACGATCACCTGCACCTTCCGCCCCCCCGGGCCTCCTCCCGGGCACGGCCCTCGCGGCGGCCGCCCTGCTGCTCCTGGCCGTGCGGGTACGGCGCTCGCGCCGACGCGGCGGGGGCGCCCGAGCCGGCAGGGGTCAGCGGACCTGGCCGAGCCACTGGAGGGTGCGGCGGACCTCCGTGGAGAAGGGGTGGGCCGGGCCGTGGACGCGGTCCGCGTCGAAGAGGAGGCGGGCCAGGGTGTCGTGGGCCGCCGGGCGGTCGCCCAGCGAGAGCAGCAGGTGCGCGATCCGGCGGCGGACCTCCAGGGGCAGGCCGGGGTCCGGGTTGGCGTAGTGGTTCTCGAACAGGGGCAGCAGGGAGCGGTATTCGGCCAGGGCGGCGGCCGGCTCTCCGAGCTGTTCCAGGCACTGCGCCGCGTCGTAGCGGAAGCGCAGCGCCTGCGGGTCGCCCGCCGGGAACTCGTCGGCGAGGCGGCGCAGTTCGGGCAGGGCGCGGCGGTACTGGCCGTCGTCCATCAGCGTGGCCGCGTACTGCTTGCGCAGCGAGCGGACCACCGGGGAGTGCTCGCCGTGCTCGTCGGCCGCGGCCGGGAGGATCCCGCCGAGGATGTCCACGGCCTGGGTCAGGCGGCCCTGGTCCAGCAGGCTGCGGGCCTCGTCCACCGCGGCCGGGATGTCCGGCCGGGGCGGGACCGCGGGGGCTGCGGTGGGCTGCGGCGGGACGGTGGCGGCGCGGTCCGGCCAGGGGGCGTGCGGGCGCAGGAAGGGCCGGGTCGGGTCGAGCGGGCCGGCGGGGGAGCCCTGCTTGGGCAGCAGCGGGGCGAGGGCCTCGTAGACCTGCTGCGCGGAGGACGGCCGGTCCTGGGGGTCCTTGGCCAGCAGGTGGAGGAGGACCGCCTCCAACTGGTGGGGGACCTCGGGGCGCAGGCGGCGGACCGGGACCGGCGGTTCGTACAGGTGGCGGTGGAGGACGCCGAGCGCGGTGGACCCGGCGAAGGGCACGTTGCCGCTGAGGAGTTCGTAGAGCAGCACGCCGAGCGCGTACAGGTCGGTGTACGGGCCCACCGCCCCGCCCATCGCCTGCTCGGGCGCCATGTACGCCGGGCTGCCGATCGGTGAACCGGTGCTCGTGAGGCGGGTGGTGTCGGTGTCCATCACCGAGGCGACACCGAGGTCCAGGACCAGGACGGTGCCGTCGGGCCGGACCATGACGTTGCGCGGCTTCAGGTCGCGGTGCACGATCGGCACCGCGTGCACGGCCGACAGCACCGCGCACAGCTGCGCGACCACGGCGACCGCCCACGGCCACGGGTACGGGTCGTGCTGCGCGAGGTGGTCGGCGAGGTCGGTGCCCTCGACGTAGCCCATGACGAGGAAGAGCTCGTCCCCGTCACTGCCCGCGTCGTGGACGGTGACCAGGCCGGGGTGGTCCACCTGCGCGGTGACCCGGCATTCGCGGACGAAGCGGCTGCGCAGCTCGTCGGCGACCGAGCCGGGCCCGGCGACCTTGTCGGGGCGCAGCAGTTTGACGGCGACGCGGCGGTCCAGGCGCTGGTCGTACGCCGTCCAGACCTGCCCCATGCCGCCCTGGCCCAGGAGGGCGGCCAGCCGGTAGCGCTCGCCGATGATCCGGTGGTCCTCGGTCACCGGGCCGTGCCCTCACCCTCGTTGCGCGGCTGGTTCGGGTCGGGGTTCCTCGGCGGGGTCTGCTTGCGCAGGAGTTCGCTGAGCTCGTCGAGTTCGGCGCGGACCTGCCCGATCCGCGGCGGGGTGGCCGGAGCGGGGGCCGGGGCCTGCTGCTGCGGGGTGGGCGGGTAGGCGTAGGCGGCCGGGGTGGTGTTCTGCTGCTGCGGCGGTACGTACGGGGCCGGGCGCGGCGGGTACCAGGGCGCGGTCCGGGCCGCTGCGGCCGCGTCGTGGTGTCGGATGTCGGCGATGAGGAAGTACACGCAGACCGCGAAGCCGGTGAGGATCGTGCCGAGCGCCCCCGTGTCGCTCTGCCAGCCACTGGTGTCGGGTGTCTTGTCGGCGTTGATGAGCGCGATCCAGAGGACGGTGAGCACGCCGCTGGCCGCCAGCAGCCCCCAGTCCCGGGACTTGCGGGTGACGACCGCGAGCCGCAGCATCGTGCCCCAGGCCAGGAAGCCGCAGCTCAGGACGGGCAGCAGGGCGAACAGCACGCGCAGTGCCACCACGCCCCCGGTGCTGGGCTGGGGGCCTTGCTGCGGCGGGATGCCGGGGCCGTGCATTGCTGCTCCTGACGGGCCGTGTCGACGAACGTTCGGGACTGAGCGTATACAGCGTTTCCGGCCGCCAGTGAGGGGATCCGCCCAACCGTTGCAGGGTCGCCACCTGCCGCGCGGCCCGGCGGCCGGAGCAGGGCCCGCCCGGCTCGGCGAGCGGGCTCCGCCAAACACGCGTACCGTCCCAAAAGGGATACGGAAGGGAGCCCTCGTATGGGGATCTTCGACAAGGCCAAGGAAATGCTGCAGGGCCACGGCAAGCAGGCGAAGCAGGCGTCCGACGCCGCCGAGCGGCAGGCCAACCGGCGGACCGGTGACAAGTACACCCACCAGGTCGACCAGGGCCAGCAGCAGATGGAGCGGCGCATGGGGATCGACGACGACCCCGACAGGTAGCCCCGGCACGCGACGGCCGCGGCGGGAACCGGTGGACACCGGTCCCCGCCGCGGCCACGGTCACGGCCGTGGGCGGGTCACGACGCGGGGAGCGCGGCCACGACCCGTCACGACCCGAGGATCGTGGTGAGGAACTCCCCGGTCCAGGCCAGCAGTTCCCGGCCGACCAGCGGCTTCCCGCCCACCTTCGCGGTCTTCGGCCGCGGGATCAGCACCTGTGAGGTGGCGGGCTTGAGCACCGCCCCCGGGTAGAGCCGCTTCAGCCGCAGCTCCTGCGATTCGCGCAACTCCACCGGCCCGAAGCGGATGTTCGGCCCCTGGAGGGTGATGTCGCCGACCCCGCACGCGCGGGCCAGCATCCGCAGCCCCGCGACCAGCAGCAGGTTCTCCACCGGCTCGGGCAGCTTGCCGTAGCGGTCGGTCAGCTCCTCGCGCACGGCCTTGATGTCGGCCTCGGAGTTCGCCGACGCGATGGACCGGTACGCCTGCAGGCGCAGCCGCTCGCCCGGCGCGTAGTCGTGCGGGACGTGCGCGTCGACCGGCAGCTCGATCTTGACCTCCAGCGGCGGCTCCTCCTGCTCACCGCCCTCGACGGCGGCCCGGTAATCGGCCACCGCCTCGCCGACCATGCGGATGTAGAGGTCGAAGCCGACGCCCGCGATGTGGCCGGACTGCTCGCCGCCGAGCAGGTTGCCCGCGCCGCGGATCTCCAGGTCCTTCATCGCCACGTACATGCCGGCGCCCATCTCGGTGTGCTGGGCGATCGTCGCGAGCCGCTCGTGCGCGGTCTCGGTCAGCGGCTTCTCCGGCGGGTACAGGAAGTACGCGTACCCGCGCTCGCGGCCGCGGCCCACGCGGCCGCGCAGCTGGTGCAGCTGGGAGAGACCGAAGTTGTCGCCGCGCTCCACGATGAGGGTGTTGGCGTTGGAGATGTCGATGCCCGACTCGACGATCGTCGTCGAGACCAGCACGTCGAACTTCTTCTCCCAGAAGTCCACCACGACCTGTTCCAGGGCCTGTTCGGACATCTGGCCGTGCGCGGTCGCGATCCGCGCCTCCGGCACGATCTCGCGCAGCCTGGCCGCCGCCCGGTCGATGGACTCGACGCGGTTGTGGATGTAGAAGCACTGGCCCTCGCGCAGCAGCTCCCGCCGGACGGCCGCGCCGATCTGCTTCTCCTCGTACGGGCCGACGAAGGTCAGCACCGGGTGGCGCTCCTCCGGCGGGGTGGTGATCGTCGACATCTCGCGGATGCCGGTCACCGCCATCTCCAGCGTGCGCGGGATCGGTGTCGCGGACATGGTGAGCACGTCCACGTTGGCGCGCAGCTTCTTCAGCTGCTCCTTGTGCTCGACGCCGAAGCGCTGCTCCTCGTCGACGATGACCAGGCCCAGGTCCTTGAACTTCGTCTCCTGGGAGAAGAGGCGGTGCGTGCCGATCACCACGTCCACCGAGCCCTCGCGCAGCCCCTCCAGGGTGGCCTTCGACTCGGTGTCGGACTGGAAGCGGGAGAGCGCCTTCACGTTCACCGGGAACTGGCTGTAGCGCTCGGAGAAGGTCCCGAAGTGCTGCTGCACCAGCAGCGTCGTGGGGACGAGGACGGCGACCTGCTTGCCGTCCTGGACCGCCTTGAACGCCGCACGCACCGCGATCTCGGTCTTGCCGTAGCCGACGTCGCCGCAGATCAGCCGGTCCATGGGGACGGACTTCTCCATGTCCTCCTTGACCTCGGCGATGGTGGTGAGCTGGTCGGGGGTCTCCGCGTACGGGAAGGCGTCCTCCAGCTCGCGCTGCCAGGGGGTGTCCGGGCCGAAGGTGTGGCCGGGGGCCGCCATCCGCGCGCTGTACAGCTTGATCAGGTCGGCGGCGATCTCCTTGACGGCCTTCTTCGCCCGCGCCTTGGTCTTCGTCCAGTCGGCGCCGCCGAGCCGGTGCAGGGTCGGGGCCTCGCCGCCCACGTACTTGGTGACCTGCTCCAGCTGGTCGGTGGGGATGTACAGCCGGTCGCCGGGCTGGCCGCGCTTGGCGGGGGCGTACTCGACGAGGAGGTACTCGCGGGTGGCGCCCTGCACCGTGCGCTGCACCATCTCGATGTAGCGGCCCACGCCGTGCTGCTCGTGGACGATGTAGTCGCCGACCTCCAGGGTCAGGGGGTCGACGGACTTGCGGCGCCGGGTCGGCATCCGGCCCAGGTCCTTGGTGGCGGTGCGCTGCCCTGTCAGGTCCGTCTCGGTGAGGACGGCCAGGCGCAGGGCCGGGTCGACGAAGCCGGTGTCGAGGGAGCCGCACGCCACGTGGACCAGGCCCGGCTCCAGCACGGGCAGGTCGGCCTCCAGCCGGGCCGCGATGCCCTCCCCGCCCAGCACCTCGACGGTACGGGCGGCCGGGCCGTGGCCCTCGGTGAGGTAGACGGTGTGCCAGCCGTCGGCGATCCACCCCTTGGTGTCGGCGAGCGCGCGGGCCGTGTCGCCGCGGTACGCCTCGGGGGCGTGCATCCCCAGCTTCAGCGTGTCCCCGCCGAGCTGCTCGTCGGCGGCGAAGGGCGAGACCGACCACCACATCATGCCGAGCTCGCGGGCCCGCTCGCGGACGTCCGCGATCCCGCGCAGCGAGGCCGCCCCCACGTCGATCGGGGCCTGCCCGCCGCCCGCGGTGGCGGCCCAGGAGGCCATCAGGAACTCCTGCGAGGTCGCGACCAGGTCGGCGGCCCGGGTCCGCACCCGCTCCGGGTCGCACACCACGGCCATCGACCCGGCGGGCAGCACGTCGATGAGCAGTTCCATGTCGTCGACCAGCACCGGGGCGAGGGACTCCATGCCCTCCACCGCGATCCCCTCGGCGATCTTGTTCAGCAGCTCGCCGAGCTCGGGGTGCGCCTCGGCGAGGGCCGCCGCACGCTCCCGTACCCCGTCGGTCAGCAGCAGCTCCCGGCACGGCGGGGCCCACAGACCGTGGTCGGCGATCTCCAGGGACCGCTGGTCGGCCACCTTGAAGTACCGGATCTCCTCGACCTCGTCGCCCCAGAACTCGATGCGCAGCGGGTGCTCCTCGGTGGGCGGGAACACGTCGAGGATGCCGCCGCGCACGGCGAACTCCCCGCGCTTCTCCACCAGCTCCACCCTGGCGTACGCGGCCGCGGCCAGCGCCTCGGTGACCTCGCCCAGATCGGCGCTCTCGCCGCGGCGCAGACTCACCGGCACCAGGTCGCCCAGCCCCTTGACCTGCGGCTGGAGCACCGAGCGGATCGGCGCGACCACCACGGAGACGGGACCGGCCGCCGGGTCGTCCTTGCTGGGGTGCGTGAGCCGGCGCAGGACGGCGAGCCGGCGGCCCACGGTGTCGCTGCGCGGCGAGAGCCGCTCGTGGGGCAGCGTCTCCCAGGACGGGAACTCCGCCACCTGGTCCGGGGGCAGGAACGACCTGAGGGCGGCGGCGAGGTCCTCGGCCTCCCGGCCGGTCGCGGTGACCGCGAGGACGGTCCGCTCGGTCCGCGCGGCCAGCGCGGCGATGGCCAGGGGACGCGCGGCCGGCGGGCCGACGAGGTCCACGTGCATGCGGTTGCCGTCCCCGGCCGCGGTGACCGCCTCGGCGAGGGCCGGGTCCCGGGTGACGGCGTCGAGCAGTCCGTGCAGGCTCATGAAGGAGGCTTTCCATCCGGTGAAGGGGCAACGCGAAGGACCCGACACGCACGCGGGCCGGGGGTTCCCACCCTACGACGCAGCGGTGCGGGCCGCCCCCGGGATACGGACGACACCGGCCCCGGTCCAGCCCGTGCGGGGTGGACCGGGGCCGGTGTGCTCCCCCGTGACGACCGCGGCTACTCGCTCGCGATCGCGTTCAGTACGTTCATCCGCCCCGCCCGGAAGGCCGGGACCAGCGCGGCGAACAGTCCGACGAACGCCGACCCGATGAAGACGCCGATGATCGTCGACCACGGGATCTCCAGCACCTTCAGACCCTGCAGGACCAGCAGCTGCTGCGCGGTCGCACCCCAGCCCATGCCCAGCCCGAGACCGAGGAGGGCGCCGAAGAGGGCGATGACCACCGACTCCAGGCGGATCATGCGGCGCAGCTGGCGGCGGGAGAGGCCGATGGCGCGCATCAGGCCGATCTCACGGGTCCGCTCGACCACCGAGAGGGCGAGGGTGTTCACCACTCCCAGGACCGCGACGATGATCGCCAGGCCGAGGAGGCCGTAGACCATGTTCAGCAGCTGGCCGACCTGGTCCTTGAGCGCCTTCTTGTAGTCGGTCTGGTTGAGCACCTTGTACTGGGGGTACTCCGCGAGCGCGGCCTTGACGGCCCCGTACGCCGCGTCGCTCTTCCCGTCGGCGGCCTTGCCCAGCAGCATGAACGGCCGCGGCATCCGGTCGGCCGGCACGAACTCCTCGGCGGTCGCGGTGCTGATGTACTTCACGCCCTTGTCGAGGTTGCCCTCGTCGGAGGTGATCGCGGCGACCTTCAGCTTGGCGGTGGCACCGCCCTTGAAGGCGACGGTCATCTCGTCGCCGACCTTGACGTGGTGCTGGTCCGCGTAGAGCGAGCCGACCGACATGGCGCCCTTGCCGTACGCCGCCGCGTGCTCGCCGGCCACCATCTTGCGCCGGACGTCCTTCGCGTACGTGGGGTCCGTGGCGCTCAGGGGGGTGTCCTCGGCGGAGCCGTCGGGGGCGGTGATCTTCGCCTCCACCTCGCGGTACGCCGTGACGTGGTCGAGGTCCTTCGCCGCCCGCAGGGCCTGCTCGGCCTGCGGCATGACCGGCTGGCCGGTCTGGGACTGGACGATGTAGTCGGCGCCGACCGACTTGTCGAGCTCGTCGGTGGCCGAGGCCACCATCGAGGAGCCGACCACCGACAGGCAGGCGACCAGCGCCAGTCCGATCATCAGCGCCGCGGCGGTGGCCCCGGTGCGGCGCGGGTTGCGCAGGGCGTTGCGCTCGGCGAGCCGGCCGACCGACCCGAAGGGCCGCAGCACCACGCCGGAGAGCACCCGGACCACGCCGGCGGCCAGCAGCGGGCCGACGACGATGAAGCCGATGAGGCTGAACAGCACGCCGAGCGCCAGCCACAGCGAACCGGTGGCGGCCTTGTCGGCGCCCGCGGCGAGGAACAGGCCCGCGCCGCCGATGCCCGTGAGGACCAGGCCGAGGACGGCCCGGATCCGGCCGGCCTTCTTGTCGCCGGGGGTGCCGGCGTCGCGCAGGGCGGCCATCGGCGAGACCTTCCCGGCCCGGCGGGCGGGGATGAAGGCCGAGACGACGGTGACCAGGATCCCGAGGACCAGGCCGATGACCGGAGTGGTCCAGGCGACCGTCAGGTCGTCGGTGGACAGGTGCATGCCCATCTGGCCCATGAGCTTCATCAGGCCCACCGCCAGGCCCACACCGGCGGCGACACCCAGCACCGAGCCGACGATGCCCAGCAGCACGGCCTCGACCACGACGGACTTCAGGATCTGGCCGCGGTCGGCGCCGATGGCGCGCATCAGCCCGATCTCCCGGGTGCGCTGCGCCACCAGCATCGAGAAGGTGTTGAAGATCAGGAAGATGCCGACGAGGAAGGCGATCCCGGCGAAGCCGAGCATCACGTACTTCATGACGTTCAGGAAGGAGCCGACGTCCTTGCGGTTCGCGTCCGCGGCCTCCTTCGCCGTCTGCAGCTTGTACGTGCCCGCGCCGACGGCGGCGGCGATGTTGCGCTTGAGCTGCTCGTCGCCGACCCCTTCCTCGGCGGTGACGTTGATGTGGGTGTACGCCGCACGGTCGCCCAGCAGCTTCTCCTGCGCGGTGGCGGTGTCGAAGTAGACGACGGCCGCACCCGGGTTGGTCACCGTAAAGGTGGCGATACCGCTGATCTTCGCGCGGACGTCACCCGTGATGGCGATGGTGCGCAGCTCGTCGCCCAGCTTCAGGTGGTGCTTCTTCGCCGTGTCGGCGTCGACCATCACCTCGGTGGGGCCGCGCGGGGCCTGACCCGAGGTGATCTTCATGGACTTGAGCTCGTTGTCGCTCCAGTTGCCCGCGATGGTCGGGGCACCGGTGGTCGAGCCCATGTTCTCGTTCTTGGAGTTGACGACCGTGACGGACATCGAGACGACGCCGCCCTCGGCGGCCTTGACGCCCTCGGCCTTCTTCACCTGCTCGACCGCCGCGGCCGGCAGCACCTCGGGCCGGCCGCGGTTCGGGCTCTCCTCGCCCGCCTCGGCCGCCTTCGGGCTGACGGTGACATCGGAGTTGGCGACGGCGAACAGCTTGTCGAAGGTGGTGTTCATGGTGTCCGTGAACACCAGGGTGCCGCAGACGAAGGCGACGGAGAGCAGGACGGCGACCGCCGAAAGGGCCATGCGCCCCTTGTGGGCGAGGAAGTTGCGCCGCGAGGTCTTCAGGACGGTATTCGCACTCACGAGGTCCGCCCGCGCGCGTCGAAGTCCTTCATCCGGTCCAGGACCTGGTCGGCGGTCGGCCCGTACATCTCGTCCACGATCCGGCCGTCGGCGAGGAACACGACGCGGTCCGCGTACGAGGCGGCCACCGGGTCGTGCGTGACCATCACGATGGTCTGGCCGAGCTCGTCCACCGAGCGGCGCAGGAAGCCGAGGATCTCCGCACCCGCACGGGAGTCCAGGTTTCCGGTCGGCTCGTCCCCGAAGATGATCTGCGGGCGGGCCGCGAGGGCGCGGGCGACGGCCACGCGCTGCTGCTGGCCGCCGGACAGCTCGGTCGGGCGGTGCTTGAGGCGGCCCGCGAGACCGACGGTCTCCACGACCCGGTCCAGCCACTCCGCATCGGGCTTGCAACCCGCTATGTCCATGGGGAGCGTGATGTTCTCCAGGGCGTTCAGCGTCGGCAGCAGGTTGAAGGCCTGGAAGATGAACCCGATCCGGTCGCGGCGCAGCTGCGTCAGCTTCTTGTCCTTGAGCCCCGTGATCTCGGTGTCGTCCAGATGGATCTGGCCGCTGGTCACGGTGTCGAGGCCGGCGAGGCAGTGCATCAGCGTGGACTTGCCGGAACCCGAAGGGCCCATGATCGCGGTGAACTGGCCCCGCATGATGTCCACGTCCACCTCGTCGAGGGCGACCACGCGCGTCTCGCCGGCGCCGTAGGCCTTGACGACCTTCCGCGCCCGGGCCGCGACGGCTGCATGCCCTCCAGTACCCCCGTGCCTGGTTTCGGTCATAGCCGTTGTCACGGTCTGTCTCCTCGTTCGATGCGTAGCTTCGATGCGTAGCCGCCCGGGAGGAGCGACCCCACCCCGGCTCGTATGCACCAGTTAAGAACCTCGCCGGGCCGGTCTCCTCCTCCGCCGGGACGAATGAGCCCTGGGCCCTTGTGAGGAGCACCCCCTAGGGGTTCTCCACCCTCCGGGGGATCCGTACTGAGGGATGGGCAGGGGATACCGCCTCAAACGCCATGGTGAGAAGGTGTCACCCGCAGGTCCGTGCACAGTGAAGGGATCTTGGTGGGTACGGAGGAGAGCAGGAGCGAAGCCGCAGGCGAGAGCCCCGACGACGCACCCGCGGGCATATCCGGGAACCCAGCCGCGACCCCCACGGGAACGGCAGCCGCGGCGGGCGCGGCGAAAGAGGCGGCGGACCCGGCCGGCACCGGCGCCGGACCCCGCACCGCCCTGGTGGCCGCCCTCATGCTCGCCATGGCCCTGCCCGCCCTCGACAGCTCCGCCGTCTCCACCGTCGTCCCCCAAGTCGTCGGCGACCTCGGCGGATTCTCCGTCTTCTCCTGGCTCTTCGCCGGCTACCTGCTCGCCGTCACCGTCACCCTGCCCGTCTACGGCAAGCTGTCCGACACCTTCGGCCGCAAGCCCGTCCTGCTCTTCGGCGTCGCCCTCTTCGTCCTCGGCTCCCTCCTGTGCGCCCTCGCCTGGAACATGGCCGCACTCATCGCCTTCCGCATCGTGCAGGGCCTGGGCGGCGGCGCCCTCCAGGGCACCGTGCAGACACTGGCCGCCGACCTCTACCCGCTCAAGGACCGCCCCAGGATCCAGGCCAGGATGTCCTCGGTCTGGGCCACCTCCGCCGTCGCCGGTCCGGCGCTCGGCGGCCTGCTCGCCGCCTACGGCGACTGGCGCTGGATCTTCCTGATCAACCTGCCGCTCGGCGGCCTGGCCCTGTGGATGATCAGCCGCCACCTCGTCGAACCCGTACGCTCCCCCGGACGCCGGGGTCCCGTCGACTGGGCAGGGGCGCTCGGCGTCTTCGCCTGCGGCGGACTGCTGCTCTTCGCCCTGGTGCAGGGCGGAGTCGCCTGGCCCTGGCTGTCCGCGCCCTCCCTCGCCCTGCTGGGCGCGAGCGCCCTGCTGGCCGCCGTGACCCTGCGCATCGAACGCCGGGCCGCGGAACCGATCCTGCCCGGCTGGGTCTGGCGCCGGCGCACCATCGCCGCCGTGAACCTGGCCCTGGGCGCGCTCGGCGTACTGATGGTCGCCCCCATGGTGTTCATGCCGACCTACGCCCAGTCCGTACTCGGCCTCAGCCCCTTCACCGCCGGGCTCGTCACCTTCACCATGACCCTCAGCTGGCCCCTGTCGGCCGCCCTCAGCCAGCACGTCTACCGGCGCATCGGCTTCCGCAACACCGCGGCCGCCGGAATGGCCCTGGCGACCGCGATCCTGTTCTCCTTCACCCTCCTGCCCCACCCCGCCCGGCCCTGGCAGCCCGCACTGATCATGCTGGCGCTGGGCGCCGCCCTCGGCCTGTTCCAGCTGCCGCTGATCGTGGGTGTCCAGTCCACCGTCGGCTGGGCGGAGCGCGGCACGACCACGGCCTCGGTGCTCTTCTGCCGGCAGGTCGGCCAGAGCGTCGGAGCCGCCCTGCTCGGAGCCGTCGCCAACGCCACCCTCGCCTCCCGGCTGGCCCACGCCCCCATGCCGGGGCTGCCGGAGCACCTGGACGACGTGTCCAAGGCCCTGGCCCAGCCCGGACAACTCCCGGGGGCCGCCGCCGACTACCTGCGCGCGGCCCTGGCCACCGCCGTCGACCACATCTTCCTCGGCGCCACGGCCGCCGCCCTCGCAGCCCTCCTGACCCTCCTCCTGGTAGCCCCCCGCCGCTTCCCGGTCCTCCCCCAGGACTGAACGGCCCCGGGCGCAACACGGGCCCTCTGTTTCACTGGAGTCATGGCGATCAACGAACGAGCCGCACAGGCACGGCGGTTACTGGCCCACGAGGGCCGCTGGATGAGGAGCCTCGGCCTGTGGGCAGCCCGGCGCAGGCACGGGGTCGGCCCCGCCGACACCGCCCTCGGCTACGCACGCGCCCAGGCGCCGACCTCGTACGGACTGGTCTTCGTCTTCGCGGTCGAGACCGTCGGGGTGTCCTTCATGCTCGCCGCATATCCGGTCGCCCACCTGGTCATGCTGGTCCTCGACCTCTACACGGTGTGCCTGGTGCTGGGGCTGCACGCCGCGGCCGTCACCCGCCCCCACGTCCTCGGGCCCGGCGGACTGCGGGTGCGGCGCGGGGCGGGGCTCGACCTGTGGATACCCTCGGAACGGATCGAGTCCGTCCACTACGACCTCCGGTTCCCGGACGGGAAGAAGGCCGAGGACGGCGTCCTGGAGGTGGCCGTCGCGTCGCAGACCTCGCTCACCATCGAACTCAGCCAACCGGTCACCGCCGTCAGCCTCCTGGGCAGACGCACGGAGGTCCACACGGTCCGCTGCCACGCCGACGACCCAAGGGCAGCCGTCACGGCGATCAAGCGGCAACTGAGGTCCGGCTTGTCATGGCCCGGGCCAAGCGAGTAGACCTGAGGCCGGATCAGCGACCGTACCGGGGGGACGACATGGCTTCCGCACTCTTCGCACTGCTGTTACTGGCCGCACTGGCCGGCCCGATCGGCTGGCGGCTGCGCCGGCACCCCGGCCCCGTCACCGGCCGCGACGGCCGCCTGTCCACCTCCACCGCCCTGGCCCTGGCCTGGACGGTGATCCTCGTCTGGCTGCTGCTCGCGATCCTCGCGTACGGCCTCATGGCAGGCGGCGGCATCACCTACTTCCACGGCACCGGAGGCCACGGCCCGCTGTCCACCCTGACCACGGTCTACCTGCCCCTGCTCGGCGGCCCGTACGTCGCCCTGATCGCGGCGAAGGCAGTGGTCGGCACCCGCCTGGAAAACGGCAGCCTGGCCAAACCCGCCCCCAAGCCCACCCCGCAGGGACACCGGCCCCTGCGCGAGCTCATCGCGAACGACAGCGGCCGCACGGACCTGGTGGACCTCCAGTACGTGGCGCTCAGCGCGGTCACCATGCTCTACGTGGTGCTGTTCTTCCTCACGGACGTCGGCGCCGGACTGCCCCGCCTGCCCGAGGAGATCTGGGCCCTGACGGGCGCACCGGCGGGGGCCTACCTGGTGAACAAGATGGCCACCCGGGCCAACCCGGTGATCACCCGGGTCACCGTCGCGGACGGCGCCGTACGGGTCGAGGGCGGCGGCTTCGGCCCCGAGGCCCGCGTGGAGGTCGACGCGACGCCCCTGCCGACGCAGTTCGACCCGACCGCCTGCACCCTGACCGCCCCCCTGCCGCCCGGCGCCCCGCCCGCCTTCACGGTGACGGTCACCTCCCGCGGCCTGCGCAGCGACCCCTCCCCCTACCCGACCGACCCGACCCCACCCCGCCCGGCCCCCGCAACCACCCACGCAGGCACCGCCTGACGAGCGCTCCCACCCGGAAGCGGGCTTGCAGGGGGAAACCGTCCGGCCGGGGGCGGGAGGGGGGTGGGGTGTCGTCAGGGGCGTAGAACGTGATGTGTCGGCGCCACATCCGGAATCCAGTGCCCCCCGGAACAGGCGCCATAAGTCATGAGCCCCGGACGACACCCCACCCCTCGCCCGCCCCCGGCCCCACCGGGCCCGCCCCGCTGGGCCGCACGGCTGGCCGGGGCACCCCCCTCGCCCGCCCGCAACTCCAGAGGGGACGGG
>NZ_JBWKCE010000023.1:0-95240 GCF_056436685.1 Streptomyces sp. NPDC043680 | reverse complement strand
CCCGCCACATGGGACTCTCCAAGCACACCGTCGACGCCTACCTCCGCCGCATCCGCGCCAAGCTCAACGCCCACACCACCGCCGACCTCACCCGCCTCGCCATCACCATGGGGATCTGACACCTGGCACCCGACTATCTGCCCACATGCGGCCCAAGGCCGAGCACAGTTCGCCCGAAGCCTGCGTCCCGAACGTGCCGACGTCGGGATCAGAAACTGCCGTAACGGATGAAGAGACTACGGACCGCGGAGGCGCTGGTACCGAGGGCAGCTGCCACCTCCTCCACCGACAGCGCACCGCTCCGTACCGCACCGCACCGCACCGGCCGCCTCCTGCCCCACCCGCGCGCTAAGGCGCTCCAACACGCCCAGGGCCCTGAGCGCGGCGAGCGGGTTGTCGACAGCAGCGGTCTGCAGCTGGGCGGCGAGTTGGATCAGAGCGCGGCCAGCGCTTCCGGCACCGGCACGGTGGTGTCGCGGATGACGGACAGGTGGGCGGTCCAGTCCGCGAGCGGGCCCGCCAGATCGATGTCCGCCTCGTGCAAGCGCTGCTCACCGATCTCCTCCCAGTCCAGCGGGTACTCGGCCGGCCCGCGCCACCCGCACGCACACGCGGCCCGCAGGGCTGCCGCCCGCGGACGGCGGAACTTGCCGTCGTAGACGGACCAGCGCGTCGAGGAAGGGACGTGCGAGCCGCTGCCGGTGTCGAAATGCACCGGACCCGGCTCACTGCCATCGGCCAGTAGTGCTCCTACCGCGTCTGCATGAGCATCACCGAACTCCGCCGTCGTCCAGTCCCACGCCGCCGCCACGACGCCTCCCCTTGCCACCGCTGTGCCTTGCCGGAGCCGGACCGAGGCCGCCGGCAAAACCGAGCCTGCCTCCTCCACGGGGAGCATGCACCGTGGATCTCCGAACGGAACGCCAATAGCACCCGCTGTTGGATCAGCTGCGCACCGTCGCACAAGCACCAACGTCTACGTCTTGTCCGGACGATCACGTTCGCAGCCAGACGGAGAGGGCTACTGCTGTGGGATGCCCAGGAAGACGTTGCCGCACTTGTCGTAGCGCGTGGCGACCGGCGGGTACGGCTTCACACGGTTGACCGCGCGTTCGACGGTGATGCGCTTCTTGCACCGCACTTGCAGGCCGGGCCGCCGTCCGCCGCGAGAGCCTGTGCGCAAGCGGGCAGCCTGGCTATCGGTTTTCTCCGGGAGCATGTGCCGGATATCCCGGCGTCGCAGATCCTCGCGGCAGGGCCCGTTGCCGTAGCCCTTGTCGGCCGATCACGCTGCTGGAGCGGTTGGGGCAGTTTGCCTTCCGCGTCGACCACTGCGACTCCAGGAGGTGTTCCACCACCAGGCACCGTCCTGCCCGTGGCCTCGTCGACGCCGTTGACCCGCAAGTCGTTCGGGTGGGCGTCAGCTCGCCTGCCTCGCCGGGGTGACCAGGACCAAGGGGATCTCCCGGGTCGTCGCGGTGCGGTAGGCCGCGTACGACGGCATGGCTGCCACCACCGCCGGCCACAGTCGGGCCGACTCGGCCGCCGTGGCCGGCCGGGCCGTCGCCGGGAAGGTGGCCGCCTCTACCTGGAGGGTGACCTCCGGGGTGGCCAGCAGGTTCAGGTACCAGGCCGGGTGGCGGTCCGCGCCCGCGTTGGACGCCGTCAGGACGTAGGCGTCCCCGTCCCGGACGTACGCCAGCGCCGTGCGGCGCAGCAGACCGGACCTGCGGCCCCGGGTGGTCAGGAGCAGGTCGGCCACCCCGGGGGCGGGGGCGGCCGCCGGTCTCCTCGAAGCGGCGGATGTGGTCGGCGACCCAGGGGGTGGGGTTGTCGTGGATCGTGTCGGTCATGCGGGGCACACTCCCGTGTGGGTCCGGTGCACAGTCGGGGCTTCGGCCTCGTCCAGCAGCGCGCGAGCGAAGTCCGCAGGCGTGATGCGGCTGCCGGCGGCTGCCGGGGAGAACGCGTACCCGCCCGAGGGCTCGCCGTCGTGGTCGAAGTCCCCCGCCGGGCTCAGCACCGCCCAGTCCAGCTTCTCTGGTGCGGCCGCCCGCAGGGCCTCGGTGCCGGCGCCGTGGCCGAGGTAGAACTCCCGCCACTCCTGCGGGTACCCGGGGGTATCCATCAGCAAGTCCCCGGAGGCGGTGGGCAGTACCGAAGCCAGGCCGACCGACACCAGCCGCTTCACCCCGGCCGCCGCAAGCCCCTCCGCGAGGGCGCGGGCGGCGGCCGGGAAGAACTCTCCGGGGTGCGCCCCGGGGTCGTAGACGGCGACGATCGCCGCATCGTGCCCGGCCGCGAGCCGCGCTACGGCCGCCGGGTCTGTCACGTTCCCGTCGCTCCGCCCGGCCGCCGTCACCTCATGGCCCCGCCTCACGGCCTCGGCCACGGCCGCCCGGCCGACGCGGCCACCCGCCCCGAAGACGATGATCCTGCTGCTTTTCGTTTCCATGGCGGGAGCGTAGAACGGGGGCTGGTTTCCGATCGGATACCGCCCCAGGTGTGGATCACGAGGAGGCTGCGCACCGAACCGGCCCGCTTCGGATCCCGAGATGTTCGATCCCGTCCTGGTCCATTGCCCGCCACGCCGAGCGGCGGCCACCCGTTGCGGATGGTCTCGGCCACCTCCGGACCCTGGACGGCGCCGGAGGCCCGCGGTGCGGACAGTCGGGTCACCCGGGCCCGACGCCGAGACAGATGACCGCTGTACGCCGGGGGCGCGGGAGGCCCGTCACCGGTACGGGCCGACTGCGGCTACGTGGCCCGTAGCGCTGCCAGCCGCTGCTCGAACGGCACCACCTCGAAGCCGTCCGCCGGGTCCACCGACGTGATCGCCCCGGTCAGCGAACGGGGTGCGATCGCGGGGGCGGTGTCGACGTCGGGGGCGGTGTCCCGGGTGGCGCGTGCCGTGAAGCGTGCCAGCTCTGCGCCCGCGCGGGCGATCCGCTGCGCCAGCCCCTCCTCGCCCCAGTCCTCCGAGGCCGCGTATACGGCGGTCGGCAGGACGAGCGCGCGCAGGTAGGTGAACAGCGGGCGCAGGGCGTGTTCGGTGACCAGGGAGTGCCGGGCGGTGCCGCCGGTCGCACCGAGGAGCACCGGCTTTCCGGTCAGGGCGTCCTTGTCGATGACGTCGAAGAACGACTTGAACAGGCCGCTGTAGGACGCCGCGAACACCGGCGTCACGGCGATCAGGCCGTCCGCGGCGGCCACCGCGTCGAGCGCGGCGGCCAGGCGGGCTGGAGGAAACCCCGTGACGAGGTGCTGGGCGATCTCCGTCGCCAGGTCCCTCAGTTCGATCACTTCGGGCTCGGCGTCCAGGTGTTCCAGAGTCGCGGCCGCGAGCCGGTCGGCGAGCAGCCTCGTCGAGGAGGGGGAACTCAGCCCCGCCGATACGATGACGATCTTCATGCCTGCGTCTCTCCCTTCGGTGTCCCCTTCGGTGTCTCCTGGGCCGCCGCCACGCGGGCCGAGTGCGTCGGCGCGTCCGGCACGCCGACCGGGCGCAGGTTCGCGAACTCCTTGCGCAGGACCGGCACGACCTCCTCGCCGAGCAGGTCGAGCTGCTCCAGGACGGTCTTCAGGGGCAGGCCTGCATGGTCCATCAGGAACAGCTGGCGCTGGTAGTCGCCTGCGTAGTCCCGGAAGGACAGGGTCCGCTCGATGACCTGCTGCGGCGAGCCGACGGTCAACGGCGTCTGGGAGGTGAACTCCTCCAGGGAGGGGCCGTGGCCGTACACCGGTGCGTTGTCGAAGTACGGGCGGAACTCGCGCACCGCGTCCTGCGAGTTCTTGCGCATGAACACCTGGCCGCCGAGGCCGACGATGGCCTGCTCGGGGGTGCCGTGCCCGTAGTGGGCGTAGCGCTGCCGGTACAGGTTGACCATCTGCCGGGTGTGGGAGGCCGGCCAGAAGATGTTGTTGTGGAAGAAGCCGTCGCCGTAGTACGCGGCCTGCTCGGCGATCTCCGGCGAGCGGATGGAGCCGTGCCACACGAAGGGCGCGACGCCGTCCAGCGGGCGCGGGGTCGAGGTGAAGGACTGCAGCGGTGTGCGGAACTTGCCCTTCCAGGTGACGACGTCCTCGTCCCACAGGCGGCGCAGCAGCGCGTAGTTCTCGATGGCGAGGTCGATGCCGTCGCGGATGTCCTTGCCGAACCAGGGGTAGACCGGCCCGGTGTTTCCGCGGCCCATCATCACGTCGACGCGGCCGTCCGCGACGTGCTGGAGCATCGCGAAGTCCTCCGCGATCTTCACCGGGTCGTTGGTGGTGATCAGGGTCGTCGAGGTGGACAGGATCAGGTTCTCGGTGCGGGCGGCGATGTAGCCGAGCAACGTCGTCGGCGAGGAGGGGACGAACGGCGGGTTGTGGTGCTCGCCGGTGGCGAAGACGTCGAGGCCGACCTCCTCGGCCTTCTGCGCGATGGCGAGCATCGCCTTGATGCGCTCGTACTCACCGGGCGTGCGGCCGGTCGTCGGATCGGCCGTGACGTCACCGACGGTGAAGATCCCGAACTGCATGACTCCCCTTCCCAAGATTGTTTACAATTCAACCATATCTCGGAACGGAGGGTGAGATCGAGGTATTCCCGAAGGAGCGCCCTACCGCCGGGCCGGACAGACCACGGGACACCGGCCGGGTCCGTCGGCACCCCTGCGGGGCTCCGCTGCACGGGCCCCCACCTACTGCCACGAGCGCCACCCTTGCGGACCGTCTTACGGGCGCCACCCGGAAACGGCTGGCGGGCCCGCGCGGCGCTTGCGAGCATGCACGTCATGAACACGACGGGGGATGAACGGATCGACGTGCTGCCGCTCGGCACGACACGGGTGCAGGGCACGGTCGAGGCAGTTGCCGGAGGTCGGTTCCTCGTCCGCACGCCCGGGCTGGTCGAGGTGCACGACCGCGAGGACTTCTTTGCGGGCAGGACCGGAGGAGCCACCGCCGCCCTGCGCACGGAGGAGCACGAGCGGGCGGTCCCCACACCCGACAGCGGGTTCGTGGTGGCCGGGGTGGCGTCGATACGGGCGCTGGGCCCCGACGGGAACGTGCGCTGGGAGCTTTCCCACGACCCATGGCACGACGCCGCACGGGCGCACTGCACCCCGGCCGTCAGCCCGGACGGACGGCTGGTGAGCGTCATCGTGCCGACGCTGGAGCGCGACAGGGACAAGGCGGCCCTCGTGTACGACATGGAGCCGGGCCGCCACTACACCTGGGACGACCTGCTGCTCCTGGACGCGGCGAGCGGCGAGGTGCTCGGCCGGCGGCAGCTCCGTTCGCTGGCGTCGGCCGCAGTGCAGTCCTGGCGTCCGGACGGCGGCACCGTGGTGGTGTCCAGCTGGACCGCCTGGCAGAGCTGGTCGACCTGGTGGGCCGAGCCGCGCGCCGACGGTCTCCGCATCCTCGGCGGCACTCGGATGCGCGCGCTGGCGGGATTCCTCCCGGATTCCCGGGTGCTGACGCAGCGGTACGCCGAGTACCTGTTGCCCGACGACGACCGCGACGAGCTGGCGACGTACGACCTCGAATCCGGAGAGCAGACGGCGCTGCTCAACCTGGCGGAACTGGCCGTCGACCCGGAGAACGACGAGTTCTCCTCGGCCGAGGTCCTGAACGGGCGCCACGTGCTGGTCCCGGGCCGCGTGTACCCCGGGGACGGGCCGCCGGAGTCCCGGCACTGGCTGCTGAACGCGGACACGCTGCGTCCGCTCGGCCGGCTGTACTACCCCGCGCCGGTGGGCGAGGAGGTCACCGCCCTGGGAGACGGCACCTGGCTCACGCACGACGGTGACCGGCTGCACCGCTGGTCACTGGAGCGCGCAGACGCCACAGGCGTCGGATCACCTGAACGCCTCCGGTCCAGCTGCGCCTGAGTGACGGCCGCGGGCGCGGGGTTGGCTCCGTCGGCGTTCGCGCGGCCGGGCAGACCGGGTTAGACCGGGAAGACTGAGGTATCCCCTCCCCCGCCGGCCGCCTCGCCGGTACCGCCCCCCGCACTCTCGCGATGCCCTCCCCTGCCGCTGGCCGGCCGGAGAGCCGACGCTCGCTCGACAACCCGCCACGGACCGGCACGGTGACCGAGTTGCGCTTCGGCGTGGGGCGCGAGGGCGTCGACCTGGTCATGGCGGGTCACACTGCGGACCGGCGCGGGAACCGGGATCGCCATCCACGGCCAGCGCCACCGCCGTTTCACCCACAGCGCGGGCGCACGGGGCCATACGCGCGTCGCCCCTGGACGGCGCCCGTACACATGCGGCGACCGGGGCTGTGTGGACGCGTACGTCAGCGCCAACCGGATCGTCGAACCCTGGCGCGAACGGGCACCGGGCGAAGAACGGGCGTCGTCACGCGCGGACGACGTGGGCGCGCTGGAGGCAGCGCCCGCGCCGTGGCGGCGGGCGACCCGACGGCCGCCGCGGTGATCGACCGGGCCGGCCGCCACACCTGGGCGCCGCCGTGGCCAACCGCGTCAACCCCTTCCCCCCAGGTTCTGGTCCTGTGCCACCAGGTCGTCGACCTGCTCGGTGAACCGCTCCCGCGGGCCCCGTACGAGGCCGTCACCCGCCGTGCCCTCTCCCTGCCGCACCGGGCCGTGACCCCATGTGCCGCAGCGCATGGGAGTCATCCGAAGGGCCGCCACCTTCGCGCTCGAACGCTGCCTTACGACCGTGACGGGTTCGCCCTCGTCAGCCGCACGCGCCGGCCCCGCGAGGACAAGCGCGTCCACCCGGATGACACGGAGGCCCGAGAGCGCGCCTGAGGCTCCGAGGTGCCACCGACCCGGCGGCAGGGCGGCCCGGGGTGGGGCGCAGACGCTCGGGAGGGGCTCACGAAGTGTGCGCAAAGGTGACCCCTGGGGCCTTGACGGCTCAGTTGTGAGCGTTAACACTCGTGTCACGCCAGGCCAGAGCAGTGCGGTCGGGCAGTGCACCACAAGCGGTCGACGCCGGCCCGCCGCCCGGGAATCCGCCTGGGACGCGTCAGCCGGGCCCGCCCCTCATCGCGCCGAGTCGCGGCGCATCACTGGAGGAAAAGTGCAGAGAATCTCGGCATGCGTGGTTGTGGCAGTGCTCGGCCTGACCTTGGCGGCCTGCGGCCAGAGCGCGAACGACGTCGGGAGCGAGGCCGACGCGGGCGACGCCAAGGGGGGCCTGGTCGGGATCGCCATGCCGACCAAGTCCTCCGAGCGCTGGATCAACGACGGCGCCAACATGGTCAAGCAGTTCCAGGCCAAGGGCTACAAGACAGATCTGCAGTTCGGCGACAACGTCGTCGAGAACCAGGTGGCCCAGGTCGAGAACATGATCACCAAAGGCGCCAAGCTTCTGGTGATCGCTCCCATCGACGGTTCCTCGCTCAGCGACGTGCTGCAGAAGGCGGCCGACGCGAAGATCCGGGTGATCTCCTACGACCGCCTGATCCGAGGCACCGGGAACGTCGACTACTACGCCACCTTCGACAACTACAAGGTCGGCGTGCTCCAGGCCACGTACATCGCCGACCGGCTCGGTCTCCAGGACGGCAAGGGTCCCTTCAACATCGAGCTCTTCGCCGGATCACCGGACGACAACAACGCCGCGTTCTTCTACCAGGGCGCCATGAGCGTCCTGCGGCCCCACATCGATGCCAAGAGGCTCGTGGTCAGGAGCGGCCAGACCGAGTTCGCCCAGGCCGCCACCCTGCGCTGGGACGGCGGCGTGGCCCAGTCCCGGATGGACAACCTGCTCAGCAAGGCCTACTCGTCCGCCACCGTCGACGCGGTGCTCTCGCCCTACGACGGCATCTCGATCGGCGTCGTGTCGTCCCTCAAGGGAGTCGGCTACGGCGGCGCGGGCAAGCCGCTGCCCATCGTCACCGGCCAGGACGCCGAGCTCGCCTCCGTGAAGTCCATCATCGCCGGTGAGCAGACCCAGACCGTGTACAAGGACACCCGCGAACTCGCCAAGGTGGCCGTGCAGATGGGTGACGCACTGCTCACCGGCCGCCGGCCCGAGGTCAACGACACCAAGCAGTACGACAACGGGGTGAAGGTCGTGCCCTCCTATCTGTTGCAGCCGGTGAGCGTCGACAAGGAGAACTACCAGAAGGTGCTCGTCGACTCCGGGCAGTACACCGCCGACCAGCTGAAGTAGCCGTCACCGCCCCACCCACCGGGGCCCAGGAGCCGGTGATGCGGCGCGCCCCGACCGGCCCGCCCCCTCACCCCAGTCGAACGGACCCACCACCATGGCCGGACCCGTCCTTGAGATGCGTTCGATCAGCAAGTCCTTCCCCGGCGTCAAGGCACTGTCGGACGTCAATCTGACCGTCGCCGCCGGTGAGGTCCACGCCGTCTGCGGCGAGAACGGGGCGGGCAAGTCCACCCTGATGAAGGTGCTCAGCGGCGTGCACCCGCACGGTTCCTACGACGGCGAGATCCGGTTCCAGGGCGAACCGTGCGCCTTCGGGGACATCCGGGCGAGCGAGCGCCGAGGCATCGTGATCATCCATCAGGAGCTGGCGCTGATCCCGTACTTGTCCATCGCCGAGAACATCTTCCTCGGCAACGAGCACGCCTCGCGCGGTTTCATCAGCTGGCACCGGACGCTCACCCACGCGCAGGCCCTGCTCGACCGCGTCGGCCTGCCGGACAACCCGCAGACCCGCGTCGCGGACATCGGCGTCGGCAAGCAGCAGCTCGTCGAGATCGCCAAGGCTCTCGCGAAGGAGGTCAAGCTGCTGATCCTGGACGAACCGACGGCCGCGCTCAACGACGAGGACAGCCGCAAACTGCTCGACCTCATCATCGAGCTCAAGGCCCAGGGCATCGCCTGCATCGTCATCTCGCACAAGCTGAACGAGATCGCGCGCGTCGCCGACGCCGTGACCATCCTGCGCGACGGCCGGACCATCGAGACCATCTCGGTCGAAGCCGAGGGAATCTCCGAGGACCGCATCATCCGCGGGATGGTCGGCCGCGACCTGGAGCACCGCTACCCCGAACGCACCCCGAACATCGGGGAGGTCGCGCTGACGGTCGAGGACTGGACCGTCCTGCATCCGATCGACGTACACCGCAAGGTGGTCGACGGGGCGTCGTTCACGGTCCGGCGCGGCGAGATCGTCGGCATGGCGGGATTGATGGGCGCAGGCCGGACCGAGCTCGCGATGAGCGTCTTCGGACGCTCCTACGGACGCCGCACCAGCGGCCGGGTCCTGCTCGACGGCAAGGAGATCCGTACGCGTACGGTCCCCGAGGCCATCGCCCACGGGCTCGCCTACGTCACCGAGGACCGCAAGCACTTCGGGCTCCACCTCGCGGAGGACGTCCGCCGCAACATCTCGCTGAGCGCGCTCGGCAAGGTATCCCGCCGGGGCTGGGTGAACCATCACGAGGAGACGCGGGTCGCGGAGAGGTACCGCCGCACCATGAACATCAAGGCACCCTCGGTGTTCGCGGAGACCGGCAAGCTCAGCGGCGGCAACCAGCAGAAGGTCGTCCTCAGCAAGTGGATCTTCTCCGAGCCGGAAGTGCTCATCCTCGACGAACCCACCCGGGGCATCGACATCGGTGCGAAGGCCGAGATCTACGCGGTGATCGCCGAACTCGCGGCCCAGGGCAAGGCCGTTCTGGTGATCTCTTCCGAACTGCCGGAGCTGCTCGGCCTGTGCGACCGCATCTACACCATGGCCGAGGGCCGCATCACCGGTGAGACGGACCGGGCGGACGCGACCCAGGAATCCCTCATGCGCCTCATGACCGTGGGCGCCGCAACCCGGAACGAGCAGGTGCGAGCATGACCCAGATCCAGAGCCCCGCCCTCCCCGCCGAGGGCGCCGCCCCCGGCGGGGAGAAGGGCGACCGTGCGCCCGAAGGCCCACGCACCCTCCTCGTGCGTCTCCTGCGCGGCAACGTCCGGCAGTACGGCATGCTGGCCGCCCTCGCACTGATCATCGTGCTGTTCCAGATCTGGACCGATGGCACCCTGCTCAAACCGCTCAACGTCACCAATCTGATCCAGCAGAACGGCTACATCCTCATCCTGGCCATCGGGATGATGATCGTCATCATCGCCGGCCACATCGACCTGTCGGTGGGCTCGCTGGCGGCCTTCGTCGGAGCCGCGGCCGCGGTGATGATGGTGCACCACCACGTCCCCTGGCCCGCGGCCGCCGCCGTCGCGCTCCTGATCGGCGCCGCCGCCGGAGCCTGGCAGGGCTTCTGGATCGCCTACGTGGGCATCCCGTCGTTCATCGTGACCCTGGCGGGGATGCTGCTCTTCCGGGGCGGGACGCAGATCCTGCTCCAGGGCCAGTCGGTGGCTCCCTTCCCGCAGGGTTTCCGCCAGATCAGCAGCGGATTCCTACCGGAGGCCGGCCCGCACACCGACTACCACAACCTGACGCTGCTGCTCGGCTTCGGCGTGCTCGCGCTGGCCGTCGTACAGGAGGTCCGGGGCCGCCGCCAGGCCGCCTCCTACGGCCTGCGGCTGCTGCCGACGGGCTTCTTCCTCGTCAAGCTGGCGGCGATCGCCACCGCGGTGACCGTCTTCACCCTGCTGCTCGCCAGCTACCACGGCTTCCCGATCGTGCTGCTCATCCTCGGCGTACTCCTGGTCGCCTTCGGCTACGTGATGCGCAATTCCATCCTGGGCCGCCACACGTACGCCATCGGCGGCAACGAGCCCGCCGCCCGGCTGTCCGGCGTCAAGAGCAAGCGGATCGTCTTCCTCGCCTTCGTCAACATGGGCGTCCTGGCAGCGCTGGCCGGGCTGGTCTTCGCGGCTCGGCTCAACGCGGGTACACCGCAGGCGGGCGTCAACTTCGAGCTGGAGGCGATCGCGGCGGCCTTCATCGGCGGTGCTTCGGCGTCCGGCGGTGTCGGCACCGTACTCGGCGCGATCATCGGTGGTCTCGTGCTGGGCGTGCTGAACAACGGGATGTCGCTCGTCGGCATAGGAACGGACTACCAGCAGGTCATCAAGGGTCTCGTGCTGCTGGCGGCGGTCGGTTTCGACGTGTGGAACAAGCGCAAGGCCGGCACCTGAGGGACGCGCGCGACGACGGCGCAAGCGCCGCGTCCGCGCCGTCGCGCACACGCTCCGTGCGAGGTGTTCAATGAAATCAGGGGCGCCGCCGATGCCTGCCGGAGTGTGTGACCAGTGAGCGACCACGGCCCGGGAGATCCCGTCGCAGCAGCGGACTTCCCCACGGCTGTTCTGGTACTCGACGCCGCCGGCAGGGTGCTGACCGGCACCCGCACGGCGGCGGCTCTCCTTGGCGCTCCTGAGGTCGGCGGTCCCGGTGCCGACCGGCTCGGCGTGGAAGTACTCTTCGAGGACGTCGACCTGGCGGCCCGACTCCTGGCCGGAGCCGTCGGAGGTGCCCGGCGCAGTGCCCGCGCGCGACTGCGGCGGCCGGATGGCGGGCAGCTGGTGGCCGACGTCGATGTCGTCACCCTGATGGAGGGCTCGTCGGCGCGGTTCCTGCTGCGCCTGCGCCCCGCGGATCCGGCCGACTCCGTACCGGTCGCGGTTGCCGGTGACGTCCGCCGGGCGCCACCCGCGCCCCCCGCGGACCAGCGCTCCGCCGAGCGGCAGGCGCTGCTCAACGCGGCCGCCGCAGGGATCGGCAGCTCCCTGGACATGGTGCGCGACGCCGAGCAGCTGACGGCCGTGCTCATCCCCGCGTTCGCCGACCTCGCGGCGGTCGACCTCACCGAACCCGTGCTGCTCGGCGAGGAGCCGGGAGAGCCGGTCACCGGAGCGCCGATGCGGCGCGTCGCCGTGCGGGCCGCCGACGGGCGGTGGCCGACCGAGAGCAACTGCGCGGGCGACACCCTCCGCCTCGGGAACGTCGAGAGAGCCCACCTGCGCGGGGGCTCGGCGGTCTTCCTCCCCGACCTGACCGAGCTGCGCGCGGTGCTCGCCGGAGAGGAGGAGCGCGTACGGATGATCCTGCCGCCTGGGGCCGCCTCTCTCATGCTGGTCCCGTTGAGAGCACGCGGCTCGGTGCTCGGCGCCCTGGTGCTGTGGCGTACCGCAGAGCGCCGCCCGTTCGACCAGGAGGACGCCGTCCTCGCGGATGAGATCGGCTCCCGGGCCTCGCTCAGCATGGACAATGCCCGCCGGTACACCCGTGAGCGCCGTACCGCGGAAGCCCTGCAGCGCAGTCTCCTGCCCAGTCCGGTCATGGACGTCACGGGCGCCGAGACCTCCGGTGTCCACGTGGCCGGCGCCGCGACCGCGGGCGTCGGCAGCAGCTGGTTCGACGTCATCCAACTCCCCTCCACGCGGCTCGCGTTCGTCATGGGCACGGTCGAAGGCCGCGGCCTCGACGCCACGGCCGCGATGGGGCGACTGCGGTCGGCGGTGCAGACCCTGGCCGATCTCGACCTCAGTCCCGACGAACTACTGGCCCACCTGGACGACCTCGTCGTGCGCTTCATCGAGGACGACGACCGCCAGCAACCGGCTGGGAGCGCGCCCAGCGCGCTGACCGGTGCCACGTGTCTCTACGCCACTTACGATCCGGTGTCCTGCACCTGCGTACTTGCAGGCGCCGGTCACGCTCCGCCGGTGCTGGCCGCCCGGGAAGGCGCCGGGGGCGGCACCGTGACCTACCGCCCGGGTCCTGTCCTGGGCACCGGCGGGCAGCCGTTCGAACCGGTGGAACTGCGCCTGGGACCCGGTGATGTGCTCGTCTTCTGCGGTGGCGCACTCGCCAAGGGCACCGAGCGCTCCGAGCGGCAGCGGCAGGTGATCGGGGCGCAGGCCCGGGAGGGCGCTGACAGCGGGCTGCCGGTCACCCGGGTCGAGCGCGGCATCCTGGACGCCCTGGCGAGCGAGTCGGCGCCGGCGCACGACGACCTCGCACTGCTCGTGGTGCGGGTTCGGGAAGTGCCCTCGGATGCCACCGCCGCGTGGGAGCTGGCCGCCGACCCGTCCCTCGTGGGACGGGCCCGCACCCTCGTTGCGGACCAGCTGACCGGCTGGGGACTGGAGGACCTCGTCTTCACCACGGAGTTGATCGTCAGCGAGCTGGTCACGAACTCCATCCGGTACGCGGGCGGCCCGGTCGGCCTGCGGCTGATCAAGGACCGGGTGCTGATCTGCGAGGTCTCCGACCCGAGCCAGACGCAGCCGCATCTGCGCCGGGCGCAGCTCACCGACGAGGGCGGTCGCGGCCTGTTCCTCGTCGCGCAGCTCACCCACCGCTGGGGCAGCCGGTACACGGCGGCCGGCAAGACCATCTGGACGGAACAGCCCCTGGACGGCGGTGGGTGAGGTTCGGTGCCCACCGCGCCGAGGGTGGTGGGACCGGCTCGGCGCGGTTGTGGTCGCGGTCGGTGGCCTGGGAGCGGCTCGTGGTGGTGCTTCAGAATCCCTGCGCGAGGCGGTGGTAGGCCTGGTTCCAGCGGATCTCCTGCGTGAACCGGCGGATGCCGGTGTCCCCGTCGATGACCAGCAGCTCCGTACCGAGCATGTCGGCGAGATCGCCCAGCTCCTCGGTGCCCACGGCGCTCGACAGCACGGTGTGGTGCGGGGCGCCCGCGATCAGCCAGGCTTCGGTCGAGGTCCGCAGGTCCGGACGGGGCCGCCACACGGCGCGGGCCACCGGCAGGTTCGGCAGCGGCTCGGCGGGCTCGACCACGTCGATCGCGTTGGCGACGAGGCGGAAGCGGTCGCCCATGTCGGCGAGCCCGACCACAACCGCCGGACCGGTGTGCGCGTCGAAGACCAGCCGGACGGGATCCTCCCGGCTGCCGATCCCCAGCGGGTGGATCTCGCAGGACGGAACGGCGGCCGCGATCGACGGGCAGACCTCCAGCATGTGCGCGCCGAGGATCAGTTCCCTGCCGGGTTCCAGGTGGTAGGTGTAGTCCTCCATGAAGGACACGCCGCCCGGCAGCCCCTCGGACATCACCTTGAGTGTGCGGAGCAGGGTCGAGGTCTTCCAGTCGCCCTCTCCGCCGAAGCCGTACCCGTCGGCCATCAGCCGTTGCACGGCGAGCCCCGGCAGCTGGCGCAGTCCCCCGAGGTCCTCGAAGTTGGTGGTGAAGGCACGGAAACCGCCCTCGGTCAGGAATGCGCGCATGCCGAGTTCGATGCGCGCGGCGTAGCGCAGCGAGGCGTGGCGGTCTCCGCCGGCTCGCAGCTCGGGGGCCACCTGGTAGGTGTCCTCGTACTCCTTGACGAGTTCGGTGACTTCGGCCTCGGCAGCAGCCTCGACGCTCTCGACGAGGTCGTTGACCCCGTACGTGTTGACGGAGACGCCGAAGCGCAGCTGCGCCTCCACCTTGTCGCCTTCCGTGACGGCGACGTCCCGCATGTTGTCACCGAAGCGGGCCAGCCTGAGGCCGCGCAGTTCGGCCCGTCCCGCGGCCGCCCGGGCCCACGAGGCGATACGGGCGGCCACGGACGGGTCGCCGGCGTGGCCCGCGACCGTCTTGCGGGTGATGCCGATGCGGGACTCTATGTGGCCGAACTCCCTGTCCCCGTGCGCCGCTTGGTTGAGGTTCATGAAGTCCATGTCGATGGACGACCAGGGCAGGGCGACGTTGGCCTGGGTGTGGAGGTGGAGCAGGGGCTTGCGCAGCGCGTCGAGGCCGGCGATCCACATCTTGGCCGGGGAGAAGGTGTGCATCCAGGCGATGAGCCCGATGCAGGTGTCGTCGGAGTTCGCCTCCAGGCAAACGCGGCGGATCGCCTCGGCCTCGGTGAGGACGGGCTTCCACACGATGCGGACGGGGACGCCGGGGTCGCCGTGGAGGGTTTCGGCTATCTGCTGGGACTGCCGGGCCACCTGGCGCAGGGTCTCGTCCCCGTAGAGGGACTGGCTGCCGGTCAGGAACCACACTTCGCGTTCTTCGAGTGCTGCCACGGGAGAGCTCCTCACCGGTCGGCCTGCTGGCCGTACACGTTCTGGTAGCGGTGGTTCAGTGCGTCGATGTCGCTCTGCGCAAGGGGCAGCGGCTCGCCGAGCTGGCGTGAGATGTGGACCGTGCGGGCGACGTCCTCGCACATCACGGCCGCCTTGACCGCTGCCTTGGCATCCTTGCCGACGGTGAAGACGCCGTGGCTCTTCATCAGGACGGCGGGTGAACGGTGTCCGCGCAGCGTCTCGACGATGCCCCGGCCGATGGAGTCGTCCCCGATCAGCGCGAAGGGGCCGACGGGGATCTCGGCTCCGAACTCGTCGGCCATGGCGGTCAGGACGCAGGGAACGGCCTCGCCTCGCGCCGCCCAGGCGCAGGCGTACGTGGAATGGGTGTGCACCACCCCTGCGACCTGCGGCATGTGCCGGTAGACGTAGGCGTGCGCCGCGGTGTCGGAGGAGGGCGCGTAGTCGCCCTCGACCACTTTCCCGTCCAAGTCGCAGACGATCATGCGCTCGGGGGCCAGGTCCTCGTAGGGGACACCACTGGGTTTGATCACCATCAGGTCCTCGCCCGGCACGCGGGCGGAGACGTTCCCGGCCGTCCAGACGACGAGGCCGTAGCGGACCAGTTCCTGGTGCAGGTCGCTGACCTCGCGGCGCAGCTGCTCGATGGGTGACGTCATGAGCGGTTCAGGGCCTCTCGGTCGGGGCGGTCGGGGCGGGCGAGGTGGCCTGGGCGGTGGAGGCGGTCAGGGCGGCGTTGCGCAGGGCACTCAGTCGGTGCAGCTGCTTGTCGGGGCCGGTGCCGAAGTGGTCGTGCAGGGCGCGGTACTCCCCGTACAGCGCGTCGTAGGCGTCGGCACGGGCGGGGTCCGGCAGGTAGGCGGCCCGCTGGACACGGCCCATGGCCGCCGCGGCGGCGCGTACGTCAGGGTGTGCGCCGGCGGCGACGGCCGCGTGGATGGCGGCTCCGAGGGCCGGGCCTTGGGCGGAGGCCGCGAGGGACACCGGCCGGCGGAGCACATCGGCGTAGATCTGCATCAGCAGGGCGTTCTTCTTCAGACCGCCGGCGACGATGAACTCGTGCACCGGTACCCCGCCCTGTTCCAGGGCGTCGACGATGGTGCGGGTGCCGAAGGCGGTGGCTTCCAGCAGGGCGCGGTAGATCTCCTCGGGCCGCGTCGCCAAGGTGAGACCGACGATGACGCCGGACAGGTGGTGGTCGACCAGGGTGGAGCGGTTGCCGTTCATCCAGTCGAGGGCGACCAGGCCGTGCCCGCCGACGGGCTGGTCGGCGCACTTGCGGGTCAGCAGCTGGTGCAGGTCCTCACCGCGGGCCTCGGCCTCCGCCTGGTAGCCGGCCGGGACGCCCTGGGTGAGCCACCAGGCGAAGATGTCGCCGACCGCGCTCTGTCCCGCTTCGTAGCCGTACGCCCCTTCGACGATGCCGCCGTCCACCACGCCGCAGATGCCGGGCACGTCGGCGAGGGCGGCGCCGTTCACCACGTGGCAGGTGGAGGTTCCCATGACCGCGAGCAGCCGGCCGTTCTCGACCGCCTGGGCGGCGGCGGCCGCGACGTGGGCGTCGACGTTGCCGACGGCGACCGCGATGCCCTCGGGGAGGCCCGTCCAGGCGGCGGCTTCCGCGGTGAGTGAGCCGGCCCGGGAGCCCAGCGGGGAGAGGGGATGCTCCAGGCGGGTACGGGCGAAGTCCCCGAAGTCCGGGTGCAGGGCGGCGAGGTAGTCCTCGCTCGGGTACCTGCCGTCCTGGTGGATGCCCTTGTAGCCGGCGGTGCAGGTGTTGCGGGTCTCGGCACCGGTGAGCTGCCAGACGATCCAGTCGGCCGCCTCGATCCAGCGCTCGGTCGCCGCATACGTCTGCGGGTCCTCCTCCAGCACCTGCAGCGCCTTCGCGAACTGCCATTCGGCGGAGATCCTGCCACCGTAGCGAGCGAGCCACTTCTCGCCGCGCAGGTGGGCGAGGCGGTTGATCCGGTCCGCCTGGCCCTGTGCGGCGTGGTGCTTCCAGAGCTTGGGCCAGGCGTGGGGGCGGTGGCCCAGCCCGGTCTCGGAGAGCGGCCTCCCGTCGCGTCGTACGGGCAGGACCGTGCAGGCGGTGAAGTCGGTCGCGATGCCGATGACGAGCCCGGGGTCGACGCCCGCCGAGGCGACGGCATCCGGGACGGCGGTGCGCAGCACCTGGCGCCAGTCGTCCGGGTGCTGGAGTGCCCAGTCGGGCGGCAAGCCGAACCCCGTGGTGGGGAGTTGGCGGTCGATGACGCCGTGGTGGTACGTGTGGACGGCTGCGCCGAGCTCCTCACCGTCGTGTACACGGACCACCACGGCGCGGCCGGACAGCGAGCCGAAGTCGACACCGACGACGTAGCGCACGGGGTCCCGGATGACCTGCGGACGGGACGGGGTCACGTTGACATCCTTCGGACGTAGCCCCGCACCCCTGGCAGTTGCCGGGCGACTGGGGACGGCGGTGGGCGGGGCCACCCTAGGCAGGAATTGTTAACGCTCACAATTTAGGGGACAAGAGCCCTTGCGGAGCGTTACCCAATCTTGACCTCCCGGCGTCGGCAGCTGCGGGAGCGGCCACGGGCTTCTGAACAGCGCAGATGCCCGGGGTCCTCGGCGTCCTACCGAGGCGCGCGGCCCGTGCTGCGGCGCAGCACGATCTCCGTGGGCACCAGGACGTGCCTGCGCGCGGACTCCGGCGGCGCAGCGTGCTCCCTGCCCGGCGTACCGGTGGTGCGGTCGCTGCTGCAGGTCACCTCGTCGACCAGGAGCTCCAGCGCGCGCCTGCCCAGTTCGCCGAAGTCCTGGCGGACGGTCGTCAGCGGCGGGGCGAAGTAGGCGGCTTCGGCGATGTCGTCGAAACCGACCACGCTGATGTCTTCCGGGATCGCCCGGCCCGCCTCGTGCAGCGCGCGCAGCAGCCCGAGCGCAAGCTGGTCGTTCGCGCAGAACACCGCGGTGACGGTGGAGTCCGCGGCTATCCGGAGGCCGGCCTCGTAGCCCGCGCGGGCACTCCAGTCGCCGGGGTGGGCCTCCGGCACGGGGGCCTCGGCCTCCTGGAGAGCCTTGCGCCACCCGGCCGTCCTGGTCGTGGTCTCCAGCCAGCCGGGCGGCCCGGCGATGTGGTGGACCGTGGTGTGCCCGAGGTCGAGCAGGTGCTTCGTCACGGCGCGGGCACCCGCCTCGTTGTCGACCGAGACGGTGGGAACGCGTGACCCACTGCCCGACCCGACCGCCACCACAGGCACCCCGGTGGACAGCTGGGCGACGGCACTCACCGCCGGGGTCTGCGGCGCGATCACCACGACGCCCTCGACGCCTTGGTCCCGGAGCCGGTCCACGGCCTCCTGTACCGAGCGCGTGTCCAGGGAGCGCAGGCTCGCCACGCTCACGAAGTACCCTGCGGCCCGTGCGGCCTGCTCGATGCTGTCCAGCATGGAAGCCGGTCCGTACAGCGCACTGCCGAAACTGATCACACCGAGCGTCTGGGACCGACGGGTGACCAGGGCCCGGGCCGCCACGTTCGGGCGGTAGTCCAGCTCACGGATGGCGGCGAGCACCCGCTCCCGCGTGCCGGGGCGGACGTGGGGCGCGCCGTTGAGCACCCGCGACACCGTCTGGTGCGATACCCCGGCGACCCGCGCGACATCAGCCATCACGGGCTGGCGCGGCTCGGAATGTTCCGTGCTTCCCGTTCCCACGGACAGCCCCTCTTCTCGTCGGTGAAGCCGCGGCGACCGACCCCGGCTCCGGTGCGCGCTCCGGGATCACAGCTCCGGGATCACCATGGTGCCCGCAAAAGGGCGCCACGAGGGTGAGTGTAAATGTTCGCGATCACAGCGGGGCGCGTCATCCGGTGCCATGGTCGGGCAAAGGCCGACGGGCAGGTCGGGCAGAGGCCGACGGGCAGACGGGCAGGGGTGCGGGCGCGGGCGCTGGTCGGGCATCAGCGACAGGCGAGGACGGTGTCGTCGGGCAGGCGGGGAGGCCTCGGCGGCTCCACGCTGCTCAGCTCCAGGTGGACGCGGGCAGCGTCAGGGGGCTGCGGCCCATCGGGTCCCCGAAGGGGGAGACCCAGGCTCCGCCCTCACCTTCCCAAGCTGCCTCTCGGCGCCGGGCGTCCACGACGCCGCGGCCGATGACGGCTTCGTTGGCCATGAGGACGCCGGCGGTGAGGACGCTGCCCGGGATCGCGGCCGCGGCCATGAGGCGGGCCGCCGCTGCGGGTGCGGTCTCGGGCGGGATGACCAGGAGGTCCCAGCGGCCGACGGTGTAGGAGAGGAGGATCAGCTTGTCGGGGTGCTGCTCGGTGAACCAGCCCACGTGCAGCGTGCGCCCGTCCACAGCAATCTTGCGCGGTACGACGGGCCAGCGGGTGGGGTTCACGGTGACGCGGGTGACCCGCCCCCACGGTTCGTCCAGGGCGGCAGCGAGCGGCGGGAGCTCGGCTTCGAGGTCGTGCGAGCGGGGCCACCAGGCTCCGTCAAGCTGCCCGGCGCGCTTGGTCTTCGGGGTGAGGGACACGCGTGCCGGGAGCAGTGCGGCGAAGTCGCGGGGCATGGTCCGGGCGAGGGTGGTGGTCATGGGATGGACCTGCCCCCGGACTGCCCGTCGGCAGCCCGGTTCTTAGACGATCGCCGGAAATGACACCCGCGTGAAGGCTGGTGTACGAAGTACTCCCGGTGCCTTCACTGTACGCCTGTTCGGCGGACTCTGACCGGCATGACCAGGCGATTCGCGCCCGGAGCGCTGCAGGCGGGTGTGTAAGTCCGACTTCTTCCAGCCTTCCAGCCGCGGGGCGGCCTTCAGGTGTCGTTACCGTCGTTACCGGCTCTGGTGGCGGATGTCCTCGGCGGTCTCCTGCCCGACGTCGCGCAGGCCTTGAGCGGTTGCCTGTCCGGCCGTCTGAGCCTCGTCCTTGGTGGTCTGGGCGGCGTCCTGTGCAGTGGCCTTGACGGCTTCCACGGCCTGGGCGGCGGGCTCCCGCATCTCTTCCTTCACCTCTTGCACCGCCTCCACGGCCGCCTGCTTGACCGGCTCGACGAGTTCCTCGGAGTGGTCGCGCAGCTGCTGCCCGGCGCGTTCCTCGGCCTCGGTGGTGGGCAGGAGGGCCGCGGCCAGCAAGCCGGCGCCGAAGGCGATCAGCCCGGCCCCCAGGGGGCTGCCCTGGGTCTGGCGCTTCAGCTGGCCGGGGGCCTCCTGCACCGCGGAGCTGACCTTGTCGGCGGTGTCCTTCGCGGTCTCGGCCATGCTGTCGGCGACGTGGCTGGTGGTGTCGGCGACGCCGTGCGTGCTGTCCTGGACGGTTCCCATCACCCGCTCCTTCATCCCGGTCAGCCGACTGCGTGCCGCTCCGACCTTTCGTTGGGCCACCTTGCGGGGAGTGACCCGGTCGCTGAGGCGGTCCACGTTGCGGGCCAGGTGCGCCCTGCGGTACTCCAGATCGGTCCTCAGCTCTTCAGGTGTCGCGCCCATTGGGCATCCTCCTTCAAGGTCTCCACGGTCTGTTCCGGCTTGAGGTTGACGGTGCGCATGCGCTTGCGGCCCACGGTGTAGAGGACGGCTCCGACGATGGCCCACACGACGGTGACCGTGAGCGCCGCGCAGGGCAGCGGCATCAGGTTGTCGAGCGCGAAGACGAGGGTGAGGCTGCCCAACAGCAGGACCAGGTGCCCGGCGTAGCCGGCGCCGCCGAGCATGCCTGCCGCCTTGGCGGCCTTGGTCGACTCCTGCTTCAGCTCCGCCTTGGCCAGCTGGACCTCATCGCGTACCAGCTGCGACAGGTCCTCGCTGATCTCGCTGACGAGGCTGCCGATGGACGGCTCGGATGCGCCCCGGGGCACGGCGGGCGGCTCCGTAGGAAGCGGGGGACGGTCGGTGGCCGTCTCGGAACGCTCCGTAGAGGACATGGCCACCGCTCAGCTCCCCTCGATCGGATACGGCTGCGAGGGCGCAGGGCGGCCGGGCGCCGCCGGGGGCGGGTACGAGGGCGGCGGCGGGGGTGTGTGCGGAGCAGCCGGAACCTCTGCCCTCCCGGCAGTTCCTGCCGTGGGCCCGGAAGCACCGCTGCTGCCGGCGCGGGACGGCGAGGTCGACCCGGCGGCGCTGGCGCCCTTGCCGACGCGTCCGACCGCGAAGCCCGCCAGAGCGGCTCCGGCGAGGAACATCCCGGGCCGGCGCCGGGCGAAGTCCTGCAGATCGGAGACCAGGCCGTCGGGGCCACGGCCCTCAAGGCGGTCAGCGACCTGATGGCCTCCGTCGGCCACCTTGCGGGCCACTCCCGCCGCAGTGGAGTCCGGCTTCCCGGCCTCGCTCATTTCCCGGATCTCGTCCGCCAGGCGGCGTACGTTCTCGGCCAGCCGCTGCGTTTGGGTGTGGGCCTGGTCCTGGAATTGGTCGCGCAGCTCCCCGACCAGGTCGCGGGCCTGAGAGCCGGCCTCGCCCGCCACCCGCCCCACCTGTTCGCCGGCGGTGCCGGCCACCTTCGATGCCTGCTCCCCCACCACGGCGGCGCCCTCTCCCGCCTTCTTTTGAGCCGTCTGTGCTACGGCCTGCGTCCTGGACTGCTCCGCAGTGCCCGAGCCGTCGAAGTCACTCAAGGCTCCTCCACATGTCTCTCAGTGCGGCTATTTCCATCTGCACACCCCCGCCTGCCCTCACATCCGGCCGATATACGCGCAGCAGCACCGACTGCGCCCCGACTTGCCGGCGCTCTGGACGTACGAGCGTCAGGGCCGGGAGGGCCGGCCCTTCGGTCGACCTCGGCGCCCTCGGGTCCGGCTGGGGCTCATGAAAGCCGCCTGCATCACCCGTGTGGCCCACCGATACGGCCTCCCGTGTACGGCCTCGATGGCGTCGGGCGTCGGGCGTCGGGCGTCCTGCTTCCGGCAGGGCCTCTCGCAGGGCACAAGCTGCACAGGGTCGGCACGGTGGGCCGTACGCGACAGCAGGGCGGACACCGCCGCATGCACCCGTATGGACGGCAGTCACGAGCGCGTCGTCCGGTGACCGCCGCCGCTGAACGGCGAGGGCACAAGCCGCATCAGATTCCCCTCCTCTGCCCCCAAGACGCCCGTCCCCTACGCCGTGACGGAGCCGGAGTGTCCCAGCGCCCCGCGTCGGGAACGTGCCTTACAACCCTCTGCCGAGGCGACCAGGAGGACTCATTCGAGCCTGCTTCCGAGCCGGTACCAGGGGGACAATCGAGCAACACTCGCTGAGCAGGAGGTCGCCATGACAGTCGATCCCCACCCCGCCGCCATCTCCCAGCCGCCGATGAGCATCACGCAGTGTGACGGCGGTGCCGTCCTGCGCTTCACCAACCGGCTGAGCGCACATCACATCTTCACGCTCGAACAGCAGCTCCTCGACCCGCGGCTGAGCCAGGCCGGTGAGTGCCTGCTGGACATGAGCGACCTCATGCACATCGACCTCATCTGCGCCTACGCTCTACGTCGAGCCGCCACCCGCCTGTCGGCAACCGCTTCGGTCCGAGTCCGTGGCGCCCGACGCACCATTCAGCGGACGCTGCGGTACGCGGGTGTGGATGCGGTGGCTTCCATCGAGGAATAAGCCTGCAGCAGCCCGTCCCGCGTGCGGAACCCGGACCTCCTCCTGGCCGGCACCACCTCGGCGCCGGCCCCGACTCACTCCAGCCCCAGCCCGGCCCGCCCCTACCCCCGGGCCGCCCTTCCGATGAGGCCGTGGTGGCCACATGACCGGCCGGACACGAGTTACCCGGCCAGGTCCGCGGCGAGGTCGTCGCGCCAGCGTGCAGACAGGCGCCGGCTCAGCACCGTCGCCGCCGCTGCCGGCAGGGGCAGCAGCAGGAACTCGCGCAGTGCGCCGGCCGCAGAGTCCCGCACGGCCCACGCGGCGAGGTCGGCCGCGGTGACGGGTGCCGGGTCCGGTTGGTACCGGGCCGCGTCCAGCAGTCCCCGTGCCGCCCGGGCCTCCGCCGAGATGGTCCTCATCCGTAGGTCGAGGGCCCCGTCGGCCGGGAGGTCCACCGGCTCGTTCCGGCGGATCCGCTCCAGCGCCTGCGCGATCTCCGGGTAGGTGTCGATGCCGGACTCGGACGCCAACCGGGCGAGCTGGGCCGCCATCGCAGAGCGCGTCCGCTCCGGCGGCGTCCGGTCGACGAGCCCGCCGAGGTCGAAGTCACGCACCGAGGAGACCGGGCTCGGCATCGGCGGCACGTCGTCGAGGACCGGCAGCAGCAGCGCGCTCGCCAGCGGCTCGTCGCCGTCGGCCTCCGGATCCCAGGTGATGCCGTGCTCCGTCGCCAGGCCGGCCAGCAGCCGGGCGTACGCGGCCGTCGAGCCGGGCCAGGGATCGACGCCGATCCTCTGCCACTGCTGCCCGTCGCGTCCGATCACAGGCTGCCCGTCGGGTCCGGTCACGTAGTCCTCGCGGGGCGAATCGACCCGGCGGGCCGCCTCGGGCCGCTCCGCACCGTCCTCGATGACGGTGACGTGCACCTCGGGCCCTTGCTTCGCCAGCCTCACGACCCGGGTCCCACGGGACAACCGGCGCAGTACCTCCGGACGGCCGAACTGGGGGTCACCGCCCTCCTGGGTGGCGTACGACCATCCGTCACCACACCACCCGGCCCGGGCCATCGGACGGTACGCCGCCCAGGGCGCGGCGGCGGACCGCCGCGTCTGCTCCCGGCTGCGCGGTCCGGTGGCCGCGGGTATGGAGCCCAGCCTGTCCAACAGTTCCTCGGGGGAGATGCCTGCTACGAATACGACGTCCGGCTGCACGGGCGGTGCCTTCGGGGCCGGGGCTCCGAAGCCGAGGACGGCGTACGGCCCGTCGGGCTGTGGGACAGGCGGGCCCGGCTCGGCCTCGGGCGAGACCAGCGGCTCCTCGGCCTCGGCGGCGAGGCCGAGGGGTGAGAGCGGATCAGGGATGATCGTCCTGTCGTCGTCCCAGATCAGCCGCCCCTCGAAGGCGAGCGGTGTCCGCCCGTTGAAGGGCGTGCCGTTCTCCAGGGCCGTGGCGAAGTCGGCGAGGACGTGCGCCAGTCCCGGCCACGGGGTGAAGGACGGGCTGTCCTCGTCGAAGTAGCGGCCGACATGCCCGTGGTGCGTGCCGGGGCGGGACACCAGGAAGAGTCCATCGGAGGACTGCCAGCCGATCCCCAGGGTGATCAGCAGCCGTTCGTGCGGCCAGTACGCGTACTGGTCGCGTTCCTCCTCGTCGAGATCGGCTTCGTTCTCGGCGAGGTCCGCGCCGACGTTGCGCAGGAACTCGGTGCTCCGGACGATGTCCTCGACTCCGGACAGTGGTCCGTAGTAGCCCAGCGTCGGTGTTCCGTCCTGGAGCTGCACGCCGTCGTGGCGCAGCAGCGAGTCCTTCAGGTCGGGCGGGAACGTCACGCCGAGACGGAGTTGGGCCGCCGCGATGTCCTCCGGGCGGGCCGGCGGTCGGAGCAGCCCGTGGCTGACGGCAGCGTGCTGTGCGAGCCAGGTCTCGATGCGGGCCCATGATTCATCGACGGTGAGCGTGGTCATGTCGGCACCCTAGGCCCGGGCACTGACAGCCCCACCACCTGCCACGACGACTGTTGCTGACAGGCAGAACGGCCGCAGGCATTCTCACTTGACACGCCAGACCGAAGACGAGCCCGCCAGCCAGGAGCCAAGGGTTCCACAGCACCAGCGTCGACCACCGCTGTTGCGGGCTCATCCCTATCCACGCGCCCGCACTGTCGGTCTACGTGCCGGTCTTCGCCACCGCCGGGATCGGTGGGGATGAGCGTGTACGCCGTGGTGTTCCTCGTGCTCGTGGCGGTGTGGTGCTACGCGGGCCGATTCTTCGCCACCCGCCCGGTCATCGCCAAGGCCCTGGCCCGCTGGGGTCACATCCTGCTGCCCTTGGTCCTGATCGGCATCGGCCTGCTCATTTGGTGTCTTCGGGCTACTCCGGACGTCTCCTCCTGCGCGCTCGCCTGCGCCGCGAGCAGACAGACCGCCGAACCGTGCCATCTGTCTCTCGGTCACATCGGGGTGATCTTGAACGGTACCCAGCTGAGCCCCGCCACGCAGCCGGTGTCGGGCTCGGTCGGGCGGGTGAGGAAGGACGCCAACACCTTCTGGGCGCAGGGCGACTGCGGGACCACCCAGTGCCCGATCCCCGGCACTGCCACGGTGGTCGAGTGGGACAGCGTACGGGCCGTCTTCTGCGCCCAGCTGGCCCCGGTCTTCATGTCGAACGTTCCGTTGATGAAGAGCGTCGGCACCGAGCTGGTGGTGGCCACCCGTTGGATGGCGGTGCGGTCCGGGACGTTCCAGATACTGCACATCTTGTCCTGGAACGCGAGTTGAGGCGCCTGGGCCTGGATCGATTCCGGCCAATCGGGGAATGCCGCACGGCCTGCCTTCAGTACCTCGGACGGCGGTTGGTCCGGCACCCATTCGCTGCACACCACCGACTGCGTCAGACCGTGGGCGGTCTGGCCGGTCACCTGGACCGAACCGGCGGCGCGGGCCCGGGCGAAGCGCTCAGGACGTCCGCGGCCGAGTTCGTCGATCGCCGCCGGGACCTCGCTGAACGGGATCGCCTTGGCGACCAGCACGTTCAGCAGTGCGCCGCCGTCGAGGACGACCTTCACCGGCTCTCCGCCCTGAGGCGGCCGGACGTTCAGCGTCAATGGCTGGGCTTCCAGCTTGCGCACCTGTTCGTTCAGGGTGCGTTCGAGGTCCGGGTACCTGCTCTTGCAGCGGGGCTCGGCCGCGCAGGCCTTGTAGAGGTTGTCGAGCCCCTCCTGGGCACTGCTCCAGGCGAACGGCAGGGAGACGGACTGTGGAGGGGCGGCCGAGTCGAGCGCCACCGCGCGGATCCCCTGGGGGTGCAGGCGCAGGTAGGTCAGGGCCAGGTCGCTGCCGTAGGAATGGCCGTAGACGTTCCACTGCTTGATGCCCAGTGCCGTGCGCAGGTCGGCGAAGTCGGCGGCGTTCTCGGTGCTGTTGTAGGCGCTGAGGTCGGTCCCGTCGGATGCCAGGCGGTCCCGGCACTGCTTCACCGCGTCGAGCGTGAGCCTTTCCGTCTGCGGTGCGTAGGACGGGAGTCCCACGGAGCGGGCGTAGAAGCGGTCCAGCTCGGGGCAGGCGAGGTTGGGCTTGTCGTAGAGGTTGCCGCGCTGGGCCATGACGATCAGTTCGCGATCCCGGTTCAGGCCGGAAGAGACCAGGAACGGGATGTCGTCGAACGTCTCGCCCCCGGGGCCGCCCGACATGAACACCACGGGGTCCGGGGCGGGCTTCGCCGAGGCGGCCGGGATGACCGCCACGGCCAGCCGGATGGTCCGGCTGCCGGGACGGGCACGGTTCTCGGGGACCTCCAGGACACCGCACCGGGCGGTGGCCAGCGCTTTGATCGGTTCAGGGGTCTTGGGGCAGGGGCCCGGGATGAAGCGTGACGCGGCGGCCGTGCCGGGCCCGGCCATATCGCCGGTACCGGCGTGCGGTGGTGCGGCGCCGGCCGGCGTCGGGCCGAGGGCTGCCAGGAGGGCCAGAGCGGCCCCTGCAGCCGGCGCCCCGATATGCAAGCTGTGCTCTGCCATGTGATCCCGTTCCTCTGCCGATCGACGGCTGCCCCGCTGGGTCGAGGCCCTGGCGGTGTGGCGGAACGAACGTAATCAACGCTAGCGGGAGGTTCGAAGACGCGCACAAGGACGGGAGGCGGCCACCGGTACTGGCGGCCGCTCGGCCGGGTGTCGCTGCCGGCGCGTGAGTGCCAGTGCCAAAGCCCACGTGGCCGCTCATTTGGACCCGACGCTGACCACAGCGGCAGAACCTGACTCTTCAGGAGCGCTCTTCGTTCCGCCAGACCTCAGGGGTCTGCTCAATGACCGTCAGAAGGCGCATGAGACGGTCTTCGTCGAAAATACCTCTGCGGATATCGCCGGTGAGCATCATGGTGTTGATGGCCACGGAGGGGGTGCCCGGTCCGATCGGATCGTCCCCGGTCTGCTGGTACGCCTTCTGCGACGCGGTGACGAAATCGCCGTACTTCATGGTGGACACCGCGGCGTCGAATGTTTCGCTCCGCAGTCCCGGCACCTCGGTGGCGAGACTCAACAGGCGCTCGGTGGTATAGCCGCCGAAGACCTCGACCTCTGCCTGGTGAGCCATCAGTACGGCGTGGTACTCCGTGAACTTCTGCGCGTCGAGCGCCGCGCGCAGGGCGTTGACCGCGCGCTTGGAGCCGTCTCCGCCGAGCCTGTCGTCCTTGAAGGAGGCGAGGGTGTACTCCGTCTTCGCCTGGCGCTTGATGGTCCGCTCGCGGATCGCCTTGGCGCCACTGGACTCGAAGTCGGCGACGATCGGGCAGCGCGGGTCTTCGTAGAGCCGGACGGCCATCTGGGCGGCCGGGTCCCCCACCGTGATCGTCGTGCCGTCCGACGACAGCGCCTCGGGCAGTTCCGCGGTTCCCGCGTAGGCCTGCGGTGCCGGCTCGTCCTCGGGCTGCAACGCCGCCAACGCGCCCGGACCGAAGGTGACGGCGGCCACCGCCAGCGTCCCCCACACGACCGCGTAAGCCAGCGGTCTTACATATCTGACCTGCATCGATTCCCTCCCCATGCGAAAGCGCCACTCTAGAGTCCCGGCGGAAGGAACCGCATCCCGTATGCACGGCGACGTATCCGGAAGCCGCCGAAGGGTGCGATTCGGTCAGCAAGGGTTGAGTGGTCCGGGCCGCTCACTGGGGCTCCGGTCCCCCGGGTTCGGACAGGCGTACGGCGAGGGCGGCGATGTCGTCGTCGAGGCGTCCTTTGCTGTAGTGGAGGAGGTCGCGGTGAAGAGCCGCGAGCAGTTCGTGGGGCGGTGTCGGGGGCTGTCGACTCATCCAGGCTGCCAGCGGGAAGAACTCGCCGTCGCGTGCGCGGGCCTCGGCGATCCCGTCGGTGTAGAGAAGCAGCAGGTCACCGGGGGCGAAGTCGAAGGTGTCGACGTTGTAGTGATCACCGATCAGCTGCGCGAGGCTGAGCAGCGGCGAGGGGGTGGCGGACTCAAGGGCACGGATTGTCCTGCGGTGCAGGAGCAGCGGCGGGGGGTGTCCGCAGTTGAGGATGCCGATACGTCTGCCCTCGTGCGGGATCTCCACGAGCAGGGCGGTCGCGAAGCGCTCCATCGGCCCCTCGGGGGGAAAGGCCGCGTTGTAACGGGTGCTGCTGGCGTCCAGCCGGCGCGCGACGCTGACCATGTCGGCCTCGTCGTAGGCCGCCTCCCGGAAGGCGTTGACGATCGCCGCGGCCGCCCCTACTGCCGGCAGGCCCTTGCCCCGCACGTCACCGATGAGCAGCCTGACCCCGTATGGCGTATCGACCACCTCGTAGAAGTCCCCGCCGATGCTGGCCTCCGCGGCGGCCGCGAGGTACAGCGACTCGATCTCGATGCTGCCGAAGCGACGCGGCATGGGGCTGAGCACCACCTGCTGCGCCGCGTCGGCGACGAGCCGTACCTGGAAGAGGGTGCGCTCCCGCTGGAGCCGGACGTGGCTTCCGTACGCGGCCGCCACGGTGACCGCGATGATCCCCGCGGCCGTCCACCACGTCCCCAGATCGGGGAAGACGAGGCTGAGGCCGATCATCAGGAAGAGGCAGACCGTCCCGAGCAGGACCGTGGGGAGCACCGGCCACATGGCGGCGGCGAGGGCCGGCGCCGCGGGCAGCAGGCGGCTGAAGGCCATTTCCGGCGGAGTGGCGTATGCCAGGCTGGCGATGATGACGGTCAGGATGACCGGCGACAGCCGCACAAACCTCCCCCGGCCGTGGCGACGGGGGAGCCGCGGCCGTCCAGGCTCGATCACACTTCACAGAATATCTACTTTATGAGGGCACAGCGCTCTGGCGGATCGGAGTCCGGCCCCTGTCCCGGGGCCGGCTCGCCGACGTTGCACGTGAGGCCCCACCCGTGGCTCCGCCCATGGTTCCCGCCCGCGTGCGCTCCCCGGAGAGGGAGCCGAGAATGGGATGGCGTGAGATCCGCACGAGGTCGCCCCCACAGCGGTCGCGACGAAGGCCGCAGCGCAGGGGTGACGCACGAGCTCGTGCAGCAGTCCCGGCGCGGCCACGGGCGGGACGCAGATGTCCCTCCTCCCCCGCTGCCATGTCGGGACCAGGTGATGACCCATGTGTCGATGGCTCGCGTATTCGGGCACACCCATGCTGCTCGACACCATCCTGTACAAGCCGACCCACTCGCTGATCGACCAGAGCCTGCATTCCAAGCTGGGCGTGGAGACGACGAACGGCGACGGTTTCGGCATCGGCTGGTACTCGGACGACAACCACACTCCGGCGCTTCTGAGAGACGTCGGCCCGGCCTGGAACAACCGCAATCTGCGGGAGATGGCAGACCATGTCAGCTCCCCGTTGTTCTTCGCCCCCATCCGGACATCGACCGGTACGGCCGTGCAGCAGTCGAACTGCCACCCCTTCCGGCACGGCCGGTGGATGTTCATGCACAACGGCGCCATCGCCGACTTCCACCTCATCCGCCGGGACCTCTGCCTCCTGGTCGACCCCGTGCTGTTCTCCGAGATCGAGGGAACGACGGACTCCGAGGTGATGTTCTACCTGGCACTCACCTTCGGCCTGGACCAGGACCCGCCGGGCGCCGTGGCCCGGACAGCGGGAGTGGTGGAGCGCGTCGGCCGCGAGCACGGTGTGGAGTTCCCGCTCCAGATGACGCTCGCCGTCACCGATGGAGAGCGCGTCTGGGCCTTCCGCTATTCCAGCCGGCATGCGTCCCGGTCGCTTTTCTACAGCAGCCGGGTGGACTCACTGCGCAGGCTCCACCCCGACATGGCATTCCTGCGAGACATCTCCGATGACACCCGCCTCATCGTGTCCGAGCCGCTCGGTGACCTGCCCGGTGCCTGGAACGAGGTACCGGAGAGCACCTACGGCGTCGTGCAGCCCGGGCGTGACGCGACGTACCGCTTCGCCCCGCAACCGGTATAGCGCGACCGCTCGCGGAAGGCCGGCCGGACCGTGTTCGTCATCCTGCTGCCGTACCTGGGTGTCTTCGTGTATCTGGTCCCGCGAGGGCGCGGGATGGGCAAACGGGAGCTGCTGCGGGCCCAGCAGCAGGAGGAGGCATTCCGCTCCTACGGGCGCGAGAGTACCGGCACCGCCACCAGCGGCGAGGACCCGTCGCGGCTGGCCGAGCTGAAGAAGCGCGGCACGCGCGCGGGCCATCGAGGGTCACGGCGCGGGGGGTCTGCTTTCGCCGTCGGCTGGTTTCCGGTCCCGCTGTCGTCTGGCTTCGTGGACCGCGCTCACCATGAGCCGGGCCGCCACACCGATCAGCAGGAGGTTCACCGTCATCTGCCCCGTCGTGAGCAGCCGAGCCGTTTCGCTGCGCGCCGTGATGTCTCCGAAGCCGACCGTGCTGAATACGGTCATGGCGAAGTACAGGCTGTCAGTCCGTGACAGTGCCTCGCTGAAGCTGCCCGATGCGCTGCGCTCCACCAGCCAGTAGACCGCTGCGAACAGGAGCACGACCAGGGGGACGCTCACCGCCAGCGCCTCAAAGGCACGAAGCCCTGGCCACGGGGACAGCGTGATCCTGCGGATCTGCCAGGCCAGAAGCAACGCCAACCCTGCGATGCACCCGACGAGCGCGAGCCCGGGGCCGATGGTCAAGGCCGAATCGAACGGCAGTAGGTAGTACGCAGCGACAAGGATCCCAACCGTTGTCAGCGCACGGGCAGAGGCAATCACCGCCTGCCGGCGAACACTCCCCGTCCTGTTCCGACTTCCGTCCCGCGATCGCACCCGGTGTCCTGCCCGCTGGCCCTGCGCCTGCCTCGGTCTCAGCCTCCCGCGTCATCCGGGCGCGCCGCATCAGGCGCACCATGGGTCACCGACATGGCGGCGCCCTCCGTGGCCCGTTCGGGCGCTGTCGTCCCGCCCCGCCGCCCCACCGCGTAAGAGGGCGCCCGGTACCACCAATCGAGCGGTTGTTGGCATACCGCCGCCACGATGACTTCCCCGAGCGAGGGCGTCCCAGGCGTCCCCCTGCCGGAACGGGGCCGCTGGTCGCACTCCCCGCCGGGACGCACGCCCCACCTCGGCGCCTGGCCGCCCCGCGCCGGGCCGGAGCTTCGGGTTGATCGGCCCGTGCGAAAACCAGTTCGTCAGCCGCGGGCCACGCGTGCCGCACGTCCGGGTGATAGTTCCTCGCCCCGGCGGATTTGGGGCGTCGGGTCACGGCGGGACCGCAAGAGTTGGCCCATGATCACCGACTCGCTCCCCACACCCGATCCCGCTGACGATCCCGCCGACGAGCCCACATCCCGGCCCACCCGCCGTACCGTGATCGCCGGCGCGGCCGCGGTCGCGGGAGCCGGCGCCCTCGCGGCCGTCACCGCCGCCGGCGCCGGAGCCTCGCCGACACCTGTCCGACCCGCCTCCCGTCCCGACTGGGACACCTGCCTCACCATCGCCCGGGCCATCCTCGTGCGGGACGACGACGACCGACCCCTCGTGCCGCACTACGCGGACGTCCTCCTGAAGACCGGTTTGCCCCGGGCCCGGGGCGCCGGAGGCCGCCCCGGCCGCAAGGTGCTGATCGTCGGCGCCGGGCCCGCCGGGCTCACCGCCGCCCACCTGCTGCACCAGGCCGGGCACCGGGTCACCGTCATCGAGGCCAACGGCAACCGGGTGGGCGGGCGGATCAAGACCTTCCGTACCGGAGGCCACGAGAAGTCGCCCGCGCCCTTCGCCGACCCGAAGCAGTACGCCGAGGCCGGCGCCATGCGCATCCCCGACAGTCACCCGCTCGTCACCGGCCTGATGGACAGCCTCGGACTCAAGCGCAGGCCCTTCCACCTCGTCGATGTCGACGGGGCCGGCCGCCCTGCGTACCGAACGTGGATCTTCGTCAACGGCATCCGCGTCCGCCGGGCCGACTACGCGCGCAGCCCGCAGGCCCTCAACCGCTCCTTCGGCGTCCCGACGGCCTTCGAGTCCGTTCCCGCCGCGCAGATCGTGCGCAACGCCTTCGCGCCCGTACGCAAGGAGATCGAGGGCAAGAAGGACAGGGAGCTCGTCGAGGGTTGGGCCCGCGTCATCCAGCGCTACGGCCACATGTCCATGTACCGGTACCTGACCGAGGAGGCGGAGCTCGACGAGCGGACCATCGACCTCATCGGAACCGTCGAGAACCTCACGTCCCGTCTCCACCTCGCCTTCGTGCACAGCTTCATCGGGGCCTCGCTCATCAGCCCCGACACCGCCTTCTTCGAACTGCCCGGCGGCACCGCCACCTTGGCCGACGCCCTCTACGGACGGGTCAAGGATCTCGTACGGCTCGACCGCCGCGCCACGCGGATCACGCACGGCGACGGCAAGGTCACCATCGACACCGTCTCGGAGGGCCGCGGCGGCAGCCCCGTGCAGCGCGAGACCTTCACCGGTGACGCCGCGATCATCACCGTCCCCTTCTCCGGACTGCGCCACATCCCGGTCGTCCCCGCGCTCTCCTACGGCAAGCGGCGGGCGGTCACCGAACTCCACTACGACGCCGCCACCAAGGTGCTGCTGGAGTTCAGCCGTCGCTGGTGGGAGTTCGACGAAGCCGACTGGAAGCGCGAACTGGAAGCCGTGAAGCCCGGCCTGTACCAGAAGTACCAGCTCGGGCAGTCTCCTGCAGACGGCAGCCTGCTCGGCGCGCACCCCTCCGTGCCCAAGGGGCACATCTCCGCTCCCCACCGCGCCCACTACGCCGCCACGCGCCTCGTCTCCCGCGACCAGCCCGAGGCGGCCGGCGTCATCGGCGGCGGCTCGGCCACCGACAACCCCAACCGCTTCATGTTCCAGCCCTCCCATCCCGTCGAAGGCAGCCAGGGCGGGGTCATCCTCGCCTCGTACAGCTGGTCCGACGACGCCCTGAAGTGGGACTCGTTCGACGACGAGGAGCGCTACCCTCGCGCCCTCGCCGGGGTCCAGGAGGTGTTCGGGCAGCGGATCGAGGTCTTCTACACCGGCGTCGGACGCACCCAGTCCTGGATGCGCGACCCGTACGCCTACGGTGAAGCCTCCGTGCTGCTGCCCGGCCAACACACCGAGCTCTTCCCCCACGTGCGCAAGGCCGAGGGCAACCTGCACTTCGGCGGGTGCCACACCTCCGTCAAGCCCGCGTGGATCGAAGGAGCCATCGAATCCGCGGTGCGTACCGCCCTGGAGGTGCACTCCGCGCAGTGAGTGACCGCGAGCCGGGCACACCCCCTGTGCCCGGCTCCGAGGGTCAGCTTTCGGCCAGCACGATCAGCCAGTCTCCGGCGTCGAAGCGAACCCGATGCCTCTTGTCGGGGTTGATCGTCACGCCGTAGTCGGGAGCGGTGGCGGCCGATGCGCGCCGCCGGTATCCGACGGCGCATTCACCGCGCCGACGCGCCGACTCGACGGCGGTGGCGAAGGTGACCTCCCGGTCGAGCCGGACGTAGTTGCCGATCGGTTTCAGGTGGAACTCGTTCCCCTCCGCGGTGAACAACTCCTCGAAGAGGGCGGCGAGGTAGCGGCTCTCCGAGATCTGCGCCATGAGGAGACTGATCAGCCTGCCGCTCACGATGAAGTCGGCTCCGGCCCGGGCGGGCGCGAGGAGGCGGTTGCCGTCGTCGGACATCTCCGTGGTGAGGGCGAGTTCGTGACGCGCTGCGTCCCCGATCGCCCGCAGGTGCAGCAGCGTGACCAGCGTGCGGTCGTCCGCCTCCGACTCCGTCTCCGTCTCCGTCTCCGCAGACCGTTGCGGATGGGCCGGCAGGCTCGTATCGCCGATGACGATCACGCCGTCGTAGGACGGGACGTCCAGCTTGTCCAGTACCCGTGGATCGGTGATGTCCCCGCTGCGGAACGCCACTTCGAGATGGCCTTGTCCCGGAGCGCCGCGGACGGCACCGCACATCGTGGCGTCGTCGCCGAGCGCCACGACGTCCAGGGTGCTCCCGGGGCTCACGTACTGGTCGAGCTGCTCCACGATGAGCGGCGCCCGCCGGTTCCAGCCGAGCAGGAGCAGGCGCTTGGCGGCGGGCGTCCTGGGGGCGGCCGTGACGATCGCGTCCTCGTCGACGCAGGAGGACGCGTCACCCGGTACGGCCGTGTCGTCGTCCCGGGTGATGACGATGATCCGGTCGCTCGCGCCGATCGTGGAGCCGGGGGCCGGGTTGAGGGCGACGGCGCCGTCCGCGCGCAGCAGGCCCACCACCGAGGACGTGGTGAAGGACAGCAGGGCCTCGCCGAAGGTGCGTCCGGCCAGGTCCCCGGCAGCGGCGGTGTAGAACTCGTCGCCCTCGAAGTCCAGCAGCTCCTGGTACACGAGCGAGAGGCCCGGCTGGAGTGCGGTCTGGACGAGGAGTCGGGCCACGATGTGGTCGACGCAGAGGACGTGTCCGCGCGGTCCCGCAGCCAGTTGGGCGGTGACGTGGTTGCGGGCGTCGCGGACGGCGGCCACCACCACCGCCTCCCCGCCGTCGGGAACGGCCGCGTCGAGGGCGAGCAGCGTCTTCACCACGTGGGCGTCACCAGCGTCCCCACCGGGCGGCAGGACGAGCACGGCCTTGGCGGTCCGCGGACTCACCCTGCACAGAACTGCGGGATCGGTGGTATGGCCGGTGCGGCAGATGATCCGAGTCGTGCCGGGGTCGGTGACGCGGGTGGAGATCCCGTCCTCCATCTCCACCTTGTCCCTGGGGGCGAGGACGGCGATGGCCGCCCGCCGTTGATTGGCGTTGGCGGCGACCAACTCGCCGATGACCGGGAAGATCTGGTCGGACCAGCCCAGGACGATGGTGTGCCCGGTTTCCAGGACGGTGGAGTGGCCGAGGCGAAGCGACTTGATGCGCCGATCGATGCCTGTGGTGATCAGACTGACCAGCGTCGACACGAACAACAGGGCCACCAGGGCGAGCGACACGGAAGCCAGCACGTAGAGGGGCGAGCCGACCGCGCCCCCGATCTTGAGCGTCTGGCCTACGCTGACCCACACCGCTTGGAGCCGGCCGGACAGGGTGGTCGGGGCCTTGCGGTCAGCCCAGACGAGTACCGTACTCGCCGGAACCACGACGGCCAGACAGGCCAGGGCCAGCCACCCGATGAGCACGGTGGTCCCGCCTGCCACCAGGTTGTCGAACCGGTAGCGAAGGCGCTGGCGGAGGGCTGTGTGCTGCTGCGCCACGCAAGCTCCCGTGCATGAGACGTGCCGATCGGACGCCTGCCGGCCGCCCTCGCGCTCACCCTAGGCAACCCGGCACGTCATCCGGCCCGAAGCCACTCGCCCTCACTCAGAGGTATGAACGGCGCCAGCCTCGGGGGTGACCGTACTGGTGCCGGCTCGGCCGTGGCCGCCGAGGCCTGCATGGGGTAGCCGCCGTCCTCACCTTCCTCGGCGTAAGGATGACCGCTCCCAGGCCCGCAGGCGCACGCCCCGCGGGCGCACCGCGGCCGCGATAGCCGCGCACGCGGCGTACAGGAGACTGTTCGCGCAAGATGATGCGGGGACACGACGCAGGGGGAAGGGCACTATGGCGATCTGGGATCAACTGGGGCCACTGCTGGGTGTGGTGGTCGGCTCGCTCGGTTCGTACGCCGTGCAGAGTTCCACCGAGCGTCGGCGGTGGAAGCGCAGCGGGAGGAGCGGTGGGACGAAAAGCGCTTCGAGACGTACGGCCGCTACGCCAACACTCTCAAGGCGCAGCTGCGCGTAGCCCAACGCATAGGCGCCGCGCTCGGATACGCCGATGTGGCCGATCCGCTGCAGCCGGTAGACGGCCTGCCGCTGCTCGCCGACGCGGAGTCCCGCCGCGCGACGGAGTGGGAGTCCGTCCTGCTCGTCGATGATGCGGCGACGATCGCGGCGGCGCGGCACTGGCACGAGACGACCTGGACCGTCGAACTCCTCGTACGGGAGGGGCCGGCCGACGCCGAGTTGTGGACCAAGGCCCACCGGCTGGCGAGTGCGGCTCGCGATGCCTTCTACGAGAGCGCACGGCGCGACCTCGGCATAGACGGGGCGCCGCCGCCGGGGGCCTGGCCCCGGACGTGGCGGGCCGAGCTCTCCGGGTGAGCGCTCCGCTGCGCGCCGACGCCGCATGCCGATGTGCTGGGCGGTCGGCGTCAGCGTCCCGACGATGACGTCCACGTGCTGGTGAGTCGGAGCGTGGGCCGTGGGGGTCGGGGCTCTGGGAGGCAGACCGACATGGGGTGGGCTACGCAAGCGGGTGTCGCCGGACCGGCTGCCCCCCCATGGCGGCCGACGTCAGCGACGTTGTCATCCCCATTTCGTGGCCGCCGGCCAGCCTCGTGCCCCGTGGCGGCGGCCATCCGCACCAGTTTCGACAGACAGTGCCGGGGCACATGCCGTAGCGTCACGACGCTCGGAACCGGGAGGGTACATGTCCGGACTCATCGCAAAGCTCAAGCAATTCAGCCGCAGCCCGCAGGGGCAGCGGGCGATCGCTTCGGTCCAGCGTGCGGCTTCCGACCCGCGCAAGCGGGAGCAGGCCCGCGGAATGCTCCGGCGACTTCGGGGCAGGCGCTGACCTCGGCCAGGGGGAACGGACCGGCCCTGGACGGAAGACGCTGATGCTCCGCTTCGTTCGGCCACCCGGCAGCTTGCGGCTCCCCCACGTCTTCGGCGGAAACGATGCCCCACACTCTCCGGCTGGCGCCCCCGGCGCCGGGCGGCGGCCGATATACGCCGCCCGATCCGCCCAAGCCCCCGGCAACCGCCGGGGGCTTTGCGTCGCGCTCACGCCCATGGGTTCCCGGCACCACCCCACCACTTCCTCGTGGCGCGCACCCGGTGGCAGCGAGGACCTCAGGGCTACCACCCGGGCGCTTGCTCGCCGTTCGGCTCGGCGCCCCGGCAGCCCCGCCCGCTGAACGCACACCGCCGCCGGTTCCTCATATCCCGGACGTGGAGTACGTGGAGATCGCACACGACACGTGGCTCCCGCAGGCAGCGGCATCGACTACCAGCGACGGCCCGCCGCCCGACCACTTGGGGTGGGAGGACGCCGTTGCCGCGCCCGAGTTGCCGGCCGGCGCTGCGGCGTCCGTGTTGTGGAGGGGCAGCGTGCCGACGCCCTCCCCCTCATGTGAAGGAGTGCTCGTGCTCACCACGCCCCACCGCCCCGACCGCCAGGCCCTCGTTATCGGAGCCTCGCGTGGGTTAGGGCTCGTCCTCGCCGACGAACTTGCTCGACGCGGTTGGCACGTCATCGCCACCACGCGCCAGGAAAGCGGCTCGCTGCAGGCCCGCGCCGACGCCTGGAACGGACGGCTGGAGACCGAAACGCTGGACATGACAAGCCCAGAACAACTGGCCGCTTTGCGCCGACGCCTGGCCACCGACATGTTCACCGAGGTGATGATCACGAACGCATTGAGCCCGCTGCGCGTCCTGGAAGCCCTCCGCGGACTCGTCGCGCCCTCCGGAACCGTCGCGGTCATGTCCTCGGAGCAGGGCAGCATCTCGCGCAACACCGAGGACGGCTACGACCTCTACAAGGCCAGCAAGGCCAGCAAGGCCAGCAAGGCCGCGCTCAACCAGCTGATGCGCAGCTACGCCACCCGCCACGCCGACGACGGCCGGACCAAGCTGCTCATCGATCCCGGTCACAACCAGACCCAGCTCGGCGGGCCTGACGCGCCGCTCTCGCCGCAGGAAAGCATTCCCGCCGTCGTCGACGTCCTCGAAGCGCAGACCGGCGCCCCCGGCCTGCAGTTTTTGGACCGCCTGGGCGAGAGCGTCCCGTGGTAGCGCACCACGGCCCAACGGCACGGTGCAGGTACTGCTGCCCTCTACGGCTCCTCGCACCAGCGGGAGACCCGCAACCCTGACAGCCTCACCATCATCGAACGGTGGACGGCCGGGACGCCCGCGACACTCTTCCGCCGACTCAGCGCCAGACGTTGGTGTTCACGATCTCCCCGGTCTTCAGGTCGATGCGACCGTGGAAATCGCCCGCGTTGCGCGTGACCGTGATCATGAGTGGCCGCCCGTCCTGGGGGAAGGCGTCGTAGAAGCCGTGCACATCGTCCGGGTTCCTCAGCAGGTCGCGCGGCGGGCGCAGCCGGAACCACTCCGAGCCGTCGGCCCCGTAGACCACCGCGTTGTCCGAAGCGGTGAAGGGTGCACCGTTGATCGGTTCCACCACCAGCACCAGCGATTCACCGTACTCCCGCCACGCCATGACAGCCCGCGGCGGAAGCCCGTACCGCTTCTCGACGTCCCCCGCGGAGCCGCTCCACCGGACCGTGGTGTCACCGTCGGCCCAGGCAACCACAATGTCCGGCTCTTCTGCTGTCACTGAGAATCTCCACGGGTGGGCCGACTGGGATCAGCCGGGCTCGATCTTCGGACCATGGTCTCTGTGTGCGTGCCGTCGGCGGGCAGATGGCCCTGCTTCGGTCCATCTGAGGTCCAATGCTGCTTTCTTCAACGAGGATCGGGTCACCGTCCGAGATGCGGTAGCGCGCCGCAGGAGCAAGACGCCCTGCCGTGCCTCCAAGACGACGGGCCGACGTACTCTCCGCGACCTCCGATCACCTTGATCAAAGGCATAGGGGCACCCCCTGGCGGACGGCCACCCAACGGTCAGGACGCGGCTCAGGGCCGGCGGCCCGCCGGCTCGGCCTTGTAGCCGAACCGGCGCGGGCCCCGCTCAGCCGAGGTGGGTGAGCCTGCTGACGAAGGAGGGCTCCGGGAGGGCGTTCTTGACGGCCACCGGCACGCTCTTGGCTCCTTCACCGTCGCCGGCCTTCAGGGTGGCGACCTCCGTGCCGGCTTTCGCCTTGTGCGGCAGTGGCGAGGCGCCGGCGGCCGCGGCGACGGTGAGCTTGAACTGCTGGCCCGGAACGCCGATCACGTTCAGATCCTTGGTGGCCACGAGCGGGGTGCGGCCGCCGAGGCCGTCGTCCACGTAACCCACCGTGTCGCCCTTGCGGACGAGCGGGATGGACGCCAGGGCCGTCCGCACCGCTTCGATGATCTTCTTGCTGTTCGTCTGCACCAGGGCCAGGCTCTTGGTCGCGTTCGGGTCCGGGCCCTCCACGCGCTGCTCCATCAACGTGCCGAGGATCAGCGGGGTCTCGTCGCCGACCGACTTGTACGCCGCCCACATCAGTGCTCCACCGGCCGGTGTGCTGGAGCCGGTCTTGATGCCGCGTACGCTCAGGCCCTGCACGCCGAGCAACTCGTTGTTGTTGATGAGCGGCTGTGCCAGCCCCTTGATGGGTGCGCTGGGCATGGCGACGATCGCGCGGAAGACCTCGTCCTTCATCACCGCCTCGGCCAGCTTCAACTGGTCGGTGGCGGTGCTGACGGTGCCGGCGTCCAGGCCGCTGGGGTCCGTGTACGTGGTGTCGTTCATCCCGAGGTCCCTGGCGGCGGCGTTCATCTTCTCCACGAACGCGGCCTCGGAGTCACTGCCGGTGTCCCAGCGGGCCAGCAGTCGGGCCGCGTTGTTGCCCGACGGGATCATCAGCATCTTGAGCATGTCCTGCTGGCTGAACTTCGTCCCGGCCGTGAGCCCCTGGATCCGGGACTCGTTCTCGGCGTTGCCGTCGGCCACGGCCTTCGCGTCGATGGTGATGTCGGGACCGGGATCGTTCTTGCGCAGGGGGTGGCCCTTGAGGATCACGTAGGCCGTCATCACCTTGGCCACGCTGGCCGTGGGGACGGGCTTCTGCTCGCCGAACGTTCCGACGTCGCCGGAGCCGGGGACGCGGACGGCTCCCTGGCCCTTGGCGGGCCAGGGGATGGAGAACTGCCCGTCGACGGTGTCACCGGTCTCGGTGGCGACGACCTGGGGGGTGGGGAGCGGACGCAGCAACTGGGCGCCGGCGTAGGCCCCGGCGAGGAGCAACAGGATCGGCGTCCACACCTTGACGCGGCGCAGCGCGGTCCGGCGGGGGGTCTCCGGCGGGGCGGGGGTGGTGGTGAGCTCGGCCAGTAGGTCCAGCGGTGGCTTGGGCGTCGCGGGCGCGGGGGCCTGGGGTTGCGGCTGGGGCCGCGGAGCGGTGGGCGCCGGCACGTCGAGCGGCTTGAGGGCGACGAACTGGCTCGTCCGCTCAGGGTCGTGGTCCTGATCCTGAGCCCAAGCGGGCACCTTCCGTGCCTCACCCTCGGCCGTGGGCTTGGGCGTGGGCGTGGGCTTGGGCGTGGGCTTGCCCTTGGTGCTGGGGGCGGGGCTTGTGCCGGTGTCGGTGCTCGTGTCGGTGTCGGTGTCGCGCTGGTCACCAGGGGCGTCGGAACGGTCGCCCGGCTCTTCAGCGCTCTCTGCTCCGACCGAGGGCCGAGCTTCCTTGTTCGCATCGCGACGCGCCTTGCTGCCGTCCCCGGACGTCTCCGTCGCGGCGTCGGCTGTGGGTGCTGGAGCTGCCCCGGCCTTGGTCCCGTCATCCGGCGCTTCCGCGCGCGTCGCGGGCTTGGTTCCGGCCTTGGCGGTGTCGCGTGCCGGCTTGCTGAGCGTCAGCGTGCGGTCGGCCTTCTCGTCGGCCTCGGCCGTGGTCCCGGTGCGGTGCGCGGGCGCCTCGTCCGGCTCGGGCTCGGTGGGCCGGGAGTCGCACTCGGGTTCGCTGCTCGCCGCGGCGGCGTCGGGTGCGGGAGCCTCGGCGTCCGAGGCCGGCTTGGAACCGGCCCCCCCGATGTGGGATGTGGGCTTGGTGAGCGTCAGCTTGCCGTCGGCCTGCGCGTCGGCTTCGGTCTCAGGGGTGGGTCGATTCCCGCTCTTGGGCTTCTTGCCCGGTGCGGAGGCCTTGGGCTCGGGGGACGCGGCTCCCGCGTCATCGGCCCCGCTGTCGCTGTTGGGCTTGGCGGCGGTACGTACGGGCACGGCGAGAACCTGCGTGTCGTCGGCCCCCTGCCCGGCCTCGGCTTCGGTGTCCTTGTCCGCCGCGGCCGCGGCCGCGGCCGCGGCCGCGGCACCAGCCTCGGGCTCGGCCTCGGCGGCGGAAGGAGGTTCAGCCGCGTTGTCCGCCGTCGGCCGCGCCACGGCTGGGGAACGGTCGGTCGTTCCCCCGGATGTGATTTCGGCCTTGGCCTTGGGGGTGTCGGCGGGCGTGGCAGTACGGCGCGCGGACTGCGTGCCGCCGGTCGTCTCCCCGGTTTCGGTTGCGGCGTTGGTGCGGCTGCCGGCCGAGGACCCAGCCTTCGCCCCGCTGCTCGCGGCTTCGGTGCCTCCTGCGTCAGGCTGGGGTTCGGGCGTCGAGACCGCGCCGGTGCGGTCGGCCCCGGCCTCTGTCTCCTGCCGGGCGGTATCGCGCGCAGGCTCGGGCTCGCCGGCCTCGGCCCTGTCTTCGGGCTCATCGCCTGGTGCATCAGCACCGCGGGTGAGGAGCGCCCCATCGGCATCGGCATCGGCCTCTGTGACGTCCTCAGTGTCCTCTTCCCTGGGTGTGTCGTCGGGGCCCGCCCCTGTGGTGGTGGGTATCTCCAGCTCCGGGTCGTCCGAAGAACCGCCCGCCACCGTCATCGCCTTCATCCCAGCCCCGCCTTGCCGCTCACACTGTGCAGATACCGTGCGGCGATGCCCTACGGAGCTTCGCCGGACTGCTAGACGCACGCAGCGCACAGCTCGTTCCACCTGCTCGATCTTGGGATGGTTCGGCACCACATGCCGGACGAGTTCCGTTCCCGCGCCGCGGCGATGACGAGGCCGATGAGGCGGTGTCCTCCAGCCGCCCTGTCTTTACGTCACACGTCACCCGTCAAGCCGGCCGCCACCGTCGCGGGCGGGCGGCCCTGTGCGGCACGGCTTCCCGCCCGGTGGGCACGTGGTCGTCCTCGCAAGAAGAGGTGAACCGCCAGGCGACCGGCGCGCTTGACGGCAGGCTCTGGGCGAGGCCGGAGTCCACCACTGTGTCGTGCTCGACCAGTTCGACCTCGCCGCAGGAATCTCCAGGGATCTTCGAGAGGGCCCAGGGCCCCGCTGCAGAAAAGACGCCACTGCGGCGCAGCCCCGCCCGGCCCCGGCGATACCGCTCCCGGGGCAGCCGGGCCCAGACGCGATGCGCTGCCTGCAAGAATCGGCTGCGGCTGATCGACGAGCGATCGACCGCCTTCCGGCCCGCGGTCGCCTACGCGCCCAGCCTCGACATGCAGGTGCCCTCCTGCCCCGAGTGGACGCTGTTCGATCGGGTACAGCACCTTGGCGAGGGGCGCCGGTCCTGGGCCGCCACCGTCGCCGCGGGGCCCGCTTCGGCCAAGGCCGCGCCGGAGGGCGTCCCGGCTGCGCCCTGGGAGCGCGGCCCTGCCGGCCTGGTTGGCCGCATCGACGCAGCAGCTGCTGGACGCACTGCGGGAGGCCGGCCCGGATCGCGGTTGCTGGACGTGGTGGGGTTCGTCCCAGTCGCCGCAGACGAGCGGTGTCGACGAGTTCCTGTTCACCTGCTGCGCGACGACGGCCGCCTGGCCGCACAAGCCCGCTGCCGTCGACTACGGGGCATGGCCCGTCCCTCGTTCAGCTGGCGAAGGACTCGGGGCGGAAGCGGCCCACATGCGCAGGTCCACCCGCCGGGCCCCTCCCCCGAGCTGTCGGGCCGCGCACGGTGGAGCCGGGGCGGTGCGGCCACGTCGGTACGAGAAGGCTGCAGCCGCCGGCGTCGAAGGCCGCCTGGTGAAGCCCGGCCACGACGGGCCGAGAAGCCGAGAAGGGTGGGCCCGCCGGTCGGCGGCCGCCTCCGTCACCGACAGCGCGCGATACCTGTGACCGGTTTCGCGGGAAGGGGGTAGAGCACGCCGGTGAGCTGCTCCGAGAGGCTCCACAACCGGTGTGCCGTGGTGGGGTCCTGGATGGCGCGCTCCCGGCTGCGGAGGACGGGTTCGCCGCGGAGCTGGAAGGGCCCGTCGGGTACGACGTAGCTCCCTCCGGGCAGATCGGGGACGGTCGCGGCGTACAGGGAGGTCTTGGCGCCCTCCGGTGTGGGGCGGAAGGCGCTGCGCAAGAGCAACCGCATGAGGGTCGCGTAGGCGCGGCCCCGGGTGCTGTTGGCGCCGCCGGTGAGTACGTTGGAGCGCGTGAGTCCGGGGGCGACGGCCATGCTGCGCAGCCTCAGCCCGGCATTGTCGGCCCTTCTTTGCAGTTCCGTGGCGAAGTACAGGTTGGCCCGCTTCGACTGCAGGTAGGCGAACATCGCGCGGTAGCTGCGCTCGGCGTGGAGGTTGGTCATGTCGAACCGGGCGAATCGCTGGCCCTCGCTGCTGACCGTGACCACGCGCGGGTCCGGGGCGGTCAGCAGGTGCGGCATGAGGAGGCCGGTGAGCGCGAACGTGCCGAGGTGGTTGACGCCGAACTGGGACTCGAAGCCGTCGGCGGTCCGAGAGAACGGCACCATGGCGATACCGGCGTTGTTGACCAGGAGATCGAGCCGGTCGTGACTCCAGTCCTCGGCGAACCGACGGACGGACTCCAGGTCGGCGAGGTCGAGCAGGCGCAGTTCGGCGCGGGCGTTGGGGACTTCGGTCCGCAGCCGCTCCAGCGCGTCCTGCCCGCGCTCGCGGCTGCGGCAGGCGAGTACGACATGGGCGCCGCGGCGGGCGAGTTCGCGAGCGGTGACGTACCCGATGCCGCTGTTGGCGCCGGTGACCACGGCCCGGCGCCCGGATTGACCGGGGATGGAGTCCGGCGTCCAGCGTTCGCGCAGGGAGGCTCGGGCGGATGCCCGGAGGTGAGGGGTCATGGGACCTCGATCCGTGGGTGGGTCAGGGGCATGGGGGCGCAACAGGCTCACTAGGACGCAGGAGAGCGCAGGAGAGCGCAGGCGCATTGCAACTTCGAGTTGCAATATGCTGATGCTGTCGCAAGTCCGCCACTAACGCAACCAGGAGTTGCAATGGAGTCCTCCCGGTCGCCCTCAGGGCGTGGACCCGCTGTCGGGCGGGGCAACAAGATGCGTGCCGCCGTGTTGGAGGCGACCGTCACCGAGCTCACGGAGACCGGGTACGCCGCACTGACCGTCGAGGGCGTCGCCCTACGGGCCGGCGTGCACAAGACGACGATCTACCGGAACTGGAAGACCTCCGACGGCCTGATCGCGGACGCGCTGACCCGCCACTTCGCCACCGCCATCACGATCCCCGACACCGGGGCAGTGGAAAGCGACCTGCGCGCACTGGCCCGCTCGCTCGTCGCCACGATGACCTCACGCGCGGGCCACGCCCTGCTGGCCACCGTCCTCTCGGACGCCGGACGCCTGCCGCAGCTCGCCGAGATCAAGCGCGCACTCTTCGAGGACCGCTTCCGACGGGCGGAACCCGTGGTGACCCGAGCCGTCGAGCGCGGCGAACTGCCCACGGAAACCGACCCCGACGAACTCCTCAAGGCCCTCGTTGCGCCGATCTACTTCCGGCTCGTGTTCACCGACGAACCGGTCGACGAGACGACTGCCGATCGGGCAGTGGCCGTTGCCCTGGCCGCCGCGCACGCCCGCGCGCTGCCGGCTACATGACCGAACCCGAGCGCCGGGGCGAGGAGCTCGGCGGCGAGTGCGGGCGCAGCAGCGCGACCGGGGAGCGCACCGGCATTCGGAGCCGCGGTTCCCCTCACCCGCGCTGGTCCGCCCCGTCCGCATCGGCCGGCTTCCCGGTCCGTCAGGCGCGGCTCCGTGTCGTTTCCGGCTCGCGCAGCGGCGCTGCCGCGCGGCGCGGCAGCAGCAGGGGCGTCGCCAGGAGCAGTACGCCGGCCAGGCCGATGGCCGTACGCGGGCCGAGCAGGACGCCCAGCACGCCCCAGACGGCCGTCAGGAGCGCGGTCGAGGCCCTGGTCGTCACCGCCCAGGCGGACAGCGTGCGGGTCACCCGGTCGGACGCGGTGCGCTCAAGGCGGTAGGTGGCGTAGACGGGGTTGAAGACCGCGCAGCAGAAGATGATCCCGAACTCGACGCCCATCACCAGCAGCAGTCCCCCGGTACCCGGCCCCGGGAGGGCCAGCCCGATGGGCCAGAGCGCGCGCAGCGTCCCGGCCGCGACCAGGACCCGGTGCTGCCCGAATCGGGTGGCAAGCGGTCGGGCCAGCCGTGAACCGAGCAGGCCGCCGATGGAGGGCACGGCGAAGGCGAGGCCGTACTGCCATGGCGTGAACCCGAGTCGGCCGAGCATCAGGACGACCAGCAGCGGCTCGGCGGCCATCAGCAGGCCGTTGAAGCAGGCGGTGTTGAAGAACAGCGGACGCAGCGTCGCATCGGCGAGGATGTACCGCCAACCGTCGAGCAGGTCCCCGGCCCGCATGCGCGCGGCGTCCGGGCGCTCGGGCCGCGGCTCGTGGCCGCCCGTCGCGCGGATGCCCAGGGCCGAGAGCAGGTAGCTGACCGCATCGGCCGCCACCGTCGCCACCGGGCCGAGGAGCCCGATCGCCGCGCCGCCCAGCGGCGGTCCGATGATCGTGGTCGTCCAGGTCGTGGACTCGAACCGGGCGTTGGCGACGAGCAGGTCCTCGGCCGGCAGCAGCGTCTTCAGGTACGCGCCGGAGGCGGCGCGGAAGGTGATGTCGGCCGCAGCGACGACGACCGAGACCAGCAGGAGCTGAAGGAAGCCGAGCACGCCGAGGGCGAAGGCGGTGGGGATCGTCAGCAGCGCCGCGAACCGCACCAGGTCCACCGCGATCAGCACCGGCCGCTTGCGGCGGAACTCCACCCAGCGGCCGAGCGGCACCGCCACGGCCGCGCCCACCGCAGCCCCCGCGGAGGACAGCGCGGCGACTTCGGCCGGCCCGGCGTGCAGCACCTGGACGGCGATCAGCGGGAAGGCGCCGAAGGCGAGCCACGTGCCGAGCGCGCTGGTCCCGTACGCGCCCCAGAGCCACCCGAACCGCCGGCCCAGACGGTGTCCGAGCAGATGTCCCCGCCGTCGCCCGCTCCTCATGCCCGACACCCCCCGCCACTCACCCGCACGCTCATCCGCGACCGGAAGCATCAAAGCGGGCAACAGGCCTGGGGACCAAATGACCAGCCTGCGGACCAGACGACCAGAGGGAAGCGACCACGACCAACGGTTGTGTCGTGGAGGCATCGGCCTGCCGCATCTCGGCCGGCTGCCGCCCGGAATGGCGTGGTCGTCCCGGGCCGGGCAGGGTGGTGCTGCCCCCACGCCCTTCGCCTCGGACGTCTCGGAGGTACGTCGATGCCCCAGAAGGCAGTAGCGGTGCCCAGTCCGCCGAGCGCCCGGGCCGGCACCATCACGGTCCGCGGCCGCTCGGGCGACCTGGTCCGGCTGGGGTCCGTCGCCGCCGGGTACGCCGTCGTCCAGCTCCTCCTCGCCGTACCGGGCACCGGCCTGGGGTGGGATGAGACGGTGTACGTCAGCCAGGTGTCCCCCGCCTCCCCGGCCGCGTTCTTCAGCGCTCCCCGCGCCCGCGGAATCACCTACTTGGTGGCCCCGGTCGTTGCGATCACCTCCTCCGTACTGGCGCTGCGGGTCTACCTGGCAGTTCTGTCGGCCGCGGGACTACTGCTCTCGCTGTGGGTGTGGAGGCGGCTGCTTCCCACCCCCGTGCCGGCTCTGGCGGGCGCCCTGTTCGCGGGGCTGTGGACGACCGTGTTCTACGGCCCCCAGGCCATGCCCAATCTCTGGGTGGCCTTCGGGGCGCTTTTCACCGTCGGGTGCTTCCTGAGGGCCGCCCGCCATCCCGCGGACCGCCTTGCCCTGGCCGGCGTCGCCTCGGGGGTGGCATTCACCGCACTCATGCGGCCAGGTGACGCGGTCTGGCTGGTCCTGCCTCTGCTCTGCGTCGCCCTGGCCGTTCCCCCCTGGCGACGGGCCGCCCTTACGGCGGTGCTGGTCGTCGGCCTCGTCGCGGGCTGCGCGGAATGGGCCGTCGAGGCCCACCTCCGCTACGGCGGCGTCCTGCCCAGGCTGCGAAGGGCCAGTGAGATCCAAGGCGGTCTGGGCTGGAACCCGGCGTTCGCCGACCAGATGCGCTCGCTCGACGGGCGGACCCTGTGCCGCCCGTGCGATGTGCCGTGGTCCCGGCCTGTCACGGCCCTGTGGTGGTTCGCCGTGCCACCGCTGACCGCGGGCGGCCTCTTCGCCGCATTTCGCAGCGGGAGGCTGAAGCAGGTCGCCGTGCCCACTGCGGTCGCGCTGTTCCTTGCCGTGCCTTACCTCTTGATGATCGGATATGCGGCCCCGCGTTTTCTGCTGCCCGCATACGCACTGCTCGCCCTTCCGGTCGCACTGTGCCTGGCACGGCTGATCACCGCGTGCCGCACCCGCCCGCTGGCCCTGAGCGCGCTCTGTGCCGCCCTGGTCGCCCATCTGGCTCTGCAGTTCGCGATCGCCGGTGGCGCAGCGGCCCGCAGCCGCGCCGACCGGGCGGCATTCACGGCAGTCGCCGGCGAACTCCGCCGCCTGGGTGTGCGCCCGCCCTGCGTCCTCAGCGGCACGGAGGCGGTCCGTGCCGCGTTCGCCACCGGATGCGCCGCCCGGCAGGTGTACGGGGGCCACGACGGCAGCATCACCGCCCGCGGGCTCATCTCCCTGGCGCGGACCCGACCGACGGCAGTGCTGGTGTCGGGTGGCCTTCAACCGCCGCCTTGGGCTCACGACTGGCGCCCTCACCGGCTGCCCGACGTGCCGGGCCGGCCCGGTTACCGCGCGTACCTGGCACCCTGGGCGCGCCAGGAGCCCATGCCCGCTCCGACAACTGGGGCACCCACATGAGGGATGCGATAGGCTGAACGCGTTCAAATCGCCGAGGATCGAGGAACGCATGACAGTCGCCGCGGACACCGCATCGGGTGCAGGGCGAGCCGGCCGGTCGGGGGGCGGTGCCGCTCACCCGTGGCAGACGAGGATCGGGCTGACGGCTCTGGCCCTCCCGCTGCCCTGCGCCCTCGCGGTCGCCGTCGATGGCGGCCCCGTCTTCCTGCTCGTGGTCCCCGCGCTCCTGCTCGGCGTGCCGCTCATCCTCCGTGGGAACCGTGCCTGGTTCATGACGTCCTGTGTGGTCGCCGCCGTCCTGGTACTGGGGTGGTCGGTCATGGGCGTCCTCGAAGGAACCTGGATGTACCTGCCGTCGGCGCCCCTGCTGCTCTGCGCAAACTTCGCCGATCCCCGCGCGTACCGGACACCGGCGACGATCGCCACTGTCCTGGCGTGCCTGATCTCCGTACCGTGCGCACTGCTCGCCTACACCGCCGCCATGACGCTCATCAAGCCGTAGGACGGGGCGCTCACCGTCGGGGACCGGGACTGCTACCGCCTGGTGCTCTGCTCCCGTGCCGGGTGCTGAGCCGCGGGGGTCGACAGGCCCGCCTCCTGGGCGTCGATGAGCTCGTCCCAGTGCTCACGCGTCCACGCGCACGCCGCGTCGAGGGGGCCCAGCAGCCCGCGGCCGAGCGCGGTGAGCGCGTACTCGACGCGGCGCTCGGGTGTCTCGTGCTCGGTGCGGACGACGAAGCCGTCGCGCTCCAGCCCGCGCAGCGACTGGGTCAGCGACTTGGAGGTGATGCCGCGCAGCGGGACCTTCAACTCCGAGAAGCGGCGCGGGCCGCCCTCCAGGCAGCGGAGGACCAGCGTGGCCCACTTGTCGCCGATCCGGAACGGCACCAGCGGAGACGGGCAGACGGGGTCGAACATCTCTGGATGCAACGGCTCGCTCATGATCCACACGGTAGGCCGGTATCCGGTCGGTCACCAACCTCCTCGCGGCCCCTGTCCCGACGGCGCCGCCGTAACCGGGGCACCGGCTGCCATTTCACTCCGGCGAGGGATCGACGCCCGTCCTGCGCCGAACCCGGCGGCAGCGCGGCACGGCCACCGTGGTGGCACGCGGGCCGCGCCGCGCTGCCCGGCCGGGGGATCAGCCCCCGATGGGCCGGAAGATCCCGCCGGGAATGACCACCGGACGGTCGATCGCCTTGAAGCGGTACTCCATGCTCACGTCGTCGATCAGGAACGGCATCCGGTTCGCCGAGTCCTCGATCGCCATGAAGCTGATGTTCACCTTCTGCGGAGACGAACCGTAGAAGGCGTCGGGCAGCGTGACCGTCACCTTCTCGTAAGAACCGCTGGTGCCCGCCTTGTTCATGCGGTCGTGCAGCTCGTAGGGCGTGCCGTCCTCCGCCGTGGCCTCCACGATCAGCTGGCGGAAACCGAAGCCGCTCGCCCCGCCGCTGACCACGTCGCTGCGCACCCAGAACGACAGCACCGGGACCCGGTACGCCGGGACCGTGACCTGCTGCGAGATGCGGCTGACGCCGGTCAGGCCCTGACCGCCCAGCTCCGCCTTTCCGGTGCCCGAGTGGGCCGGCCACGCGGAGGCGTTGTTGATGGGGTGCCCTGCGAACGGGGTCACCTTCTCGTTCCAGGACAGGTTGCCGTTCTCGAAGCCGGGGTTCACGATCTCGGACGTGCCCGCGCTGGCGGTCGGTGCGGCCATGAACATGCCTGTGGCTGCGACGGCGGTGGCGGCGGCGAGAATGCTCGCTCTCCGCGCTCTCTTTCTCATGGGTCTCCTGGCTGTTTCTCGATTCCGAACGGGGACCCGCCGCAACAGCCGGGCGGCCGACCCCCGCACGCCCCTGACGACATGTCAAGAGGACGCTGCGGCGGGCCCTGCCCGAGGAGTACGGTGGTCAGCCGCCTCAGCCGCGGCGCACACTGTAACGCCTCGGTGTGACAATCCGGCCAGGAGCCCCGGTTGGCCGGTTCTGGCACTTGTCCTACCGGCCTCCAAGCCCGGCATGGCTTCTCCCCCGCCACTCACGGGAACGCAGGACGCGTGCGCCCGGTGTCACGGGCCTGAAGATGGGCACGAGCGGTTGCATGACTCTCTTGCTGCTGTTCCTGCTGCCTCTCGGGCTGGCCCTCGTGCTGCTGACGACCGGCGAACCGCACAAGCACGGCCGGCACCGCCACCCCCGCTGAACACCCGCCGGGACCTGTACGCGCCGCGCGCCGTCCGGCAGCCGCGTGGGGCCGGGCGCTGCGTGCTCGGGGATGGTGGCGGTCCTGCACAACCGGCCCCGGCCGCGGGCTCGGGGCGGCAGTGCCCTCGCCATGTCCGGCGGCGGCGGGACGCGACGGGTTCGGCCACGCGTCCTCGGCCGTGCCCCCGGCCCGGATCCACGCATCCGTGAGTGCGCGCTGCGCGGCCGCCGTCGCGGGCCGTCGGCTCGCCTTCGCCGTGAACGCAGCCGCTCCGCGGCTGCGAATCACCGACGAGCCAACCCAGCCGATAGGGCCGGGTTGGCCCGCGAGATCCTCGGTCAGGCGGTGCAGCGGATCATGGTCAGCGGCCGGTTCGCGGCGTAGTCCGTCCAGAAGTCCTCACCGAACTCCTCCACCCCGGCTTCCGAGACGTCCAGCGGAACCCACTCGATCCCGGTGAATCCGGCAGCCGTCAGCGTGTGCTCGTACGTCTCCTTCGACGGCGTGGTCGCCTCGAACGAGACCGGCGGATCCAGCAGGGCCGTGAGCCGGATCCCCCGGCCGATCTCGTTGTCCTTGCCGGTTGCCTCGCACAGGAACCCGTACTTGGCCAGCGACGGCCCGTCGAAGTCGAAGCCCGGGTCCTGCACGAACAAGAAGAACGCGCCGCCGGGAACGAGGCTGCGCCGGACGTTGTGCATCATCTGCTCGATCTCGGCAACGTCGCTCGCGTAGTTGAAGGCCTGTACGGCCACGGCGACGTCGAATGGTTGATCGAACTCTCGCAAGGCGACCGTGTCACCGACTTCGTATTCGACGCCGAGGGGCTCGGACTGCTCGCGGGCCTCGGCGGCGTCGATCATCGCGCTGGAGATGTCGAACCCGAAGACACGGGACGCGCCTCGGCGCTTGAGTTCGCGGCTGTAGAAGCCGGTACCACAGCCGACGTCCAGTACGGACTTGCCGGTGACGTCGCCGACCAGGGCGAGGAAGCCCGGTACCTCGGTATAACGAATGATGGGCAGGGTCTTGAAGCCTTCGAATGCTTCGCCGATGCCGTCGTACAACTGACCACTCATCGTGGTGTTTCCCCTCGATTTGTGGCGTCGGCTCCCAGAACGAGCCGCGGCCCTCGGCAGGAAGTCTCCTCCGTCATCCAGGTGACTTCGTACTGGTGGAAGGTACAAATATGCGGGGGGCATGACCGAGGTGAGTCCAAAAGGGTCCACGAGCAGGACCAGCAGAAGAAGGCGCTGTGGAGTGGGAGTTGGAGGAACGGCGCAAGACGCTCCTGGATGCGGCCGACGCCCGACGCCGCAGTGGTGTGGGAGCCCGGCCTTCCGTGGAGACGGACACACCTGACCGGACCCCGGCGTCCTCCGCTTCTGGAGATCACTGCAATGCTGCCGCCAGCAGCGCGGCCGCAGCGGCGATCAGCGGTTCATCGGCCGGCGCGGCGGGATCGTGGTGGGCGGAAAGGACCGCCATCGTGATCGGTCCGCGGCCGGGCGGCCAGGCGATACCCACGTCGTTGGTGGTGCCGTAGCCGCCGGTGCCGGTCTTCTCCGCCACGCTCCAATCCTTCGGCAGGCCGGCGCGCGACCGGTTGCCGCCGGTCGTGTTGCCCAGCAGCCACCCGGCCAGCCGCTCCCGATCCGGCGTACTGAGAGCATCTCCGATGGTGAGCCGGGCATAGGTGCGGCCGATGGCCCGCGGGCTCGTGGTGTCGGTCACCCTTCCCGGCTCGGCGGAGTTCAGTGCGGGCTCCCACCGGTCGAGCCGGGTCACCCGGTCGCCGAGGGACCGACAGAAGCGGGTGACCGCGTCCGGGCCGCCGAGCTCACGCAGCAGGAGATTGGCGGCGGCGTTGTCGCTGTGGTCGATGGCCGCCGCGCACAAGTCCTCGGCGGTCATACCGGCTTCGAGGTTCTCGGACAAACCTGTGACCGGCGCGTAGCCCGACTCCGTGACGTCCGTCTTCGTGTACCGGATGCGCTTGGCGAGAAACCTGCCGTCGCGGTCGAGGTCCCTCAGCACCGCGGCCACGGCGATCGTCTTGAAAGTCGAGCACATGGGAAACAGCTCGTCCGCGCGGTACAGCACTGCCCTGCCGGTGACCGCGTCGGCCGCGAAGACGCCCAGTCGTGCCGAATGCGCCCGCTCAAGCGCACGCAGCCGGCCGGTGATCCCGTCCTCCCCCGCGCCCTTCGCGAAGGCCCTTCCCCCCGTGGGGAGAGCGACAGCCAGAGCTGTCGCGGCAACCCCGCTGAGGACCCGACGCCGACCGGGGAGCACATCCATGAGCACTTCCTCTTGTTCGTGTGGCCGCCCGCGACCAGCCGTCCGTTTCTGGGCAACCCATCCCATTCATCCCCTATGGAGACGCGGCTCCACACGGAATCGTTCCGTCCTGTTGACTGCCGCAGCCCCTTCGCCAGACCCGACCGGGCGTACGAGCGCGGCCGGTGAGCCGACCGGCCCCAGGCCGGACCTGCGACGGCGCCCTCCCCCGTCCCCGGCCCTTCCTGTTACGTTGCCCGCTGTGGTGTTCACTGCTGTGGTGATCGGCTGCCGATGAGGGCAGCACACGGGTTGCCCGTCACGATCGTGGGTGCCTGTCTGCGGGACGGTCGCGGCGGGAGCCCGACCGCGGTGCTGGAGGAGACGGCGCTCGGTGACGACCAGCGCCGCCGTGTGCCGGAGCTGGCCGGGACTTCTCACGCCGTCTTCGTCTCCCCGCCCGGCCGCGGGCCGGACGGTGCTCCGGTCTCCTTGCGCTTCTTCACGTCCGAGAGGGAGCTGCCCGCCTGCGGTCACGGAACAGTCGCTGCGCTGGCCTACCTTGCCGCGAGGGCCGGGAGGGAGCGGTACCGGACGACCCTGCACGCTTCGGGGCGCGTCTTCGAGGGCTGGGCCACCTGGAACGGGACGGAGGCGAACGCCGCCTTCGCATCGGGTGCCGTGGACCTGCGGGAGCCCGTGGTCGGCGCGTACGAGGACGTGATCGCCGCCCTCGGTGTCACCGGGCGCACGCCGGAACCCGGCTCCGTGATCGCCTCCGTGGGACGGCCGCGTCTGCTGGTGCCGCTCACCAGCCGGTCCGCCGTGGCCACGCTCGCCCCCGACGTCGGCGCGCTCCGCGCCGCCTGCGACCGGCTCGGTCTCCTCGGCTGCTACGTCCACTCCCTGCCGGACCCGACGGGGCGGGCCGTTGCCCGTATGTTCGCCCCGTCGATCGGTGTCCCCGAGGACATAGCCAACGCCAACAGCACGGCCTGCCTCGCCGCCCACCTGGCCGGACAGGGCACGGCACGTATCGCCGTGGACATGGGCGACTCCCTCGGCAGCCCCGCCACGATCACCGCCGGCGCACGGTCCGGGCCCACGGGCCCGGTGGTCCACCTCGGTGGCACCGCCCGGCTCATCCGCGTGGTCCGGCTTGCCTGAGCGGGCTGCGCGGTGAGATGGGCTCTCCGGTGCTGTGGCGGTCCGGTTGTGCCGGCGCAGAGGCTCCGACACCGCGAAGCTGCGCCTCTTCAGGTCCGGCTCGGCAGGAGGGAATCAGCTCCGGTGCCGATCGATATCCTGCGCGGCATGATCACATCGTATGAGGGCCTTGACGATGCCGGGGTTGCGACGGCTGCGGTGCGTGCCGGGATGGACGTCGTGCGCGGCTCGTACGGCCGGCGGCTCAACCGCATCGACAAGGGCGCCGGAGACTTCGCCACCACCGCCGACGTCGAGGCCGAGAAGGCGATCCTCGGCGTCATCCACGCCGCTCGGCCCGACGACGCCGTGCTCGGGGAGGAGGGCGGCCAGCAGGGTGCTGCGGAGGCTGCACGCCAGTGGCTCGTGGACCCGTTGTGCGGCACGCTGAACTACGCCGTCGGCAACATGCTGGTGGCCGTCAACGTGGCGCTGCGCGGCGGTGCGGCGGCGGTGGGGGACCCGTTCAGCGGCGAGGTCTTCTGTACCGACGGTGCGACCGCCTGGGTGCGGCACGACGACGGCGACGCCGAGCTGGTGCCCACGCCCGCCACCCACCTCGTGGACGTCAACCTGGACCCGCCCTTTCCCGGCGCGCCGGCGTTCCGGGCCGTTGACCTCTTGGCCCACCCCGAGTTCATCGCACGTTTCCGGCCTCGGGTGGTCTCCACGACCCTCGCGTTGGCCTGGGTCGCCGCCGGCAAGCGGGCCGCGTACGTCACCGATGGCGGAGATCTGTCACAGAGCGTGCATTTCGCGGCCGGTATCGCTCTGTGTCGAGCCGCTGGCTGCGTGGTAACCGGAGTCGACGGCGCCCCGCTCGGAGAAGCCGGCCGCGGGCTCGTCGTGGCCGCCGACCTGGAGACCCACGAGCAGCTGATCTCGATGATTTCCGGCCGAGGCCGGCGCCGCGCCTGATGGGTCATCCCGCACGCGGGGCCCGTAGACCCGCTCCGGGCGGTCCGATGGCGCCGGTCAGCTGACGCCGCGCCGCCGACGGCGGCGTCGGCCGGCCTCGCGGGCTCCGACCGGGGTGACTACGCCACCGGGGTCGGTCCCGGACACCGCCCTGCCCGGAGTCTGACCGCGCGCAACCGACCGAGCAACCATGGCGGTATGGCAGCTGCGACGCGCGCCACGCCGCCGGACGGCGACGAGGCGGTGCACGTCCGCCGGACGCGAGGAGGAACGCCGTGATCGTCGACTGTGCGCACTACCGCGACGGGCGCCGGCAGCAGGAAGGCCCGATGTCGCTGGAGCAGGCGGCCGCATGCCGAGAGCAGGGCGGCTTCGTCTGGCTGGGGATCTTCGAACCCGGTCCCGAGGAGATGGACAAGGTGCGGGAGAGCTTCGGACTGCACGAACTCGCCGTCGAGGACGCCCGGACCTTCCACCTTCGCCCCAAGGCCGAGCAGTACGAGGACGGCACCGAGCTGATCATCCTGCGCACCGCACGCTACGACGACGAGCGCGAGGAGGTGGACACCGGCGAGATCAGCATCTTCCTCTCCGAGCGCTTCGTGATCACCGTGCGCCAGGGCATCGCCAGCGAGCTGCACGGGGCCCGCAGCCGGATCGAACGCCGACCCGAGCTGCTGCGTACCGGCAGCGTCTCGACCTTGTGGGCGATCCTCGACCAGGTCGTCGACAGCTATGCGCCGGTCGTCGCGGAACTCGACCGCGACATCGAGCAGATCGAGGCCACCGTCTTCTCCGGGGCGGTCGCCCCGACCGAACGGATCTACTTCCTGAGGCGTGAGGCCACCGACTTCTACCGCGCCGTGCACCCGCTGCTCGCGGTGCTCTCCCGCCTGCTCAAGCCCGGCAAGTCGCCCTCCGAACTCCTGCCGTACTTCCACAACGTGCACGACCACCTGCTGCTGGTCAACGAAGAGGTGGCCGCCCAGCGCGACCTCCTGGCCACCGTCCTGGAAGCGAACATCGCGGTGATCTCCGTCGAGCAGAACAAGATCAATCTGCGGCAGAGCGCCACCATGGAGCAGCTCACGATCCTCGCGACCGTCTTCCTGCCCCTGTCCTTCGTGGTCGGCTTCTTCGGCCAGAACTTCTCCTGGCTGGTCGGGCGGATCAGCGGCTTCACCGCGTTCTTCACCCTCACCGCCATCGGCCTGCTGCTGCCGTGCCTGGCGCTGTACGTCTGGCTCCGCCGCCGACGGCACCCGGCGGAGCCCAGCCCGGACATCCCGGCAGGACTGCGGGACGAACACCCGTAGTCCCGGTCGGCCGAGTCCCCCTCCGGAACGGGACAGGGCTTGGTCGGCGCGAGCCTGCCCCGGCGGCGGGCCCCGCGGTAGCGGCGCGGCCGGAGCGTCAGCCCCGGGCGGCGACCGCCGCCTCAAGGAAGGTCCAGCCGTCGAACCTCGCCTCCCGCCTCTCCCCCGGTTCCCACCCGCGGGCCAGTGCGGTGTCGAGCAGGAAGCGTACGGTGCCCGGTTCGTGGAGGTTGAGGGCGCCGACACCGACGGCCCCCACCTCGCCCGACCCCGTGGTGAAACCCGAGACGTACCGACCGGGGCCCTCGTCGAAGACGAAGCGCAGCAGGCCGCCGGCGCCCGACGGATGCGGGCGCAGGGTGAGGGTCTTGCGGCAGCCGCCGTTCTCCAGCACGCAGTGGCCGTGGCGGACCGTCCACAGGTAGGTGCGCCCGTCGGCGACGAGCCGGCGGGACTTCTTCGAAGAGCGGGGCATGCGGCCGAGCCTATGCGGGCGGGCGCGAAGTTCCCCAAGGGGTTTCCTCCACCGCCGAAGCGGCGCACCCGAGGTTCGGCACGATAGTCTGATGATCATGGCGGACTGGGGAATCCGGCCGGCTTCGGCGGCGGACGTCGAGGCGGTGGCCGAGTTGCGGGCCGTGGTACTGCGGGCGGATCTGGAACGGCTCGGGCGGTACGACGAGCAGCGGGTGCGGCAGCGGCTGCGGGAGGGCTTCGTTCCGATGCACACCTCGGTGATCGAGGTGGACGGCGCGTTCGCAGGATGCGTATCACTGCGGCCGGCGGAGGACGCCCACTGGCTTGAGCACTTCTACCTGGCCCCTCACCTGCAGGGCAGCGGTATCGGCGCGGCCGTGCTGCGGCAACTGCTGGAGCGGTGCGACCGCGAGGGCACCCTGGTCCGGCTGAACGTCCTGCAGGGCAGTCCGGCCCGGCGGCTGTACGAACGGCACGGATTCACAGGGGAGGCCGAGGATCCGGTGGACGTGTTCATGGTGCGCGAGCCGACCTCGACCGTGCACGGCTCCTGATCGGCATCGTCCTTCGGGCGGTACGACATCCGGCCACCGCTGCAAAAGGCAGGGCGGACACCGGATCACTTGTCGTCGTCGCAGCGGACGCTAGCCCAGGGGCGGCTTCGGCAGGGCTTCGCGCAGACGATCGAGGAGCGCCTGGGCCGCCGGGCCCGCGGGTCCGGTGGCCCGCCAGGCGAGCGCGATGCGGGCGCGCATCTCGGGTCGGACGATGCGCAGCGTGCGGAGCTGTCGTCCGTCGCGGGTCCGGTCGTCCTCGCCGGCCGGCAGCACCGCAACGCCCAGGCCGCGCCCGGCGAGCTGCGCGAGCACGTGGGGGGCTGCCGCCTCGAAGGTGACGCGGGGACGGAATCCGGCCTGCGCGCAGCCACGTTCGAGTGCAGCGCGCACTCCGGTGCCGCGCGGCAGGCAGATCAGGGGCCGGTCCCGCAATTCGGCCAGCGGCACACTCGTGCGGTCGGCGGGGTCGAGGAGGGGGTCTGCGGGTGCGACGGCGGCTGCCAGCGGAACGTCGATCACCGTCTGGAAGGCCACTCCGGGCGGAGGTGCCTCCTCTGTCGCCCCGAGGAGGGCGATGTCGAGCTCGCCGGCCAGGAGCGCGGCCTGCATCCGCTCCGAGGTGTCTTCGATGAGTGCGACCTCCAGAGTGGGATGGTCGTCGTGGAAGTCGGCGAGGAACGCGGCGATGTCGAAGGCGTGTCCGGCGGCGCCGGACACCAGCCCGAGCGTGACCCGGCCGCGTAGCAGCCCCGTGTACGAGTCCACCGTCTGCTGCACCGCATCCGCCGCGGCCAGTGCGGCGCGGGCGTAAGGCAGGACGGCCCGGCCCACCTCCGTCAGGGTCACCGACCGGGCGGATCGGTCGAGTACGGGCTGCCCCAGCTCCTTCTCCAGCTGACGGATCTGGGCGCTGAGACCCGGCTGGGCCAGGTGCAGCCGGGCGGCGGCGCGGGTGAAACCGCCCTCGTCGACGACGGTGACGAAGTAGCGCAGTTGTCTGAGCTCCATAACCAGGGATTCTAGGTCGGAGCAGAAACATCTATTGGAGATATCGAACGGCGGCCCGCACGCTGGATCACATGGAGAACGTGACTGCGCGCAAGGCGACGAAGGCCGAGGTGAGGGCCGCGATCGCGAGGGAGCGCCGGGAGCTGGCCGATGTGCTGGACGGCTTGCGGCCCGACCAGTGGAACGAACCGAGCCTCTGCACGGGATGGCGAGTGCGGGAGGTCGCAGCCCACATGTCGATGGGGTTCCGGCTCTCCCTGCCGGCGACGTTCGGCGAGCTGGCAAAGGCACGCGGGAGCCTGCACCGTATGACCGACCGCGTGGCACGCAGGGACGCGGCCGCCCACTCCACCGCCGAACTCGCCGCCTTCGTACGGGACAACGCCGACCACCGCTGGACCCCGCCGGTCGGCGGGGTCGCGGCGGCCCTCGGCCATGATGTGGTGCACGGACTGGACGTCACCGTCGCTCTCGGCCTCGACCGGCGCGTCCCCGAGGACCGGCTGCGGATCCTCCTCGACGAGGTCCGGCCCAGCAGCCTGAGGTTCTTCGGCGCCGACCTCGACGGCGTACGGATGTGCGCCGAGGACCTGGACTGGTCATACGGCTCCGGCTCGCCCGTGTACGGCGCCGCCCAGGACCTCCTCCTGCTGGCCTTCGGGCGCAGGCTTCCGGCCGGACGGCTCCGAGGTGAGCCGAGCAGCCGTTTCGTCCGAGCCGCCGCGGAGGGATGACCCATGGGCACCCCGAGGTCGGCCGTTCACCTGCCCCAGGGCAGTCGCGGCCCGTGGCCCTGGAGGTGGGAGACCGTGAGGACCGCGCCGATCCAGGCCATCACACCGCCCCACGCCAAGGGTTCGGATTCCACCAGACTCGCCGAAACGAGCAGCATCACCGCCGCCGGCAACAGCACTGCCGTCACGCCCAGACGACGTGCTCTGCCTGTTCCCGGACGTCGCGTTCGGGTGGACTCCGGCGCGGCGGAGCCATCGTCCAGCTCCGCGACCAGCTGGTCCCAGAGCGCGGATTCCCGTGCGGTCAGTTGGGTCCCGGCCATGTCCACCTCCTTGAACGCCACACAACGGCTGTGACGGAACGGATGCCCTCCATCCCCGGGCTCATGCCACGGCGCGCCCTGAAGACGCTTGTCGCGCGCCTCGTGGTGGGGCGCGCGGGGGTGTCACACGGCGGACGCCGGCCGGGTGCACTGCCGCGCACAACGTGCGACCGGTTGCGCGCCGTTGTGACGACATGGCTGGTTCCTTACCGTGCTGCGTGCCGGTCTGGCGGGGGAAGCGGATGCGCGCTGCGAGCCGCCGGCGGACCGTCGCGTTGACGGGAACCCAGGGGGACACATGCCGGAACCGCAGTCGACTCCGAGCGGCAGGCCGGAGCCACAGGAACCGCTCGTCCGGCCGCGGGGCCGGATCTTCCAGGCCTCCACCATGACGGCCATGCTGGAAGGCGTCTACGAAGGCACGACGAGCATCGCCGAGCTCTGCCGCCACGGCGACTTCGGCATCGGGACCTTCGACCGGCTCGACGGCGAGATGATCGTCCTCGACGGCCGGTGCTACCGACTGCGCGCCGACGGGACCGCCGGGGAAGCCGACCTCGCCGCGCGCACTCCCCTCGCGGCGGTCACCTACTTCCACGGCGAGTACGACTGGCGGGTGACCGAGCCCGTCGACGCCGCAGGGCTGAGGGCGGTGGTCGACAACGCGCTCCCCAGCCCCAACATGTTCTACGCGGTCCGTGTCGACGGACACTTCGACCACATGGTCACCCGCATGCTCCCCGAACAGCACCGCCCCTACCCCCGGCTGATCGACGCGGTCGCGGGTCAGATCATCTCCACCCACACCGACCTGCACGGGACCATCGTCGGTTTCCGCAGCCCGACCCACATGCTCGGGGTGGCCGCCGCCGGATACCACCTGCACTTCCTCTCCGGCTGCCGCACGCGCGGGGGACACGCCTACGACTTCGTGCTCCGCTCCGGGCGGGTACGGGTCGACGTGGGCTACGAGCTCGTCCTGCGCATGCCGCGCACGCAGGACTTCCACACCGCTCAGCTCGGCCGCGGTGACGTAGCGGGGGAGATCGAGGCGGCGCTCCAGGGCGGCCCGAAGCGGCCGTAGGCAACACCGCGTGCCTACGCGGGATCGCGGGATGACGGGGCCCAGTAGCCGACTCCGAGGCGCGTGCGGGAAACGGCGGTATGAACCGGCCGCGGTCGCTCGTCAACCAGTGTTGACACAACAGTGTCGTCAACGTAAGTTGACAGCATGACCGATGCGACCGATCTCGCCGCGCGGGCGGGCGACCGCGACCCTCGGGTCGGGTTGCGGGCCGTCTCCGCCCTACGGCGACTGCTGGAACAGCTGGAAGCCGTCCAAGTGCGCAGTGCGCGCAATCAGGGATGGTCGTGGCAGGAGATCGCGACCGAACTGGGAGTCAGCCGGCAGGCCGTCCACAAGAAGTACGGGAGGCAGTGATGTTCGAACGGTTCACGAAAGCCGCACGTGACGTGGTGAAGGGGGCGGTCGAGCACGCGGATCGGGCCGGAGCGGCGGCCGTCACCGAAGAGCACCTGCTGCTGGCCCTGCTCGACCGAGACGACACCCGGGCGGCAGCGGCGCTCCGGGAGCTGTGCCCGCCGGACCGCCGCCCGTCCCTGGCCACCGCCCTGGCCGACGCCAGGCGCCGGGCAGGCTTGTCCCGGGCGGACACGGAGGCGCTGGCGGACCTCGGCATCGACGTCGGCGCGATCGTGGCCCGGGTGGAGGAAACCCACGGCGCAGGCGCACTGACGGGCGATCGCAAGGACGCGGGGTGGCGGTCGCGGCGCCCGTCGTTCTCGCGGGAAGCCAAGACCGTACTGGAGAAGTCCCTCCGGGTGACGTTGGCACGCAAGGACCGGGAGATAGGCGACGAGCACATCCTCTTGGCGCTCACCACGACCGGCGGGATCGTTGCGGAGGCACTGGCCGACCATGGCGTGACGTACGCCTCCGTCGACGCGGCGGTCTCCAGCCCGGCCGCCCCCTGATCGAGGATGACCACCGGACCGGCGACCTGACGGGCAGGCGGAGGCCACCGCCCGATTCCACCGTTGATCACTCCACGGTCAGCGCGTCCAGAAGTTCGCGTCCGTGCGGCCACGCCCCCAGGCCACTGGCGGAGTTGAGGGCTCCGTACGCGCCCGCAAGGTCCGGCTATCGGACCGTGGTCAACCCGGCGGCACTCGGTCTGAACATCCACGCACTCCTACGGCTGCGCACCACCCACGCCCTCCTCTCCCGCGCCCTGGACTTCGCTTCGAAGACCCCGAGGTCACGTCCATCCTGGGAGTCACCGGGGAAGACTGCCTCATCTTCGACGTCCACTGCCTGCAGGCCGAACGACTCGAAGAGGTTGTCGACGCGCTGGCGCGCTACGGCCCCGTCACCCCATCTCTCGTACTCCGCAGCTATGCCCCGAAGCCGCTGCCGGACGCCGCCTCAACACCCTCATGACCCGCAACACCCGGGCATGTCCGGTTCCTCCGGATCATCCTCGCCCATGGTGCCTGCGGCTTCCTGGGCGGCCATGAGTTCGTCGCCGTGCTCGAAGGCCCATGCTCCGACGGCGTCGATGGGTGCCAGCAAGGTCTGGCCCAGCGAGGTGAGCCGGTACTCGACGCGCGGCGGCGTTCCGGGGTGTGCCTGCCGGTCCACGAGTCCGTTGGCCTGAAGACGTCGCAACGTCTCGGTGAGGACCTTGGAGCTGATCCCCCCGATCTGCTCGCGTAGTTCGACCGGGCGTCTGGGACCTTCGCGCAGTGCCCAGAGCACGACGGCGTTCCACGTGTTGGACAGGAGGTCGAAGGCGAGGCGGGCACGGCAGTCGGCGAGGAAGGCGTCGGTCGTCACGTACCACATGGTGCCTGACGGGCCTTCTAGCGTCGTGGCGAAAGGTCCGAGCAAGTTCTGAGAGGAAATGCGTGATGCGAATCGGTGTACTGGGCACGGGCAACATGGCGGAGGCGCTCGCCACCCACTGGGTCCGGGCCGGGCACGACGTGGCCGTCGGTGGACGGGACATGCACAAGGCGGAGCGGCTCGCGACACGGCTCGGGGGCAGCGCCAAGCCCGCCGGTCCGCGGGCGGCGGCCGACTTCGGGCAGGTGGTACTGGCCGCGCTGCCCTTCGACGCAGGCGCGGGCGTGGTGCGGGACCTGCGGGCGGCCCTGGACGGCAAGGCGCTGATCGACTGCTCCAATCCGGTCGGTCCCGGCTTCCGCCTGTTGACGCAGGGCGGCATCTCGGCTGCACGGCAACTGGCCGCAGCCGCACCGGAAGCCCATGTGGTCAAGGCGTTCAACCTCTGCCACGAGGACGTGTGGCGCATGTCGCCGCCCCTGTTCGACGGACGGCCCCTGGCCGTTCCGGTCTGCGGAGACGACGAGGAAGCCCTCACGCTCGTCCACCAGTTGGTGCGGGATGTCGGCTGCGAGCCCCTGGTCGGCGGCGGTCTCGAACGAGCGGGGCTCCTTGAGGCGACCGCCGCGCTCTTCATCGGGCTGTGGGTCGGCGAGGGAGCCGATGCCCAAGCCATCGCGCCTCCCCTGGCGTATGCCACCGGCCCGACACGCGAGGCAGGAGAAGAAGCCGCCGGCGTACTGCGTTGAGGGGTGCTCAGTCGCCTTCCCCGAGTCGCCGCCAGGCGTCATGGCCGGTCGTGGGGTGATGTGACCTCCACCAGGCGGGGGGTGGAGAAGCTCCAGCGCAGCCACAGCACTGACTCGACGTCCCAGTACGGCGCCACGGCCAGGCCGTCCGCCACCGGGATCCGGAACCCCTGGGCCGCGACGATCGCGCGCAGCGTCATGTGCACCGCGGCGAAGTCCCGGGCGGCCCTCGTCCAGTCGGGGTAGACGTCGTCGCCGCGGACGAGGGGATAGCGCGTGACGAAGGCCGCCCAGTCGCCCGCGCCGCCGACTTCGAGGATGTCGGTGGCGCGGGCGGTGACCGGCAGCTGCCACGTCTGCCAGGGCCGGGGATGGAGACTCGATCCGAGGTCGAGGTACATCCGCCACATGCCCGGCCCGTCAGACTGTGCCGTGGACGTGTAGAGCCCCAGGTGGAACGGCTTCGCGCTGGGTGGAGCCGGGTCCTGGCCCGGCGCGGTGAACCGCTCCCGGGCCAGCACTGGCTGCCGGTGGGGCACCAGTTCGTGGGGGCTGGTGCCGATCCAGTGCTGGCGGGCCCGGTCGAGGGGCCCCCGTACAAGGCTCTCCTCGTCCCGGGCGAGCCGGCCCAGCAGCAGGCAGCTGTCGGCGACCTCGTCCGCCTCCCCCACCTCGGAGGCGGCGAGGACCGCCGGACCGCCCGCCAGGGCCGTCATTTCGGGCTCGGTCCACCCCGTCATGACCGAGGTGAAATGGCGCAGACCGTGGTCCGTGTCGGCGGTGAGCTGCGCCGCGGTGTCGAGCTGCGCCACTCGCCGGCGCAGGATCCGGGCGGGGACGGGGCGCACGCCGGAACTCCTTCCTCGGCGGCGCGCCCGTGCACCACGGGGTTGCCCTGCCGACGGCCGCGGATCAGCAGCTGAGGGCCACTTCCTCGCCGAGGCCGTTGCCGGAGCCGGTCGGCGGCTGGTAGCCGGGCGGGAAGACGACCTTGAAGTACATCCAGCCGCGGTAGTTGCCGGGAGAGCAGCGCACCGCCGCGTTGTTCTGGCCGCTACGGGCGTTCCTCTGCGTCCTCAGCGCGGACTGGTTGACGAGCCGTCCGTTCTCGTAGAGGGCCGCCCGGGTCGTGATCTCCGACACCGGTGCGGTGCACGAGACCGTCACGACCACGTTGACGGTGCCCGGCACGTGGGTGGAGTTGTGCGGTCGCTGCACCTGGCCCTCGCAGCGGATCGCCGCGGAAGCATCGGCGTCCGAGCCGGACCTCCCGGCTTCGACACCGCCCTCGTGAACGGTCCCTGCGGACACGGTGGCCGAAGCGGAGGGGTTGGTCGCCGCCCCTGTCGCCGCGACGGGGGAGGTGGCGCCGATGAGCGCCAGGACCGCCATCGACGCGGCGCCGGCCGCCGTCCTCCATGTACGCATGACTGCTCCTCCGCGTTCGCCTGCTCATGACGTGTGCGAGCACACCAGAGAAGACCATACACAAAGTAATCGATCCAGCACCCAGGGTGACGGTGTGTTCGAGGATGCATCCGGCCAGTCCGATACGGATGCGCTCCGCTGCTGCGGGCGGGGGCCGGGACGGCCGCATGGGGGCTACCTCCCGCTTCCGAACTCGATGGAGCGCTGCACCCTGAACATCTCGGAATAGGCGGAGTCGTCGCCGAAGCGCTCGACGACCCGGTGGTGGACGTGCTGGCGGTACGCCACCGCCCCCAACTGCCGGAAGACGTCCATGTCCAGCTGCCGCTGCGAAGCGAAGGACTCCAGGGCCTTGACCTTCACGTCCATCAGCTTCTCCGTACCGACGAAGAACAAGTTCGGCTCGAATCCGGTGCTGTACGGGGAGCGGAAGTAGCGCAGTCCCAGTGCGTGTAGACGATGTCCGGTCTTGTAGAAGTAGTAGAGATGTCGGTGGTATCCGGGCTGGTGCACTACCACGCGCACGGCGGTCTCCCTGTCTCAGGCAGTACGTGTGTTGCCGGGCTCGGAGTGCTGCTCTGCGGCCACAACCGCGATCACGGTGAGGAACAGCCCCCGGCCGGCGGTCCAACGGTCGGCGAAAGCAGGACGGCGTCCGCGGGGTCGTGGAACGTCTCCGCGCCCACGACGGGCGGGAACAGGATGCGCTCCAGCCCCTCACACCTCCCCGCCCGGTGCCGCGAGCCGTGCATAGCGCCCGCGGTGCCGCAGCAGCGGGTCACCGCCCGAGGAGCCCGTGTGGTGCAGCCGGACGACGACGATGTGGTGGTCTCCGGCGCGGTGCTCGTCGACGACGGAGCACTCCGGTCACGCGACGGATCCCCCCAGCACGGGCATGCCGCCCGGTGACGGCGTCCACGACACGCGGGCGAACCGGTTCTCGGCGCCGGCGAACTGCCGGGAGAGGTCCTGCCGGCGCTCGTTGAGGATGCTGACGCACAAACCGCCGGCCGCTCGGAGCTGCGGCCACGTGCGGCTCGTGAGCGCCGGGCAGAACAGGGCCAGCGGGGGTTAGTCGGCTTTCCACTGCATGCGCGATCCCGCGAACCAGAGGGTGACCCCGGTGAGCCCCGCGAGGACGAGCAGGTCGACCCAGAGGCGTCCGGTCACCGGGCCCACCAGGACCTGCCGCAGCGCCGAGGCCGCGTACGTCGTGGGGCTGACATGGCTGATCGTCAGCAGCCATTGCGGCATCCGGCCGGCGGGGATGACCACAGGCCCGAAGAACAGCAGAAGCATGGTGACGAGCAGGGTGAACGAGCTGGACTCCTCCTGGGTGCGGGCCAGCACTCCGATGACCGCTCCGATTCCGGCGAGGGGAAGTACACACAGGGGAACGACCACGAGGACGAGCCAGCTCACGGAGAGACTCACACCGAGCAGCGTGGACCCGAGCAGCAGAGTGACCACGAGTGCCGGTGCGGAGAGCACGAAGAAGGCGAGAACCGTCGCCAGAATGACCATGTAACGGCGCACCGGGAGGGTACCCAGGAAATCCAGCGTCCCCATCGCCTTCATGAAGGCGAAGTTCTGCGCCACCTTGTTCTGGTTCTCGAACATCAGCGACAGCAGGATGCTGCCGGTGAGTACGTACGTGAGCGCTTCCTGGCCGCGCCCGTGGGCGAATGCTCCGAGCGCGGCGATGCTCATCATGGGAGCGAAGATTCCCGTGACGACCATGGCGCGCCAGGACCATCGCCAGTTGGACAGCTGCATGAGCCACAGGTCAAGGAACTGGGCTCCTATTCCCGGGCGTTCAGTCTGACGTCGCATAGTGAAGGTACAAGTCTTCCAGGGTTGCCGAGTAGAGCCGGTAGTCGACGGATTCGTGCAGCCGCAGTTCGGACAGCAGGGCCGGCGCGCGATCGCGCGGGACGGACAGGACGACGTTGTCGTCCGATTTCCAGTGCTGGGGGATGTCCGGCGGGAAGACGGGTGCCTCACCCGGAGCCAGCCATACTTCGAGACGCATGTGTTCCAATAGTCCACGCTTCAGTTGGGCAGGCTGACCGGTGGCGAGGAACCGGCCGTGGCGCATGATCCCGACCCGGTGGACGATCCGCTCCGCCTCGATTGCGTCATGGGTGATGAACAGGATGGTCGTGCCGTATTCGGCGTTGGCCTTCGTCAGCACTTCCCAGACGTGCTTCCGGTTGACCGGATCGAGGTCGTTGGTCGGCTCGTCCAGCACGACGACGGGCAGCCGTCCGGCCATGGCGAGGGCGAGCTGCAGCAGGCGCTGCTGACCGCCGGACAGGCGGGAGCTGGACTTGTCCCGTACCGCTCCCAGCTGCCAGGTCTCGATCATGGCGTCGCGCTCCAGGCGCGCGTCCCGGCGGGTCATACCGCGCAGGTGAGCAGCGAAGTAGATGGCCTCGCCCACCTTCAGCCGGTTGAGTGCACCGCTGCTCTGCGGCATGAAGGCGACGGACCGGCTCACGTGCAGCGGGTGCTGGGAGATGGGCCGCCCGAACAACCGGATCTCACCCGATGTCGAACGCAGTAGGTTGACCATCTGCCGTACCAGTGTGGTCTTTCCCGCTCCGTTGTCGCCGAGGATCCCGAACACTTCCCCGGTACGGATATCGAGCGAGACGTCATTGGTCGCGGGTTCGGTCTGGTGCGGGTAGATCTTCACGAGGTGTTCGATCTCGTATGCAAGGTCGGTCAATTGGCTCTCTTTCCGTCGGCGCACGGCACGAACGATCGCGAATCACAGTTCGTAGTAGACGCTGTGACTCTTGTCGAGGGCCAAACGGTCCTCGACGATGTGTTCGCTGTATTTCCGTGCCTGCTTCGCGTAGTGCTCGAACTTGAGATGCATGTCGATGTTCTCGGTGGCCACGAGTCCGAATATCTGGTTCGGTGTGATGTCCATCAGGTCGAACCGTTCGAGCGCCAGCGTCTTCTCGACCTCGGGGTTGTAGTAGTACCCTCCCTCGATCAAGCGGGTTTCCCGGCTGCCGGAGTCCATCATCCAGACGCGTCCGCCGAGGTCGATCTCCATCGCGATGTGCGCCGTGGACAGGCCGAAGCCCGGCACCCTCCGCTCGTGGTGGACGATGGTGGGCCGGATGCCGTGGTGCCGGAGCACCGCGGAGGCCACCCAGGTCCGGTCCGGGCAGGGGCCGAAAGCCGTGACGTCGCCATCGGCAAGGGTCATCGGCACCGTTCGGTTGCCGAAGGACTTCTGAGCCGCTCCATGTCCCAGACGCTCTTCGGGACACTCTGGTGGATGAGGTCCACCACGCAGAGCAGGAGGCCGGCACCGGTCTCGCAGAAGGTCGGGATCCTGAGTTCGCCGGGCATGTCTCCTCGTTCCAGACGTCATTGCGGCAGGTCATTGCTGCTGGGAGTTGCCGCAGGTCGTTGGCGCCTTCCCGTCACCCGGCGACGGCCAGGGGCGGCGCGAGCCCCCCGCGTAGGACGTCCCGCCGGCGAACGCGCAGCGTAACCCCTCCGAAAACGGCCACGCACAGACACATTGCGCACGAGGGCAGATCGTGGCCGGAAACCAACGCGGTCGCCCTTTGGCCGAGTCAGGAGGGCGGGGCAGCAGGCGTGTCCACTGCTGTCGGGCCGCACTCGCCACAACCCGTCGGCCCCGTTCCGCGTCCTCTTCGCAGAGCCATCTCCGACCGACGGGTGCGGAGCAGCGCCGAACCTGGAGGAACCTCATCGCCACTTTCACGCCTGGCCGTCCCGACCAGGCCGCGCGGGCCCGCCGGACGACCGGAATCGGCAGGATGCTGCTGGGCGGCGTGGCGGGGGTCCTGCTGACCGTCGTCCTCATGACCGTTCTGTGGTGGCCGCGGACCGAGGTGACGTACCGCAGCAGTGCTCCCTCAGCGATCGTCTACGACGACCGGTCACCCTACTTCCTGGCGCTGGTGCACACCTACAGCCTGTCCGGGCGAGACTCCTACAGGCTGGCCATCGGCAGGTCCCCCACCCCGTCCTACGGACACTGGGTGGACGTCGACACCGCTCTGGGCGCCGGGGGAATCGAATCCACCGCATGGAGCGACTCCGGTGTACGCGTCCGCTTCCCCACCGGCCACGAACTCTTCGTCCCGGCCCGCTCCTTCCTGGGCGGCAGGTGACCCCGAGAAGCCGTGGATCCGTTATCAGGCGTCGCGTATTCCGAGAACGTACGCCGCAGTCAGCGCAACGGCGCGGTCTTCGTCGTGCGACAGATCCGTGAGGGCACGTGACGCCGTGCTCCCCGGGATGTCCGCGAGCGCCTGGGTCAGCCGGCTGCGTACAGGGGGTGCAACGGTGCCGTGGGCGAGGCGGTCAACGAGCCGGGTGGCGATCTGGTCCGCCACACCGGGGCGAGTCGCCAGCGCGCTCAGTGCGTCGGCTGCATCGGCGTCTTTCGTCCCGTCGACGATCATGTCGATGAGCGTGGGGACCGCGTCGGCTACCCCGCGTGCCCCGAGCGCCAGAGCTGCATACCTGCGGACCACGATGTCGGAATGCGTGAGGGCGGCCTGCAGCAGTGCGGTGGCCTCGCCGTTCGGAATCTCGGCGATGGCCTGGACGGCACGTTCGCGCACCTCGGCTGCCCGTGAGCCGAGGCCCTCCGCCAGCAGTGCCGCTCCGCCGCCGTCGCCGTCGCCCGATTGCGCCAAAGCCCATCGCAGGGCTCCGGCGACGTTCGGGTCCGTCTCGCTCAGCGCTGCCTCGACCAGTGCTTCCACCGGCAGCGGAGCCGTCCCCCCTACGGAGAGGGCTGCACGCTGGCGCTTCCCGGCGCTCTCCGACCCCAAGGCCTGGAGGAGTGCGACGGTCTGGAGGACGTCCTCCCATTCGGCCGGTTCCGCGGCACCGATCCGACGGAGGCGTGTGAGCAGCGCCGTCTCGCGCGCGATGCGTTCTCGCGTCTGGCGGACGAGGTCGTCGACGAGCTCCGAGGGCTTGAAACCGGGATCATCGAGCGCGCGCCCGATGTCCCGCAGCGACAGCCCCAACGACCGCAGGCTCTCGATGTGGAAGATGCGCCGGATGTCCTCGCCGGCGTACTCCCGATAGCCCGCCCCGGTACGACCCGTTGGCCGCACCAGGCCGAGTGACTCGTAGTGCCTGAGCATGCGGGCGCTGACCCCGGACCGTCGCGCCACCTCACCGATCAGCACTGCCCCTCACCCCTCCCCGCCGGTGGTGCCGAGGGCCATGATGCGCTTCGCCTCCTCGATCGCGCACTCGAACCCGGCGTCCGGGTTGCGCAGCAGCCTTTCCGTGGCGAGGGCGTGTTGCCGTACGCCAGGGTCGGGATCCTTCGTCGCGGCGAGCAGCGTCGGCGTGATCACCTCCCCGAGCGCGACCAACGCCCGGCTGAGGCTCAACTGCGTCTCACGCCCGCCACGTCCGAGCTGGTTCACCATCACTGCGGCCAGCTCGGGTTCTTCGCCTTCGGGCACGAGTACGACCGCTGCTCTCCAGGCGCTCCGCGCCACCTCGTCGTCGGCGTCGGTCAGCAGTGCCCGCGTGATCGCCGGCCAGGCTTGCCGATCGCCGATCTTGGACAGTGTGTGCAACGCCTGACTACGGGCCTGGGCGCGCTCCGAGCGGACTTCGTTGAGGAGCTCGGGGACCGTCATGGACGCCGCGTGGCGGGTGAGCGCCCACGTCAGCATTTCGCGCACGTGAAACTCGGGCTCGATCGCGCATCGTCGGATGAGCAGGTCGATGTACCGCGGGTCAGGGGTCGTACCGACCGCCAACGCTGCCCGTAGCCGCAGCGACGAGCTGGCGCTCTCCAGCCCCTGGAGAGCGCGCGTCAGATCCGTGTCCTGCTTTGGTGTGGGCATCGGGACCACCTCCTTGGCCCCAGTGAAGACCTTGTCACCGTGTCAAGGTCAAGCGGGTCACGCCGCGACGTGACGAGCCGGTTGCCCGCATCGACTTCGTACCTGCCGGTGGCGGGGTGAGGGCACTCCGCCACCGGCGCCGTGCCGTGCTCTAGGAGGTGATCAGGGCCTCCAGCGCGGGCACCGTTTCGGCCGGCGTCGGCAGGGCGGCGTTCTCCGCCTGGAGGTTGGCGGCGGCCTCGCGCAGGGCCGGGTCGGTGATGAGGCGGGTGAGGAGCGGGGCGTCGACCTCGTCGGAGGCGGAGCGCAGGGCGGCACCGGTCGCGGTGAGGGCGTCGGCGTTGGTGAAGTGGTCGGCGCCCTGGGGCAGCAGGAGCTGCGGCAGGCCGGCCTGCAGGGCGGTGAGCAGGGTGCCGGAGCCGCCGTGGTGGATCAGCGCGTCGGAGGCGCTCAGCAGCTCGGCGAGCGGGACCCAGGGCAGCGGGCGTACGTTGTCCGGAAGGGTGCCGAGCGGGGTGAGGTCGGCGTCGCCGACGGCGAGCAGGAACTCGGCGTCCACCGAGGCGGCGGCCTCGATCAGCCGGACGATGGCGCGGACGCCGTCCATCTCGGTGAGCACGGTGCCCAGGGTGACGGCGACGCGCGGGCGGCTGCCGCGGCGGAGCAGCTCGGCGGGGACGATGCCGCCGCCGTTGTAGGGGAGGTAGCGCATCCGCAGGCCGCCAGGGTCGCCGCCGAGCGAGGCGGGGACGATGTTCAGCGCGGTGGCCTCGGCGGGGCCGGCCACCCCGTACGTCTCGTACGCCTCCGTGAAGTTGGCGGCGAGGCGGCCGACCATGTCGAGGCCGGAGCTGACGCCGAAATTCTGTATCACCGACGGGATCTTGAGCTTGGCGGCGACCAGTGGGGCGGACGCCTGGAAGGAGTCGTAGACCAGCAGGTCGGCGCCCCAGTTGTCGGCCACCTCCAGAAGGCCGTCCACGGTGGCGCGGGAGACGAGTGCGAAGCCGAAGGCCGCCCTGTCGAGGATCTGGTCCGGGGTCATGTCGGGCGTGACGTAGCGCACTTCCTCGCCGGTGGTCTGCTCGAACGCCTCCCGGATGGTGCGGCCGTCGCCGATCTCGACGATCGGGAATCCGGCCTCACGGAGCCGGTTCAGCGGCTGCGAGCTCGCGAACAGCACCTCGTGGCCGGCGGCGTGCAGGGCCTGAGCGGTCGGGATCATCGGGAAGAGGTGGCCGGCTGCGGCCGGTCCGGTGAAGAGTATGCGCACGGTTTCTCCTTGCCAGTGGTCTGCCGGTCGAGGACGAGTCGTGCGGGCCCGCCCCGGTTCCGTTCGTTGAACTGACGGGTAGGCGCACGGTGTTCCCGCAAAGGGGGGCGATAATCGGACGTTCTGTTACGGGCCTTGTCGGTGGGGCGCGATGTGTTCCTGGGACACCGCCGTCAGGCTGCGCGGAGGCTTCGGCGGTTGAGCGTCCCGCTCCCGGCGTCGTAGGTGAGCCAGGTCCCGTCGCCGAGCGCGCGTATGCAGCCGTCCACGGGTCCTCCGGGATACGTGACGGCTCCCCGTAGCTCCGGCGTGCGGGCGTCGAGCGGCCAGTGGCCGCCGTCCTCCTCTGTCGAGGCGATGACGGCGTCGGCGGCGGCGTCGGCGTCGGCGAAACCGCAGCCGTAGTCGCGGGCAGCCGTCATCCCTCGCGCCGCCTGCGGCGGAACCGGGCCACGCTCCAGCCCAGCAGCCACGGCAGGACCGTCAGCAGGCCGACCTCCATCACGAGGGAGCCGATCACGTCGCCCCGCGTCGGCATCACTCCGTCCGGTTTGTACTTCGCGACCGCCGGCGCCGCCATCACAGCCACCGGAACCACGACGGACGCGATCCGCGCCTTGGTTCGGGACCGGCCGCTCGCCCGGCCGCACCACACTCCCAGGCCGCCCATCACGAACGGCCCGCAGAGCCACCACAGCACCACCAGCAGGAACAGCAACGCCGTCCAGTCACCGGCGTATCCGAACATCACAGGCGTCTCACCCGCCCCAGCCCGCGGCGGCGGACCCCGCCGCGCCTGCGTACCCGATCCCCACCCGGCACAGCCAGCCCCCCGTCGACCCTCGCGACCGCCAGAGCCGGCCGGCGCGTCCCACCCGTACGAGCAGCTGCAAGAGTGCCACGGCAGGAGCCGTACGGGACCGTGGGGCGGGTGTCAGTGCCCCTGTTGCCATTGCTGCGGTCGGTGACGGCCAAGAGCGCGGCATGGCGCAGATTCCGCCACCCCGAAGCTCAGAACACGTCGTGGCTCCCCCAGTCGTGGTGGCAGGAGGTCTGCTTGCAGTCGTCCATGCCATCCGACCCCTTTCGCGGCGACGCCGTACGGACGAGCACGAAGCTTCCCCTCATGAGGGGGCCGTCGCCGTCCAGTCCGGGTGACTGCAACATCAGCGGTTCGTCGTCTTCTTGCTTCCCGAGGAACAGTCCTGCGCCCCCCCTCCCTGATCCTGCCACCCGAGGTGCCGCTGCGCACGCGGCTCGCGCCCAGGTGTTGCGCGGTTCGATCCCCGGGCGCGGGTTCGGCAGACCCGGGGGTCATGCGGCGTTCGCCGCTGTGCCGGCCGTCAGCGGGCGGCCTGCGAATCCACCCGGACTCGCCGGTGGAGCTTCGAAGACGTGCAGAACACCAACCGGCAAACTGTCGCGCGCGGTCAGCGTGCCGGTCTCCCTCCAGTGGAACGGATCGCTGTCTTTGCGTTCCTTGGGCCCTGGCGCCCGCAACGAGAGGGACTTCTATGCGACGAACCGCGAAGTGGCTGCACACCATGGCCGCTCTGGCGGGATTTGCGCTCCTACCGGCATTCGTGTCAGCCCCCGCGCAGGCGGCGGGCACCCGCCCGTTCTCGGTGACCATCACCCATGTCGGGTGCGTCGAGCCGTGTTCCGCGGAGGGGCTTGAGGCCGCGTTGGAAGGGCACCCCGACTTCTACGCGAAGGTGTTCATCAACGGCGTGGAGCACCGGACGCCCACCGTCGACAACGTCTCGGGGGTCGACCCGTACTGGGTGGTCTCCACCGAACTGCCCGACACCATCCTGAACGTTCCCGTCACGATCCAGATCTGGGACGCGGACGACACCTCGGGCGACGACCTGGGCGACGACACCCCGCACGACCACGACAACAACCTCGACTTCGTCGTCTCCTACACCGACGGCAAGTGGCGCGACACCGGCCTGAACAAGACCGACAACGTGAACTGGCCGCAGTCCTGTTCGTCCGGCGACGGCGGGGAGGACGACGAACCTTCCGTCAAGGTGTGCTGGGACGTCAGCACGGCTTCGACGAGCGGGGACGCGGACGGCGACGGTCTGCTCGACGGCTGGGAGCGCAACGGGTACAACGACGACGGTGACGGCACCATCGATGTGGACCTGCCGGCGATGGGAGCCGAGCCCGACCACAAGGACGTCTTCCTCGAACTGGACTGGGTGGCGGGGCGGGCTCCTGCCCGGGCGGACGTCCAGGCCATGAAGAAGGCGTTCGCCGCGGCGCCACCCGACGCCGGGGCGAGCGCGGCGAGCAGGAACGCCGACAACGGCGGTTCAGGTGTGAACGCACCGCCGAACCCCGACGGCAGGCCCGGCATCAATCTTCATGTCGACACCGGCGGCCTGCTCGACCCGGGGGGCCGCGAGGGCGGGCCGGTCGGTACGTGTTCCGACGGCATCGACAACGGTGCGGACGGGCTGATCGACGGCCTCGACCCCACCTGCAACACGCGGCTGACCGATTACCTCGACGCGAGCGTCGAGAACCCGCAGCCGACGAACTGCGGGGACGGCGTGAACAACGACGGCGATGCCTTCACCGACGCGCAGGACCCCGACTGCCTGGTCGGCGACAGCCTCGGCGGCGGCAGCGTCATCCCCGCGTCCGGCGCCTGCGGCCTCGACACGAACTTCTACGCCTCCAGGGACCTGAACTTCACCCGGAACCGGCGGCTGATCTACCACTATGGCCAGATGGCCCCCCGGCCGGCCACATGCCCGCGTCGGACCGGTGGCCAGGGTGAGATCGGGGGCAACGACTTCATCGTCTTCAACCTCGATGCCGGCTCGATCATGCATGAGCTCGGGCACAACCTGAATCTGCGTCACGGCGGCGCCGAGGACCGGCCCAACTGCAAGCCGAACTACGTGAGCGTCATGAACTACGACCTGCAGGGCGGCATCCCCCGCGTCGGAGGCGGGACCATCCTCGACTACTCGCCGCCCAGGACCACGGTCGACGGCACGGCGCGCGGACGCGCTCCCCTGGGCACTCTGGTGGAGAACTCCCTCACCGAACCGACGGTCCTCGACGCGACCGACCCGGTCAACCGGTTCGTGTTCGTCAACAGTGCGGGCCAGAAGGTCCCGAACAACCTCGACACCAGCCCGGACTGGAACAACGACGGCGATCCGCCGTTCGAGGCGAGCGTGCCCGCCACGAACCTCGACAACGCCGGCCCCGGCCCCACGCCCAGGCCCCCCGCCTGCGTCAACACCTCGACCAACGAGACCCTGAAGGGCTCCGACGACTGGACCTTCGTGTCGCTGCCCTTCCGTCAGTTCGGTGACTCCGCGAATGCCGCGGTCAACCCGGAGAGCGAGGACGTCCCCACCACCAGCGATCTGCTCGCGATGTACGAGGAGCAGAACACCACCGACGTCGGGGTCACCGTCACCGACAATCCCGACCCGGTCGCGGCCGGCACGGACCTCGTGTACACCGCCGTCGTCACCAACCACGGCTCAAAGCCCGCCGCCGCGGTGACCCTGGTCGACACCCTGCCGTCGCAGGTCTCCTACGTCGGCGACGACGCGGCGTGCCACGCGTCCGACGCGACGGTGACCTGCGGTGTCGGCGACCTCGTCGCCGGTGCCTCGCGCACCGTCACCATCACCGCCCATGTGCCGGCGGACCTCGTGCACGACGCCGGCGGCCCGGTCACCCTCACCAACCATGCCACCGTGGACAACCTCATGGGTCCCGACCCGGTGGCGGACAACGACACGGCCACCACCGACACCCGGGTGGTCGCGGTGGCCGACCTCGCCGTCACGTCCTTCGCCGCCACGGCCCCGCCCACGCAGGTGCTCATCGGGCAGACCCTGGACGTGACCCTGCGCAGCACGGTGGCGAACAACGGGCCGTCCAGCCCGATGGACGCCGTGGTCGTCACCGATGCCACGGCCGACCCGGGGGCCACGGTGACGCCTTCCTCGTCGACCCGGGACGTCCCGGCCCTCGCGGTCGGGACCCCGCAGTCGTTCGACAACACCTTCACCGTCGGCTGCGCAGAACCGGGATCGCACACCTACCGGTTCACCTCGTCCATCACTCCGGCCCGGCCGGACGACACCGACCCCGTCGCGGCGAACAACCACCGGCCGGCCGAGTTCACCCTCGACTGCGTCGTGCCCGTCGCGATCAACATCAAGCCGGGTGCCAATCCCAACTCCGTCAACATCCCCGCCGACACCGTGCCCCTCGGCGTCCTGACGACGACGGCCGGCGAATACGCACTTCCGCTGGCTTTCGACGCCACCACGATCCAGCCGCTGACCGTGCGCTTCGGACCGCGCAGCGCCGTGTTCGGCGGTACGGGCGGGAGCGCTGAGGTGCACAACAGGGGCCACATCGAGGACGTGCCCGAACGCACCACGACTCCGGTCGAGCGCATCAGGGACGGCGACCCCGACATGGTGCTCCACTTCGCCTCGGCGACCTCCGGTCTCCAGTGGGGAGACACCGAGGCCTGCGCGAAGGGTTCGTTCATCGACGGCGCCACCGGCCGCACCTATCGCTTCTTCGGCTGCGACTCGGTGCGGATCGTACGGTCCTGAGCGCCCTCGACCCCCGCTGACCAGGGCAGCGGACGGCGCAGCGGCTGCGCCGTCCGCTGCGCCGCGGCCTGCCCACGGCGCGGGCGCGGGGCGCCGCGACCGGTGAGTCGGCGGTTGAGGTCGGCGAACGCGGGCAGCCGCCGACCATGAGCGCGAGAGAGATCCTCGCGGGGCAGGACGGCTTCCCGGAGCCGGACGCCTTGGACGCCCTGACGCAGTGGGTGAAGGTCCCGTCCGTGTCGTCGGACCCGGACCGGGCGGCCGACGTCGGGCACTCCGCCCGCTGGCTGGCGCGGACACTGCACCGGATGGGTTGTCCCCGTACGGACATCTGGCAGACCGACGGCCTGCCGGCCGTCTACGGCTGTTGGCCGGCCGCCGATCCCCACGCCCCGGTCCTGCTGGTGTACAGCCACCACGACGTCCACGCCGTCGCCCCCTCCACATGGCGGGTCACCGCTCCGTTCGCACCGCTACGGCGCGACGGCCTGCTGTACGGCAGGGGAGCCTCGGATGCCAAGGGCCAGATCATGTGCCATCTGTGGGCCTTGGGTGCGCACCTGGCGGCCGCCCCCGGCCGCGTGCCGGCGGTGACGGTGAAGTACCTGATCGAAGGGGAGGAGGAGATCGGCTCCGTGCACCTGGCCGACCTGCTGTCGGAACACGCCGACGAGCTCACCGCTGACGTGGTCATGGTCTCCGACACCATGCTCTGGTCCCTGGACGAGCCGGCCGTCTGCACCACGGTGCGCGGGTCGGTCACCGCGACCCTCACCGTCCGCGGCGCCCACCGCGACATCCACAGCGGGGCCGTTTCGGGCGCCGCCACCAATGCGGCGTCCGAACTGTGCAGGCTGCTCGGCACCTTGCACGACGGAGCCGGCCGGATCACGCTCCCCGGGTTCTACGACGCGGTGGCCGCGCCCGGTCCCGCCCTGCGGGAGTCACTGGACACCCTGCCCTTCGACGAGCGGACCTGGCGCGCGGACACCGGTACGTTCGGAGCCGGCGGCGAGGCCGGTTTCAGCGTGCCGGAGCGGCTGTGGACCCGCCCCTCGGCCGAGGTCGCCCGCCTTCTGGCCGGCCGTACGGACGCACCGGCGCTCGGCCTCATCCCCGCCGAGGCCGACGCGGACCTGCTGCTGAGGCTCGTTCCCGACCAGCGGGCCGACGAGGTCGCCGAACAGCTGCGCGCCTGGCTGGGTGAGCACCGCACCTCCGATTTCAGCTACGACCTGGAGGTCTCCCCCACGATCTCCGACCCGTACCGGACCCCCGCGGACCATCCGGCTCTCGCAGCGCTCTTCCGCTCGGTGAACCGCGCCTGCGGTTCCCCGGCCCGGTGCATCGGGAACGGCGGCGCTGCCCCCGCCGCGCAGCTGGCCCGTGCCTGTGAGGCGCCCGTGCTCTTCTTCGGGACAGGACTGCCCGGGGACCGCTGGCACGGCCCTGACGAGAAGGTGGAGACCGCTGCGCTCCGTCTGGGGGTCAGCGCCCTGAGCGCGTTCCTGGGGGAACTGGCGTCGGTGCCGGTCACCCGGTGAGCCGGTGAGCCGGTGACGGCCCGCCTCAGGGGACGGACGCCCATGACGCGTGCAGCATCGCCTCGTACCGCGCCAGCGCCGCATGGCCGTCGGCGATCACCGCGTAGCGCCAGGTGCGGCCGTCCGGTGGCGCACCGGCGTACAGGACGACCCCTTCTCGGCTCGCGGGATCGTAGGCAGTGCCATCCGCGCGCAGCCGGGCCACGGCCTCGTCGAAGCGGTACGGACGTGGTGCCTGCACCTTGCCGGTCGCCCAGGCCGGCTCCCGGGCCCCGGCGGCGGCGGATGCGGCCGTGGCGGCGAGGCGGGTGACCATGGCCTGCGGCGTGGTCGTCGCCGTGCGCCTGACGTTGCTCTCGCCCGCGAACAGGAAACCGTCGGCCGACACCATCGCATCAAGGCTGAAGGGGCCCGCGTAGCCGTGCTCCGCCAGGAAGCAGCCCAACGCCCGCCCCCACTTTTCCAGCGTGGCCCCGGCACGGGCGAGCGGAGGCGTCAGGGGTGACACGTATCCGGTGAAGGAACCCTCGTCGGTCCGCATTTCTCCGCTGAACACCGGCCGCGGCCCGTGCGGCCCCGTCTCCAGCTGGATGCTCACCGAGCAGGCCACGTCGATCCGCTCCTCGACGACCCACGAGCCTCCCGCCCCGCCCACCGGCGCCAGATCGTCGGGGGTCCACTCCCCCGCCGCCGCCGAGAGGAAGCGCAGCCCGTGGCCGCCCGCCGACCGGTCGGGCTTGACCACCACCCGCTCGTGCGTGAGCAGCAGGTCCCGTACGGCACCGGCCAGCTCTTCACGGCGGCAGACACGGCCGTCGGGCAGCCTCATGCCCAGCTCCCGCGCCGCGTTCCGGAACCCCGCCTTCGTGTTGAGCAGCCGGGTCACCTCCAGCGCGGCCCCGGCTGCGGCCGCAGAGGCGTACGGGGCCAAGGGGACCCCCAGCCCGTCGGCGAGCGCCACGGCCGAGGCGTCCAGAGCGGTCGGGAGCACCGCGCCCACCGGCCGGCCTCCCGACGCCCTGCGCACCCTCGCCACGGCGCCGTGGTGCCGCGCCTCCCCGTCGACCGCGCCGAAGGCCTGCGGCAGGTCGACCACCGTCACCGATTCCCGCGGGACCCCGGTCAGGCCGCAGGCGTACGCCAGGAACTCCTCGCCGACCGGCACCGGGGACACCAGCACGTCGCCCGGGTACAGCATCCACACCTCGCGCGGTGCCTGCTCGGCCCAGGTGCGGAGCACGTCGCGCTCGTCCAGGTCCACCGCGAGGTCGGAGACGAGGTTCGCGTAGAGGAGCAGAGGGCGGCTCATCACACGAGTATGGGCCCGCGCAGGGGCGCTGCTCACGTCGATCGTCCGCGTCCCGCCCGGTCGGCGCGCGCCGCGGTGACCGATGGTGCGGCCCTCGTGGCTGATGGCGACCGTCCGCCACGGGCTCGCGGTACGAGGCACCGGCCGCTCAGCCGCGCCGGGCACATCCGAGCCGTACGGGGCCGACCCCGGGGGACGTGTGGACGAGGGGGTACGCGGCCGGTTCGGGCAGTCCGGCGGCGGCCAACAGGGACTCCTCCAGGCGCACGAGCGTTCCACGGAAGAGCGGCCAGGGCTCGTGCGCGGCCGGGGTCCGCCAGAGCACGCCGGCCGACACCGAGTACACGTGGAAGCGGTCGGTCAGCCACGAGTCCAGGAGGTGCGGCGCTTCGATGCGCTCGTCGGTGCGCACCTCAAGGTCATAGCCGGGACCTGCGCGCCCTCGTCGGCCGGTGTAACGGCAGGCGCGGCCCCGGCCCTGTACGGAGAGGTGCCCCAGCGCGTACGGGATCCCCACCAGGCGCGCGGCCAGCATGGCCGGGTGGGTGACGTCGAGGGCGAGGAACCACACGCCGCTCGGCCCGCCCTTGCGCCGCACATAGGTGCGCAGGTTCGTCTCGGGGAAGGTCCCCCCGGGCATCGGCACGCCCAGGACCCGCGTGGACGACATGACGAAGGGCGTCAGACTCACCCAGCCCTGCCCTTCGAAGACATCGACATCGAGGTGGGGCGGCAGGAGGCGCTGGAGGAGCGCCGGCGGATAGGGCCAGTGCAGGAAGGCCTGCCGCGTCCAGTGCACCGACAACAAGGGGACCCGTACGTACGCCACCGCAACCTCCCCTGCCGGCCACCACCAGGACGCTCGGGGGCCTGCTCGTACTCGGAAGAATGCTCAGGCACCTCATCGTAGGCGTCCGTACGCCCCGGAACACCGGGGTGCGGCCGGGTCGCCCGGTGGAGGCCGGGCACACGCGGCCGTTCGTGCACCGGGATGAACCGTACCGGTGAGGTACGGCGAGGTGTCGAGAAATGGCGCCCGGCTCCGACGTCTCCTGTGCAAGGGCCCCGGTAGGGGCGGCCCACGGAGGAGGGAACGCGATGAAGTACCTGGTGATGGTGCAGGGCGCGCAGGCCGACTACGACGCCATGAACGGCAAGGCGTCCGCCCACAGCCCGGCCTGGAGCGAGCAGGAGCTCAGGGCGATGTTCGCGTACATGAGCGCGATCAACGACGATCTGGCGGAAACCGGGGAGTTCGTCGACGGGCAGGGGCTCGTCGAGCCCGCGAGGACACGGTTCGTGACCGCGGACGCGGAGGGGCGGCCGGTCGTCACGGACGGGCCCTACGGAGAGACGAAGGAGGTGCTCGCCGGGTACTGGGTCCTCGACTGCGCGAGCCTGGAGCGGGTGACCGAGATCGCGGCGCGGGTGGCGCAGTGCCCGGCACCCGCCGGTGCTCCGGTGTACCCCGTTGTGATCCGGCCGATCGACGAGGCCGGTGGCAGCGAGCTCGGCGCGGGTGGGAACGCTTGACGGCACCCGGGACCGTCGAGGACCTGCTGCGGCTGCACGCCCCGCAGGTCCTCGGCGCGCTCGTGCGCCGGTACGGGCACTTCGACGCCGCCGAGGACGCCGTACAGGAGGCGCTGCTCGCCGCCGCCGGGCAGTGGCCGCGGGACGGGGTGCCCGCCAATCCGCGCGGCTGGCTGATCCGAGTGGCCTCCCGGCGCCTCACGGACACCCTGCGGGCTGAGGCGGCGCGGGTCCGGCGGGAGGAGACGGTCGCACGTCTTGAACCGCGCGAGGTCCGTGCCGCACCCGCCGAGGACGACACGCTCACCCTGCTCTTCCTGTGCTGCGACCCGGTGCTCCCGCCCGCCGCCCGGATCGCGCTGACACTGCGCGCGGTGGGCGGTCTGACGACGGCGGAGATCGCCCGCGCCCATCTCGTACCGGAGGCGACGATCGCCCAACGGGTCAGCCGTGCGAAGGCGAAGCTGCGCGCGGCCGGGGCCGACCGCCCCTTCCGCCCGCCGGACGCGCAGGACCGGGACGCACGCCTCGCCTCCGTCCTCCAAGTGCTCTACCTGATCTTCAACGAGGGCTACACGGCCACCTCCGGGCCCGCTCTGCACCGCGCCGACCTCGCCCGCGAGGCGATCCGCCTGACCCGGGCGGCCCGCCGGCTGCTGCCCCGCGAGGGCGCGGTGACGGGCCTGCTCGCCCTGATACTGCTCACCGAGGCCCGCAGCGCGGCTCGTACGGGACCTGACGGCGCGTTGATCCCCCTCCACGAACAGGACCGCACCCTCTGGGACCGTGCGGCGATCGCCGAGGGCACCGCGCTGGTCGAGGAGGCCCTGACGGAGGGGCCGCCCGGCCCGTACCAGCTCCAGGCCGCGATCGCCGCCCTCCACGACGAGGCTTCGGGCCCCGACAGCACGGACTGGCCCCAGATCCTCGCCCTCTACGACGTCCTGGTGGCCCACTCGCGGGCCCCCGACCCGATGGCGCGGCTCGGGCGCACGGTCGCCCTCGCGATGGTCGAGGGCCCGGAGGCCGGCCTGGCCGCCCTCACCGCCCTCGAACCCGGCTTCCCCCGCTCCCACCGCCTCGCCGCCGTCCGCGCCCATCTCCTCGAACGCACCGGCGCCCGCAAGGCCGCCGCCGACGCCTACCGCCTCGCCGCCCGCACCACCCTCAGCCTCCCGGAACGCCGCTACCTCCGGACCCGCGCCGCCCGCCTGGACCCCTGACACGAAGTCGGTGCCCGTCATCCGGGCGTGGACGCTCCGCCGCACGGTTCCAAGGCACGGTTCCAGCGCGCGGTTCCCGCGCTGGGACGTCATCGCCGGGGAGGAGTCCTACGGACAGTGACGTGGATCACGGCAACCCGGCTGCGCTCGGCGGCAACTGAGGGTGTGCAAGGTCGACGCGCTGAAGAGGCGCGCCCCACAGGTGTCGGCCGAAGACCTCCCGCACCCCTCACAAAGGATCGATCCGCATGCCCACCGTCTCGCACCAGCGCCCTCGTATGCGCCGTTTCACCGTCCTCGCGGCCACGTCCGTCGCCCTCGCGTGCGGGCTCAGCGCCGTGCCCTTCGTGGTGTCCGCCCATGCGGCACCCGACCTCGACCACTCCGTACTGCCCGCCCGCGACGGCTGGGCGGCCCAGGGGACGGGTACGACCGGAGGGGCGAAAGCACGGGACTCCCGTGTCTTCACCGTCTCCACCCGGGCGCAGCTGGCCGAGGCCCTCAGCGCCGGCCCGGCCACAGAGCCGCGCCTCATCCGGGTCAAGGGCACCATCGACGCGAACACCGACGACAACGGGCGCCGCCTCGGCTGCGAGGACTACGCCGCCGGCACGGGCTACTCGCTGGCCTCGTACCTGAAGGCCTACGACCCGGCCGTGTGGGGCCGTTCCAAGCTGCCGTCCGGCAGCCAGGAATCGGCCCGGTCCGCCGCGCAGAGGAAGCAGGCGGCGCGCGTGGTGCTCGACGTCCCGTCACACACGACGATCGTCGGCGTGCCGGGGACGAATGCCGGCCTCACCGGCGGCAGCCTCCAGCTGAAGAACGCGGACAACGTCATCATCCGCAACCTCACCTTCTCCGACACCCGCGACTGCTTCCCCCAGTGGGACCCGACGGACGGGTCGACCGGCAACTGGAACTCCGCCTACGACGGGATCTCCCTGCGCGGCGCCACCCACGTGTGGGCCGACCACAACACGTTCACGGACAGCCCCCACTTCGACCAGGCCAACCCGCGCTACTTCGGCCGCGAGTACCAGGTCCACGACGGGACCCTCGACATCACCAACGCGTCGGACCTCGTCACCGTCTCGTACAACCGGTTCAGCGACCACGACAAGACGATGCTCATCGGCAGCAGCGACAAGGACACCAAACTGCGCGTCACCCTGCACCACAACGTCTTCCAGGGCACCGTCCAGCGTGCCCCGCTGACCCGGGTCGGCCAGGTCCACCTGTACAACAACCTCTACGACACGACCGACCGCAACGGCTACTCCTTCGGGTACTCCATCAACTCGCGGGCGAAGGCGCAGATAGTGGCCGAATACAACTACTGGACGGTTCCCGGCGGCGGGGCGGCGTCCCGCTTGCTGACCGGTGACGGTACGGGCTCCCTCGCCGGAACCGGGAACCTGGTGAACGGCACGGTGACCGATTTGGTCGCGGCCTACAACGCCGCGAACCCCAAGAAGAAGATCCAGCCCACGGTGAACTGGAAGCCGGCGCTCACCGCCGGACTGGAGCAGTCGGCGGCCGCGCTGCCCCGTACGCTTCCCCGGACGGCGGGAGCGGGGGTCCTCACCGCCTCGGGAGCCCTCACCAAGAACCCCACGCGCGCCTCGTGAGGCCGGGTTCCGCCCAGGGGCCGGCGGCCGCCGCCACGCCGTCACCGGGGATCAGCACTCACCACGAGGGCTCCGCGACGGTTCTCGTCCATGACGACCGGTCGGCGGAGTTCCATGCCTTCTTCGAACGGCACCACGCCGAGCTGTCCCGACTGGCCGCCATGCTGACCGGGGACCCGGACTGCGCCGACGACGTGGCCGCGGACGCTCTCGTCGCGTTGTGGCACCGCTGGGACCGGATGCGCCGCGCGGACCATCCCCTCGCCTACGCGCGCGGCGTCGTCGCCAACATGGCCCGTACCAGGATCCGCGCGGCGGTCCGTGAACGGCGGCGCATCACCCTCTTCTGGTCGCACCGGCCCGAACGGGTCGACGCCCCGGACGTGGCCGCCGCCCTCGACGTACGGAGAGCGCTGGCCCGGCTACCGTTCAGGAAGCGGGCCTGTGTGGTCCTGCGCCACGCGCTGGACCTGTCCGAGAGGGACACGGCGCTCGCCCTGGGCATTTCGGTCGGCACGGTGAAGAGCCAGACCTCCAAGGGCATGGCGCAACTGCAGGATCTGCTCGGCTCCCGAACGACCGAGGAACTCGTGGGACGGAGGAGCCGATGAACGACATCCACCGGGAACTGCGCGACGCGGCGCAGGCCCATCGGCCTGACCGCGACAAGATGCTGGACCGCGTACGGCGGGGGATGGCCGACGCTCCGGACACCCGTCTGCAGGCCCGCCAGACGGCACACCACCGGCCCCCGGCGGTCTCCTGGGCCCGGGTCGGCCTCGCCACCGCCGCGGTGGCCACCGCCCTGGTGGCCGTTGCCTTCGCCTTGGCGCCGGCCGGACCCGAGGGGGAGCGGTCCGGCCAGGTGGCGACGGCATCGCAGGACACGGCATCTCCGACCGCCCAGAGCGGACCGCTGTGGTCCAGCGGCGCCGTCGACCCGCACAGCAACCCGTACTGGGCGCAGGGCAACATCACGCTCCAGAACGGCCAACCGCTCTCCACGCTCACCCTCCAGGTCCGCATCGCCCAGACCGGCGGCGTCGCCACCACCGGCACCTGGCAGACCCGGCCGGGCGAGGACTTCAAGGTCAGCACCGTCCAGACCGACGGCGCCACGGTCTACCGCTGGACCCTCAAGGCCGGCAGGACCGTCCCGCCCGGCCGGCACGTCTTCGCGGTCCAGTACAACCATGCCGAAGGCGACCGCGATGCGCGCCAGGACACGTACGAAGCGACGGCGACCACGGCCGCGGGCCGGCTCCACGAGGTCGGAGGCACGTTCCCGTGACGGGCGGCGGTCCCGCCCGTTCGGGTGGGCGGAGGGGCGGTCGCGGATGCATGGCGGCCGCCCCGCCGTGGTGGCATGCGGAGGCTTCTCCTCGTCCGCTCGGGAGCGGGGCGGGCGAGAAGCACGAGCACAGGTCGTGAACCAGTGGGAGCGCTCCCACTGTGCAGAGCCAACCGAATGGCGTCAAGAGGTTCGAGGAGTCGAAGGCATCCGCCGAGGATTTTGTTCAACTCCTCTGTTGCTTGAAGCGTGTTGCCGCTACGGTCGCCTCACCAGTGGGAGCGATTCCGTCAGTTGGCGCGCCGTCGAGGTGCGCCCTCGCTGCAAGGAGTCGCTCATGCGACACCCCCCACGTCTGTCCGCGCTGTCCTCGGTGTTCGCGGGAACAGCGCTCGTGATGGCGAGCTGTGCCTTCACCGTCATGGCGCCGGCCACAGGCGCCGCGGCCGCACCCCCGTGCACGGTGAAGTACTCGGTCGTCGGCCAGTGGTCCGGCGGATTCCAGGGTGCGGTCACCGTCACCAACCACGGTTCCGCACTGAACGGCTGGACTCTCGGCTTCGACTTCTCCGCCGGTCAGCACGTCAGCCAGGGCTGGGGTGCCACCTGGTCCCAGACCGGGGCGGCCGTCACGGCCGGGAACGAAGGCTGGAACGCCGCACTCGGCACCGGCGCGAGTGTGACGTCCGGCTTCATCGCCTCGTGGTCGGGCACCAACACGACGCCCGGGCCCTTCAAGCTCAACGGAACGCCGTGCACCACCGAGGGGTTACCCGATCCGACCCCGACCCCGACCCCCACCACCACCCCGACCCCCACGCCCACGGGCCCGACCCCGAAGCCCACTGATCCGACCACTCCCCCCGACCCGGTCCCCGGGGCGCCCGAGCTGAGCGTCGCCGGCAACCGGCTCACCGACCGGAACGGCGCCACCCGCCGGCTCCTGGGCGTCAACCGCTCCGGGGGCGAGTACATGTGCGTCCAGGGGCACGGCATCTTCGACGGCCCCGTCGACGACACCTCGGTGCGCGCCATCGCCGACTGGAAGGCCAACACCGTACGCATTCCCCTCAACGAGGAGTGCTGGCTCGGCCTCGACAACATCAGACCCGAGTACCGGGGCACTCCCTACATCGACGCCGTCAAGGGCTTCGTCGACCGGGTCCTCGCGCACGGCATGACCCCCGTCGTCGAACTGCACTGGACGTACGGCCAGTACACCGGCAACTCCTCCGGCTGCGCCGACGTCCACGCCTCCTGCCAGAAGCCGATGCCGAACGCCCGGTACACCCCGGCGTTCTGGACCTCGGTGGCGAACACCTTCAAGAACGACCGGCGGGTCGTCTTCGACCTGTTCAACGAGCCCTATCCGGACCGGGCGACCTCCACTCCCGCGCAGGCGTGGAGCTGCTGGCGCGACGGCGGCAGCTGCCCCGGCATCGGGTACGAGGTCGCCGGCATGCAGGACCTCCTGGACGCCGTCCGCGCGACGGGAGCGCGCAATGTGGTGCTCGTTCCCGGCATCGCCTACTCCAACGACCTGAGCCAGTGGCTCGCCCACTCCCCCACCGACCCGACGGGCAATCTGGCGGCGGCCTGGCACGTCTACAACTTCAATGCCTGTGCCAACGAGGCGTGTTGGGACAGCACACTCGCGCCGGTCGCCGCCCGGGTCCCCCTCCTGGCGGGCGAGATCGGTGAGAACACCTGCGGACATGCGTTCATCGACCGTGTCATGACCTGGTCCGACGCCCGCGCCCTCTCGTATCTCGGCTGGACCTGGAACACCTGGGACTGCTCCTCGGGTCCAGCCCTGATCACCTCGTACGACGGCACACCCACCGCATTCGGCACCGGGCTGCGCGACCATCTGCGCGCCCTGAACTGAAAGGCACCCTGGACATGAGCCGCACAACCCGCCGTACCGCCCTGGTGGCGGCCCTCGGACTGATCACCGCGACCGGCGCCACCGCCACCGTCATGACCACCACCGCCGGAGCCGCCGCCACCGGCTGCAAGGTCGAGTACCAGATCACCAGCCAGTGGAACACCGGCTTCGGCGCCAACGTCGTCGTCACCAACACCGGCGACCCGGTCAGCGCCTGGACCCTGGAATGGTCCTACGCGGGCGACCAGAAGGTCACCCAGGGTTGGAACGCCGCGATCAGCCAGTCGGGCGCCGCCGTGACCGCCAAGAACGTCGCGTACAACGGGAGCCTGGCCACGGGAGGTTCGACCTCCTTCGGCTTCAACGGCTCCTACAGCGGCACCAACTCCGTGCCCGCGACCTTCAAGCTCAACGGAGTCACCTGCAACGGCGCCACCGAGCCGCCGACCACTCCCCCGACGACGCCGCCCACCACCCCGCCGCCGTCGGGCAGCAAGGCCGACAACCCCTATGCCGGCGCCAAGGTGTACGTGAACCCCGAATGGTCCGCCAAGGCCGCCGCCGAGCCGGGCGGCACCAAGGTGTCGAACCAGCCCACCGGCGTTTGGCTGGACCGCATCGCCGCGATCAGCGGCGGGAACGGCGTGATGGGCCTGCGGGACCACCTCGACGCGGCCCTGGCGCAGAAGGGCAGTGGCGAGCTCGTCGTCCAGCTGGTGATCTACGACCTGCCCGGACGCGACTGCGCCGCGCTGGCCTCCAACGGCGAACTGGGCCCCACCGAGATCGACCGGTACAAGACCCAGTACATCGACCCCATCGCGGCGATCCTGGCGGACCGCAAGTACGCGGGGCTGCGGATCGTCACCACGGTCGAGATCGACTCGCTGCCGAACCTGGTCACGAACGTCTCCGGGCGCCCGACGGCCACCGCCAACTGCGATGCGATGAAGACCAACGGCAACTACATCAAGGGCGTCGGCTACGCACTGAACAAGCTGGGCTCGATCGCCAACGTCTACAACTACGTGGACGCGGGACACCACGGCTGGCTCGGCTGGGACGACAACTTCGGCGCCTCCGCGGAGATCTTCAAGCAGGCGGCCACCGCCGAGGGGTCCAGCCTCTCCCGCGTGCACGGCTTCATCGTGAACACGGCCAACTACAGCGCACTGAAGGAGGACCACTTCTCGATCGGGGACTCCGTGGGCGGCACGTCCGTACGCCAGTCGAAGTGGGTCGACTGGAACCGGTACACGGACGAGCTGTCGTACGCCCAGGCCATGCGGGCCAAGCTGGTCTCGCTGGGCTTCGACCCGCAGATCGGCATGCTGATCGACACCTCCCGCAACGGCTGGGGCGGCACCGCCCGGCCGACCGGCCCCGGCGCACTGACGAACGTCGACACGTACGTCAACGGCGGCCGCTACGACCGGCGCATACACGCCGGCAACTGGTGCAACCAGTCGGGCGCCGGGCTCGGCGAGAGGCCGCAGGCCGCCCCGGCCGCGGGAATCGACGCGTACGTGTGGATGAAGCCCCCGGGCGAGTCGGACGGGGCGAGCATGGAGATCCCGAACAACGAGGGCAAGGGCTTCGACCGGATGTGCGACCCGACGTACCCGGGCAACGCGCGCAACGGCAACAGCATGTCGGGGGCCCTGCCGAACGCTCCGCTGTCGGGCCGGTGGTTCTCGGCCCAGTTCCAGGAGCTCCTGAAGAACGCCCATCCGGCGCTGTGACGCACCGCCGATGAGCACCCCGGAGCCGTACGCGATCCCCGGATTCCGTACGGCTCCGGGCCGCGTACCGCCGCTCTCAGGAGCACGCGCAGGAGGACGCCCAGGAGGACTCTCAGGACGAGGCCCGCACGATGAGCTCCGTCGGAAGGACCCGGCGGGGCTCCTCCGCCGGCGCGCGACCGCCCGCGGCCACGGCCTCGGACCCGGGCGGCTCCGTGATCTGCTGGAGCAGCATGCGGGTCATCGTGCGGCCCATCTCCTCGATCGGCTGGCGCACACTCGTCAGGGGCGGGTCCATCAGCCGGGCCACCGCCGAGTCGTCGACCCCGACGAGGGCCACGTCGTCGGGGACCCGGCGCCCGGCCTCGCGCAGCACGCCGCGGGCGCCGGCCGCCATCACGTCGGAGGCGGCGAAGACGGCGTCCAGTCCGGGGCTGCGCGCCAGGAGTTCGCGCATCGCCAGCCTGCCGCCCTCCTCGGTGAAGTCCCCGGCCGCCACGAGCGACTCGTCGGGCGCGAGCCCCGCCTCGGCGAGGCCCTGCCGGTAGCCGCTCAGACGCGCGCGGGCCACGTACATGTCGAGCGGCCCGCTGATGGTCGCGATCCTGTTCCGGCCACGCGCCGCGAGGTGGGAGACGGCCGCCCGCCCTGCGCCGATGTTGTCGGAGTCGACGTAAGCGACGGGTTCGGCCTCGGAGCGCCGCCCGTTCATGACGACCGGCAGTCCCATCTCGCGTATCCGATCGGGCAGGGGATCGTCACCGTGCACGGACGCCAGCAGCACGCCGTCCACCCGCTGGGCGGCCAGGTACTGTTCGAACCGCTGCCGCTCCCGCTCGGTCCGCACCAAGGTGAGCAGCAACTGCCGGTCGGCCTCGGCGAGTTCGGCACTCACCCCGCGAATGAGGTCGAGGAAGTACGGTTCCGAGAAGAGCCGGGCCTCGGTCTCCGGGATGACGAGGGCGACCGCGTCGGTCCGACTGCCGGCCAGCGCGCGTGCCGCCTGGTTGGGTACGTACCCCAGTTCGGCGACGGCGCGGGCGACGGCCTCCCTGGCCTGCGCACTCACCCGGGGCGAGCCGTTGATCACCCGTGAGACCGTGCCCCGCCCGACGCCGGCCAGGGCCGCGACCTCTTCCAGGGTGGGCCTGCCGTTGTGCCGTCCGCTCACGACCCTCGAACTCCCCTCGTGCGACATCGCGCGCCGCACCGGTCGGCTCGCGGTTGATCAGGCAAGGCGGTGGTGGCTCTTCCTTGCGGTTGCTTGCTCTTCCCCGTCGGCCGCCCTTCCCCGCCGGCACCGGCACGCTACACCGACCGCGGGTGGGAGCGCTCCCACCCTACTCGCGATCTACGCTCGGAGCCATGGGCCGCGCCCGGGACCTGCACGATGCCTCGGAGGTAAGCCCAGCCGCGCGACTCCGCTCCGACGCCCTTCCACCCATCAAGCAGCGTTCAACTCTTGACACTTGGACCCGCGAGGCAGCAACCTTCCCGCAGCGGTGGGAGCGCTCCCACCTTCGGAGGGGCGCGGCCTTCACGGACGGATCCGGTCCGGGCCGGGCCGGGCCCGGCCCTTTCGCCAAGTCGCAGGAGCCCGCGGGCTCCCCTGGCGCACACAGAGCACCACCTTGGACGAGGAGAGTGGAATGCGCACTTCCAGCAGCAGACGCCGCCGCACCGCGATCACCGCGGCCGCCGTCGTCGTGATCGGCTCGACCGTGCTCACCGCCTGCGGCGACGACGGCGGCGGTGGCGCGGCCGGCAGCGAGAAGATCACGCTGCGCATAGGCACGTTCGGGTCCTTCGGCTACGACAACACGACCGGGGCCAAGCTCTACGCCGAGTACGAGAAGACCCACCCCCGGATCCGCATAGAAGAGTCGAACGTCGCCGACGGGCAGAAGTACTGGGACACGCTCAAGCTGCGCCTGTCGCGCGGCAGCGGTCTCGCCGACATCCAGGCCCTGGAGGTGGGCTACATCGCGGAGGCGACCGGGCCCGCCATGGCGGACAAGTGGATCGACCTCGGCAAGACGGGCGGCGCGGACCTCGGCGCGTTCCTCGACTGGAAGGTCAAGCAGGCCACCACGGGCGACGGCAAGGTCATCGGCCTCGGCACGGACATCGGCCCCATGGCCATCTGCTACAACAAGGACCTGTTCGCCCAAGCCAAGCTGCCGACGGAGCGCACCGAGGTCGCCAAGCTCTGGGCCGGCGACTGGGGGAAGTTCCTGGCGGCCGGAGAGGCGTACAAGAAGAACGCGCCGGCCGGAACGGCATTCCACGACTCCGCGAGCGGCCTGTTCAACGCCGTGGTCTCCAGCGAGCCCGTGCAGTACGCCAATGCCAAGGGCGAGCTGGACTACGAGAACAGTCCCGGCGTGAAGAAGGCCTGGCAGACCGCCGTGGCGGCGGCTCAGAGAGAACTGACGGCAAAACTGCGCCAGTTCGACGAGAAAGGCACCTGGAACGCGGCCTTCAAGAACGCGCGGTTCGCCACCGTCGCCTGCCCGAGCTGGATGACGGGCATCATCAAGGAGCAGGCCGGCCCGGAGAACCAGGGGAAGTGGGACATCGCCGCGCCGCCCGTCGCCGGCAACTGGGGCGGCGCGTTCCTCGCCGTGCCGAAGTCCGGCAAGCACGCCAAGGAGGCCGCTGAGCTCGCCGCCTGGCTGACCGCGCCGGCGCAGCACGCCAAGGTCTTCGGTGTGAACGGCAACATTCCGTCCTCCAAGGACACGCTCACCTCCCCGGCGGTTCAGGACGCCAAGCTGCCGTACTTCGGCGACACGCCGGTCGGCAGGATCTACTCCGAGGCCGCGGCCGGCATCAGGCCCGCGCCGATCAGCCGCTGGGACGGCCAGGTGAAGACCTTCCTCACCGACAACGGCATCCTCGACATCGAGCAGCGCGGCACCGACCCGGCGAAGGCCTGGGAGAACGTCAAGAAGCTGGTCGACGACAAGATCGACCAGTAGCGGGAGCCGTGTGACGGCCGACCGCCGCCTGCAACGCGTGACGGCCCGACCGCCGCCTGCAGGCAGCAGGCCGTCCCCGTACGCAGCACCCCACCCACCACCCACCACCCACCGACCTGGAAGGACGCCCCCGTGGCTACCTCCGTACGGGTGTCGAGTGGCAGCTCCCCGCCGCCCACCGGACCACCCTCCGCCAGCAGCTCCCGCCGCTCCCACCGGGGCCCTTCCGGCCGGGACAGCCGGCGCAGCACGCTCCACCGCCTGGACCTGAAGGCGACCCCGTACGTCTTCGTCGCCCCGTTCTTCCTCACCTTTGCGGCCTTCGGCCTCTTCCCGCTCATCTACACGGGCTGGCTCTCGCTGCACCGGGTCGAGCTCGGCGGAAACGCGCAGTGGAAGGGACTGGAGAACTACAGCTCTCTGGCGACCAGTGAGTTCTTCTGGAACGCGCTCGCCAACACCTTCACGATCGGTGTGCTCTCGACCGTCCCCCAGCTGCTGATGGCCCTCGGCCTGGCGCACCTGCTCAACTACAGGATGCGCGGCCGCGGCTTCTTCCGGGTCGCGGTCCTCGCCCCGTACGCGACCTCGATCGCCGCGGCGACGCTCGTCTTCGCCCAGCTGTTCAACACCGACTACGGCCTGATCAACACGGCCCTGGAGTGGTCCGGCTTCCGGCCGGTCGCCTGGGAGTCCGCCAAGTGGCCTTCGCAGATCGCGATTTCGGTGATCGTGACCTGGCGCTGGACGGGCTACAACGCGCTCATCTACCTGGCGGCGATGCAGGCGGTCCCGCAGGACCTGTACGAGGCCGCGGCGCTGGACGGGGCTTCGCGCCTGCGCCAGTTCCTCAGTGTCACCATTCCCTGCATCCGGCCGACGATCCTGTTCACGATCGTGGTCTCCACCATCGGGGCCACCCAGCTGTTCGGCGAACCGATGCTCTTCGGCGGCAGCGTCGGCATCAGCGGCGGCAGCGGAAACCAGTTCCAGACGCTGAGCCTGCTCATGTACGAGAAGGGGTGGGTGACCGGCGCGCTGGGCCAGGCCTCCGCCATCGCCTGGGTCATGCTGCTGCTCCTGCTGCTCATCGGGGCCGTCCAGGCGCTGATCTCCCGCTCGAACCGCAGCACGCAGGGGAGTTGAGCTCATGCCCGCCCGCACACCCGACACGACCACCACGCCCATGCGGCCGCGCGCCCGGGGGCTTCGCCCGACGGCAGGCCGCCAGCACCACGCGGGTCCGCTGACCTACGTCCTGCTGGGCCTGGCCGCAGTGGTCTCCCTCTTCCCGCTCTACTGGAACGTCGTCGCCGCCTCCCACTCGGGCGAGCGCGTGGTCGAAGCACCGGCCCCGCTCCTGCCCGGCCCCCGGCTCCTCGACAACCTCACCTTCGCCTGGAACCAGGTCGACATGGGCCGGGCACTGTTCAACACCACGATCGTGGCCGGGCTGGTGGCACTGTCCACCGTGCTGTTCTCCACCCTGGCCGGCTTCGCCTTCGCCAAGCTGCCGTTCAAGGGCCGGAGCGCCATGCTCGCCCTGGTGGTGGCGACCATGACGATCCCGCCGCAGCTCAGCGTGATCCCCCTCTACCAGATCATCACCGACCTCGGCTGGGTCGACCAGCTCCAGTCGGTCGTCCTGCCCTCGCTGGTCGCCGCCTTCGGCGTGTTCTTCATGCGCCAGTTCCTCACCGAGGCGCTGCCGGTGGAGCTGGTGGAGGCGGCCCGGATGGACGGCGCGCACAGCCTGCGGATCATCTGGCACGTGGTGTTCCCGGTGGCCCGGCCCGCGATGGCGGTCCTCGGAATGCTCGTCTTCGTCCAGGCCTGGAACGACTTCTTCTGGCCGTTCATCGCGCTGACCCCGGACGGGAACCCGACCCTCCAGGTCGCCCTGGCCGGCCTCGGCGCCGGCAACCACACGGTCGACCAGGCCGTGGTGCTGACCGGGGCGCTCCTGTCCACGCTGCCGCTGCTCCTGGTCTTCGCCGTACTCGGCAAGCACATCGTCGGCGGCATCACCGCCGGCGCCGTCAAGAACTGACCGGCTCGTCCGCCCGTACCGTATCCGTACTTCGCGTTGGGAGCGCTCCGCCATGACCGCCTCCGAGAGCCGGCCGCTCACCGCCATCCGCTCGTTCCCGTCCGACTTCCTGTGGGGCACGGCCACCGCCGCGTACCAGATCGAGGGCGCCGCCCGTGAGGACGGCCGGACGCCGTCCATCTGGGACACCTTCTCGCACACGCCGGGCAAGGTCTTCGGCGGCCACACGGGTGATGTGGCGGTGGACCACTACCACCGGTTCCGCGAAGACGTCCGGCTGATGTCCGAACTCGGCTTCGGGGCCTACCGTTTCTCCGTGTCCTGGTCCCGGGTCCAGCCGACCGGCCGCGGCCCGGCCGTCCAGCGCGGCCTGGACTTCTACCGCCGGCTCGTCGACGAGCTGCTCGCCGCCGGCATCGAACCCGCCCTCACCCTCTACCACTGGGACCTGCCCCAGGAACTGGAGGACGTGGGCGGCTGGCCGGAGCGCGCCACCGCCGGACGGTTCGCCGAGTACGCCGGACTCGTCGCGGACGCCCTGGGAGACCGGGTGAGGCGCTGGACCACCCTCAACGAACCCTGGTGCAGCGCCTTCCTGGGTTACGGCTCCGGGGTCCACGCCCCGGGCCGCACCGACCCGGTCGCCGCTCTGCGCGCGGCCCATCACCTCAACCTCGGGCACGGTCTGGCCGTCCAGGCCCTGCGGGCCGCGCTGCCCGAGGGCCGTCAACTGGCGGTTTCGCTCAACCTCCATGAGATCCGCCCGCTGACCCCCGCGGAGGAGGACCGGGAGGCGGCCCGGCGCATCGACGCCGTCGGCAACCGGATCTGGCTGGGCCCGATGCTGGAGGGCGCCTATCCGGAGGACCTGCTCGCGGACACCGCGCACCTCACGGACTGGTCGTTCGTCCAGGACGGCGACACCGCCACGAGTCACCAGCCGCTGGACCTGCTCGCCCTCAACTACTACACCCCGACGATCGTCTCGCACGTCGCGAAGGGCGAAGAGAAGCCGCAGGACGACGGCCACGGACACAGTGCGCACTCGCCCTGGCCCGGTGCGGACGACGTCGCCTTCCACCGGGCGCCGGGCGAACGCACCGCCATGGGCTGGCCGGTGGACCCGGGCGCACTCCACGACCTGCTGACCCGGACGGCCGCAAGGTATCCCGGCCTGCCGCTCCTCATCAGCGAGAACGGCGCGGCGTACGAGGACGAGATCGGCCCGGACGGCACGGTCCACGATGCGGAGCGCGCCGCCTACGTCCACGCGCACCTTGAGGCCGTACACCGGGCGATCGCCGCCGGGGTGGACGTGCGCGGCTACTTCCTCTGGTCGCTGCTCGACAACTTCGAGTGGGCGTACGGCTACGCCAAGCGGTTCGGCGCGGTCCACGTTGACTACGACACCCTGAAGCGCACCCCGAAGTCGAGCGCACGCTGGTACGGGACGGTGGCGCGGACGGGCGAGCTGCGTCCCCCGGGCGACCTCTAGCGGGTCGGCCCACGCCTCCGGACGTGCCCTCAGACTCCGGCGAGGAAGGACCGGACGGCGGTGTGGACGCCCTCGGGGTCGCGCAGCTGGAGAAAGTGGTCGGCGTCCAGGGCGGCGTACGTGGTGCGGGGGCGACGGGCGACCATCTCGGCGGCGTGCTCGGCGCTGAGCACCTGGCTGGAGGTTCCGTGCAGGAGGAGGGCGGGGCAGTCGACGGCGAGCCACTGCTCCCAGTGGTCGCCGTGGACGGCGTTCTCGGAGGTGACGGTGTCCTGCGGGTGGAAGGGCAGCCGCCAGCCTCCCTCGGACAGCGGACGCAGGGCGCCGCCGAGCATGGGGGCCGCCGGGCCCAGGGCGGCGAGGAGCTCCTCCCGGCTGTCGGCGGTGTAGGGGAAGGGCAGGACGAAGGCGAGCGGGCTCACGTCCGCGCGGGGGAGGTCGGCGGGGGTGTCGAGGTTGATCAGGGCCTCGACGCGGTGGGGGAGCTCGGCCGCCAGGTGGCAGGCGTTGACGGCGCCGAGGGAGTGGCCGAGCACGGCGAACCGATCGAGACCCAGGTGGTCGACGAGGGCGCGGAGGTCGGCGACGTAACCGGCTCGGGTGTAGTCGGGGGCGCGGTCGGAGTCCCCGTGCCCGCGCTGGTCGGGGGCGATGACCCGCCGGCCGGGGCCGAGAGCGGCGGCCAGGGCAGCGAAGGAGGCTCCTTCGGAGAGGTGGCCGTGGAGGGCGAGCAACGGACGTCCGGTGCCGCCGTAGTCCAGGTAGGAGAGGGTGCGGCCGTCCAGGTCCAGGGCGGCGCGAACGGGCTGGGCGGTCGGCGTCGTGGTGGCGGTTGCGGTTGCGCTGGTGGCGGTCATGGCGGGCTCCTCGTGGCGTGATGGGACGGCTCGTGGCCGCGGGGACTGCGACCAGAGCGGCTGCTTCCCCCGGCGCCAGAACTATACGCACGTCTATGACATTTGTTCAATACGCTTGTATGGATCCATGGAAGGGCGCGCCGGGCGGGGACGGTTGCACCAGGCGGGCCGTGTGACACGCCTGTGACAGTTCGCGGACGGCGTCATGAACTCCCGGGGCCACTCTTTTGAGTAGGGACAAACCAGACATTCCGGTAAATGTCCCCCTGCTTCCGAGGGTGTGAGCAGAGATGACCTGACCGATACGTCGGA
>NZ_JBWKCE010000022.1:0-107223 GCF_056436685.1 Streptomyces sp. NPDC043680 | reverse complement strand
CTGAGGTGTCGCGGTGCGTTCTCCTCTGGCAGGATCACCCCATGACGTTCTACAGAAAGGCCCATGCCGCGTAGACGGCCTGGGCAGGTCCGCGCTGGTCAGCACCTGCGGGACCAGCTCACCTACCGACCGTTCATCGCCGGCCTGTCTTCGTCAGCTGTTGCCGAAGTCGCCAGGGTCGAGACAAGCCGGAACTACCTGAATGTAGGCGTCACAGCCGACGCCGTCAGGATGTGGCGCGAACTCGTGCAGAACCCGTACCGCAGGCTCTGGGTCGAATACGAGCATGGCGGCTGCGGTGTGTGGGAATGCTGCGGCAGCCCCTTCGAGGCACGGGTGTTGTTGGAAGCCGTGATACTCGGCATGTCCCGGCGCCGAGCTCGCGAGCTGCGATCCCTCGTCGATCGACTCGACGACTTGTACTGAGCGAGTGCAGGCCAGACGTTAAACGACAAGGTTAGGGCGTCGGCGGTGGGTGATCGAGCGGACGATGTCCTGGCTGACCGGCTACCGCCGCCTCAACCACCGCTACGAACGCCACCCCCGCAACTACCTGGCCTTCCGCGGCCTCGCAGCCGCCCTCTGCTGCTACAAACGTCTCATCCGACTGACCACATAGGACACGGTCTTAGCTCCCGGCACGCTCCCACACATCCGGCCCACCATGGCCAGCCTGCGCAGAGCCGCCATGCCCTCCTTGGGTCGGCGCATCGGGATCTCTGCCGTGATCCTTGCACAAAGCTCGGGACCGCGCGCGGAGCTTGCAGCGAGCGGCAAACCATCCGGAATGGGGCGCATGCGGCCGAGACGGCCCTGCGGTCAGGCACGTGCCAGACGATCAGCACCGCGTGACCTGGACCACCCCGCCCCCGGGATGGTCCAGGCACACCGCCCGTCAGAGCTTCCTGATGCTGTACCTGACGCCGGTGACGCACATGGTGTTCTGGTACGAGCTGGTGATGACCCACCCGGCGGGGATGGGCGAGTTGGAGCACACGTTCATGGACGTCTGGGTGCCCACCTGCGTGATGCCGTACCGGACGCCGGTGACGCACATGGTGTTCTGGTACGAGCTGGTGATGACCCACCCGGCGGGGATCGGGGAGTCGGAGCACACGTTCATGGACGTCTGGGTGCCCACCTGCGTGATGCCGTACCGGACGCCCGTGACGCACTCGCTGCTGCGGTACGAGCTCGTGACGACCCACCCGTCCGGAATGGGGGAGTTGGAGCAGATGACCGCGGCGGTCGCCCAGTCCTGCGTGGCTTGGGCGCCGGGAACCGCCGTCGGGGCGGGGGCCGCGGAAGCGGAGGCTGCCGCCGGTCCGGCGATGAGCGCCGCGGCGGCTAGGAAGGTCGCGGCTGCGGTCGACAGCCATCGGGCCAACTTCACGAGAGGTCCTTTCACCAGTGGACGGAAGGAGAGAACCGCCGGGCCCGCGGTGGTCACGACCCTAGCTGCGAAGTGCCGTCGCGGAGTCTCACCGAAGTATCAACTTCGGTCACCGAAGGTCCTGTTACGGCCGTGACGCGACATGGGCACGCTGGGTGCGGTCCGGGACCGTGGAGACCACCGATGATCTCGCCCGGCTGAAGGCCGCGGTGGATGCGCATGCCTGGTGAACCTGACCGGCGGGCTCGGCAGCGGGAAGAGCCTGCTGGCCCGGCGGCTGGCGGTGGCGGCGGTCGTCGACCTCGCGGACGGCTTCCCCGAAGCGGGGTCCGGAAAGGGGTTCGGGGAGGGGAGTGGGGAGGGGGCCGGGGAGGGCCGGCTCGGTATGCTGCGGCGGCTCGCGGCGCAGACGGGCGGCCTGCTGCTCGTTGACGTGTGGACGGGCCCGGCCAGGCCGCGGTGGTCGCGGCCGTGCTGGATCCGGCACGGTATCCGGTGCTCCGGCCGATGCTGTTGGTCAGCAGGCGCCCCCTGGGGGCGGTCGCCGACTGGGGGGAGAACGCCCCGGTGTCCGTCGGGATCGGTCCGCGGTCCACGGAGGCGATCGAGGCGCAGGCCCGGGCGGCTGGCATCGCCGACCCGGCGGCCGTCGCCTTCGTGGTCCGCCTGGCCGGTGGGGTTGCCCCGCTCGCGGAACTTGCCTGCCGCGCCCTGCACATGGGGATCGCTCTGGACCCAGGCCCTGCGGCCGACTGGATGGCCGACGAGGTGCTTGAGTGGCTCGGGCGCGAACGGCCGGGCGGCGTTGGCGTCACGCGGTGCGGCTCCTGGCAACCGTACGAACCGGGGACGAGCGGCTGCTGTCCGGCGGACCGGAGCTGTTCGAGTCCCTGGCCGGTCTGAGCCGCGTACGGCGGGAGCGGCTGGGTCTGACGATACGAGAGTGCCAGCCGAAGCCCTTCGACTCGCCCTTGCGGCCTCGGTACTCACGGATCCGGTAACTTCCGGTTGCTGGAGGCGGCCGGCGTGCGGACCCACTTCCGCCAGTTCATCGCCCCCCGCCACATCGAGTTCGATCTCGCCCGCCTCCCCGCTCCCGACGCCGTGCCCCTGGCCCCCGACGCTCGCAACACGCTGCTCCCCGTGCAGGTCCTCGTCCGCACCGAACTCCCGCAGGGCAGTTCCGTCCACCGGCGTCTCGCAGCGGGCACCTTCACCCCGGCCCAGGCCGGACTCGGCTCCCTCCCCACGGTCGGGGAGGAGCTGAAGGAGCCGCTCGTCGAGTTCGCGACCATGCTGAACGACGTCAACGAGTACATCGACGCGGCACAAGCCCAACGCCTCACGGGCCTGGACGACGACCGCTTCCAAGCCCTGCTCGACACCACCGTCACGGTCAACCGCGTGCTGACCGAGCACGCGCGCACGGTGGGCCTGCGGCACTGCGACGGCAAACTCGAATTCGCGGTGGCGGCCGACGGCAGCCTCGTGCTCGCCGACAGCCCCGGCACACCCGACGAGAGCCGCCTGCTCTTCAACGGCGTGCACTGCGGCAAGCAAGTCCTGCGGAACTGGTACGTCGACAACGGGCTCGAAGTCCCCGTCAACCAGCTGATCGCCGAAGGCGTGCCCCGGCACCAGTGGCCCACTCCCACCCCACTGCCGGACGAGTTCCTGCCGGTGATGTCCGACCTCTACCGGTCCCTGAGCGAGACCTGGACCGGCGAACGCCGCTGGCACGCCCCAGAACTGTCCGCGGCCACGTCGGCCGTGGCCCGGGTCATCGGGCACTGACGAGAACCCACCCGGGCAGGCGCTGGCGCGTGCTCTCCTCGAAGAGCAGGGCACGCGCCAGCGCTGCCACCCAACCGAGACGAACGGCGAACTTATGGGCAGCTTGACCGACGACCCCGACTTCCGGGCAACTACGTTCGTGGTCATCGACTTCGAGACGACGACGCCGACGGGCTACCCGGCGCAGCCCATCGAAGTCGCGGCTCTCGCCCTACGCTGCCCGGACGGTGCGTGGACGGAGGCGGGCCGGACTACCTCCCTCATCCGGCCGCCCGCGTTCGCCCCGGTAACACCGGCCGACACGGCCCAGACCGGCCTGACAGCGGCCGAACGGGCAGGCGCCCCGGACGTGGCGCACGTCATGGGCGCCCTGGACCGGCGCTTCACCCCAGGCGGCCGGTACCTACTGGTGGCGCAACACGCCGCGACCGAGGCGAACGTCATCCACAACGCCCGCGAGCACTGCCCGACCCTGTCCCGCATCGACTTCCTCGACACGATCCCCCTCGCCAAGTACCTGGTCCCGGGCCTGGCGAACTACAAGCTCGACACCCTACTGGCGCACTTCGCCATCGCGCAGCCGGCCGCCCGCCACCGGGCCTACGCCGACGTCGACGTCACCGCGCAGGTGTTCCTCCGCCTCCTTGGTACTGCGCACGACGCCGCGCAGCTCGCCGACCTCGCCGCCCTGGTGAAGGTGGCGGGGCGCACCGCCAAGCGCAACGTCCCTGTCCAGGGCGGGCTGTTCGACATCTAGCCCGCCCGACAAGCCATGCAGTGCCACTCGCAGATTGGACGGTACGCATCATGACGATCACCGAAGAGACCCGCGGCGACGAGGTCCAGGTCCCGTTCTGGTTCGATCCACTATGCCCCTGGGCCTGGATCACCTCCCGCTGGCTCCTGGAAGTCGAACAGGTCCGCCCGGTGCGCGCCGACTGGCGGATCATGTCCCTCGCGTACCTCAACCTCGACCAGCGGGGCGGCAAGGGTCTCAGCGAGGACTACCGGACGCTGATGAGCACGGCCTGGGGGTCGGTGCGGGTCTGCGCTGCCGCCGCCGAGCACGCCGGACGCCCCGTGCTGGGGCCGCTGTACACGGCCATCGGCACCCGGCTGCACAACCAGCGGCGCCGCGAAGACCCCACCGTCATCACCGAAGCCCTGGCGGAAGCCGGGCTGCCGACCTCGCTGGCCGCGGCGGCCACCAGCACGGAGTTCGACCAGCGCATCAAGGACTCGCACCACGAGGCATTCGACGAGGTCGGCCTCGACGTCGGGACCCCCGTCCTGCGGATCGCCGGCACGACCCTGTTCGGCCCCGTCATCACCCCGGCCCCGCGCGGCGAAGCCGCCGGACAGCTCTGGGACGGCCTGGCGTTGGTCGCGGCGACGGACGGCTTCTTCGAGCTCAAGCGGAGCCGCAACGCCAAGCCGTCCTTCGACTGAGCCAACTGCGACCCGACCGGCTCCAGGGACACGCAGAACACCCGGGTCGGTGCCGCCGACCCGCGCCCCGAGCGGATCCAGATCACCTCCACGCCCGCCACGTGCGGCACCCGACCAGGAGAACGAGGAACCCGTTGGAGTACGACGCCCTCACCGGCTGGGACGACGACACCACCGCCGAGACCTACGCCGCCTTCACCCGCGCCTACCCCATGTACAGCGCCTCCAGCCGCGACCTGGCCGCGCGTGCCGGCCTCACCCGCAGCCGTGTGATCGTCGACCTGTGCGGCGGTACCGGTACGACGGCCGAGGCGATCCTCGCCTTGGCGCCGCCCGACGCCAGGATCGTCTCTCTCGACAGCTCCGCCGCCATGCAGCGCATCGGCCGCCGGCTCCTGACTGACCCCCGGCTGACCTGGGTCAATGCACCCGCCGAAGATCTGGCCGACCATGTCCCGGCACGCAGCGTCGATGCCGTCGTGTGCAACTCGGCGGTGTGGAAGACCGACGTCGCTGCCGTAGTCACCGCGGTGCGCCGTGTACTGCGGCCCGGAGGCCGGTTCGTCTTCAACGTCGGCGGCGCCTTCGCTGGGGTCACCCATCCCGACGCGCTGCCCCCGCCGACCGGGCCCTCCCTCGGCGCCCTGATCGAGGAGATCGCCGCCCGGGACTACGGCATCGTGCAGCCGACGGCCGCCGTCGCTCCGAAGCTCCCGCTCCCCGTGATCACCGGGCTGCTGGCCGATGCCGGGCTGCATGTTGTCGCCGCGGAGGTCACCGGCCAGCACACCACGACCGCTGAGCGGGTGGCCTGGCTGTCCATCCCCGTCTTTGCCCACCCCGAGGGCGCCCTCTCCTACGAGCAGAAGATGGCGATCCTCGCCGAGGCCACCGCCCAGACCAAGCCAGACGACGTCACGGTGACGAGCTGGCTTGTGATCGTCGCCGAGGTCCCGGAGGAGGTATGACACCGAACGCGCTCGCCCCTGCCTCGTCTACGACGGAATCTTCCCTGTCCGCGCAACGAGAGCTTCCGGAGTCGGAGGGGCTACCTGATTCCGGTCGAGGTGGTGACCGCCCGCGCGATCCGGGGTCCGACGATGCGCTCCGCCAGATCCAGCGGGTACCAGGCGGCGCCGGTCACCTCGGACTCCTGGATATGCCCGACCTCGGCGTCGGCCGTCGTGAAGACATAGCCGAAATCCAGGTGGTAGTGGTCCGGCTCGTCTTTTGCGGGCCTGGCCGGCACCCGGCCGAACTCGACATAGGCCGGGTGTGCCGGGACGGGGACGACCTGGCCGGGGTCGATGCCGGTCTCCTCGGACAGCTCCCGCAACGCCGCGCCGATCAGCGTCGCATCAGTCGGCTCAAGATGCCCGCCCGGCTGCAAGGTGATCCCGTACGCGAGGTGCTCAATCAGCAGGACCTCGGCGCCGTCCCGGACCAGCAGCGCTCCGGCGGTGACGTGCATCGGGAAGGTCCGCCGCGAGGCGAACCCCCGGCCTTCGGCCAGGAGCCGCAGCGGCTCCGCCAGTTGTCCGGCCTCCTGCGGGTAGCACTCAAGGTAGGCGGTGAGCACTCCCGCGATGTCGGAATCAGTGATCGCCACGGGTCATCGCCCTCCGTTCGGCCCGAGGAGAGGTCCCGCCGACAGGGCCGCTCGAGGGCGGCCACCAAACACGTGCACAGTCAGCTCCACAAGGGTCGTGACGTACCAGAAGCCCCGCACTCTACAAGTCCGCCGGGCCCCGTACGCACCAACTCGCCCGTTGGCATGCGGCGCTTGGGTACCTCGGCGATTCGGCCAACCGCCCTTGGTGGCAGTGCCGTTGCGGGAGCTGGGTCTGTGCAGATTCCACGGTTCCTCGAACGCTCTATCCCGGGACTTCAGGACCGACCGAAAAACCTGTGTTCGATATCGGGGACTGCGTCGTTGAGCCTCGCGAACCAGCCGTGACGACTGACAGGGGGATCGACTTGACAGCCCCCACACCAGCGAAGGTGAGACGACGCCCATGTCGCCCAGCTCTACCGTGATCCGCGCAACCGTCGAGGCGTACCTCGGCCGGCACCCCGGCGAGCGTGACGCCCTGGCGGGCCTTCTTTCCGCGCTGGACCGGCCCGTCGACGTCACCACCCGGACGACGCTGCCCGGGCACGTCACGTGCAGCGCTGTCGTGATCGACCGGCAAGGGCGGGTCCTGCACATCCGGCACCGGGCCACCGGCGGGCTCATGCTCACCCCGGGCGGCCACCTCGAGCCCGGGGACCGCACCCTGCTTGCCGCGGCGCTGCGCGAGGTGTCGGAGGAGGCTGGGATCGCGCCGGGTGCTCTGTGCCTGACCCGGCAGCTGCTCGGCTCTCCAGTCGACGTCGACGTTCACGACATCGACGCGAACCCCGCGAAAGGGGAACCGCCTCACCGCCACTACGACTTCCGTTACGTCTTCTACCTTGCAGGCGAAGAGCCGCCCGCGATCACGCTGCAGGACGAAGAGGTGTCCGGCGCCCAGTGGCTCCCCCAGCCGGAGGTCACCTCGCCGACACTGCGCGCGAAACTTCTTGCGGCACGGCTGGACGGCCAGCCCGAACCGGTGAACGCTTCCGCGCTCATTCACAACGGGCACGGCCATTACCTACTCCATCTGCGCGACCACAAACCCGGCGTCATCTGGCAGTCGGGAGCTTTCGCTCTTCTCGGCGGCGGCCGCACCCACGATGACCAGAGCCTGGAGAGCACGCTGCTGCGGGAGCTGTCCGAGGAGGCGCCCGACCTCCACCTCGAGGATTTGAAGCCCTACGTCGTGGAGACCGCCACCAGCATCGATGGCCTCAGCGTCCCCATCCAGGTCTTCGCCGCCCGGTGGCGCGGCAACGCTGACCGCCTCGCGCTGCACGAGGGCGTGCTGCTGCGCTGGTTCACCCCCGATGACCTGGACCGGCTGCGCCTGAGCCCCGCCACCCGGGACCTGATTCGCCGGCACGCGGCCGAGAACCCTCCGGACAACAAGCAGGCCGCGGCTCCCGCCGTGTGGAACGGGGGCAGCCGGACGGTGCTGAACGGCATCGGAGTCCACCTCCACCTCGAAGACGCCGAAGGCAGGGTGCTTCTCGGGCTGCGCCACCCCAACTCGAAGTACGCGGGAGACACCTGGCACTACCCCGCCGGCCGGTGCGAGCAGGAGTCGGCGCTCGCCTGCCTGGTCCGCGAGGCGAGGGAGGAGACCGGTCTCGTCATCGACCCCGCAGACGTGGAACTGGCGCACGTGGTCCATGTGGTCGACACCATCGGCGCGCTGCCGTTGATGCAGCTGGTCTTCAAAGCCCGCCGGTGGGAGGGGAAACCGGAGGTCCTCGAGCCCGACAAGTGCCTGGCCTGGAGCTGGTGGCCGCGGCATGAGCTGCCGGACCGGATCGTCCCCTACACCCGAACGGCCATCGCTGCGATCGCCGAAGGCCGCCCCTACTCCCAGCTGGGCTGGTGAGCAGGATGAGCACACCTACCGGGAACGGGCGGCGAGTCCGGTCCGTCCGCAAGCCGGCACTGTCAGGGGCGGCGAGATGAGCGCCGAGTCCGACGTCATGGTCGTGGCCGGGATCTTGACGCTGCTGTACCGGATCACGCCGGCCGCGGTCAGCGAGGGGCCGGCGGGAACGGCGACCCGCAACTACGTGGCCGAGGACCGCGAGAGCCGGCGGTGGTTCGTGAAGGCCTACCCCCGTGGGACCGACATGGAGGCAGAGCGGCAGGCCTTGGCCCTGGGCGAGGCGGCCAGGGCGGCCGGGGTTCCGGTGCCAGCCGTGCGGCGGACGGTGACGGGCGACCTGATCGTGTCGGCCGGTGGATTGTCGGTGTCCGTGACGGAGTACGTCGCGGACGCGGAGACGGCCGAGGGCGGGCTGTCCGGCGGCCGGTGGGATGCGGTCGGTGAGGCCGTCGGCCGTCTGCACCGGGCCCTGGCCCGCCACCCCGTCGGCCCGCCGCGCCCGGTGGCGGCCCGCGAGGTGTGCGACGTCGCGCGGGCCGGGCGGCGGCTGGAGGAACTCCTCGCACGGTGGGCCGCCGTACCGCCGTCACCGGAAGGGTTCGCCGCCTGGTGCGCCCAGACCGCGCAACAGCGGCTTGCCGCCCTTCCCGAGGTGGCGGCCCGCCTGGAGAAGCTGCCAGCCACGCTGACGGCACAGATCGTGCACGGGGACCTCGCCTCCCCCAACCTGCTGCTGCGCGGCGAGGAGGTCGCCGCGGTGATCGACTTCCGGCCCCCGGGGCATCGCAGCGCCGCGTGGGAGCTCGGCCGGATCGTGCTGGACCCGCGTACCGTCCTGGGCCGTCCGGACGCATGGATCCCCGGCCTGGCCCGCGCCGTTGGCGCCTACCGGGCCGCGAACCCTGAGCTTGCGGCCGAGGACCTCCTTTCCGTGCCGCGCGTCGCCGCCGGGTATCTGGCCTGCTCGGTCTATCCCCTGTCCGAGCCGCTGGACGACCCCGCCGCGGTGACCCCGGTGCTGGAGGCGTACGGGCGCGCCCGGCACGAGGCCGCGGGCGTGCTGTGGGAGCGCCTGGACGAAGCCGAGGAGGTGCTCCGTGACGTCCTGCGCTGAGCCCCCCGCCCCACCCGCCTCTTCCTCTGGTGCCTCGCTGTGGCGGCACCGGGACTTCCGCCGGTACCTGACCGGACAGACCGCGAGCGTGGCCGGCAGCTCGATCACCCAGATGGCGCTGCCGGTGCTGGCGGTGCTCCACCTGGACGCCACCACCGCCCAGGTCGCGTGGCTGGCGTTCCTCGGGCAGCTTCCGCCCGCGCTGCTCGCCCTTCACGCCGGCGCGCTCGCCGACCGGTACTCCAAGCGCCGGCAGATGATCACCGGTGACCTGGTCAGCGCCGCAGTGCTCGCCACGGTGCCGGTGGCGGCCGCGCTGGGCACGCTGACCCTGACGCAGCTCATGATCGTCGCCGTGGTGCAGGGCGCGGCGAGTGTGCTGCACGACGCGGCGGCCATCAGCCTCCTGCCCAGCCTCGTCGACCGGTCCTTGATCCAGCGGAGCAACAGCCGTGTGGGGGCGCTGTTCGCGGTCGCCGCGACTGCCGGAAGTCACCTCGGCGCCGCGCTGACCGCGGTGCTCGGCCCCGCCCGGGCCGTGCTCGGCGACGTCGTCTCCTTCCTGGTCAGCGCTGGATGCACTGCCCGCATCCAGGCCCGAGAACCCGCCCCGCATCGCCTGGAGGCCCGCCGGTTGCGAGAGGAGATCGGCGAGGGCCTGCGGTACGTGCACGTTGATGAGCGGCTGCGGACCCTGACGCTGGTCAATGCCAGCACATCCTTCGCGCTCGGGCTGCTCAACACCTTGTGGGCCCTGTACCTGCTGCGGACGCTCGGGGTGAGCGCGACCGCCTTCGGTGTGCTTCTCGGCCTGGGCGCGCTGGGCGCGGCCGCCGGGGCACTTACCGCCCCGGCGCTCGCCCGCCGGTGGGGTCCGGGGCCCATAATGCTGACCGCGCTCGCGATCACCCCGCTGACCCAGATCCCGATGCTGCTCGCCTCCCCCGGCCTTCGCTGGCAGATCACGATCGGAGCGGCGCTGTTCCTGCAGCTCGCCTGCGCCGGCGCCGCTGGCACTACCCAGCGATCGATTCGTCAGATCATCACCACGGCAGGGATGCAGGCACGGATGCAGGCCGTGAGCACGTGGCTGACGTCCGGCGCCCGCCCCGTGGCCGCGCTGCTCGCCGGCGGCCTGGGCACGTGGATCGGAGTGCGGCCCACCCTGACCGCCGGGACCAGCCTGCTGCTCGTCCCGCTCGTAGTCCTCGCCCGCTCCCCACTGCGCGCGCTGCGGCACATGCCGGACCAGGTGCCCCCCGCGCTCCGGACGGGCGGCGATCCCGTGCCGTCGCCGCCCGTACCGAGGACGGCCATGCCGGCCGTGCCCACGCCCGCACGTACGGAAGACGACCGTCACGACTGCCCGCCCACAGGAGATGCCACGTGAACAAGGTGCCGAACGCCACTGCGGTGCCATCTGCCGTGCCCGCTCCCTCCGAGCCCCTGGAGTGCACCCGGGGCAGCGAACCCGCCCAGTCCGCCGCCTCACCACCATGCCGACTTCCGCGAAGGACTCCGCTCATGCTTCTTGATCTCCACGAAGCGACGAGCCGTCGGCGCGCCGGCATGGTCGACCGGCTTGCAACCGACGGCGTGCTGACCGACAGGCTGCTGCGCGACGCGCTGCTTCGCCTGCCGCGCGAGGCCCTGCTCCTGCACGCGTACGTCCGGGTCAGCGGCCCGGGTGCGGACCCGATCGACTGGCGCCTCCTCGACGGCTCCCACCCCGACGACCAGGAGGAGTGGCTCGAGCTGATCCACAGCGACGAGTCGATCCTGCTCCAGCGCGACGGTGAGCCCCTCGACGCAGTCCCCCGCGGTCCGGTGACCGGCGGACACATGACGTCCATGTCCACCTACACCCCCGCCACCGTCGAAGCTCTCCAAGCCGTGGAACTCAGCTCCGGCCACAGCTATTTGGAGCTCGGCCCCGGCCCCGGCGTCTCCCTGGCGCTCGCCGCCGCCATCACCGGCCCCGGACTCGCCACCGGCGTGGAGCAGGACGCACACATGACGGCCTTCGCGCAGCGGAACCTGGACCGTCTCGGTGTCGGCGCGACCGTTGTTCAGGGCGACGCGCTCGAAGGGCACGAGCCGCGGGCACCGTACGACCGCATCCACTCGGGGATCGGCGTTCCCTGCGTCCCGACGCCGTGGGTGGAACAGCTCGCACCCGGCGGACGGCTGCTGACCACGCTCGCGACCCGCACTCCGAGCTGGCCCGGGCAACTCCTGGTCACCCGTACCCCGGCCGGCACGATCGAGGCGGTCCTGCGGGGCCGGCCGCGCGGGTACCGGCCCGTGCTCGGCTACCGGTGGCTCAGCGCGCTGGACCACCGCGCCCGCATCAAGGCCGCCCCCGGCAGACCGCGACCGACCCGGCTCGCCCCGCCGCCGGACGACGCCTACGGATTCTGGCTCGCCGCCGCATACCTCGCGCCCGGTCTGGTCCGGGACTTCCAGGCCGAGACCATGACCATCGTCGCGCCCGAGGACGACTCCTGGGCCGTCGCCGGCCCCGGCGACGGGACAGTTCGCGTCTGCGGACCGCGTGACGTGTGGGCCGAGCTCGAGGAGCTCCACGCCCGCTGGCAGGAGGCTGGCCGGCCGGAGTCGTACACCGTCGACCTTACCGCTGGCACCGGCGCCCAGACCGTCACGTCCGGCGCGGGGCCGAAGGCGCTCACTTGGACGCTACCGACCCTCGCCGGCGTCCCCCGGCCGAGTTCGTGACCTCGCCCGCGCGAAACGCCCTTACCCCGCCCACCAGTCGCTCAGCGAACGGAGTACCGATGCCCCAGCATCGCCACCCCCTTCCTCTCCAAGCCGACAGCTCCTCCGTGCCGGCCGGCTGGCCCGAGGACTTCCTTCGCCACCGCTTCGGCGACGGGTGCCCCATGTGTGCGAACGACTACACCTCGATCGACATCAGCTGGGGCGTGCTGCTTCGCCGCGGTGAGGTAGCCAACGCCTCTCTGTGGCGCAGCGGGCGCGTCCGCGGCTACTGCGTGCTCATCCACCGCGGCGCCCCGCACGTCGCCGAGCCCACCGACCTGCCGGACGCCGATGCCGCCGCCTATTGGCGCGACACCCTCGCGCTCGGCAAGGCCATGACGGTCTTCTACGAGCCGGTGAAACTGAACTACTCCACCCTCGGCAACGTCGTGCCCCACCTGCACAGCCACATCTGCCCCCGGTACGCCGGTGACACCGATCCGGCCCCGGGCGGGCCGCTGCCGTGGGAGTTCCTCGACGGCGGACGCCAGGACGAGGCGCAGTTGCTGGCCGACGCCGCCGCGCTGCGGACCCTGTTGGGGGACGCATGACCGGCGGTCAGCGGCACACCGAGCCGCTCGACGTCCACCTGATCGCCGTGCGCGACGGCGCGGCCGGGCAACCCGAGGTGCTGCTGTCGCGGCGGGCCGGCGACGTGTACGCGGCGGGGTGCTGGCATCTGGTCAGCGGGCATTTGGACGGCCCGTGGGAAGACGTGGTCACGGCCCTGGTGCGCGAGACCCGGGAAGAGGCCGGCATCGTCGTCGACCCTGCCGACGTCCGCGCGGCCGTCACCGTGCACCACCGCTCCCCCGCCGGCGGCGCCCGCCTCGGGGTGTTCTTCGAGGTGAAGCGCTGGCAGGGCATCCCGGAGGTCATGGAACATCGGGTCTGCGACGCCATGGAGTGGTTCCCGTTCGACAACCTGCCGGAGCCGATGGTCGCGTACTGCCGGGCCGGACTGGACGCCTACCGGGCTGGCGCACGGTTGGCCGTCCATTTCCAGGAGCCTGGCGACCCGATCGCATACGACCCGGACGCTGACCGGACGGTCCTGGTCCCCGACCCCGGCAGCCGAGAAGACGTCCCCGAGGAGGTGCGCGCCTTCGCCGAGCGGGCGGTGGGCCGGATCACCGCGTGGACGGATGTGTCCTGGGCTCGTGAGGAGAGCCGCGTTTGGCGGGCGAGCGGCGCCGAGGGCGGCGAGTGGTACGTCAAGATCCACCAGAACGGCCGCTTCCATCAGCGCGAAGTCGGCGCGCTCCGCGGCTGGGTGCCCTTCCTGGGCGAGGCCGCGCCCCGGCTGGTGGCCACCGACGAGCGGCTGCGGGCCGTGGTCCTCACCGCGGTCGGAGGCCGGTCCCTGCACGGCGCCACGTTCTCGCCCGAGCAGCAGTGCCGGATCTTCCACCGCATCGGGCAGCTCGCAGCCGCCATCCACACCAGCGCCGCACCGCGCCCGGCCGCCGGCTTCCTGCCCCTGGGAAAGTTGGAGCGGCACCTGGACGGCGCCCGGCCCCACCTCGCGTCCGGGGATGAGGAGTTCATCCGCACCACTGCCGAGAAGGCCGTCGGCCTGCCCGCCTTGGAGGCGGTCCCCACGCATGGAGATCTCCAGCTGCGCAACCTGCGATGGGACGAAGCTGCCGATGCCTGCTACGTGATCGATTTCGAGCGGTCGGAGGAAGGCCCGGCCATCCGGGACTTCGTGCGGCTGTCCGATACCTGGCACGGCCGCCCCGACCTACTCGCAGCCGTGATGGACGGCTACGGCCGTCCCTTCACGCCGGAGGAAGAGGTCCAGCTCGCGGTCCTTTCCGTCCTGGACGCGGTCTCCGGCATCTCCTACGGCGCCGCCCACGGCGATCCCGAGCTCGTCGAGCGCGGCCTGCGCACGCTGGCCCGGCTCCGCGCCGCTCAACGCCCCTGACCACAACACCGACGTACGAGGAGCAGCACGTTGATGTACACCGCCCGCGACGAGTGGGAGCAGCACTTCAGCGACGGAAAGGGGTTCCGGCAGCTCGGTGAGCGCGAGCGAGAGCTCCTCGCCGAGCACGCCCCCGTCCCCGACGGCGGGGGCCGGGCGCTCGACGTGGGCTGCGGCACCGGGGAGCTGGCCGCCTACCTCGCCGGCCTCGGGTACACCGTGGACGCCATCGACTTCACCGACAGCGCCCTGGCCCGGGCCCGGGAGGAGCACGGTGACGTCGAGGGCGTCCGCTGGCTGCACGTGGACATCGAGCGCGACGACCCGGTCCCGCTGCACGACGCGGAGTACGACCTGATCACGCTCCGCCTGGTGTACGCGTTCGTGCAGGACCGCGGTCGCGTCGTTCACGGACTGGGTGAGCGGCTGCGGGACGGCGGCGCACTCGTCGTGATCACGCCGGTGGTGGAGAACACGCCCGAGGAGCGGCGCGGCATCGCGTTGGACGAGGACGAGATTGCTGTGCTCGCCGCCGGCTGGGAGACAGTGGAGCGGCTGGACGCGGACGGCCTGGCCGTCATGGTCCTGCGCGGCCCCTGCCACGCCGACACCCGGGCCATGGAGAAGCGGCCGACCACCGGCCACGCGCTGACCGGCGCCCTTGCGGTCGTCACCGACGGCGCCGGGCGGGTCCTGCTCGGCCGCTCCCGGCGCGGCATGCTCGAGCTCCCCGGCGGCAAGACGAGCGGTGCGGAGGACTTCGCAACAGCGGCAGTCCGCGAACTCGCCGAGGAGACGGGCCTCGTCGCCGACCCGGCGGACGCGCATGTCGTGACGATGCTGGTGGACGACAGCCACGGCATCCCGAGATTCACGGCCGTCGTCCGCGTCACCGCGTGGACAGGAACCCTGACTAACAGGGAACCGGAGCTGTTCGATCGCTGGGAGTTCTTCGACCTGCACGCGCTCGCCTGCGTCGGCCCCGTCTTCGCCCCGGCCGCCCAGGCACTGGATGCCGTGTGGCCCGGCGTCATCCCGGCCCTGCCGCCCGTGGTCTCCTACCCGCTCGCCGCCGAACGGCCGCCCGTGCCGGGCGAGCCGGCCGAGGCCGTCCGGCTGCGGCGGGCGATGGCCGAGACCGTGATCGGCGGCGGCTGGGCCCCGTCCGAGCCCGTCCGCGACGCACTGCGCACCGTCCCGCGCCACCGCTTCGCTCCGGAAGTGGGCCTGGCGGACGCGTACGACGGCGGTGACCGGGCCGTCGTCACACGCCGCGACGAGACCGGGACGGCGATCAGCTCGGTGTCCGCGGCCTGGCTCCAAGCCCGCATGATCGAGCACCTGGGTCTGGCGCCGGGCGCAATCGTGTTCGAGGCGGGCTCCGGCGGCTACAACGCCGAGCTGATCGCCCACGTCACCGGCCCCGGCGGGCGCGTGGTCACCGTCGACATCGACCCGTGGGTCGTGCGCCGCACGCGCGCCGTCACCACCGAAGCCGGCAGCGGACGCGTCACCGCCGTCGAAGCCGACGCGGCCCTCGGCGCCCCCGCCCACCTCGTGCCCCGCGGCGGGTTCAACGGCAGCGTGATCACCTACAGCTGCTGGGACATTGCCCCGGCCTGGCGTGAGCAGCTGGCCGAAGATGGGCGCCTGGTCCTGCCGCTGGAGATCGGGGGCTACACCCGCGCGATCGCCTTCGAGCGGCGCGGCGAGGTGCTGCACGCCTGCGGATGGACCTACTGCGGCTTCGTCCGCGACCAGGGACAGCAGGCCCGCACCATCCCGCTCGTCCCCCTTCTCGACGGCGGGCTGACGCTCCGCTTCGAGCACGGCACCGCCGCCGACACGACGGGCCTGGAGCAGGCGCTGCGCGGACAGCGGCACGAGGTCGCCACCGGCGTGACCATGGGGGCGAACTCGTACTTCGGCTCACTGCAGCTGTACGCGGCCACCACCCTGCCCACCTTCTGCCGACTGGCCGCTCACCAGGCCCCGGACGAGGGCATGACCGCCATCGGGAAGGACCGTGACGCGCCCGCGATCCTCGGCGACGCCTCGCTCGCCTACCTGACCCACATCCAGACCCAGAACGGCGACCGCCCCGAGGACAAGGCGTGGGAGTGGGTCGTCCACGCCTTCGGCGAGCAGGGCCCCGAGCTCGCCGAACAGCTGACGGCCACGGTCCGGGCCTGGGACCACCACGTGCGCGCCGACGACAACGACAAGCACGCCGATCCCAGCCTGACCGTCCACCCGGCCGGCACGCCCGACCACCTGCTGCCCGCCGGCGACGTGGTGGACAAGACGTCCTCCCGGCTGGTGTTCCGGTGGCCGGGCCGGGAGGGGCACCTCCCGGCCCCCACGCGGCCCACGGACACGCTCGCCGCAACCACGGGAGAAGCATGATCGTCTGGCTGAACGGACCGTTCGGCGGCGGCAAAACCACCCTCGCCGCCGGGCTGCGCCGCGCACTGCCCGGCGCGACGGTCGCCGACCCGGAGGACATCGGTCATCTGCTGGGGCACACGCTCGCCGGACACACCCTCCGGCCCAAGGACTACCAGGACCTGCGCTGTGGCGGCACCTGACCGGCACCTTCGTCGCCGGCCTGGTCCGGCACAGCCCGCAACCCCAAGGCCGCCCCCGGCAGGCCCCGGCTCATCGACGCTCCCCTCGACGAAGCAGTCGGCCGCCTCGTCGCCCACATCCGGGACTTCAAGCCCGAAATCGTGGTCACCCACGACGCGGTCGGCCAGTTGACCGGCTTCCCTGTCAACTTCTTGTGTTCAGATTCTTTGGCTACTCGAAGGGCCCTCGGTGTGCCGCCGGGCAGGATCCGCGAAGCGCGCGAGGAGGCCGCCTCCGAACTGGCCGGCATCCGGTACGTCGGATACCTGTCCGTCCCTGGCGAGCCATGCGCGCGTGTCCGCTACGCCGCCGCCCTCACGAGCCTCGGCCCCACCACCGCTGACCCGGCGACCGGTCGCACCTACGTCCGGACCCTGGCCACTCCGGAGCAGGCCGTGCAGCTCTTCGACTGGGGGCCACCCGCGGCCGAGCAACTCCAGGCGGTCCACCAGGCCCGAGTCCTCCTCGGCATTCCCCGGGCCGGGCACCAGCCCGTCACCGAGGTCAGCACCCCGACCGCCTGGTAGCTGGGGATGTCCCGCAGCGCGGCCCGGCCTTCCTCGGGCGTGCCGGCGGTCTCGACCATGGGGTGGGCTTCGATCAGTCCGCCGTACAGGCACAGGACGATCAGGAGTTGGCAGACGCGGTCGGAGAACTCGCCGAAGCCGTACTCCTGGCCGCAGCCGCAGGACGGGTCGTGTGCGTGGACGTCGAGCTCCACCTCGTAGGGCTTGCCGGTCAGCGCGTACGGGGGGAGGGGGTGGCCCGGGCCGCTGGGGCAGGGGTGGGTGGTGTCGAACAGGTTGATCCAGACCTTGACGGACGTGGCCGCGAAGCCGGTGTACTCGGCTTCCAGGGCCTTCTCCAGGCGCTGGTGGGTCGCGTAGGCCTTCTCGTCCACGCGCTTCCAGCCCTCGCCGAGCCGGTGCCCGGCCAGGTGAAGGAACCGGTCGGTCAGCAAGGACAGCTCCTCGGCCGTCGGGAGCGTTTCGTCCGCCGTGCCGTACGTATCCGCGGGCACGTCCGGTACGGCGGCGCCCTGGTGGCCGGTATCGGCGTCGTCGTGGGTTGGCCAGACCTGGGTGAGTTCCTCACCGGGTTCGGCGTGGCGGATGAGCGCGAGGTCGGACAGGGTCATCCCGAAGTGCGAGTGGCCGTCCCACACGCTCAGCCAGGGCACGTCCGCCGGGCCGGTGCTGTGCGGGTGGACGTCGGTGACCTCGACGCAGACCTGTACCGGTTCGGGGAACTGGGCGCCGGGCCCGTACCACAGGGCCAGGACCCGGGTCCGGGAGCCCAGGAACTGCCGGGCCTGGCGCACGGCGTGCCGGCTGTGGTCCGAGGGGATCCACCAGCCGTCGCGTGCCCAGGCGTGGTCGGCGTCGACCAACAGGGGGCCGCCCGCGTCGTAGAGCGTTTCGGCGGCCTGCCGGCGGGCCTCGGCCCGCAGCGCCGCGCACTGCTCGCCGGCCGGGGCGGTGCTGCCCAGGCCTTCGGCGTCCGGCCCGGTGACCGGCGTGCCGTCCCAGGCCGGGACGCCGGGCGGGGTGAAGGGGAGCGTGCCCAGGATGACGGCGACCTGGTTCGCCCGGTCGATGCTGTGGCTGATCCGTGCGTCCGCGCCGGTGGCGGCGGGACGCTCGTCGTCGTCATGCGCTCCGTAGCGGCGCTGCGGGTCGTCGGGTTCCTCGTCCAGGTTGTGCCCGAGCAGCATCGGCAGCAGCTGGCACTGGCGGAGCTCGGTGAGACCGCTTTCGACGTTGGAGGCGTCCCCAGTGACCGTGAACGGCTTCATGATCTGGCCGAGGCCGTCGCTGAGGGAGTGGACCAGGTGGTAGGGGGTGCGGTGGCGGTCCCGCTCGCAGGCCTGCGTGGTCAGGGCCACCGCGAAGATGGTGAGCTTGCCGGAGGGGTCGGCAGACCAGGGGTCGGGCAGACCATCACCGGTGAGGTCTCCGTCCGAGCCGATCCGCGCGTTGGCGGCAGCCGGCATCGTGGCCAGGACGGGCCCGGCGGCGGGGTCAGCGAAGGCGGAGAAGTCCGGTGCGTCCGGGCTTCCCTTGAGGGAGAAGGCGCGGAAGTCATGTGGCGGTGCCAGCCGTGGTAGTGGCGGACCTGGTAGTCGTCCAGACCGCATTCTTGCTTGGCGGTCTGGAAGCATTCCTCGACCGCCCATCGGGCGCCGGCGATGCGGATGAGCTCGTTGGGCGTGGTCTGGGCGGGGCAGTAGGCGCTGTAGTACGAGGTCTCCTCGGGCCAGCGGACACTGCGGCAGGCGATCACCCAGTGGCGGCGGTCCGGGCGGTGCCAGGGCCGGACCTCGACCCTGGCCCAGTCGTAGATGCGCGGGCCATGGGCGCCCTCACCGCAGGAACGACGCTTCCACTTCTGGCGCGGCAGCCCCGTGAAGAGGTCGTGGACGGGGGGTCGATGGCCCAGCGGGTGACGACGGTGTCATGGCGAGTGGTGGCCATGACGTGGAAGAAGTCCGCCTGTCGAACAATACGCACAGGACTGCGATGATCTGAGGGCCAAGACCATGCCCGGCCACGTCGGTCGGCCGGGGCCGATCCGCGGCAAAGGAGGATCACCGCACAGTGCGCATCCCGTCCCGATCTGACCGGTGCAGACAGGCGTTCTTTGGGCAGGCCATCGCGTGACCACGAAGACCACAGGCCGAACGGCCGTGATAGAAGCGTTACTTGACGCTGCGGCCAGACCCGTAGTGATCAACCTGACGGGTCCTGTCGGCAGCGGGAAGTCGGCGATCCTGGCCGAACTCGCCACTTCTGTGCCCGTGGTGGACGGCATCTGCAACGAGGACGACCTGGACCGGCTCGCGCTCCCGGCCGGAGGCCCGGTTGTCGTGGCCAGCCGTCGTCCGCTGCCGTCGTACCGTGCGTGGCGTCCGGGGGTCGAGGTGATCGGTGTCGAAGCCGGGCCGTGGCCGGACGAGGAGATCGTCCTCTTGGCCGACGGGCTCGGGGTCACCCATCCGCACCTGCGTGACGGCGTGCTGCGGCTCGCGGGCGGCAACGTACTGCTCGCCTCGGCTCTCTGCCGAGCCCTGCACGCTGCGCCGGGCAGCGTGCCAGCCGCGCTCGACGCCGCAGCCGACGCCGCGGCGCGCAAGGTGTGCGAGCGGCTCGGGGACGAGGTGGCCGGGATCGAGCGGGCGCTGCTGCTGGTCGCTGCCGTGGGGCAGTGCGACGCAGAGCTGCTCACCCAACTCGGTGTGGACGGAGCGGTGTTCGACCGCCTTCGCGCATGCAGCGTGGTCGTCCCGGACGCGCTCGGACTGGCCGTGGCCGACCCGTTTCGCACCGTTTTCGACCAGGCCCTGCGCTGGCGCACGCCCGTAGCCTACCGCTCGGCGCGGACGCTGGCCGCCGCGCACCACACGAGGCTGATACCCGCCGAGCACAGTGGCGCCGCAAGAGGCGATCGCATGGCCGGATCGCTGTTCGCGTCGTTGGATGGGCCGGTGCGGCGGTTGTTCAGCCCGGTGACGACGCCCGTGCACGTCCGTCCGGCCCGCGCCGACGACGCGTCCGACGTCGGCCGGCTGGTCCGCGTGTGGGCGGAGCGCGGCGGCATGGACGTCCGGCGCTCCGAGCGGCTGCTCGGGTCGCTGTTGCACGCCGTGCCCGAAGGCGTGCACGTCGTGTGTGACCGGGAGGACCGACCGGTCGGACTCAGCAGCACCGCGCCGATTCACGACGCGACCGTGGCGGTCCTCGAACCGCTGCTCCAGCAGCACGCGGACGCCGCGTCCGGCGGTGGGCTCTTCATCGGCCTCGCGGTGTACGAGGAGCGGCAGGAGGCGGCCCGGTCGGCGCTCTTCCGGCACTTGCTGTCCACCGCCGTCGGCCGGGGCCGGCTGGTCACCTCGACGCCCTCCCCCGAGTACCAGGCGCTCTACGAGCACGTCGGGGTCCGCGCACACGGGCAGCTCCGCCACGACGTGTACGGCGGGGGCTCCGCCTGCCGGGTGTACTCACAGGACTTCGCCGGCGAAGGCGGGGTGCCGCCCTGGCTGGAGCGGCTCAGACTTCCGTCTCCGGCCCCGGTGCTGCCCGACGACGCGGCCTGGCTCAGCCGCCGCATCCGTGAGGCGCTGGACGCCCTGCACCGCCCGCAGCTGCTCGCCCGCAGCCCGCTGCTGCCCGTGGCCGGCGACCCGGCCGCACTGCGCGAACTCCTCGAATCCGGCGTGCAGCACCTGCTGAACAGCACGGTCGCGACGGAGACGGAAGCCGGGCGCATCCTGTCGCAGTACTACGTGGAGCGGTGCGGCGGGCACGAGTTCATCGCGAACCGGCTGCACCTGAGCCGGGCCACGTACTTCCGCAGACTCAACCAGGGCCTCGCCCTGCTCGCCACCGTCGTCCTCGCCAAGTGCAGGCCGGTGACAAGCTGACATCGACAGGTGTCCGCCACCCCTCCTGCGGGCCGCGGACACCTGTCCGTCCCGTCAGACGGGCAGGACACCACTGCTGGTTGGCGAACCCCCAGATGCCCAGGTGCGCCTTGCCGCAGGTGCGCCAGCCCAGATCGTCCGGGCACGTGCAGAGCGGGGATGACAGCACGTACGAGGTGGAGGACCAGCTCGGCGGCTCGGAACACCGCCGGACGCGGACGACCTCCCCGGAGGCCGTGGGCGCACAGCCCGACGGCGGTTTCGCCCGGCTGTGGGAGGACCACCGGCAGTCACTGTCCCCCGAGGGCTTCCGCGGTGTGGACTTCGACGGCGTGGACCTGGTCCTCCTGGACGCCGACGTCGCCGACCTCGTGCACAGGGAGCTGAACGGCGGGCTCGACGACAGCGGCATCGCCTGCCTCCGGGGTTGCATCGCCGACCTCGAAACAAGATCGTTGCCCTGATCGACGAAGAGTGCTGCGCCTGTTACTTCACTGCCCGCCTGTGCCCTGCTCGCCCTTGTTGGGGCGGCCTTCGCACGTGTCGTGCGAAGCCATGAGGTGATCGCGATGTAGTCGCCGTCCGTGTGGCCTTGCCGGGCGTCGACGCGGTACAGCAGGGCGTCTGTGTACCTGCACCTGGCCCCCAGGGTGCCACGACCAGAGACCGGGCGGGGGCCCGGGTGGCGGGCGTGACGAACGGGTACACGAGCGCACCGCGGTTTTCTGGCGGGCCGCTGACGCAGAGGCACGGCCCCCGGTGGGGGCCGGGGGCCGTGCTCACGGGCGTCCGGAGGTTCAGAGGCCGAGGGCCGAGCCGCGCCAGTTCTGGTACGGACGGGCGTCGGAGCAGTCCCAGATGACGAGGCGGTTGCCGAAGAGGGTGCTGAGCACGTCCACGCACTTGCCGGAGTGGACGCTGCGCAGCTTGCCGCCGGCCAGCAGCTCGAACTGCTGGTTGGCGGCGCCGTGGCAGGAGTTCAGGCCGAGGCGCGAGCCGTTGTCCGTCTTGGCGTACTGGACGTCCAGGCAGTGGCCCATGGAGCGGATGGTCTTGTCGGGCTCCAGGACCCACATCTGGTTGTTGCCGCCGTGGCAGTTGTAGAGCTGGACGATGGCGCCGTCCTGGGTGCTGCCGTCCTTGACGTCCACGCACTTGCCGTTGGGCACGGCGACGATCGGGCCGGAGCCCGCCGGCGGCGGCGGGAAGCAGTGGATCTTCACGAAGGACTGGTACGTGTCACCGCCCTGCCAGACGGGGACGGGCTCCGAGGGCCCCTGGGTGATGTGGCAGAGAGAGGACGGGTACCCTTCCGCCGCGGCCTGCGCGTAGGCCGAGTTGACGGCTATCTGCTGGACGAGGTTGTACGGACCCCAGCCTTCGCCGGTGAAGTACTTGTCCGTGGTGGGCACGGTGGCGAAGGCGGCGGCTGTGGCGCCTGAGGGCATCACGAACAAGGCCGCGATCACGGCCATGAGGGCCGCTGCGAATGTGCGGGCCAACTTCATTGTCGGTCCTTCCAGTGACGGACGTGACTGAGGTGTACCGGTCCGGAAGGGGTGCTCCCCGTCCGGATCCGGCGGGCATGACGCTACCGACCGGACGGGCCGCCGCAGTCTCACGACAGTCTCAACCCTCCTTTCGTGCAAGCAATCTGAGTGACCGCCGGACGCCTGGGGTCGGCTGGGCGCGGGAAGTCGCGGCTCGCCGCCGCGCTGGACGCGGCCACGACGGGCAGACGGACGCTGCCCTCGGGCCGGAGCTATCTCCTGGATCCCGGCCTCGGAGCATGACCCCGTCACCGAGGACGGGCAGGTCCGTGTCATCAAGGACGGACCGCTATGTCGTGGCCCGTCGTGACGGTGTGCGCGAGGTGCTTGAGTCGACGGACGACCGCAGCGGGCGGGCCCTGCCGGTAGAGAACTGGGACCACGGCCGACGCGTGCGCCTCGCACATCTCAGCCAGATGCGCGGCCCGCAAGCCTGCTTCGTCCACCAACGGACGACCGTCCACGCCGGGAGGCGACGAGTGCAGGTGCCGCGCCACCACCATGCCGCGGTTCTCGCCCACTCGGATCGAACCCGATTGAACCCGATCGAATCCGAGCGCACCGCGAAAGCGATCGCGGCCGGCCACAGCGCGTCCCTCCAGTGCACGCCCACCTCGCGGCACAGGGCCTTCGCCGCGGTGCGCGCGGTGGGGTCGTGGCGGTCGACGGCGTCGACGAGTGCGGCCAGGTTCGCGCCGGCGCCCAGGTGCCGGAACATCGGGTGGCGGTCGGAGGGCGGCGACAGCCAGATCCAGGAGCGGGTCAGCGGCTCGCCCCAGCGTTCCATCACGAACGGCCAGCCGCCTCGCTCGCGCAGCGCGCGGTCGAGCCGGGCGCGCAGGTTCGCACCGCAGGTCAGCGCGAGGACGGCCGCGACCGCGTCCCATCCCGCCGGGGCGGACAGGTCTTCGTGCAGGAGTCGGTCAAGCTGGACGGCGAGGTACGGAAGGTCGGTGCGGTAGGGCTGGTCGCCGTCGAAGACGCACGCGGGGCACACCGGCGCGGCGCTCGGCGAGTTCCCCAGCAGGTGATGGGCGGGGTAGCGGTCGCCACAGATCGGGCACGGCGTGGTGGAGCGCTCCTCCATGCCCCGCACCCTGGCCAGCCGAGTCCGCCCCAGCCCGGCGTCCAGGCGCCGCGCGGTCGCGCGGACCGGCTCGCTGGCACAGTCGGCCAGACCGTCCTCGAAGTCGTCCACGGTGGCGTTCCCGGCCGGGCACATCGCCATCAGGTACAGCGGCTGGGTCAGATCGCACTGCTCGGGGTCGTCCGGGTCGCGCTCGGCGCCGTCGTCCTCGTCGTCGGCGCGCCCCACCGAGAGGCTCAGCCCGGCGACGGGCCCGGCGTAGGAGGTCAGGCCGAAGCACTCCAAGGATCGGCGGAGGAGGTAAAGGTGACCCACGGCGATCGGCGTTCGGTGAGGGTAGGAAGGAAGCTGCTCATACGCCATGCTCGCACCCCGCCCGTCCGGGACGCATCCCGGATAACACGCGCGACCTGCGCGGTTACAGCGAAGTCGGGAAGCCGCCACTGACCCGGGCCCGGACGCCCGCCAAACCCCATAGCCACCGCAACCGGCTGACCAGCAACACACACGCCGATGACACCGAACACACCGCATCAAAATGTCACCACCAGGAGAAAACCCACCCCTGAGCAGCGAAAACAACGGCAACCCGAAATGACAACTACCGCTGCGACTCAACGACAATCACCCGCGGTGTCGCAACCCCAGGTCAGGAGCATGACGACTGCGCAGTTTCAGTGATCAGCGACAAGTCGTGTCCCTGCCTGAGCCTTCATAACACCCCAGCACCAACCCGCTTCGGGCACGTCGTGCCTGTCCCTCTCGGACGACTCGATGTCTCCGCCCTCACCCTCCGGCGCAGGCCCTCAGCCGCCCACAGGACGGCTGAGGGCCATGAGTCAGCTGCTCGGGGTGGTTGCTGCTGTGTCGTGGGTTTCGATGTAGCCGTAGCCCGCGTGGGGGCGCGCGGCGTGGGCGGCCTTGAGCCGGGCGTAGTTCGCCGGGATCATCTCCGCTTCCCAGTCGGCCAGGGTCCGCAGGCGCGTAGCGAGGTGTTCCTCGCGGCCCTCGAACTCCACCGGGCCTTCCTGCGGTGCACGGCCCGCACGATGTACGCCAACCTGATGGCCGCGATGGACGCCGTCACCGGGTCGGTGCCGAAGACGGTGCCCGAGGCTCATCTGCGGGCGGCGTGGCAGAGCCTGTTCGTGGTGGTGCCCGTCGTGTCGACCACCTTCGCTTCGCTGGACCGGGTGTTCGGGCGGCTGGGGCCGGAGGCGCTGGGCTAGCTGTTCGTCGACGAGGCCGGGCAGGCGACCCCGCAGATGGCGGTGGGCGGCATGTGGCGGGCCCGCCGTACGGTCGTCGTCGGCGACCCGCTGCAGCTGGAGCCGGTCGTGGTGCTGCCGTGGACGGCGCAGCGGGCGCTGCGCGACGACTTCGGTGTCGCGGAGGAGTGGGCGCCGGGGCGTACGTCGGTACAGCAGCTCGCCGACCGCGCCAACCGCTACGGCACCCTACTGCCCGCCGAACTCCCGGACGGCCGCCACGAGGTGTGGGTCGGCTCGCCGCTGCGGGTGCACCGGCGGTGCGACGACCCGATGTTCTCCATCAGCAACGCGGTGGCCTACGACGGCCTGATGGTCCAGGGGACGGCGCGGCGCGAGCCGTATGTCTACCGGCCGACGAGCAGCTGGGTGGACGTGGCCGGGGCGGAGGCGGACGGGCGCTGGATCCCGGAGGAGGGCCGTGCGCTGCGGCGCATCCTGGAACGGCTGGGCGAGGAGGGCGTGGACCTGGCGCGGGAGGTGTTCGTGATCAGCCCGTTCCGACAGGTGGTGGCGGGCGCGAAGCGGGCGTGCTGGACCTGATGCCGGCGGAGCGGGTGGGTACGGTGCACACGACGCAGGGCAAGGAGGCCGACGTGGTCATCCTGGTCCTGGGCACGGACCCGCGCCGCCCGGGCGCCCGCGCGTGGGCCGCCTCCCGCCCGAACCTCCTCAACGTGGCGGTGAGCCGCGCCAAACGCCGCCTCTTCGTGATCGGCAACTTGGAGTCGTGGCGGGACCAGCGCTTCTTCAACACCCTGGCGGAGTCCCTCCCGTCCCACACCTGGCGCCAGCCACAGCGCGAGGGCGACCGCCCGTAGACGGCTGGTACGGGGACACCCAGCCCGCGGACCACCGCCGGATGCGCTGCACGGATCCGGGTGGTAGCGCCAAAACCTCGTCCGCGAACGGTCCGTCCTGCGCGCGGGCATCCGGGAAAAGCAGCACGAAGCCAGAGCCGAGGCGGCTCATCCCCGCGGGCGCGGGGAGTAGATGACCGCCGGCACAACGACCGTGTCAGCTGCGGGGTCATCCCCGCGGGCGCGGGGAGCAGGGGCGCAAGGGGTTGGTCGGTGTTCGTTCGGTGGGGTCATCCCCGCGGGCGCGGGGAGCAGGACGTGCAGTAAATCCCCAGTATCGAAAGACAGGGGTCATCCCCGCGGGCGCGGGGAGCAGGCTTACTGACCTGCGACTCTATCTGGGCGATGGGCCGTTTTTCAGCACTTCCATCGAATCCGGCAATCAACGTGTTTCATGACAAATCATTACGTCCGAGCCAGCACAGGCGGGTGGCGGGCCGACGACGGCGAGGCTGACAAGGATCGCGGCCCAGGGCCGCCGGCCTGCCAGGAGCATCCGATGATGGCGAACAGACGCTGAGCGTGTGGAATCGCCTTCGGCGAGCCGCCCCTGACCGCATGGAGGTTTCGGAGGGCCTCCACCGCCTCCGCGCGCAGCCGGTCCGGGCGACAGGGCTGGTGCGCATGAGCTCCGGACCGGTCTGCAGGCCGAGAGCACGCATGCTCCGTCGATGAACGCGCAGATCACCGAACTGCTGTCGAGGGTTCGTGTGCCGCTTACTGCCAAGCCGCCGGCACCCGGCGGGTTTCGACACGCAGGCGGCCATGACCCCCAATCAGGTGATTTGGCGATCAAGGTAATGTTCCCTGTGGGGTGTCAATCACCCTGAAGGGGGACGCAGAGTATGGAACTGGCCGCAGAGATAGCCGCGTACCGAGCGGGTTCCGGGGATCCCAGACGCCTGGTGGGCGAGTTCCGGCGGACTGTGCTGCTCGCTCCCCTGACGGAGGGTGCCACGGACGCCGAGGGCGGGTTGATGTCAGCCCTCTCGGGCGGGATCCGCTGGTTCTACGCGTTCACGGACGAGGAAGCGCTCGCCCGGTTCGCCGAGGCCCGCGGGGAAGCCGGCCGCGAATGGCCCTACCTGGCGATCCTGGGTGCGCGTCTGGTCGATGCGGTCGTCCCGGAGGTGGACGGCCCGGCCGGGGTTGCCGTGAACGTGGCCGACGCGGACGGGTCGATGCTGTTCCCGCCCGTCGCCGGGATCGTCCCCGACGCATACGCGGTGGATATCCAGGCCGAGACCGAATCCGGGGAGGTGGCCTGATGGCCGGCGATGGTGGCCTTGAGGTATCCCCGCAGGCGGTGGCCGCGATCCAGAAGGGTCTGCGGGCGGCGATTTCGGAGCTGCGGGAGTCGGGGGATGCGGCCGGGGCCTCGCAGGGGGCGGGGTTCGAGAACCTGTCGATGACCGCGATGGAGACCGGGCACGGGGCGTTGTCGAAGGACTTCGAGGACTTCTGCGAGCGCTGGGAGTGGGGCGTGCGCAGCCTCATCCAGAACGCCTCCACCCTTGCCGGCAATCTCGGCATCGCCGCCGGGACGATGTGGGAGGAGGACCAGTACGTCCAGGGCGCGTTCAAGGTCGTGGCGAACGCCGCGTACGGGAACCCGCACGCCAGTGAGGACGAGATCGAGAAGAAGTCCTGGGGTGACATTTTCAGCGCCGACGTCTACAAGCCGGACTACAGCGCCGAGTCGTTCAAGAAGAGCGGTCAGGACATCAAGCAGACCTGGTCCGACACCAAGGACACGGTGACCTCGACGGGGAAGATCGGGTCGCTGAAGGACCTGCTGGAGCAGACGAAGGGCGACGGGGGCGGTAACTGATGGGCTGGCGGGACTTCGTACCGGACTCGATCGAGGACAAGGTCGAGGACGGGGTCGAGAAGGTCGGCGACTTCGTCGAGTGGAGCGGTGACAAGCTTGCCGACGCCGCCGACGAGGTCGGGCTGGAGGACGCCGGCGACTGGATCCGCGACAAATCCCGTTCGGCCGCCAACCAGCTCGGCGCCGACGTCTCCGAGCTGGAGCTCGGCCAGACCGAGGACCCCAAGAAGCTGGTCTATGGCAGCGTCTCCAAGATCCGTGCGCAGGTTTCGCACCTGAACGACTTCAAGGCGGCCTTCGAGTCGGTCGGCAACGGTCTGAAGACCATGAGCCAGCCCGAGGGCCTGAAGGGCAAGACCGCGGACACCTTCCGCGAGAAGGTGGCCAAGGAGCCGCCGCGCTGGTTCAAGGCCGCCGACGCCTTCGGCAAGGCCGCCGATGCCATGAACCGGTTCGCCGAGACCGTGGAGTGGGCGCAGGGCAAGGCCAAGGAGGCCCTGGACGACTACAACAAGGCGAAGAAGGCCTCTGAAGACGCCCGCACCGCGCACAACAAGCTCGTCAAGGAATACAAGGAAGCCTACGAGGCGAAGAAGGAGACGCTGCCCCCCAGGCCGGGCGACTTCCACGACCCCGGCACCTCCATGGCCCACGCCGCGCAGGAGAAGCTCGACAACGCCCGCAAGCAGCGCAACGAGGTCGCCGAGACCACCGCCGCAGCCGTCCGCGCCGCCCGCGATGCCGCCCCGCCCAAGCCCTCGTACACCGAGCAGCTCGGCGACGGCATGGACTACCTCGACCTCGCCACCACCCACCTGGTCGGCGGCGTCGTCAAGGGAACCGCCGGCATCGTCAACTTCGCTCGTGCCCTCAACCCGCTGGACCCCTACAACATCACGCACCCCGCCGAGTACCTGACCAGCCTCAACTCCACCGCTGCGGGCCTGGTCACCATGGCCAACGACCCCATGGGGGCGGGCAAGCAGATGCTCGACGAGTTCATGAAGGACCCCTCCGAAGGCATCGGCAAGCTCATCCCCGAGCTCGTCGGCTCCAAGGGCCTGGGCTCCCTCAAGAAGCTCGGCACCGCTGCCAAACACCTGGATGACGTCAAGGGCCCGGCCCGGGCCAGGCACACGGCGGACGGTCCGCACATGAGCGAGACGCCCGACGTCGCCAAGCGGTACGACAACACCGACCCGATCGACCTGGCCACCGGCCGGATGTTCCTGCCGCAGACCGACATCGTGCTGCCGGGCACCCTGCCGCTGGCCTTCGTCCGCCGCGCCGAGTCGGGATACACCGCAGGCCGCTGGTTCGGCCCCACATGGACGTCAACGATCGACCAGCACCTGGAGGTCGATGCCGAGGGCGTCATGCTCGTCACCGAGGACGGGCTGGTCGTCGCGTACCCGCATCCGGCTCCCGGCGTCGCCGTCGTACCGCTGTCGGCCTCCGCGCCCCGCCACCCGCTGGAGCGCACCCCGGACGGGGACTGGACCCTCACCGATCCGGACACCGGGCACGTCCGCCGCTTCACCCCGCCTGCCGGCGACCCGGACAGGGACGGCATTGCCCCGATCGCCCAGCTTGAGGACCGCAACGGCAACCTCGTCACCTTCGAGTACGACGCACACGGCACCCCGCTGGGCATCACCCACTCCGCCGGCCACCGCCTCCGCTTCGACACCGCCGACGGCCGCATCACCGCCCTCCACCTCGACGGCGGCCCGCGCATCCTCGCGTACGGCTACACGGACGGGAATCTCACGGAGGTCGTCAACTCCTCCGGTCTGCCGCTGCGCTTCACCTACGACGACCGCGCCCGCATCACCTCCTGGACCGACACCAACGACCGGTCCTACTCGTACGAGTACGACGAGCAGGACCGCTGCGTCGCGGAGGGCGGCGGCGACGGGCACATGGTGCTGCGCCTGGCCTACGACGCCGTCGACGAGGCGACGGGCCACCGCGTGACCGAGACCGTCACGGGCGAGGGCCACACCCGCCGGTACCTCGTCGACGACCGGTACAGGATCGTGGCCGACATCGATCCGCTCGGCCACACCACCCACTACATCCGCGACCGCCACAACCGTCTTCTCGCCCGGACCGATGCACTGGGCCGCACCACCGCCTACGGCTATGACGACGGCGGCAACCTGGTCAGCGTGCTGCGTCCCGACGGGCGAGGCACCACGGCCCGGCACAACGAGCTCGGCCTGCCCGTCCACATCAAGCGGGCCGACGGCCAGGTGGTCCGGTACGCCTACGACGAGCGCGGCAACCGCGTCGCGACCACCGACTCGATGGGCAGGACCACCCGCCTCGGCTACAACGAAGCGGGCGGCCTCACCTCCGTCACCGATCCCCTCGGCCACACGACCACCATCCGCTGCGACCGCGCCGGACTCCCCGTCGAGGTCACGGACCCGCTCGGCGCCACCACACGCTTCGTGCGGGACGGTTTCGGTCGCCCGATCACCATCACCGACCCGGCAGGCGCCACCACGCATCTGCAGTGGACGGTCGAAGGCCGGCTCGCCCACCGCGTCCACGCGGACGGCGCCGCCGAAAGCTGGACCTGGGACGGCGAGGGGAACTGCACCAGCCACACCGACCGGCTCGGCGGGGTCACCCGGTTCGAGTACACCGAGTTCGACGTCCTCACGGCCCGCACGGGCCCCGATGGCGTACGCCACACCTTCCAGCACGACGCCGAACTGCGTCTCACCCAGGTCACCAATCCGCAGGGCCTGACCTGGAACTACACCTACGACCCCGCGGGGCGCCTCACCTCCGAGACGGACTTCGACGACCGTACGGTCACCTACGCGTACGAGCCCACCGGAGCTCTCGCCTCCCGCACGAACGCACTGGGCCAGACGACCACGTTCGAACGCAACGCACTCGACCAGATCGTCCGCAAGGATGCGGACGGCAGCGTCACCACGTACGCCTACGACCTCACGGACCAGCTCGCTGAGGCCCAGGGCCCCGACGGCACGACGGTCACCCTGCTGCGCGACCGCGAAGGCAGGCTGCTGTCGGAGACCGTCGACGGACGCACGCTGACCTACACCTACGACGACCTGGGGCGCCGCACCAGCCGCACCACCCCGACCGGCGCGACGACGACGTGGACGTACGACCCTGCCGGGCGCCGCACGGCGATGACGGCCTCCGGCCGCTCCTTCGACTTCACGTACGACGCCGCAGGCCGCGAGGTGACGCGGCGGATCGGCGACTCCCTCGTCCTGACCCATGCCTTCGACCCCGCCGGACGCCTCACGGCCCAGACGGTCACGGGTCCGGCCGGCGCCCGCGTGCGGCACCGCGACTACAGCTATCGCGCGGACGGCCACCTCACCGCGGTCGACGACACCGCCGGCGGACGGCGGGACTACGAGCTCGACGCCGCCGGGCGGGTCACCGCGGTCCATGCAGCCGGCTGGACCGAGACCTACGCCTACGACCAGGTGGGGAACCAGACCTTCGCCTCCTGGCCGGCAGAGCACCCCGGCAGCGAGGCGAACGGCGAGCGCACCTACGACAGCAACCGCCTCACCCGCGCCGGGGCCGTACGCTACGAGCACGACCGGCTCGGCCGCGTCACCGTGCGCCGCAAGACCCGTCCCTCCCGGAAACCGGACGTATGGCGCTACGTGTGGGACGCCGAGGACCGCCTCGTCTCCGCGACCACCCCTGACGGCACCCAGTGGCGCTACCTCTACGACCCACTGGGTCGCCGCTCGGCCAAGCTCCGCCTGGCGGAGGACGGCGAAAGCGTCGCCGAGCGGATCGATTTCACCTGGGACGGAAACACGCTGTGCGAGCAGACCACCAGCTCGCTGGAGCAGCCCCACGTCGTAGCCATCACCTGGGACCACGAGGACATCCGGCCCATCGCCCAGACCGAACGCATCCTCGACGCGTCACAGGAAGAGGTCGATTCCCGGTTCTTCGCCATCGTCACCGACCTGGTCGGGGCTCCCACCGAGCTGGTCGACGAGTCCGGCGACGTGGCCTGGCACACCCGCTCCACGCTGTGGGGCCTCACCACGTGGGCGGCGAACAGCACCGCTTACACACCGCTGCGCTTCCCGGGCCAGTACGCCGACCCGGAGACGGGCCTGCACTACAACCACTTCCGCCACTACGACCCCGAGAACGCCCGCTACCTCACCTCGGACCCCCTCGGCCTCACCCCCGCGCCGAACCCCTTCACCTATGTGGCCAACCCGCATGCGTGGACGGACTACCTCGGCCTGGCCCCGGACTACGTCCCGATCTACCGCACGCCGAAGGGTGCCCACGCCCAGTACGAACTGAACCACGGGCCGAACCCTGCCAACCACCAGCCGGGGGTGGACATCGGCGGCGGCATCATCTCCGACGGCAAGATCTACTTCGGCGAACGGGCAGTGGCCGCCGAGTACGCTGGGCCGACCGGAGCGAACTTCGCCAAGGGCATGGTCAAGTACGAAATGCACCCGAAATTCCTCGAAGAATTCGTGGACCACGTGAAGGTCCACGACCGGAACGGGCCGGGTGGCGCCGTCCGGCTCGAATTCGAGATACCGGTGGAAAAGCTCGACCGGTTCAACGAGCTGACGCAGCGGCGCAGCTGGGTCGACGTCTATGGAGGACCGAGTTGAGATTCCACGACCACCAGGAACTCGATGTGACAGTCGTTGCGGTCGCGCCCGTGGGCGCGAAGGTCGAGGTGGACGGCCACGAGGACGTATTCGGCTTCATCGACCAGGTGAAGCACCCGTCCTGGTGGGACGCGAGCGTGGCGCCGCCCCGCGCGGGCGACAAGCTCCACGTCTGCGTCCTGGACCCCACCCGCGAGCCGTACCCCCGACTCAGCGCACTGCAGGACGACATCGACATCGCCCGACGCCTCCGCGGGGAGGCATAGCCGGAGCCCGTCAGGGAGTCTGCGGTCGTCAACGGCAATCGGGAGTCATCCCCGCGCACGCAGGGAGCAGGACGGCGACAAATACCACGACAACTGCTCGAGCAGGCGTGGAAGCAGGACGACGAGGACGAGGCCACGGCGCTTCTGGACAAGGCCGTGCAGAAGATGTTCGCGCTGCTGTCACCCGCTCGGGAGCTGATGAATCGCGTGGTGCCCGACGGCAGCAAGAACTACGGACCGGAGTTTCGCTACACGGCGCCGTGAAGCGCCCCTATCCACCCTGTGAGAGGAACGATGGACCGCTCGACATCAGCCTCCTCTCCCCACCTGCGGCTGCTGGGTCAGTTCCTGCTGACGTACGGCGCGGAGGCGGTGAACCTGTCCGGGAACGCGCAACGCCTGCTGGCACTCGTGGGACTGCGCTCGTGCGTCAGCCGGACGGTCCTCGCGGGCACGCTGTGGCCGGAGGCCACCGAGGCGCGCGCCAGGGGCAGCCTGCGCAGCGCACTGTGCACGCTTCCCCATGGCGACCGGAGACTGGTCATCTGCTGCAGGAACACGGTCTCGCTCGTCGACTCCGTGACCGTGGACGCCCGCGTGCTCGCCGACACGGCGCTGCGTGTGGTGCGGTCGCCGGGGGGCATTGGGGGTGGCCAGCGTGGAGGCGGTGCCGGCGGTCCTGTTCGGCGACGGGGAACTGCTGCCCGGCTGGGACGAGGACTGGGTGCTGCTCGAACGGGAACGGCTGCGGCAGTTGCGCCTGCATGCACTCGACGCGCTGGCAAACGGCCTGGCCCGGGAAGGTCAGCACGCACTCGCCCTGGAGACCGCCCTGACGAGCGTGCGGACGGAACCGTTGCGGGAAAGCGCGCACCGAGCGGTCGTCGCCGCGCATCTGGCGGAGGGGAACGTGCACGAGGCGGTGCGTCACTACGTCGCCTTCCGGCGCCTGCTGCACGAGGAGTTGGGCGTACCGCCCTCGGCCCTGTTCGCCCGCCTGCTCCAGTCGGGCGGCGAACGCCGGCACACGCCTTCCCCGCTTCGTGAGGAGCGCGGCCGTACGCTTCAGACCCGCCGTGCCGCCTCAGTAGTCGGAGCGGACGGCCCGCGACCTCCGTGAAGAGGCCCGGCGAACACGCCGCAAGCCGGGGCAAGCCCGGTACTCCACCCAGTCGGCCAGACCTGGACCTGCAGAGGCCGCCATGCCGCGAAGCTCCATCGACGGCGACAACTCCCACGAGCCGGCGGATCTTCTCGCCGGTTGAGATGCGACTGAACCGGTCGGTCAAGCCGAGTTCATCCCCGCGTGTGCGGGGAGAAGGCTCCGCGACCTGGGACTTTAGTCGGGCCGTTAGTAAGCACTTTCACTGAAACCGGCAATCCTGCCAAACCGGCGCCCCCGTCACCGACGGGCAGAACCTGGTCCTCCAAGTGCAATCGACCCAAATGCCCCCAGGGATCAGCTATAGCGAGGCGGGGTGAAGTCTCTACGACCTCACCCCGCCGCACAATTTCAAACGGGTCTGACTGCACTCCTTGCCGAGTCTTGCCGCTTGCTGCTATCCCAGTCGCACGTTTGCCACGGTCAACACACCTGAGAACGACATTTCCATGAGAATCTGGTCTTGGGCGGAGTAGATCCAGAAATCGGGGCTGACTTCGAGTATTTCGGACGTCGACGAGAGGAGAGTCGTTTTGCTCAACCTCAGGCTAGGCATGACGACGCTTCCCCACATGACGATTAGATCCCCGTCCAATGGCATGAAATGATGGATCGCCTCGTTCACTGTGCGAAAGTCTGCCTCTTCGAAGCAAGCCAGGACATCAGTCTGCGCTCCGGTCCAATTGATGGAGCCATCGGCATTACGTGGATAGCTCGCCAGGATTTCGCTCTCGTATCGCTGATGGGTTTGGAGGCTCAGCAAAACCACATCGGCTCGTCCTATCCATTGCCGACGCGGACCGTGCGCACCATCGACGCGGGCCATTTTGACCATGGACGGTGGCAGCAGATCAGGCCTTGTACCGTAGAGATCTTGCAGGCTCATTGGATGCTGTCCAGAAGCTTCATGAACTCCGCTTCCGTTCCCTTCCACGGGACCGCCCACTTCCGTCGAGACTCACCCTTGCCGACTTCCACATTGATGTGGGGCCCCTTCTCCGGGTCCCAGTCCATACGGAACCGCTTGAACTCCCCGTTTACACGGGTCGTGAACCCTACCACCTTGCCATACGTGCTTGTGGCGGCCTCCATACGGCTGACGTAGGGAACTCGCGTCGTCTGATCGATCTCCCCCAGCAGCTCGAGCGCCTTGTTACGAGCCGGCTCATAGCTGTTGAACGTGTCAAGGACGATTTCACACGGTGTGGAGTTGTGAACGAGGACCGGTGTGGTGCCAGCGAGCACGAAGTACGTGTGGAGGTCGTCCACAGTGAGGTCATAAGCCGATCGCAGACCGGTCCAGTCGTGAGTAGCGCCGATCTTGACGGCATCTCCGCTGGGCGCCCGCAGGGTGTCACCGGCTCGCAGATCCCTTGCTTCGATCCAATGCTGACGGTTCTCAGCCCAGTAGGGGTGACCATCAGTGGAGGTGACGGCGGAGCCGTCTGCGAGGGTGATGTCGGTGAAGTTCCGGTCATCGGGTGTGTGGATGGTCCGGGTGACGCTGCGAGATCCGCTTTCGCCAGTGGCAGCATCGGCGGCGACGACGAGGTCACCGACTTGGATTTGCTCGATGGATTTATCGGATCCGTCCGCCATGAGGACCCTGGTCCCCGCGGGGAAGCTGTGGGGAACCGAGGAGACCAGGCATTCGACGGCTCGCCGCCCTTGGCGTGCGTCCTGCACGATCTCGACGCCGTCGTCCAGCTTCGTCAGGAGCTTGAACTTGCCGACCGGCAGAACACCGACGGCGGCCATGGTGCAGCCGAGGAGTGTTGGCTCGTTGATGCATGCCTTGATGTCGTTGAGTCCCGTGACCTCCCAGACGATCGCATTGAGAACCGGATCGATGGGGAACTGGATGATGGAGTTCCCGGGGTCCTGGGCACACGCCATGATCGGCGCCATCGTCTCGCGGGTGGGGTGGGGAACGCAGATCCTCTTGGGCTTGGTCTGCTGCTGCTGCTTGCGTTGCTCTTCGGCTCGGCGGAGGGCTTCGGCTTGTTCCTTTTCCCGCAGGACCAGGACGGCCTTCCAGGCTTCCTTGGCCTCACCTTCGGCAGCTTCCTTGCTTTTGCCGGCAGCGATGGCTGCGTCCCGCGCCTTGCTGGCGGAGGCGTTGGCCTGTTCTGCGGACTGGCGTGCGTAGGCGGCAGAGAAGCTGGCCTGGGCTGCGGAGTTTTCGGCAGCGGTGGCGTCTTGTTCTGCACGGTTGGCGGCGTTACGGGCGGTGGTGGCGGACTTTGCCGCGTTGGCCGCGGAGGTGGTGGCGGCATCGGCGGATGCCTTGGCATTGGCCGCGTACTGGGTGGCGGCCGTGGCGGACTTCTTGGCCTCGTCGGCGGCGGCGTCTGCTTCTGCCTTGGCCGTTTGAGCCTTGGCTGCTGCTTCGGCGGCGCGCCAGCGGTTCTCCATCGCCTTGGCAGCGACCTGCTGGCCCTCGGCCAGCAGTCGTTCGACGAGGTTGATGTGGTTGGTGGCCAGGTCGTCCTTGCGCTGGGCCATGTATTGGCCGGTGCTGACGAACTCGTGCAGGAGGTCCGGTGATCCGACGAGGGCGACCTTGGCGGCGGCCTTGACCTCGGGACCGCCGGTGTTGGTCAGAGTGGCGGCGATGACCTTCTCGTCGGTGACGCGTTCGCCGTACTGGGTGACCTGGAGGAAGGTGGCCAGGGCCTTGCCGCTGCCGTTGGCGAGGGCCTTCTTGGCTGCTTCCTTGACGCTGGGTCCGCCGGTGTTGGTGAGCCGGGCAACGTCGACCTTCATGTCGTCAGTGGCGGCCGTGTACTGACCGCTGCTGTAGAAGACCTCGATCTGTTCGGGGGTGCCCTTGAGGGCCTCGGTAGCCGCGGTGCGGACGGAGGCGTAGGGGCTCTGAGCGCTCAGCTGGACAACACGCTGACGTACGTCCTGTTGGCCAGCTTCTTTCCAACGGGTGCGCAGGTAGTCCAGGACGTCCTGGTCAGTACCTGCGAGCGCGCGGGCGGCGGCTTCCTTGTGCCAAGAGCCCAGCAGTTTCATAGCCTGCATGGCGAGCTGACGGCCCTTGGCTGCGGTCGCCTTGACGTCCACATCAGGGCGGGCGGCCTCTTGAGCCAGCGTGGTGGCCGTGTCGTTCAGGGTGAGAGCCTGGACCTGCGTTGAGGCCGCGGCGGAGATCTGGGCGTCGCTGCCGGCCTTGATCGACCGGGCGCGCTCGATGGCCGCGTCGGTACGGCTCTGCAGGTCGGCTGCCTCGGCCTCACGAGTGAGATCGAAGGTCTCCTTCGCCTTCTTCACCGCTGCCACCGCTGCTTCAGCGGCCGTCTTCGCCGCGTCGGCGTTCTTCTGTGCCTGTGCCGCGTAGGCTGCGGCGATCCCTGCCTGGCGGGCCGCCTCTTCTGCATAGTCAGCGGCGTTGTTGGCGTGGGTGGCGGCGCTGTTCGCCGCGTCACGTGCCCCATAGGCAGCATTCGCCGCGCGCTGCGCCAAAGCGGCGGAACGGTCGGCCGCAGAATCAGCGGCGTTCGCGTGACGACGCGCCTCAGCCGCGGCCTGGCGGGCCTCGGACGAGTGCCCTCCGGCCGCGTCCGCATAACGGTTGGCTTCGTCGGCCGCATCGGCGGCGTCCTTGGCATTTGCCGAGGCTCCCTTGGCCGCCTTCGAAGCGAGACCCGCAGCGGCGGAGGCCTTGCCTGCCTGGTCGGCGGCCTTCGCCGACTCTGTCGCGGCCTGTGCCGCGGCCCGCGCGTTGGCCGCGGACTGACGTGCTGCTTCCGCCTGACCCGCATTGCCGGCAGCGGCTATCGCCGCGTTGTATGCCGTGTTCGCCGCGTCCTCCGCGGCCGCCGCAGCCGACGCGGTCTGCATCGCAGCCAACGCGGCACGACGCGCGGCACGATTGGCCGCGTTCGCCGAACCTATGGCCTCCTGAGCCGCCGAGGCGGCCGCACGAGCGGCGTCGGCCGCCTGCTTGGCCTTCACAGCCGCACGCTGGGAGTCGTTCTTGGCAGCTGCGGTCTCCTGCGCGGCCTTCTTCGCAAGCTCCTTGGCTTTCTCCGAGGCGTCGATCGCCTTCTCCGAAGACTCCTGAGCGGCCTTGGTGGCCTCATCGGCCTGCTTGCCGGCCGCCTTCGCCTGCTCGGTCAAATCCGCGATGGTCGCGTATTCCTGATCCCGGTTTCGGGCGACGAACTGCCCGACCTCCAGGAACTCAACCATGTCTTCCGGGGTGCCCTTCAGCGCGACCTTCGCCGCCGCCTTCACATTCGGACCACCAGTACTCGTCAGCCGGGCGACGTCCACTCGGTTGTCGTCCTTGCGGGCTTCGTACTGGCCCGAGGCAAGAAACTTCTCACGGTCCGTGAACGTGCCCTGCAGGGCGGCTTTGCCCGCATCACGGACGCCGGGTCCACCCATGCCGACGATGCGAGCGATGTCGACCTTTCGATCCTCGTCCAGGGGGTAACTGAGGCCATAGTCGAGAAGCTCCTGCAGTTCAGCCGGAGGCTTACCCCAAGCCTCCTTGATGGCCTCACGAACCCCCGGGCCACTCGTCGACATCAGCCGAGCCGCATCAACGCGGTTGTCGTCGTGCTGGATGACCGGGGCCTCGTCCAGGAACTTCCGGATCGCATCGTCGCCACCCAGTAGAGCCTGCTCAGCCGCCTCCTTGATACCGGCCCCGCCGGTCTCCCAGAGATCGACAACCTGGGCACGCACACCCGCTGAAACCGGCGCAGAAGACTCGGCCGCCGTAGCGGCGGGTACCCCGAGCAGACCAGACAGCAAACCAGTGGCTAGCAATGCGTTCAATGCGCGTTTGCGCGCAGAGACGTGCTTGAGTACTCCCGAACCGGAGGTTCGGAAGCGTATGCGCCGTTTCACGGCAGCCCCCTAAGACTGGAAGTGGTCAAGGCACGCAAGGCTGGAATTCGCCAAAGATAGGCGCGCCGCCGGCTTGCGTAGCCGCTCCACAAGCCGGCGTTCGCTCTAAGAACGGCCGACTTGGAGCCGCATGATCGTACAGCTATCTGGACACCAGTGACGGGCCCCGCTTCCGCGGAACTCCACTGCCGCCTGAAATGTCCGACTCAGCGATCAACCCGCACCCATAGCGGAGTTTCGCCGGCGCAGACCCACGCTCACGCGAAGCCTGTCAGCGTCAAAAGGTTGCACTGACGGGTCGCCCCTTCTGTGAGATGTTGATCACCTCTAGCCGTTGGGGTGTGGATCTTCGATGTGATTCAATCTGCTGAAAACTGACGGGACCGCTATGTCTCGTCCTGTGAAATTCTCGAGAGGGCCATAATGGCTATATCCCGCCCGCGTAAGGCCTTGTTCGTGGGCCTGGCGTCGGTACTCACGGCGACCACGGCGGCAGCCGGAGTCGCCTACGCCGTACCCGGAGCCGTCACCGCCACGGCTTCCGGCGACATGGCATACGCCATCGAGGACTTCGGCTACCCGAATGCCGCGAAGATCGAAGCCGAAAAGGGTATCGTGCTCAAGCGCGGTGACGGCAACATCGTCCTGACCGCATGTGACGGCACGCAGGACATGATGATCAACACCCGCTCCGGGCAAAAGGACTACTGCTTCGACGTCAAGGCGAAGCCTGGCTACCTCAACTTGGCCGTCCCCGACGCATATGGCATCTGGACCGAGTCGTACCCGGTGAAGACCACCATCGAGGCCAACGGCGCCAAGACCGTCATCGACGCCCCCGCCAACGACTTCACCAGCTATGGGGAAGCCACTGGGGGCTCCGTGCGTTCCACCCTCATCGAACTACGCGTCACCGGCGAAAACGCCAACCCCCCGGCTCCCTCGGGCGATGCCACTCTGGCCTTCACCGGCAAGATCACCATCGGTGACAGCAAGCGGGCGTGCACAGCGGCGCTGGTCGACCAGTACTGGGTTCTCACGGCCAAGCACTGCTTCGCCGACAACCCCGCCGACACGAGCACCGTCGCCGCCGGGGCGCCCAAGGACAAGACCACCGTCACCGTGGGCCGGACCGATCTGGCCACTTCCGGCGGTCACACCACCGAGGTAACCCAGCTCGTCCCCCACGCCGACCGCGATCTCGTGATGGCCCGTCTGGCCAAGCCGGCCACGGCCGTCACCCCTGTCGCGCTGTCCGCCACCGCGCCCACAACCGGCGAGACCCTCACCGCCGTCGGCTTCGGCCGCACCCGCACTGAGTGGGTTCCCTCCAAGCTCCATTCGGCCGCCTTCACCGTCGGCACTCTGACCGCCACCAGCTTCCCTATGACGGCGAAGACCCCCGCCGACGCGACTGTCTGTCAGGGCGATGCAGGCGGCCCCGCCGTGCGCACCGAGAACGGCAAGCCTGCTCTGGTCGGCATCACCGGCCGGTCCTGGCAGGGCGAATGCCTCGACAGTGGCACCACCACGACCGGCGCGTCCGACGTCCGTATCGATGGCACCCAGAACTGGGTCAAGCAGGTTCGCTTCACCACTGCCTCGATCAAAAACGTCAACAGCAGCCGCTGCCTCTACGTCCCCTGGCAGACGCCCGGCAACGACGCTGTTGCCCAGCAGTACGACTGCGCCCCCGAGTACGCCGACCAGCTGTGGAAGGTAGAGCCGGTCACTGGCGGCAGTTACCAGCTGCGTAACGTCAACAGCAACCGCTGCATGTGGGTCCCCTGGCAGACCCCCGGCAACGATGCTGTCGTCAAGCAGATCGACTGCGACTCCAAATACGCCGACCAGCTCTGGAAGGTAGAGCCAGTCACTGGCGGCAGTTACCAGCTGCGTAACGTCAACAGCAACCGCTGCATGTGGGTCCCCTGGCAGACCCCCGGCAACAGCGCTGTCGTCAAGCAGTACGACTGCGACTCCAGGTACGCCGACCAGCTCTGGAAGCTCTGATTCAACCGCGGAAGCCACCCCCTCAGTACGACAGGGGGTGGCTTCTGGCATGGTCGGCTGTACCAGAACACCCTCCACCGTGGTGGAGGGCCTTCCGCGCCGCCGCACGCGCCGCCGCCGAAGGCCGCACGCTGGCCGGCCACTGGGTCCGCGGCCACTGGGTGCTCGTCGGCGCTGGCGTAGTAGTGGTTGCGGCGGACCCAGCGTCAAGGAAGCAGCCAAGAAGGCCCTCGCTGACCATGCTCGGCAGGAGCGTGATCCCCCGGCGCACGGTGAGCGGGGTCGGTGAGGTCCACGTCCTCGGCGTTCTCCAGCCCGGCGGCCGGGAGGAAGACCCGGATGTCGGCCGGCCGGTGCGCGACCCCGATGGCGACGCCGTCGTAACACACCCGGCGCCAGCCCTGCTCGTCGGGCGGGTAGACGATCAGCGTCGCGGACATGCGCCCAGCCTGTACCCGTCGCTCCCCACTGGCACCCGGCCGCGCGCGAACGGGTGACGCCCGCCAGCCGCCGCAGCTCGCGGACTGCCGCACCGGCGCCTGCAGCCGCGGAGTACGTTCGGAAGTACGGGGTGCAGCCCTGGCCACGGGGGCCGCACCCCGACAGCGTCCCGCCGGGCGTGCCGGGCCGGAGCCGGTTCCACTCCCTCGTGCGGGTGAGGCCGTCAGCGAACCGTCTCCGGTCCCCCGCCGTCGCAGCGGTCATGAAGCCGATCGACGAGCAGCACATCGCGGAGCCTGGCCTGGTGGTCCTGGACATCACTGGCGGGGACGAGGACACCGTCCGGGCCGTCATGGCCGCACTGGAAGAGCGCTGGGCAACCTCGGGTGTCGGCCCGGTGCGCCGGGATCCCGGCGAGCCCGGTGTCCGGGCGCGGATCTACGCCGACGTCCTGCGCCCGGGTCGGGACGGCCCGTAACCACAGTGTCTGGGCAAGCCCCTCGTGAGGGCTTGCTCAGGTCGCCTAAGGCTTGCCCAGTGCTGAGCGCTCCCACAGCGGCCGGCCCTAGCCGCTCCCACCGCAGTGTGCGCAGTGTCCCAGGCGGGCGATGCCGGGCGCGCGCGCCGATGGTGTCGGCGGCATCGAGCAGCAGCCTGGTCAGCCCGTCAGATGGTCCTCGTGGAGGGCCAGGTCCTGGCGCTTGCCGACCATGACGTCCAGTGCGATGTCGGGGCCGAGGGTCCGGGAGTCCCAGCTGATGCCGCGGGTGGCAGTAGCGATCATGTCGTGCATTACCGGCCAGCCGATGCGCTGGGTCGTACCGCGCGGGACCGCCGACTAAGGGTCTGGCACAGCACCGCCGCCCCGGCCCCCGCACGTCGTGTGCGGGGGCCGGGGCGGCGTCAGGTGGTGGTTCTACGGGTTGGTGAAGTAGCCGAGCAGGTCGGTGATGACGTGGTTGCTGCCGCCCCAGCTGTTGGAGACGCTGACCTTCCCCGATCCGACCGGGGTGGTCACGTGGTTGGGGACGGTGGCGCCGGGGAGCGTGTTGAGGCTGCTGGCGCCGGGGAGTGTGCCGCCGAAGGCGTACGCCGTCAGGAAGCCCGGGCTGGTGGTATCGGTCGCGGTGACGTTCAGGACCGCGCCCACCGCGTTCGCTGGCAGACCGGAGACCGTCGTCGTGGCGCCCGGGGCGAGCTTGCCCGTGGTGCGGGTGTCAGCGAGACGCTTCGGGACGACCGGCTTGAACAGGGCCTTGCCGTCCTTGCCGTAGTAGCCCACCGCGTCCAGCACCAGGTGCGTGGAACCGGAGTTGGTGAAGAGGGTGATCGTGCCGTCCGGGCCGACCGGCACGATGGCCTGGTTCGACTTGTCCTTGCCCGGCTCCACGTTCAGGTTCGAGGTGGCGGTCCGCTTGGCCGGGTAGGGGTATGCGATGACGTGCGCGTTCTCCGTGGCGCCGGTCCCGGTCAGGTTGAGGGCGACGGCGGTGGCGTCGGCGGGGACGCCGCCCACGCCGGCGACCTTGACGGTGCGGGACTTGCCGCCGGGCAGCGCGCCGCCGGTGGTGCGGGTGTCGAGCAGCCGGGCCGGGGTGAGCGGGGTGAACCGCTGCCCGATGTTCGGCTGGTAGTAGCCCACGAAGTCCACGATGATCGACGCCCAGCCGGAGTTGAGCTGCATCCAGGCATCCCCGGAGCCGCCGACGGGAACGGTGACGGTGTTGGAGGTAGTACTGCCGGCGCGGACGTTGATGTTGGAGGTCGCGGGACGATCCTGTCCGTGGGGCCAGACGGTGAGGTGGGTGTCCTCAGAGGCACCGGTGACGGTCACGTTGAGGACGACCGCGGACATGCTGCCCGACAGCGGGTGCTCCGGCTGGCTGAGATGGAAGGGCAACTGCATCGCGAGCGGCACGCCGCCCGGCATGGAGGGCGTGTCGTCGCGGCTGTCGTAGAACCGGAACGGCTCTACTGCCACGTAACCGGACGCCGCGTAGTCGGCCTTGAACGTCTGGCTGGAGGTGGACGTGGTGCCCTTGGAATCCTGGAGGGTGAGGGTCACCTTGTAGTCGCCGGGTGTCCGGTAGGTGTGCGTGACCTGGGACAGGTCGGAGACCTGCTGGGTGGTGCCGTCGCCGAAGTCCAGGTCGGCGCGGCTCAACGGCCACGGCGTCGCGGTGGCCGACGGGTCGACCCGGACGGTCAGCGGGGAGATGCGCTCGGTCGAGCTGTCCGAGGCGGGCAGGACCTGGGCGGCGGTGAAGGCCGCGGTCAGCGCGCCGGCCGGGGTCACCTTGACCGGCTGCTCGGCGAAGACCTTCTTCCCGGCCTCGTTGGACGCGGTCACCTTGACCACGCACGCGCACGGAGAGCTGTAGACGTGCGAGGCGACGGCCTCGGCGGCCTCGCCCTGACGGGTGACGACCGGAGCGGTCCCGTCACCGAAGTCCACGCTGTACGACATGCCGGCGGGCCAGCGGCTGTTCGACGAGGCCTTCGCCTCCACCTTGGTGCCCACCGGTGCCCACGGCTGGTCGACCGACATGGTGACGGTGCTCAGACGGTCGTGCCCCTCGTAGGCGCCGCGGTCGAGGAACCCGCCGTCCTTGCCGGTGTTGGCCACGGTGGGGTCGTCGATCGGGTCGTAGCCGTCGAAGTCTGGGGAGGTCAGCGCGCCCGGGGCCGTCGCGTCGGCGGAGTCGACGACGGTGGCGTTGACGTCCGCCGGGTTCAAGAAGTCGTGCAGACCCTGGCCGGTCGCCGCCCGGAACTCCGCGAGGGTCTTGTACTCGGTGCCCGCCCAGTTGTAGGGAGCCGCCGTTACATCGGGCTGGCGCACGAGGACGTTGTAGTCGGCGCGGGTGCCGGCCGCCGCGCTCTGCGTCACCAGGACACCGTGGCGCGCTGCGGCGGGCGTCGCGCAGGGGGACGAGGAGGTCTCGGCGCGGACCACGTTGTTGAACACCGAGGTTTCGGTGGAACCGCCACTGACCGAGATGCCCTCATCGCAGTAGCTGGTGACGGTGTTGTTGGCCAGGGCCGTGCGGGGGGCGTCCACTACGGTGAGCGCGGGCCGGGAACCGTTGCGGAGAACGTTGCGGCTGAGGACCGTGCGCTGGGCGCCGGCCCTGATCTGCGCAGCGATGATGTAGCTCCGGCTGACACGTACGTCCGCGCTCCCCGCACCAATCACGAGCTCGCGCAGGAGCAGGGAAGTGTCCATGGTGATGTCGCTGGAACGCTCGACCAAGGCACCACGCGTCGTCCTGATCCCACGGAAGACCAGGTGGGAGGCGCCGTCGATGGTCAGGGGGTTGACCAGTTCCACCTTCACCCTCGACGGGCTGACGGCGTCGCTGCTGAAGGTGATCGGCTTGCCCGGCTCCCCGGAGCGGTCGATCGTGACGGCTCCGGGGTAGGAGCCCGCCGCGATCCGGACGGTCTGGCCCGGCTTGGCCGCGTTGGCCGCCGGCTGGATCGAGCAAAACGGGGCGTCCTGCGTTCCGATGCCGGTATCGGAGCAGTTGGCGCTCTCGCCGTTGTTCACGAACAAGTCGGTCGGGGCCTCGGCGGCGGAAACCGCCGGTATGCCGAGGATGGTGACGAGGCCCGCGGTGAGCAGGACCGCCGCACGAGTAGGACGCACCAGCAGTATTCCTTCGAGGAAAGGGCTGCGTGGATCTCGGTTCGGTGCGGCATGACATGACGCCGAACGGCCTGTTCCCCCCAAAGGACGTCAGGCGCATGAGAATCCACAAGACGGTGCTCATGATGCCTTGCCGGGACGGCTTTTGTCACTCCAGAATTGAACACGCTCAACATTCCTTTACTGGAGTACTAGGGGTGGTGTTTCGGCTTCAGGCAGTGGTCCGCGGCCAGGAGGGCGGCGAGGCGCTGGGCCACGGTCTGGGCCTGGTGCCCTGGGGGGTCTTCGGGCCCTTGGTCGCGCTGACCGCGAAACGCGGTGATGCTCTGAGCTGAGATCCCAGTGTCAGCCCTTGGATGCTCGGCGACCGTTGCCGATGCGGGCCGAGGCCCACGCGACTAGACGCTTGCCGAAGGGACCGAAGATCACTCCGAGGGCTGCGAGCACTGCACCAGCGGCAATGATCCACTCCTTAACCTCGCCCGCGATACCAGAAGGTGCTGTTGACGGTCATAGCGATATGGATCGGTGGTTCCGTGCGGGCGATGACGTTCTCGGTATCGCCCTGGTACGTCTCGACCACCAGGTTCAGCTGGTACTGGCCGGGCTTTCGCGGGGTGAGGTTCCAGCGCCACTCCACCTTGTCCCGTGGACTGGCGAGCAACTGTCGACTTGATCCGATCGGATCCGCCTTGACGGCCCCGCGAGGCTCGGACAAATGTGCCCCTTGGACTCCGCCAACGGGCAGCTCGCGAGTTTCCTCGGCCCCTTCGGGCTCCTCGCGGGGTGATGGGTTCGGGGATGGGTTCAGGTCGGGAAGGGGGTCGGGCGATCGGAACGGGTCGGGGCCGGTGGGCATCGATGGGTCCGGGTCGGGGAGGTCCGCCTCGGCCTCGGGGCCGGCGAGGGTGGCAGAGAATTCCACGGAGTCGCCGACGTCCACAGGGTCAGGCGGGTAGTACGCCAGCACCCCAGTGAACAGCGCGGCCCGGTCACGAGCTGCCTTCTGCTGGAAGACAACTTGGTCCTCGCTCCCCGAACCTGGCTGCAGGAAGATCTCTGGTGGCGCTGGTCGCAGCAGCACGAAGCAGAACACGGCGACGATCGCTGAGGCGGCTGCCACTACCCATAGCCAGAACCGCCGTGTAGCTCGGGGCACAACTGGACTCTAGCCCGCGACGCGCCAGATTTCGTTGGACCAAGCCGTGTCCGCCAGGCCGGCTTGACCAACCATCCCGCCGGTCTCTACACCACTCGCGGGGTCCAACGCCTCGGCGAGGCACCCGCCGTCCAGGAGTAGCTCCCCTCTCAGCCAGGCGATCGGCTGGGCGTCGCCCGAACTGCTACGAGGCCCCAGCCCGGCGGAGCCGGGACCGCTTCCGGCAAACCCTGGACTGGAGTCGCAATCACACAGTTCGAGCGCCAAAACAAATGGGGCAAAGAGCGACAGTGGCCGTTCTCAAGAATCGCCATCACTCCATCACCGGGCCGGCTGCGTCCCCGTGTTCGGCGCACCAGTCGACCGGGACCAGGCCGCCGCAGTCGTACCGGCGGCACCCGCACCCCTCGACAGAGCCGGCGAACGGCACCCCATGCCGGGCCTGGCGGCGCGGGACGTTCAGGTTTCGAGGGATTCCCCGGCTTTCTCACGCCCGAGGCGGGGAGCAGGTCAGCCACGCCGCGCGCGGTCCACTCCTGAGGGGGACTGCACTGCGTCGAGGGGCGCCGACACGATGGTCACATGACGAAACGTGTACTTACCGTGACAGCCCTCACCATCTCGTCCACAATCCTGGCCATGGGCGCCGCCTCCGCGGCGCCCGCACCCCTCTCCAGCGCCCCGGCGGCTGCAGCTGCGCCCGCGTTCGCAAGGGCCTCTAGCACTGCCAAACCCCTCGACCTCGGCACCAAGATTGTCCAAGTCGCCGGAATGCTCTTGGGCACCGTCGTCGGCGAGACGGTCTCGGAAACGCGGCTGTAGGTCAAGCGCTCGGCGCCCCGTTCCGCAATGGGGCACCGAACGCTGCGGTGCTGCAGCCCGGATGCCGACAGCCAAGGTGGCTGGAGACACGACCGCAGGGTCCCTGGACACCAGGCATTGAGATGCCCCCGAACCCGACTGGCGAGGAGAGCCATGGGCATCAAGGACCAGTTCCAGGACAAGGCAAAACAGCTCAAGGAACAGGCACAGAAGGCCAGGGCAGGCGCCCATGATGAAGCCTCCGAGGGCGGCCAGCAGGCCCAAGAGCGCGCCTGGCAGGGACAGGAACAGCTCGAAGAGACCGCAGACGAGGCCGGCGACCGCTTCCAGAGCTGACCGCCAGCCTGCGCAGGGGCCGGCCACCTACCGGTGGCCGGCGCCTGCCGCGTACTCAGCCCGCCGCCGCGACAGCCCCCTGCCCGAAGGGCGGAACGTCGCCCACCGTCACGTCCAAGCGGATCCGCCGGAACCTCAGCGGGTGACGGAACACGCCCTGGTCAATCGCCCTGTCCGCGCTCACCTCCGCCACCAGCTCCGGGCGGACCAGCGTGACGTCCAAGACGTCACGGCTCCCCCACGCCGAGGCAAACCTGACGCCCGTCCAGGGGTGCCCGGCACGGGCCGCGGCAAGGTGCTCGGCAACCTGCCGGGCCACGTCCGGGCGCAGGGGCACCGTGCGGCCGACCGCGCGCAGCCGGCCGTCCTGGTCGTGGCGGCCGAGGACGAGGAGCTGCGGGCGGGCGAGGGTGCCTGTGATGGCGCCGATGATCGCCTCGGTAGTGTCCCTGCGGCGGATCTTGGTCCACCCGCGGTACGAGGGGTGATAGCGGCTGGTCAGGGGCTTGATCACGATGCCTTCGACGCCGGACACGTCCGTCCAGGACTCCAGCCACTCCCGCGCCGTGGACAGGTCCGTCGTCATCGGGCACAGCGTCCACGGGGCCGTCAGCCCGTGCTCGGTGAACAACTGCTCCAAGCGGGCGCGGCGGTCGGCGTAAGGCAGGTTCAGCAGCTCCACACCGTCCTGCTGCAAAACGTCGAACGCCATGAAGTAGGCGGGCAGTTTCGCGGCCAGAGCGGCGGCGCCGCGGCTGCGGGCGGCGGCCCGGCGCTGCAACGCCTCGAACGACAACGCGCCGCTCTCCGAGTCCCACACCAGCAGCTCGCCATCGAGGACCAGATCGTGCGGCAACTGCTGCTTGGCGGCCGCCACCAGGTCCGGCCAACGGTCCTGGACCAGCGACCCCCGCCGCGTCTGGAGCAGCACCCGGCCGCCGGGGCCGGCCGGGGTGAACAGCAGCGCCCGGTGCCCGTCGAACTTCTGCTCAAAGCGACCCCCGCGCGCAGCGCGGTCGGCCCCGGCAGCCGCTCCGCGGCCTGCGCCAGCATCGGCTCCACCGGCGGTCTGAGCACCATCCCCACCGCCTCCTCGCTCATCTCTTCCAGAGTCGGCCAGAGCAGCCACGAGCGGGCGGACCGGAGCGGCCGCCGCATCCTCCGTCCGAGGGGCGCAGCGGGGCCGTCAGAGCCGGTCTGATGGCCCTGTGCGGCACGGTAGCGGCGTGCGCCGCCGCTGGAACCGGCCCGCCCCCGGCGACACGCGAAGCCTCCGGCAAGAACCAGAGGCCGGGCGCAGCCGGACAGCCGCACCCGCCCCGGCACGGCCGCGCAAGACCACACCACAGACGCCCGCCGCGCGCCACGCCGCCAAGCCCAAACCCAACCAACGCCGCCGTCACCGCGCTGTGCCACTAGACCGATGTCCTGTGCCAACGAACCTTGAGCGCGTGCCATCGACGTTTGCGTGCGGCACGTCGGCTCGGAGCGAGTCGGCTCCGGGCCGCGGCCGTGCTGTGCAACGGCGCTGGTGCGGCAGACTCATGCCTCCGGCATGACCTCGTCCGCCTGCATGCCCTTCTGGCCCTGCACCGCGACGAAGGACACCTTCTGCCCTTCCCGCAGGCTCTTGAAGCCGAGGCCCTGGATCGCCCTGAAGTGTACGAAGAGGTCGGGACCACTTTCGGGGGTGATGAAGCCGAACCCCTTCTCCTCGTTGAACCACTTCACGGTGCCGTTCTGGCGCTCAGCCATGTCCACTCCTCAATTGCGTACGTCGGTTGGGCGTAGAGGACGCCCAGCGAGTTGATCATCCCTGCTCGAAGAGACCGATGAAGGGATAAAGGGCGACTGGCTGCTATCGCGTTGTTCGGCTGGATGACGGCGTGCGCCGCGGACTCCACCGCCTTGATGGCCTCGCCGTACGCCCGCACCGGGTCTGGGTGCCGCCCGTACGCCGACCGCCATGCGGAGGTGAGGTGCTCCGTGGCCGACCCAGCCGCCGGCAGCGCCGCGGTCTCCAGGGCGTCAGTCCCCGCCGGCCCCGCTCGTTCACCCGCCGTGACCAGGACGCGGAGCCGGCTGCGGACCTGGTCCTGCGCGAGTTCACCGTCGATGCCCCCAACCGGCTGTGGACTGCCGACATCACCCTGGTCCCTACCGGTGAGGGACCCTGGTGGCTCGCTGCGATCCGCGATGCGTTCTCCAGCCGCATCGTGGGCTGGCACACCAGCGAGCGGGCGGACGCCGACTCGACACCGCCGACCGCTACCGGATCGAAGCCCTGGGCCTCTACCTCACCTGCTCTGGCGTCCTCGCCACCTGGTCCGTGGAGGAGTCCCTGGACCTCGAGCACGGCCTTGCCGCCCGCCGCTACGCGATGTCGGGAGACCGCCGTGCCCTGCACGACCCCTTCCTGTGACTGCTGCTCGGCTGCTGCCGTGAGGCTCACATCCTATTTTCCCAGGTAGGCTGGGTGCGCTGCGTGGCTGTCACGTGTGAGACGAGGGGCTTCGGCGACGCCCTGGTGCTGCTCCCCTGGTCGGGTCCGTGCTGAAGATCCGGATTCCACCCTCAAAGCCAGTCTTCATATGTCAATCTCACTTCGCTTGTAAACCCTTCACGAGATTGGCTGCCACCATGCCCACGAAGCACGCCGCACGACTGCTCACCGCCGTGATCATCGCCGGATTCGGCCTCACCGCCTGCTCGCAGACGAATACCAACACCTCGGAAGCCAAGCCGGGTTCGCCGTCCGCCGCAGCGAGCACCCCCGCGGCGGGCGCGAGCGCCCAGCCCACCCCCAGCACCACGCCGAGCATCGTGGTCAACGGCAAGCAGAAGCCGACGGACCTACCCGCAGACCTCCCCCTGCCCCAGGGCGAGTTGACCTCGGTCACCGGCACCACCGGCGCCTACGTACTCACCTACACCACCTCCGACACGACCTCCGCGCTGGCCGCCTACACCGCCGCCCTCGAATCCGCCGGATATGAGGTGGACCGTTCCCCGACGGGTGTCGCGGCCATAAAGGCGAACGTCAACGTGCAGGTCACCAAGACCCCGGCGGCGCTGCAGGTCCAGCTCGCCGTGGAGTAACGGAGCAAAGGAGTGGTCGCGGCCCCTGGGCTACCAGCCCTCCCACCATGAGTACGAGGACCGCGCGCCGCTCTATGCGGAGGTCTCAGCAGACCCGGTTCGCCGCAGGCATCGCAGCCCTTTACTCGAACATCTCTAGAAGCTTCCGCTCCACCGGGACGCCCTTGACTCCGGATTACTGAGGTTTCAGGGTGGGGTCGGTGGTGCGAGGGTCAGACCGGTGGCGGTGAGGCAGCCGTCGATCAGGTGGGGCCGGAGCTGGATCCTGCGTAACTCGCGCCGGAGCTTGCGGTCGAGGTCGTCCGGTGTGCCGAAAAAGCCAACGCCTTCACCAACGAGCAGCACAGGAACTGGCATGGCCAGCCAGACCGCCTTCTCATCTACCGCGCCACCCCCCGCCCAGACCACGGCCGCCAATAGAGGAACAAGCCGCCTTACGGGGCGGCAGGCATCACGCCCCCGGGTGGCCAGCCTGGCGGCTGTGGGAGGCCTGGGATCCGGTCCAAGCCTGCACGGCGTGCAGCCCGTTCGGGCCGACGGCGGCTCGGATGCCGCCCTGGTGGGCGGTGAGCTGCAGGCCGGCTCCGGCGAGGCCTTGACATCGGCGCTCCAGAACACTCAGGAACAGGCCGCCGCCCTGTTCACCGAATTGCTCGCAACCAAGGAAAGCACCCTTGTTCCTGATAGCCACGTCCACCGACGCAACGTCCAGTCAACGAGGGACAGCCTGGCGTACTGGCTGGAGCGGGAAAGAGCGGTAGGCAACCTCGGACCGCTCGACTTGTAGCGGGCGAGCGTGTAGCGCCAGCCTGATGAGGAATTCAGCTCGACTGCGCACGCAGCCAGTAGGGTTACCAGGGTGGACATTTCCTTGCTTCCTCATCCCTTCCGGCTGCTTGTGACGGGCGGAGGGACTGGTGGTCACACGTACCCGGCCCTGACGGCGATCCGTACCTTGCACAGCCGCCTCGCGGCCGCAGGCAGCACGCTGGACGTCCTGTGGATCGGGACCGCAGACGGCCTTGAGGCGCGGGTCGCTCCGGCGGAGGGCATCGCGTTCAAGACGGTGGCCACGGGGAAGATCCGCCGCTCGGCGAACCCGCTCAAGATGCTGTCGGCCGCGAACGTGAAGGACATGGCCCGAGTGCCGCTCGGCGTCGCCCAGGCGCGGTCGATCGTGTCCGACTTCCAGCCCGACGTTGTACTCGCGACCGGCGGGTACGTTGCGGTTCCAGCCGGTTTGGCAGCACGGCTGTGTCGGCGTCCTCTGGTCCTGCACGAACAGACGGTCCGCCTCGGGTTGGCCAACCGGAAACTCGCGAGCTCGGCGACGCGGATCGCGGTGTCTTCGGAGTCTTCGCTGCCGCTGCTGCCGGCGGAGGTACGAGACCGGGCGGTCGTCACCGGGAACCCAGTGCGGCCGGAGGTGCTGACCGGTCACCCGGACAAGGCGGTCGAGGCCCTGGCCCTGCACGGGTTCGACCGGCGCCTGCCGACGGTCTACGTCACCGGCGGAGCGCAGGGCGCCCAGCAGATCAACGGCGTCATCCGGGATGTGCTCCCGTGGCTTTTGGGTCACGCGAACGTGATCCACCAATGCGGGCCGGCGAACGTGGACGAGCTCCGGGCGGCAGCCGCAGGCCTGGACCCGGTCCTCGCCGGCCGGTACCACCTGGCAGGGTTCGTCGGCGGTGAACTTCCCGACGTCCTGGCGCTGGCCGATGTCGTGGTGTCGCGGAGCGGGGCAGGCACGCTGGCCGAGCTGACCGCTCTGGGCAAGCCCGCCGTGTTTGTGCCGCTGGCCACCTCGGCCGGAAACGAGCAGGCACACAACGCACGGCACCTGGCCGACGCGGGGGCCGCAGTCGCCCTGCTCGGCGAGGTCACCGCACAGACCCTGCGCAACGCCGTCGGCCCGCTCCTGACCGATCCCGCCCAGCAGGCGGCGATGGCGGAACGGGCTCGGGCGTACGGGAGGCCGGACGCAGCGGACCGGCTCGTGGACGTGCTCCTGTCCGCAGCGTCCGGCTGACCCCTCCCCTGCAGGGGCTACCGGAGAAACGCTGCGGCTGCTCGCTCGACCACTTCAACGACCTCGGCGTAGGCCTGCGAGGCTTTCCCAAACGGGTCGGGGACGTCCCGGTCTCCGAGATACAGGCTGATCTTCCGGCGGGTCCGCTCGTCCCGGGCCAGCTCGCAGAGGGCCGCCAGGTTGCCGGCGTCCATGGCGAGGATGACGTCGGCCCACTCCATGAGATCGGCTGTGATCTGGGCCGCGCGGTGAGCAGTCAGGTCGTAGCCGCGCGCTGCCGCGGCGGCGACCATCTGCGGGTGCGCGGGCTCGCCGACCCACTTGTCCCGGATCCCGGCCGACCGAACCTCGACGGCCGGCCCACCGTCCTGGGCGAGGACGGCGGCCGCCAGGGGCGAGCGGCAGATGTTGCCAAGGCAGACGGTGAGGATACGGCGGGGTCTCATCGGTTCGCCTGCCCCTCGGCAAGGGCCTTGGCGAGCCCGGCGGTGACGTGCTCGACGTCAGCGTCCGTCATGTGCTGGTGGAACGGGAGGGTCAGGATCTTCCGGCCCAGTCCCTCGGTGGCAGCCAGGTCCCGGCGCCAAGCGGTGAAGGCGGGTTGCAGGTGGTTGGGAGGGTAGTGCGTGCCGACTCCGATGCCGCGCTCGCGGAGGGTGCGGAAGACGCGGTCGCGGTCGCGAGCGGCGACGAGGACGACGCACAGGTGGGGGACGGAGCGCTCGATGTCGACGTCGACGAGGGTTGCGGCGTCGATGTCGCGCAGGGCGTTGGCGTAGGTGCGCCATAAGGCCTTGCGTTTGGTCTCGGCTTCGGTGAAGTGGGCGAGCTGGGCGAGGCCGACGGCCGCGTTGAGGGAGGACATCTGCACGCGCAGGCCGAAGCCGTCCACGGTGTAGCTGGTCGACTCCGCCCGGCGCGCTGGGGACTCGATGATGCCGAGGCCGCGCAGAAGTCGGCACTTGCCGGCTTCCTCCGCCGTGCGGGGGACGATCATGCCGCCCTGGCCGCAGGTGAGGTTCTTGATGGGACCGAAACTGAAGCAGGTCAGGTTTCCGGTGGCCCCGACCCGGCGGTCACCGGCGTACGAGCCGAAGGCGTGAGCGGCGTCCTCGATAACCGTGATGCCCCGGGCCGTGAGCTCAGGCTCGGCATCGGTGAGGTCTACGGCCCGGCCGCCGTAGAGGACGGGCATGACGGCCCGGGTGTTCGGGGTGAGGGCGTCCAGGACCTTCTCGCTGTCGACGCAGAGAGTCCGGGGGTCAACGTCGATGAAACGGGGCCGGGCGCCACTGGCGAGGATGGCCTGGACGGTCGCGCAGAACGTGAGGGAGGGGACGATCACCTCGTCTCCGGAGCCGACACCGGCGGCGAGGAGCGCGATGTGGAGAGCGGATGTGCCGGAGGCGACGGCCACGGTGTCGGGGACGTCGAGGAAGGCCGCCACGGCCGCCTCGAAGGCGTCGGTGGTGTCGGTGTGGCCGTACTGCCCGCTGCGCAGGGCTGCGGTGATCGCCTCCTGCTCTTGGCCGTAGAGGAAGGGGCGGCCGTTCGGGATGGCGGCCGCCGCCGTGGGGTTCGTCATGGTTACTGCTCCTCGGTCGTGGTGGCCAGCGTCTCGGTGTACTTCGTCAGGCACACGCCCGGCCGGTAGGCCAGGCGGCTGTGGTCGATGGGACGGTGGAAGAGACCGGCGAGGAGCTGGCCGGTGAGGTCGGCGCCGGCGGCCTCGGCCGTGAGGAAGCCGCCGCCGACGCGTGCGTTCACCTCGGTCATCCAGACACGCTCGGAGCCGTCGTCGCAGAGGAAGCCCTGCGCGCAGCAGGCCCCGGCGGCACCAACGGCGGCCAGGGTCTGGCGGACGCGTTCTTCTGCTTTCTCGTCGTGAAAGGTGCGGGATACCACGGCCAGGCCCCCCTTGATGAGGAGGCGGTGGCGGAGGATGACCGAGGCGCGGCCGTTTCGGTCGATGAGGCAGTCTGCGGTGAACTCGCTGCCGGTCAGCCGTTCCTGCACGATCGGGTCGGGGACGACCTCGCACAGGATCCGGGCCTGTTCGCGGGTCTCGCAGAGGATGACGTTCCGTGCTCCCTGGCCGCGGCGCGGTTTGACGACGAGGGGCCGGCCGTCGGGGAGGTCGTTGATGGCGTCCGGCAGGACGGTGCGGGGGGTGGGGACGGTGTTCTCGGTCAGTGCCGTGTGGAATGCGGCCTTGTCGGTGCAGGCGTCGATACCGGCGGCATCCGGCAGCCACGTTGTGACGCCGAGGTCGGCCAAGGGGCGGCGGAGGGTGACCAGCTTGGGGAGTTCCTGCTCGACGGTGGAGACGATCGCGTCCGGGCGCAGTTCGGCGCACAGGCGCAGGAGGTCGGCGCGGTAGCCCTCGTCCGCGGCGGGGGCGGTGACACGGGGGGTGACGGATGGCAGGAGCAGGCCCGGGGCGAGCGGGTTGGAGTCCGCGGCGATGACGTCGCAGCCCAGGCGGAGAAGGGCGCGGGTGAGGTCGAAGCCGGGTGCCCCTCCGACGCCGGTCACGAGGATGCGCTGCTGGGTGCGCGGGTCAGTGGACACGCGCAGCCTCCGCCTGAGCGGGGATGGGGACGGGGGCCGCGGGTGGGGTGATCGTGTGCGCGGTGCGCAGGAGCGGGGCCCAGCGGCCGGGGTGCCGGCGGTACCAGTCGACTGTCTCGGCCAGGCCTTCGTCGAGGTCGCGCGTCGGCCGGTAGCCGAGTGCGGCGATCTTGTCCCAGACCATCGAGTACCGCAGGTCGTTGGCCTGCCGGTCGGGGACGTGGATCACCGAGTCCCAGCCCGCGCCGCACAAGGCGAGGAGCCTGGCGGCAAGCTCGCGGCCGGTGAGATCCGTGCCGCCGCCCAGGTTGTAGATCTCGCCGGGCTGTCCCTCCCGGAGGACCAGTTCGATGCCGACGCAGTTGTCCTCGACATGCAGCCAGTTCCGCACATGCTGTCCCTGGCCGTGCAGGGTCAGCTTCTCACCCTTCAGCAGGCGGGTGACGAAGAGGGGGATGACCTTCTCGGGGAACTGGTAGGGCCCGTAGTTGTTCGAACTGCGGGTCACACAGACCGGCAGGCCATAGGTCTGGGAGTGGCTGAGGGCCACGAGGTCGCTGGCGGCTTTCGACGCGGCGTAAGGGACGCCGGGCCGTACGGGGTCCTCTTCTGTCGCGGAGCCCTCGGCGAGGGATCCGTACACTTCATCGGTGGAGACGTGCACGAACTTTGTGATCCCATGCCTGCCTGCGGAGGCGGCGAGGGTCTGCGTCCCGAGGACGTTCGTCGTCAGGAAATTGCCTGCCGCGGTGAGGGAGCGGTCGACGTGGGATTCGGCAGCGAAGTGGACGACGGCCGTGTGCCGGGACATGAGGTCGTCCACGAGGGGCCCGTCGAGAATGTTGCCGTGGACGAACGTCAGCCTCGGGTCGAGGAACGCCTCCCCTAGGTTCTCGGTGTGGCCCGCGTACGTGAGCGCGTCCAGCACGGTCACGCGAGACACGTCGTTGCTGCACAGGATCCGCCGGACGAAGTGTGAACCGATGAACCCGGCACCGCCGGTGACGAGGATTTCGTGCATGTGACACCACCTTGGTCATGGACCGGGAAGTAACGGCGGATCCCCTGGGGCGCCAGAAGCGCCGGGGCCGGGCCGACCTTGCAGCGGGCCGCCGTCGGTATCCAGAGAACCGCCCAGCGGGCGCGCCCGGGAGGCGAACTAGGGGGGCGAACAACGCACACCCCGTTCCTGGTGCCGCGTCGGCGTCCTAGGCTCGGACCCCGCACCCGCGGCGTCGGCGCCGCTGGGCACCGGCTGGCAACAAGGGGGCTCGGTGGCGTCTACCAAGAACCGCAAGGGCGATCCCAACGAGGATCTGGCCCGGCTCATCAAGCAGGCAGGCGCAAGCCACAAGTCCCTGGCCGCCCGAGTCAACCAGATCGGATCCGCGGCGGGCGTGCCGCTGCGGTACGAGCACACCAGCGTCGCCAGATGGGTGAATCTCGGAATGATCCCACGCGGCCGTGTCCCCGAGTTCGTGGCCGCTGCGCTGGGCGAACGCCTCGGCAGGCCGGTGAGCGTCGACGAGATAGGCATGTACAGCAGGTCCGGTGGAAACCCTGACATGGGGTTGGATTTCGCCCGCGACCCTGTCGACGCCGTCCGCGTCGCCGCCACCTACTGGAGAACCGTGGACCGCACCCGCCGCCAGCTCATCAGCAACGGCTTCGCCATCGCCGCCTTCGCCACCCCGGTCACCCGGTGGCTGGCCAAGCCCGCCGACGCCGCCATCGCCCACGAGGGCGGCCGCCGGGTCGGCCGCAGCGACCTCGCCGAGCTCTGGAAGGCAGCCGACGAAGCACGCCTGTGGGACTCCCGCTTCGGCGGCGGGAACTGGAAGGCCAGCTCCGTCACCGAATGCCTACGCCTGAACGCCGCACCACTGCTGACCGGCACCTACACCCAGGCCGTCGGGCGCGAGCTGTTCGCGGCGACCGCTGAACTGTCCCGTGTCGTGGGATGGTCCGCCGTCGACACCGGCCGCCACGACACCGCCCAGCGCCACTTCGTCCAGGCCCTTCGCCTGGCCCGGGCCGCCGGAGATGTGGAAACCGGCTGCTACGTACTGGCAACCATGGCCCTACAAGCCTTCCTGCGCGGCCACCCGGAGGAGGCAGCCGACATGGCCGAAGGAGCCTACGAGCGCGGCCGCGGGCACGCGGCACCCCGCGTACTGGCCTTCGCCAAGCTGGCCGAAGCCCGTGCCCACGGCCGCACCGGAAACGCCCAGGCCGCGAAGGCCGCGCTCGGCCGGACCGAGGAACTGCTGGACTCCATCCGCCCCGGCAGCTACGACCCCGACCAGCTCGCCTACATGACCCACGCCCGGCTCGCCACCGACGCCACCGAAGTACACCGCGACCTCGCCGACCCCACCGGGGCCTTCGCCTGGAACGAGCTAGCCGACCCCATGCCGGCCGACCGCTTCACCCGCGCCACCGGCATCCGCATGGCCGTCCTTGCCACCAGCCACCTCCAGACCCGCGAACTCGAACCCGGCCTCACCGCCGCGAACGCCTCCCTCGCCGTCCTCACCGACGTCCACTCCAGCCGCGCCCACAGCTACCTCCACGAAGTCACCCGCGCCCTCGTCCCCTGGAAAAACCGTCCCGAAGTGGCCGACTTCATCCACCGCACCCGCACCGAGCTGCCCGCCGCAGCCTGAAAGCAAGCAGCCTCATGGAACTCTTCTCCCGCCTCGAACAGACCCACTGGCCAAGGAACCTGACTCTCCACGTCAACTGACGCCCACCCGCATCCCAAGGCCCTCGGCAGCACGCTGCGAAGCCGTCCCCGAGGAGCTGTTCGCCGCGATCCCCGAGGACGGGGTGGTCGTGACCGGGTTCAAGGAGGCGCTGCTCGCCGAGTACACCCCCGCGCAAGCGGAAGTCGTGGGCCGACTTATGGACGCGTTCATGGAGAGGGGCAGCGGATGAGCGGCCGGCCAAGGGGCGTACGGGCGGCGCGGGTCGCGGTAGCCGCCGTACTGCCGGGGGAACTGGCCCTGGCGGCCTGCCTGGTGGTTGGGGTCCGGCCGCCCGGGTGGGCGCTGGCGGCCGCCGAGGCGCTGGTGCTCGCGGTGCTGCTGGTGGAGGCCTGGGTGCTGCGCTCGCTGTACGTCGCCGCGCGCGCCCGTGGTGCGGACCGCCGGGCGGCGCGGCGGTCCGCCGTGCAGGAGGCGGTGCCGGTGACGGTCCGCCTCCTGGTCCTCCACGAACTGCGCGCCCTCGCCTCCCTGGGGCGGTGGGTCCGGCGTGGCAAGCACGGGGTGCGCCCCGGGGACCTCGCTGCCGCGTACACCGGGCCCCAGACCGCGATGATGTACGGCTGCTCTTCGTGATGGTCATCGAGACGGTGGTCCTGGCCTTCCTCATCCCATGGCCGGCGGTCCACCGGGTGATCCTGGTACTCGACCTGTACGGCGTCGTCCTCGTACTGGCCCTGCACGCAGCCTGCGTCACCCGACCGCACGTCGTGCGTCCCGACGGCTCTCTGCGGATCCGCTACGGAGCCTTCTTCGATCTCGCCGTACCGCCGGACGCGGTCGCCTCGGTCCGGGTCGACCGGCGCTACCCCGAAGGCGGCCTGATCACCCTCTCCGAAGACGGGGTCCTCGACCTGATCGTGGGCAGCCAGACCTCGGTGACCCTGGAGCTGAACCGGCCACTCCCCTTCACCCGCCCGTTCGGCGCAACGGAAAAGGCCCACACCATCCGCTTCCACGCAGACGACCCGCGCGCACTGGTCAGCGCACTCCGTCAGCCCGCCTGAGCACACAGGTTGGTCCTCGCCGCGACCTGGCGCCCGGCAAGGTGCTCCGATCGGGCGCCGCCTGGATGCATGTTCGACTTCTCGGCATTCTCGCAAATGAACATTTGTGAGAGTGGCCCCAAGTTCGCACGGTGGATGGCTCCGCTTCTGATGTCCCTTCGCACGCTTCGTTGTCGCTGTGCTCACTCGTCCTCCGCGTCTGCACTGGCTTCCCAAGCGGCAGTGACACATCCCTCCTCCCAGTGCCACCAACCCTTCGCCTCGCCGTGTTCGAGCAGCTTGCGGATCCGCTGAATGTCCGCTTTCGGCGGGACGTCGAGCGCGACCATCCGGAACTGCTCGATGCCCTCGCCGGTGGTGCCGAGCCGGTGGAAGGTCTCCAGTACGGTCTGCCGGGCTGCCTCAGAGCCACCGTCCTTCAGCACGATCAACCGGATGGTGCAGTTCTCGGAGGGGTGAACGGTCTCCCCGGCCCAGCACAAGCCGTCCTCGTCAACGTCCACGCGGATGACATCGCCGCTCGCGATGCCGCGGACGAACCATGGGGTGTTGTCGAGACGCACCGTTCCGTCGCCGAGGTCCACCGCCCAGAGGCTCTCGACGCTTGCGGGCGGCCAGCCGTCCTCATCAATCTCCATGCGGAAGTGGACCTTCACATGGGCGTCGCTGATGTTCGTCACCGCGCCATCATCCACGCGGCCTGGAGGGGACCGATCCGCGGGGCTGAAGGCAGCGCGCCTCTGCGCTCCGACGCCCTGTCGGTCTCGGTCTTCTGGACCGCAGGGCGGTTCGTTGTCGGTCAGTCCCGGCGGGCACCCTGGACGATCCGGTCGATGACGGCTGCGGCCCGCTCAGGGTCTTCCTTCAGCCACCTGCCGAGGTGGTCCTGGACGGCCTGTCCGACGCAGTCGCGTACTTCGGTGTTCTCCAGCACTCCCCGCGTGGAGCCCGAAAACTCGGGACGGTCCAGCTTCACCGACACGACCGCCGTCAGGCCCTCGCCGATCCGATCGACATCGAAGTTGGGGTCCGCAGCTGTCAGCAGCCCGCGCTCCCGCGCGTAGGCGGTGATCGCGGCCGTCATCCCGTTGCGAAAGCCCACCGTGTGCGTGCCGTTGATGGTGGGCCGGCTGTTGGCGTAGCTCCGGACCCGCTCCTCAGGACGGCTGCACCAGCGGAAGGCGACCTCCATCACCCCCGCCATCCGAGGGTCCTCGTACTCGAAGGCGATGGTGTCCATGGGGGCGGACGCCGCCGCGTGCCCGTCGAGGAAGGCGACGAAGTCCCTTGCCCCTCCCGAGATCGGTGCCCCGACAGGGATCGGAGACTGGTGTGTCCTCAGCAGCCTTCCCGGTGACGCTGGTGTGTGCATCCGGAACCTGATCCGGCCCGTCGACAGGTCCCGTCAGGAGGGTGACGGTGCAGGACGTACCGGCCCGCGACCATCCCGGCCGCGGGCCGCGCCGCCCCGCGGCCGGCACGGCGGACGAGGGCTCCGCCCCCCGGGCCTTGGACCCCGTGACCTCCGCACGTGACAACGCCGCGAGGCAGACGCCCGGCGGCGTGGGCGTGAGCTTCCCGGGTCCCACGGGGCCGGCGTACCCGGGTCAGCCGGTGAGGACCATCCGGAAGCGCGCGGCACCCGAGAGCATCTTCCGGTACGCCTCGTCGGCCTGGCCCAGCGGTACCGCCTCGACGATCGGGCGGATTCCGTGCAGCCCGCTGAAGGCCATGGTGTCCTCGACGTCCTGCGAGGTGCCGGACGGGTGGCCGCGCACGACGCGTCCGCTCATGAGCAGCTGCATCGGGCTGATTTCCAGCGGCTCGGGGGCCGCGCCGATCACCACCAGCTCCCCCCGGTGATCCAGGCCGTCCACGGTCGCGGTGATGGCAGCGGAGTTGGCGGCGGTGGCCAGCACGACCTTGGCGCCGCCGAGGGACCGCAGTGCGTCCGCAACGCCCGTAACCGCCGTGCTGTCGACGTAGTGGTGTGCACCGAGCTGCTCGGCGAAGGCCGCCTTGTCTGCCCCGCGGGCGATGGCCACGGTTTCGAAGCCCATCGCCACCGCATACTGCACGGCGAGATGGCCGAGGCCGCCGATGCCGAGTACGGCGACCAGGTCGCCCGGCCGCGCGGAACTGCGCCGCAGCCCGTTGTACGTGGTCACTCCCGCGCAGGCCATGGGTGCCGCGTCGGCGGCGGCCAGCGCGTCGGGGATCCGGGCGAGGGCGTCGGACGGTGCGATCACCGCCTCCGCGAACCCCCCGTCGTATGCCCAGCCCGGGACCTTGAGGTTCTCGCATACGATGAAGTCGCCCTGCCTGCAGGGAGTGCAGTGGCCGCAGCTCCCGCCGAACCAGCCGACGGCGACCCTGTCACCGATCTGCCACCCCCGGTCCTGTGCCCCTTCGCCTAACACTTCGATCCGGCCGGCGACCTCATGGCCGGGAACCAGCGGGAACCGTACGCCCGGCACCTTGGCGCCCACGAAGACGGCGTCGCTGTGGCAGATCCCGCAGGCATCGACGGCGATGCGCACGTGGCCGGGCCCCGGCTGCGGCACCTCGCGCTCGACGATCTCGAACCGCCCGTCGGGGGAGGTGACCTGCGCGACGCGATACGTACTCATCCGACCCTCTCTCAGACACGACTCGGTTCCCCTGCGTTCCAGCAGAACAGCTCCGTCCCGATCGCGCACGCGCACGGTCGCACGCCGACGGTCACCTGTGTGCGCTCAGCCCGGCCCCCGGTGCGAACGGTCTATAGCCGCGCGGCCGGCCACCCCGGCCGCGGTACAGCCGTGCAGCGGCCCGCACGGCCGCGGTCACGATGTGCGCCGCATCCGCCCACCCCGGCGCCCACACAGCCACCGCGGCCGCCACCACCTCACCGCCGAGCGTCACGACCACCCGACCCACCGTCCATCGCCGGCCGGACCGGCGGCGGCGCAGGGCCGGCTCCCCGTGGCAGATGGTGTCGCTGCGCGTGATCGACTGTGAGCGGCAGGACTGGACGCGGGGCTACTGGGCGGCGCGGCGGTGGTCGTCGCGTGAGGGCCACCTGCGGGTGCCGCTGGGCGCGGTGGTGGAGTGGGGGTATCCGCTGGGGCGGTGGATCCGCCCCAGCGGGGCCGCGTACGCGTCCGGTCGGCTGGATGGCCGGCGGGCGGCGCGGCTTGAGCGTCTGGGGATGGTGTGGGAACCGCCGAGGCGGACTGGCAGGACAACCTGTAGGCCAGATCGGGAGCTTTCGCGCGTCGAGACGAGACCCCGGGCCGGCAGAGCAGCCAGCCCCGAAGCAGACCGGCCGCCGCCGGCTTGCGCCTGCGGCGGCCGCCGCATGGGGTTCACCCCCACCGGGTAGCACAGCGTCGCCCCGGCTCCTGCACCGGGGCCGGGGCACGCCGGGTTACGGGACTTGCTCGTAGGAGACCGTCGTGCCCGGGCAGTCCTCCGCCAGCCGGGACAGCGCGTCGCGTTCGGCCGGGTCCGCGGTCAGCCTCCAACGCAGCTTGTCGGCCACCCAGTCCGCGGCGTACTTGCACTGGTCCGCCTTCACCGGCAGCCAGTCCGCCGGATCCTTGTCCGCTTTTGACCTGTTTGAACTGCCGGAGACCGCGATCAGCGAGTTCGGCGCGCCCTGATCGTTGGCGTACGCCTCGCGCCGGGCCGCCGTCCACGAAACCGCCCCGGAGTCCCAAGCCTCTGCCAGCGGGACCATGTGGTCCACGTCAAGCGACGACGCCGAGGTGATCCACACCTGGTCGTACTCCGACCACCACCGGCCACCGGTCAGCGCGCATTTCGCCCCGACCTCCGGAGCCAGCAGCGCCTCCGCCAAGATCACCTCTTTGCGCGTGTCACAGCCATCACCCAGATTGAGGCCCGCGTTCCAGTGCTTGAACTGCGTGCGGCTGTAGCCGTCACGCGAGCCTTCGGGGCCCTCCTCGATCCACGCCAGCGCCTGGAACAACGGCGCATCGACAGCCGACGACGGAGCCGGCGCCCGCGTCAAACCCCCGGCGCCCACCGCGACTGCCTGCGCAACCCGTCAACCAGCGGCATGTGCCGGAGGCTACCCGGCTGGCTGCCGGTCGGCCGCAGGAGAACTCAGTGCCCGTCGGCCGGCGGGCCGAGCGGAAGAAGGCAGCCCACGCACTGGTCCACGAGCTGCTTGCCCGAGGCCACTCACGCCGGGCGATCGCCCGGCACCTGAGCTGGGGCCTCAACACCGTGCTCCGATACGCCAACGCCGCACGCTGGCAGGACATCTTCCGCGAGAACCGGCCCCGACCCAGCAGGCTGGACCCCTACAAGCCCTTTGGAGCGGCGATTCGCCGAGGGATGCACCAGCGTCACCCGACTGCACAGTGAGCTGGTTGCCGAGCACGCTCCCGTCACCTACGCCATGGTCCGCGCCCATGTCGCCACCTTGCGCGGGGCTCCGTCCGCCGGGCCGCCGCGGCCGCCGACGGTGCGGCAGGTGACCGGCTGGCTCACCCGTCACCCCACCGCCCTGACCGAGGAGGATCGCGCCAGCCTGAAAGACGTTCTGACCCGCTGCCCCGAACTGGAAACGGCTGCCGGACACGTCCGCGACTTCGGCGAGATACTCAGCGGGCGCCTCGGCAGCACGCTCGCTGTCTGGATAGACGCAGTCGACGCCAGCCAACTACCCGGTCTCACCGGCTTCGCGCTCCACCTGCTCCGGGACCTCGACGCCGTGACAGCAGGGCTCACACCCTGGACTGGAGCTCCGGCAGCATCGAGGGCGCCGTCAACCGCATCAAGAAGATCGACAGCTCTACGGCCGGGCCGGCTTCCACCTGATCCGAAGATGATCCTGCTCCAGTAGCCCCGCAATACTCCCTTGCTGATGCGGGTTCGGCGGGCTAGAACGTCGTGTGATCAATTTTGTGTGTGCCGCCTGTGCCCGACCTCTGACCGGGGCTGTTCAGGTCTCCGAGACACTGGTCAGGCCCGAGTTCGACGGGCGGATCGGACCCGACGGGTATCGCCGGGCCCCGGCCACCATGAATGAGGGGTTTTACGCCCTGGAGCCCGAGCCATGGGGCGCCCCATTTCTGCCCACGGACGAATGCGTCGCAGTGTTTCCCGGGGGACCGGCTGTTGGCGATCCCGACGGGGACGGGTTCCTCACTTCCGCAGGCCCCCGAGACACGATCGTTCTCCATCCCAACGACGCCCCAGACCTGTTGCCCGACCTTGAAGGGGACCACGCAGGCTGCTGCGGGTTGCATGGCCGGGGCGGACTGAATCGACTGTGCCCATGCGGCGCTGCGGTGGGAACCGAGATCAGCGAGTGCTACACCGCTTACGAACTCCATCTTGACCCAGCACGGGTCCATGCACGGGATGCCACCTCCGCCTGATCACTGTTCGTGGGACCGAACAACAAGCACGGAGCCGATGCTCAAATCCTCCCGCATCCGAACCAACGGGCGGCACAGAGGCTGTCCAGGAGCTGCCGGTCGCAGGTGAGATGATCTCGGTGTGGCTGGTGTGCCGCCAGTACCCGCGGCCTTGCAGCCCGTTCCCACAGCCAACCATGACGGCGTGGGGATGGGGAGGTCGCAGACACCCTGTGGGCCCGGCGCCGCCACGTGCCTGCACCCGGCAGCGACTCGGTGCCGCTGAGACCGACCCGGTACACGAGCCTGGTGCGCCGCGGGGTGTCGGCCGGCGACGTCGCGGCCGGCCAGTGGCGGACGGTGACCTGCAAGCTGTCTTCGGGCGTGGTAGACCGCCTACAAGCACCGGTTCGTACGGGCAGACCGCTCGCCTTGCCACGGCCCGGTCGTAGGTTCACCGGGTGAGTGACATTTATGAGTTGAAGATTGCCGTCAACCTGACGGGCGAGATCTCCGAGGAGGAGCTCGCCGAGCTCAGATGGCATCTGGGGCTCGGACCCCAACCGAAGCGCCTGTCCATCGTCACCGCGTTCCCGACCGTAGTGGTCGACGACTCCGGGATCCCGGTGATCGAGGACGACCCCTATCCGCTGCTGGCCGGGCACGACGCGGCTTGGCGGGTGGGTGGTGTGCTCTGCTCGGCACTGGCCCCTCACGCGGACGCGACGTGGAAGGGCTGGTCGCTGACGTCCCGACAGGAGATCCATCCGGACGAGTTCGAGAAGGTCGGCGAGCTGCTGTGCTGGCTGGCCACAAGGGCACACCAAACCCACCTGCCCGGGGACAGCGCAGTGGAGATCGGATCCCTCAGGTTCTATGAAGCCGAGGCTCCGGATGTACTTCAGGTAAAGAGCGGGCAGGTCAACTGGCCAGCCTGAGGATGCTGCCCACCCAGGCCGACACCGATGACGACCTGGACGGGGTCGTCGCGGCGGCCTGGGAGCCGTCAGCGCTCGGCGCGGATCACCTCTCCGTGGTCCTTCGTCCAAGTACGCAGGGGTGCCGGATACCGTCCGTCTCGGCCCACAAGGCGATGGCCACGCCACCCGAGCCGTGCGTCCCGACGAAGCCGCGGAACCGCCTCACCGCATACGCCTCCGCTTCCCAGGTCCCCTCGACCTTCGGTCCCCCGGGAGTGAAGGTCATCGACACACTGATGCCAGCCTCTCAACCCCACTGACAATTCCGCAGGCGCTACCAGGGCCGGGTAGTCCAGGGTCAAGCGCAGGATGAACAGGGCCGGCCGGTACTGACGGCCTCGCGCTGGCGTGCGCTTGAAGTGCGTCCGGGAGGCGAGCACCCACCTGGGCCTCTTGGCTGGCAAACGGCAGCCTGGGGTTTAGCCCCCCCCACCGGGGGTCACTCGCCCATCGTGGGTCCCAGTCCCGGATCGTCGCGTTCGTCGGCGACCGGCAACGGCGCGGCCCCGGCCAGGTACCCGCCCACGAGCCGGTGGACGAGCACGAGCTCACCCCGCCGGGCACCGCCCTTCATTCCCTCGGCACCCCGGTGCCCAGGTCCGGATCCGCGTGGTCGACGACCGCGGCCGCGCCCTCACCTGCTACCGGCCCGGCGAACTCTGCGTCACCGGCCCCGCCCTCCCCTTCACCGTCGTCCACCACCCCAGACACTCCGCCCCCGCCTGGGAGGAGGTCCTCTTCCTCCGCTCCGGCGTCTCGGCCCGCCGCCTCCCCGACGGCAGCCTTGAACTTGCGGCGCCGGCCACCTGACCGCCCCGCCGCCCCACCCACCAGCAGCGTGTTCCCAGTGCGCGCACGCGGTGACGCAGTGCGCGGTCGGCGGTGCGACCAGCACCGGCCGGCCTCCACACCCAGGCTCCGAAGGCGGTGAATAGGGCGCCGTCCACGTATACACAGTGGCTGCCGTGGTTCCGCCAACGGGTTTTTCCCGACCCGGACCAGTCCGATCCCGACCGATGGCCTCCTCGTCGAGTGCCTGGCGTTCCGTCTCATCGACGGCCCGACCCCAAAGAGCTTCAACCCGCGCGCGGCCGAGATGCGGTTCCGCCTCGGATCCCGCCTCGCCTGACCGATGCTGCGCAATCGGGCCCGCAGACGACCTCGGGGGGCGGGCGGTTGAGTTGACTGCTGCCTCGTGTGCTCGGGAGGCCTGCCGGGGTCATGTCATGGCCTTGGCATGTCTTCGGCGACATGGGGACCACGTGTTGCGGGCCAACCGGGTCGAGCCGGAAGGCTGCTTCCCTACGGCCTCCCCGTGAGCGTCGGGGTCGGACCGACCTGGACGGTGGCCGCGATGGCCTCCCGGGAAGCCGGCACCAGCGGGGTCCTCGCCATCGGCTCCTCCCCCGACGAGGTCGCCCGCTTCCTGCACCACCGGCCGGTCGGCGAGCTCCACGGAATCGGCCGCGCTCAGGCCCAGCGGCTCATCGCGTTCGGTGTGCACACAGTCGGGTTGTTGGCGCAGCTGCCAGAGGGCACGGTGCAGCGGGTCCTGGGTGGCCAGGCCGGGCGCATGCTGCAGGAGCGGGCCCGGGGCATCGACCGGCGGATGGTCGTGCCGGCCGAGCTGCCGCACAGCGCCGCGGCCCAGCGGCTTCCCGACAGACACCCTGGCCCCCGACGTTGTCCGGGCCGCTTTGCTGTCGCTGGCTGTCGAGCTCGGCGACCGGCTGCGTACCCGCCGCCAGGCCGCGCGGGCTCTGACGCTGACCGTCACCCTGGCCGACCGCTCCCAGCTCCACCGCACACGCCAAGTCCCAGGAGGCCTCTCCGCCCACACCGACGATCTAAGAGACACCGCCTACGAGCTGTTCCGGACACTGGGTCTACAGCGGGCCCGGCTCCGCGGCGTCGCCCTACGCTGCGAGCAGCTGATCGACGCTTCCACCGTGGCTGAACAGCTCACCTTCGACCCGGGACGCGAACTCCGACTGCGCGCGGAGAAGACCGTCGATCTGCTGAACGGCAAGTTCGGAGCAGGCACTGTCGGCCCCGCCTCCACCTACCCACGCGCTGGCTGAGCGGGTGTCTGCCTGTGGTGCGGCTGGTGGTGACTTCCGAGACGGGCCTCAATCGGCTGCGTACACCGCCGTCGATCGCGGCACCTGCCGCCATCCCTTGAGTGATGCCCGACTGCGCCTGTACGTCGCCGGTCGGATCCCCGTCGCGTGAGGGTGCCGTCGAGCGCTGTCCCGGAGACCCAAGCGGAAGTGGAACGGACGCCAGTCCATTGCATGGTCGGGAACGACGGGCGAAGGTGTTCGGGTGCCGGCTCGCGGCTTGGCGCAGAGAAGGTCTGTCGGCGTCGCGCAGCTTGCTGTTGCGGTCGTATCGTTCCGCGACCCGTGGGGCGGCTCTGGCCCGTGAGATGTGTCGGCAGATTCCGGACACCGGCAGTTGTCTGAAAAGCTCGTTCTGCGCTTGGATGCCCTGGGTCATACTCGCGTAGCGATTTCAAGGAAGACGCGACGGTCCAGCTAGTACTCTTTCATCATGCCAGACGATGCCCTGCACAAGGAATTCCAGCTTCCCATCGACCGCTCCATCTTCGGCATTCAAGAAGCCAGGTCGTCCGACGAGGCTTTGTCCCCTGCCTGGCTTGATCTTGAGATGGACGAAGTTCCGGTTCGTATAGCTCGCGGCGCCGTCCGCATTATGAGCCTTATCGGAACCCATCGACTTACTGTCAGAGTCGAAGTTCGAAAGGGCCAGCCTAAGCCTCCGGCAACGGATTTCGAGGAGATTGGTCATGGGCGTTATAAAACGTTTAGCGGCGACGCCTCTTTCTTCACTATCGACGGCCCCCACGGATCCTTCCCTTTGATCCCAGACAGCGAGTATGAACTTACTGTTTGGCGTAAGGGAGGCGACACGGCACGGGAACGATACGACGAAATGCTGGGGGTCATCTATCCTATCGAAGGGCTCGAAGAATACGTAATTCAGTTCACCGAACTGTAAACGATCCGCTGACCCGCAGGGAGATTCCTGCGGGTCAGCGATTTTTCATCGCACTATCCAGCCACGCGCCACTTCTGATTATCCGCCGCATTGCACTGCCAGAGAATCAGCGGGGTTCCATTGGCAGTGCCCCAGCCACTGACATCCAAACAAAGCCCTGATGGAACATGGAAGATCGCCGGAGTGGAGGTGGGGATCGTTGTGCCTGCTACCCACTTCTGCGAATCAGTTCCTGAACAGGCCTGGCTCGTTACCGGCGTACCCGGGGTCCCGGCACCACCATCAAGGCAGTTATTTCCGAAAATGCGCAGCTCATTATCGTCATTGTATGTCAAGTCTTGATTAGGGCCGCCCCAATAGTCCCAGATTTGCGCAGGCGCCCCAGCAGCCCACCCCGCGACGTCGAGAGCCTTTCCGGAATGGATTGAGATCAGTGAGTCAGGTACGAGTTTTCCGTGATTTTGGATTAGGACCTGGAATTTATCGCCGTCCAAGATTCGGTCTTGGGCATACCACGCAGCCAGCTTACCGCCCGCACTACCGTTCGCCGACTGGGGAACGTAACGAACAGAGAAGTTCTCGCCAGATCCGGCACCCTCCTTAGTGGACGCGAAAGGAAATTCGTCACACTGGTAGGTAGGGTTGCCCTTCACCAGTTTTCTACAGGCAGCGTCTTTTGCCCTCTCGTTACTGTCCCGAATTTGTCCGGATGCGGCATTGAAGTTGGGGTAGTTCCTGGTAAGCATGGTGGAGCTGCCATACTTGCCGGGAATCTTCTTGGGAACGTCGACTCGCGGTTCAGTACTCAATGGGTTCTCGTAGGCGGAGAAGATGTGCTCTGCCACCTGCTTCACGCTTGAATCGTTGTAGTCATAGGTGAACCATGGGGTGACCCGACTGAAGATCGCGCCCTCTGCTCCCGTTCCAAACTGCTTGAGATAGTCAGCAGAATCCATGCGCATGGCCTGCTCGGGCGCATGGTACCAGTCCGACGCACCCTTAGCTCCATTCACCTTCCAATTACTTTGGAAGTTGCATGATAGAGGTTTGTCGATTCTACTCTGGTCACCAGAGAGGGCATTCCCGATGACGTCATATGAAATATAGGTCTCTCCCCACCCAGCCAGTGGCTTCGTGTAGGAGGAGGACGTGCCGAATGTTGTGGTACAGGCGCCGGGGTAGCCAGCTGCCGACGGCGACATGGTCATAGAGGCGCCGACAAATACACCCGTCACATTGACCTCTGTGACCTTGGTGTGGATCGTGCCCACGCGGGCCTCACTGGAGCCCCTCCCTACTTCGGTCTCCTTGAACTTCACCTGCCCCTCAACACGCCCGCTTCCGTCGAGCTTCGTTAGGATGTTGTAGCCCCACCGGCAAAACTCGAAGTGATTTTTAATGAAACCGGCGTCGGCAGGGTTATGGCCTGCCGGATTTGCATTGCATCCACTGAAGTCAGGCAGGACTGGCCCGGCCGCCCTCAATGAGGCTGGGGGAGACCCGTCGCCGGTGTAATGAGCTTTGCTGTGCTCTTTGGCCTGAGCCTCGTACTCAGGGGTAGGCACTACAGGCTTCGGTGGCTCCTGGGAACCGTCAACTGGGGAGGACTGGACGGAATTCGTTCCTAACACATAGGGGGCTCCCAGCACCGCAAGCGACGGTGGTTCAGCCGACCTTGTCCAGACCCATGAACCTGATCCCTTGCCTGACGCAACAGCGTTTGGAGACAGCATCGCCGCCATTGCAGCGGCGAGACCGAGAGCTGCTGTCGCAACTCGGCCTGTTCTCATTCCGCTAACCCCCCACCTCTCGCCCATCATGACATCGGCAGCCTAACCATGAGGCGAGCTCAATCGATCACTAGATCGAATATTGGCGAGAAGTCACCGCTCAGAGCCATCAACCGACTGAAAGCACTCCCTCTTTCTGCGCCATAGACAACCGATGGATATCGGCTAACCCAAGAGGTGGACCCCTCGTTGCCAGCGCCAGCGGGTGAGGTCTTCGGAAAGCGAGATGTGAACCTTCGATGCGAGCGTGATCGTCGCCGGGTAGATCCGGGCCGCTCCTGCAGCATGAGCCTGTCGACGGCTTCCGGTCAGTACGGGGCGGCCGTGTCCGGCTTCGTGCGAACGCCGCCCACTCCTTCCGTACGTTTCCCCGCGGCTGCCAAGGGCCGGACCACAACGAGCCTGCCGCTACTGTCCCCGGGACGGGTGCGGTCAAAGAGGGGCGGTGGTCGGCCAACGCCCTGCGCCCGGCGGTCCTGATCGACATGGCCCGCTCCCGCGTACTACCCGCACAGGCACCCCGCCAGCAGGCCGCCGCCCTACGCGCCCGTGACCTGCTCCACCACATCCAGACCAGCGGGGCAATCACCACCCGCGACCTCGCCCGCCGCCCCGGCATGTCCGTGACCTCCACAGCCTGGCTGCTGCACTGGCTGCGCGCCCAGTACCTCGTCGAGACCACCGCGGGCGCACACCGGCCCGGGCCCGTCATGGAGATGGCCGGCCGCCCCGACCAGCACGAGCTGCTCATGCAGCGCACCCTCGACGGGCTGCGCGACCACCTCGGCGCAGCCGTCTACCTCTCCACGTACACCAGCGGCGAAGTCACCATCCTGCAGTCCTCACACAACGCCAGCGCACCGCCCGTCCACGTCGGCGCCGCATTCACCGACACCGCCCACGCCAGCGCCGTCGGCAAAGCCCTCCTGGCCGACCTCAACTTCGAAGCCCGCATGGAACACCTCGCCCGCTACCAGCCCATCGCCCTCACCGACCGCACCATCACCGACCCGCGGACCCTCTTCGACAACCTCGACAACCACGGCCCCAACGCCCTCCAGTTCGACCTCCTGGAGTACTCCGAACGCAACCTGTGCGCCGCGTTCTCCCTCACCCTGCCCGGCCATGACGCCACCTGCATCGCCATGGCCCTGCCCACTGACCAACACCGCCGCCTACGCCGCACCGCCACAGCCCTCAGCACAGCCTCCACCGGCCTCCTCCTCGCCCGTCTCCTCACCACCCAGCCCGCGCAGGAGGGGACGTCCGGCCCTTCTGCGGTGGGGGACGATCAGGCCGGTGCCGAGGTAGGCGCCGTCTGCGATCACCCTCGTCCCGGCAGCTTTGGCCGGCAGGTCCGACTCCCGCCAGACATGCGCGTCGGCCTTGTTGCCCGGCGCCGGTCGGGCGCTCGCGACGACCAGGCGGCTGTCGGCGTCGATGATGACCTGCACGTTCGCCGAGAAGCGGTAGTTGCGGGAGGAGGCGCCGACCTGTCGGTCGCGGACCGGGATGAGGGTGCCGTCAACGATCCACAGGCGTTCGATCTCCGCGACGGGCCGCGGGGCCGGCTCCAGCGCGAGTAACGGCCCCAGGCGCTGGATGACCCGGCAGACCGTCGCCGAAGAGATCCCGAAGAGCGGGGCGAGCTGCCGCATCGTGAGGTTGGTGCGGTAGTACACGGCTACCAGCAGCACTCGGTCGGCCAGCGGCAAGCACCACGGCCGGCCGCCACCGGGACCATTCCCGCCCCGCTCCCGGACCACCTTCACCAGCTTCGCGAACCGGTCCATCCGCAAGCCCGTGAACGTCTCCACCCACACCGGCTCAGCCCGCAACACCCCACCCATACAGGCAAAATGCCCAAGACCGAGCCTTCTGCAACACCCTTTAAAGAGCGTTTTATCCCGGCAGGGCTGTTTGATATCTCGGGTGGCAGGGCGGCTTCAGGTAGTCGTGCGTGCGTGACGATCGGGTCGTGCGGGCCCGTACTCTGCAGCTGCGTGCGGGATCGCCCGTAGAGGCAAGGAGGGGTGCCAGGAATGGGCAGTGTCGGAACAGCGCGGCTGTTGATCAGCAATGGAGGTGAGTCCGCGCTGGAGTTGACCGTGGAGCCCTGGGCAGAGACGCACCAGATGCTCCCGAAGCAGACGTGGGTCGTTGTCACCCACTCGCCTGCAGCGGATGGCTCATGGTCCGGAACTCTGCGGGAGGACGAACCATTCCAGGTCGACCATCGGCCCGAATCGATCACGGTGTGGGTCAACGGAAACTGCTTCCACCTCAGTGACACGGAGGAGAACCTGATCGACTCGGCCGACTGGCACTGCCCTGCTCAGGGCGCTTTCTCCTGACTCAGGAGTCGCGCCAGTTCGAGGTGGATTCGTGGGTGAGTCGTCGGCTCATGAGGTCGACCATGGCCACCTTGATCATGGCTTCAGAGCGGTGGGGGTGGGTTTCGTAGTCGCGGGCGAGCCGGCGGTGATGCATGAGCCAGCCGAAGGTCCGCTCGACGACCCAGCGTCGCGGAATCACCTTGAAGCCCTTCTGGGCGGGGTCGCGGCGGGTGACTTCGACATCGATGCCCAGGCGGGCGCCGTGGTCGATGACCTTGGTGCGATAACCGGTGTCGGCCCACGCCTTCGTGACGCGGGGGTGGCCTTCGGCGATGTCCGAGAGCAGATGGATGCCACCGGCGTTGTCGGAGACGCTGGCGGCGGTGACCAGCACGGTCAGGAGGAGGCCGAGCGTGTCGACGCCGATGTGACGTTTGCGGCCCGCGATCTTCTTGCCCGCGTCAATGCCCTGGCCGGCCGCGGGCACATTGGCCGAGGTCTTAACGCTCTGGGCGTCGAGAACGCAGGCGCTGGGCTCGACATCGCGGCCTTCGGCCTTCCGGACCAGGCGTCGCAGGAGGCCGTTGAGCTTGTCGAAGACCTCGTCCTTCTGCCAGGCGGCGAAGTATCCGTAGACGGTTTCCCACGGAGCGAAGTCGTGCGGCAGATACCTCCATGGGATCCCGGTCCGGTCGACGTAGAGGATGGCGTCCATGATTCGGCGCAGATCGTGTTCGGGCGGCCGGCCGATGTCCAGGCCCTTCCCTCTTCGCTCGGCCCGCCAGGCCGTCAGAGTTGGTTCCAGCAGTTTCCAACGGGCATCGGACAGGTCGCTCGGATACGGTCGCGGTCTGCGAGGCATGTTTCTGTAGTAGCGATGGCGGCCTTCTCGTTGCAGGGCGCAAACAGGCGCGACCGGGGGCGCGTTGGGATCAGACAGGAGCGAAGGGATCGAAACGGACCCTCGAAAGACGGCACCCGCCCCGCCTGCCACAACAGACGTCCGAAGCCTCAGCCGACCCGAACCGTTCTGCCACCTGAACTGCGATGAAGCACCCATGCCGGGACAAAACGCTCTTTTAGGAGACGTTTTCAAACGACCTGTCTTCTGATGCTTCTGTCCTCGATGGCCCGACACGGGGCAAGGTTGTGTTCACATAAGCCGCGGCTCGGCAACCGCGTCAGCGGGACTGATAACGGCGCCGCCGCGGCCGCGAGCACCCCACTCCTACCCTGGACGTGTGGCTGCGATGCGCCTCTTGGAAAGTCGGCACCGGCGGGGTGCTCGCCGTCGGGCCTCCAGGAGGTCGCCCGTTTCCTTCACCACCAGCCGGCGGGCCCCTAGCATCGACCGGCGGATCGCGGGGGAAGCCGACCGCCCGCAGACAGGGACAGACAGACCAGCCGAGCTGGGCGGAGGCGCCTGTTCTGCTTCTTGTTATGATCCGCTCACTTTGCCGCGGGGGGTGGCGAACACCACGGATGCCCTGCACTTCAAGAGGTGGGACATCATGAAACGATCACACATGATCAGCGTAGCTGCGCTGACCATGGTCATGGCCGCTGCTATGCCGGGAACAGCCGCGGGCGCCCCGCCGGGTGGAGAAGCGATCCTTGCCGCAGTGCCAAGCGGTTCGGCGCCCCAGCGTAACCTCGTCGCGGCCGGTACCGGGCTGCAGATGCAGCCCGAGATAAACGCGGCCACCTACTGGCGGAGCCTCGCGGACGGCCAAGAGGTCAACGCTGAACATTGCCAAGGCGCAACCAAGTGGACGAGACGTCTGGGTGACTCGGTGGCCTGCACCTCAGACACCTACACCGGCAGCCAGGGCTCCCTCGCCATCCACGACTACGTCTCGGGCACAACCGAGTACCTTCCCTCTCAGGACAACAGGACCTGGGTGGACGCCTTCTCCGCCACCCAGGTCCTGGCCACGGAAAAGCGCGAGGACGGGCGACTTGTCCTCCACCTGCTCGGCCGCCAGAACGAGCCGCGCAAGGACGTCCTGGTGACGACGAACGAGCTCGTCACGGATTTGGCCGTGCGAGAAGTTGACGCCCGGGGTGCACTGGTCACGTATGCCAGCCCCGCAGGCAAGCAGCTGGGTGTGGTCGACTTTCCCACGGCGACGCTGCGCTCCTTGCCCATGCCGACCTCGGCTGGCCCGGATTCCTACATTCATGCCGGCCTGGGCGAGAAGTGGAATGCCGTCGAAGGTGGCACCGCTGGCAAGGTTATCCTCACGGCTCGGACGGGCACCCCTGAGACGCGTACGTTCCCTACCACGGTCGGCGTCGTTTACGAGCAAGTCCGTCAGATGGGGGACTGGTTGATCATCGCCGCCGCCGCCAGCAGTATTTACGAACAAGAGATCTTGGCGTTCCCCCTCGCCGGTGGCACTCCTCGCTCTGTCTTGCCGGCGCTGGCACGCGAGTTCGTGATCGGGTCCGATGGGAACTTGTACGCGATCGGTGGTCCGGACAGGCAGCACTGGGGCATTTACCGCATCGCTTTGAACGCGCAGGGGGTCCCGGCAGCGGAGCAGCTCCTATCGCTTCCGTCCAAGCCGGTCGTGCGATACGGCCCCAAGCTCGCGAACGGGGAGCTCACCCTCAGCCAGAGGGACAACTACCAAACCAGTGTCCAGGGCTACCGGACCTCCGTGTCCGGTCCTGTGTCCGTCGCCCAGGCGCCTGCATGGCGCTGCAGTAAGAGCAACTTTGACGCGATCTGCTCCAATCCTCAAAGCTATGGGCCCCTGGCAACCGGTGATGGACGCCTCGTCGAAGTGACGCCTGGCCCTCAGACTTCATGCCTTGGGTGTCAAAGCGAGGTCCATGTTCAGGATGCCCGCTCCGGTGGCGGACGGCGCACGTTCCCCCTCGCCACATCCACTGCCGCCCTCAGCTGGCCCAGAGCCATAGCCGCCTCAGGTCGCTACCTGCTCTTTTCCGCAAGTACCCCCTCCAACACCGCCCAGTTTGTGGTGGACCTCGATACCGGCAAGGTTCTCGACCACACCAAGGTGCCTCAGTTCGGCGCTGCTGCCCTGTGGGGCGCCATGCTTTGGCAGCCCGAGGGTGATTCTGGAGTGATCTCCGCAACGGATCTGCGAACAGGCCAGATCGTCCGGCGCATCGATCTCCACACGGGCTGCCGCCCGTATGACCTCCAGGCCGCCGGTGATTGGTTCTACGTCGTCTGCCTGCAGAAGCGCTATACCTACGCCGCTTACCACATCCCATCGGCCAAGCTGATCGCCCTGCCCTTCGAAGAGGAAAGAAGCGAGGTTCAGCTCGGGGACGGTTTCGTTGTGCGCCGGGCACAGGGCGGTCTGGAAATCTTCAACCTGCGCTCCGGCAGTGTCGTACGCGAACACGAGGCACTGGGGGCCACCAATTGGACGAAGTGGACCGTCGACCGGTTCGGCGGCCGCCTCGCCCACATCGACACAAACGAAAACGTCCACTTGGTGGGCGTGACCGGCAATACCTCTCCGCTGAGCGTCATCGACCAGGCGATCCCGTCCACGGTCATCGCCAACAACCCCACCAGCGGACAGACCCGCTGGTGGCTGTCCAAGCCCGTCGCTTCCTGGAAGCTGCGGCTACGCAGCAAAAGCTCGGGCCTCACCACCGTGGTCCGCAGCGGCGGAGAGGCGCGGGGGCTGATCGGCATCTCCTGGGACGGCAGGGACCAGAACGGCAAACACATGTTCAGCGACACCTACGAGTGGACCCTGACAGCCCTCCCCGCCGACGGACACGGCCCCGCTATGCAATCCACTGGAACGCTCAAACTCTCGACCAGCATCAACACAGGACGATCTCTCCCAGCTGCCTATTGATTTCTCGACACGGGGCCGGCCGCCCCACCCTGGCAGGTTGAGGCGGCCGCCCACCACGGCCGCTTTGCCACAACAGCTGTGACACCGAATCCGGTGCGGCGCCCCGGGGGCGAGGCCCCGAGCGGAGGCGTCGAGAAAAATGTCCAGGAGCCAAGCAAGGGAGTCGGGCAAGCTCCCCCACTGTGGCGCCTCCGGCTGTGCCTGCGGCCTCCTCGCCCCTGGCTATTCGAATCGCCGCTGGGGCTCGACGTCATACGTCGTTCGGGGCATCCGGGTTACTCAGGAGCCTCAATTACACGGGCCTCGCGGGCAGCAGGAACGAGTATCGGCCGGGCATGTTGACGTGGTGCCTGCCGCACGAACGGGGAGAGGCGAGCGACGTCCTAATCACGGACGTCGAAGCCCTCGATGTGGAGCTTGGCGAGGGCGGCGTCCATGTAACGGGTGTTGAACAGCACCAGGGCGTTGAGGATCAGGCCGAGCGCGCCGATCTGGTCCTCCATTCCTTCCTGGTAGTGCTGGTAGAGCTGCCCGGCGTGGCCGTGGAAGATCTTCCGGGCGAGAGCGTGGCGGCCTTCCTGCAGCTTGGCTTGCGTCTTGATGTGCCGCCGGTAGGACGGCTCGTCGGCCAGGCGCAGGATGTGCAGTTCCCACCTTCCGAGATCAAGAAAGCGACCCCGCACGGCCGGCGAGCAGGCCTGCTGACCCGCAGCCTCACGAGGGCGGCATGTGCGCAGGCCTCTGCACGTCCGGCCCCCCACTGTCGGCCTGAGGCAGGCAAGAAAGGGCCTCGGCCAGTTACGGACACGGCGCCAGCCTCCGGGAGGCCTGCCTTCGACCACGCCCGTTGTGCCGTGGCCGTGTCGCCTTCGGCGGCCGCGAGGACGTTCTGCCGCGCTGTTCTCGTGGATCGGGTCGGTGTCGAGGCCGAAGTCGGCGAGGTGTACCACGATCCGCACCTCCAGCTTGGGATTGGAGGCCATCCGCTCGTTCAGGCGGTACACCCGGACCCGGTGACCGATCAGGGCGCGGGCGCGTTCGATCATTGCCAGGCCTGCTTCGGAGTCACCGCGGTCGGTGCGGATCGGCTGTTCCAGCTCGCCGGAGGTGTTGCGCAGTACCAGTACGCCGCGGGTGCTGGACGCTTCCACCCGTACGTCCGGCAGCGTTGCCGTGAACTGCTTCGCGGCGTCGAGCCGGGCGATGTCCTGCCCGGCCGTGTCTCTCAGGACGTAGAGCTCACGGCCCGTTCGCGGACCCGGTCGGTCCAATCGGCTTCCTCCCCCGGTGAGCACGCCCCAACGGCATGGACAGCAGCGATAACGAGGTCGAGGTCACGAGGGTTCACGACTCCATCATGACTGGGCTGAGGGTCAGCCCGGCATGTGCGGGGAGCAGCGACGGCCTGCCACTCTAGGCGGACAGAAGGCCCCGTCGAGGCACTTTCATCGAAACCGGCATTTCGGGCATGCCCTCGTCCCGTCGGGATCCCAATCGCCGGAAAGCTCGACGTGGGGGTGGCTCGGATGGCCCGGCACACGTTGCACGGGATCGTCGCTGGGCGCGTGCGTCGCGTCTGCGGTACCGGAGACAGGCGGGACGCGGGATAATCACTGCATGGTCATGCTCTCCTCCGATAGCGCAGCGCCCTCGGCCGCCGAGGTGCTCCACGCCCGGTACGCGGGCCGGCTGCCCGCCTCCCTGGAGAAGCTGGCAGGTCCGCGGCACGGCGTGGTCGAGCTGCCGCTGCACGTGGCCTGGTCCGGGCTGCGTGCCTACGACCTGGACCGGCCGCGACTGCGCATGGGCCTGTACCGCACCGTCCTGGCGGAAGGGCAACACGAGGACCTCGTGACCCTGCTCAACCGCGACCTCCTCATTGAGCAGTGGCCCGTCCTGCGCACCCTGGTCAGCCGGCACATCCGGCAGGTCTGGGAGGAAGCCTTCCCCGAGCTCGCGACCGCAGGGTCCGCCGCCGCGTGAAGCTGAGCGACCTGCACCGCCGGCTCCTGGCCGCCGTGATCGACATCGGCACCCCCTACCCCCTCGTGATCACCGGCGGCTACGCCGTCCAGGCCCACGGCCTCGTCGAGCGCCTCAGCCAGGACCTCGACGTCGCCACCGAAAACCCCGCCCCGATGTCGGAGATCGTCACCAGCCTTGAGCGGGGCCTGGCCGAGCGGGGCTGGCAGATCCGCGTGATCGACGTGGACACCCTCTCCGCCCGCCTTGTGGCAACCGACCCGGACACCCGCGAGGAGTGCGAGGTCGACGTGCTCAAGGAGCACTTCTGGGCGCCGCCTGCCCAGACCGAGTACGGGCCGGTACTCGCCTTCGACTCCGTCATCGGCACCAAGGTCCGCGCCTTGGCCGACCGCGGCGCCGTACGCGACCTCATCGACGTACACGCCGCCTCCCGCCACCGCACCACCCACGAGCTCGAACGCCTCGGCGAGCGGCACGGCCGCGACGAGTTCCGCCTCCAGGACCTCCGCGACCGCCTCGCCGGCGCCGACTGGGCCGACGACCTCGAGTTCGCCGCGTACGGACTGGCCGAAACCGAGACAGCCGAGCTGCGCGCCTGGGCCCAGCGCTGGGCCACCGACCTCGACCAGCGCCTGCACCACCACGACCAGGACCAGGACCAGGGCCAGGAGTCGTACTACGACGAGGACGAGACCTGACAGGACCGCTCCTGTGGGACACGGGGTATAGCGGTGCTGCTTACCGCTTACCCATGTGGTGTCGGGACGGTAGAGGTTCTACGGGGCAGGGAGCGGTCGCGCCGGGCAGGGCGGGCAGGAGGCCGTTGGCTCGCCACGGCCGCGGTCGACCGGCTCCCGCACCACGCGCACATCGTCCTGACCGAAGGCACCGGCTCCGGCTCACCCAGGCAACCACGGGCGGGGTCAGGCCACTGCACTAGGACGGCGTCGGCTTCACAGGGCGATCGGCCGATACGCCAGGGCCGAATCGACGACCTCGTCGGCCGAAAGCGCCCGCTCCGGCGGCCAGAAGATCAAGGCGCTGACATGGCCGGACGGACACACCAGGGCTCGGTCGAGCCTGTCCAGCCAGCCGTCCACCTCCTCCTCGGAGGCGTAGTCCCCATCCATGATCCGCTGCACCATCGCGGTCGCCTCCGCGTGGCTCATCTCCACTGCACTCATCCGGGCCCCCTCCACGCGGGCCACCCTAACGACACACACGATCCGCCGGACAAGTCGCCCGGCTGAGGGACGAAAAGTCACATCACAGAGGGAGATCAGGTGTCCGCCCATGAGGACATCAGATGTCCACCCAGAAGGACGCGGCCGTGTACGTGGACACGCACGTCGCCCGGTCTCACCGGCCGGTCCACCCCGGGTCACCGCCCCGGAAGCGTCACCGATCCCGAGCTGCAGGACCACGTTGCCGACCCAAGCTGCTCACGCAGGCCGAGAGCGGGCTCATCCGAACCGAAAACGGATTATCCGGGGGTGCGGGGTGGCGCGGCCGAAGCCATGGGAAGTCGACGACGAGCTGTGGGCGGTGGTCGAGCCACTGCTGCCGAAGGTCGAGCGTCGGGCCCGGCACCCCGGGCGTTAGCGGCGTCCTGACCGGCAGGCGTTCCAGGGCATCCTGTTCGTTCTGCGGGCGCGGGGGCGACACGAAGTGGTCCCGTCCTCGGAGCGTGCGTCCCGGACGATCCGCGCGGGCGCGGGGGCGACATCCGGGACATGCACTGGCCGACGCTGGACGGCGGACGATCCCCGCGGGCGCGGGGGCGACGCAACGATCTACCCCACCGGCGGCGGTGTCCTCGGACGATCCCCGCGGGCGCGGGGACGACGAGGGCGGTGTCGGGCCGGCAGTGGGTGCAGGCGGACGATCCCCGCGGGCGCGGGGACGACTTGAAGGCCCGGCTGATGCGGTGTCAAGCACTCGGACGATCCCCGCGGGCGCGGGGACGACACTCTGCGGTCCGTCCATTCCCTCAGGGCTTGCGGACGATCCCCGCGGGCGCGGGACGACTCGCCGACTCCGTCGTTCTCAGATTCCCAACGCGGACGATCCCCGCGGGCGCGGGGACGACGGATACCTCCGTGCGAGTCGCGTGGTCACCCTCGGACGATCCCCGCGGGCGCGGGGACGACATATCCCAGGCGCTCCAGGCCCTCGGCCCCGTCGGACGATCCCCGCGGGCGCGGGGACGACAAGAACCTGGCGATGTCCCCAATGCCGTACCGCGGACGATCCCCGCGGGCGCGGGGACGACAAGGCCGTATGCGTCGGTGGCCACGCGAGCCCCGGACGATCCCCGCGGGCGCGGGGACGACGGGGTATGGGTCGACCTGACCGGTGAGCACAACGGACGATCCCCGCGGGCGCGGGGACGACGGAGCCGACGTGACCCGCATCGGGGACATGAACGGACGATCCCCGCGGGCGCGGGGACGACAAGGCAAAGGCCGAGGCCGGCTGCGAGATCCGCGGACGATCCCCGCGGGCGCGGGGACGACCGGTCGCGGGTCTGTCGCAGGACCCCACGTTGAGGACGATCCCCGCGGGCGCGGGGACGACGGATCCGTGAGGCGATATCCCGCGTCGTAGATCGGACGATCCCCGCGGGCGCGGGGACGACTCGAACGCTCCGGACGGGTAGTCCGGGCCGGGCGGACGATCCCCGCGGGCGCGGGGACGACGGTGCGGGTTGGAGTATCCGGTTTTGATCGAACGGACGATCCCCGCGGGCGCTGGGACGACGCGCGGTTGACCTGACCGCCGCGGAGGGCGACCGGACGATCCCCGCGGGCGCGGGGACGACTTGGCCAGTGCCTCCAGGTCATCGGTCTTGCCCGGACGATCCCCGCGGGCGCGGGGACGACCGCGTTCGCCCTGAACACCCCGCCGTTCCCCAGCGGACGATCCCCGCGGGCGCGGGGACGACCCGGTCAGCGTGGCCGTGAAGACACCGGCAACCGGACGATCCCCGCGGGCGCGGGGACGACTCATCGCTACCTGGGCATATGCCAGGTCTAGACGGACGATCCCCGCGGGCGCGGGGACGACCCGGGGTCCCCCCGGTTTGTGGGGGAGTTGGGCGGACGATCCCCGCGGGCGCGGGGACGACCTACAACCATCAGGGCGACGATGTCCCCGCGGCGGACGATCCCCGCGGGCGCGGGGACGACATGCCGTCGGCAGCGGCGCCGGAGTACAGGAGCGGACGATCCCCGCGGGCGCGGGGACGACTGGGACACCGAAGAAGCACGGAAGCTGCCGACCGGACGATCCCCGCGGGCGCGGGGACGACACTTTCTGAGCTGGGGCTTTATCAGGCTGGATGGCTGTTTTCGTTTGGTTGCTTTGGTGGGCGGGCGGAGAGGATCAAGCCGTCGAAGTCGACGGGCTGCCAGCGGTCGCGGCCTGCGGTGCGGACGGCCCAGCCTTGTTCGTTCGCGGCAGGTTCGATGAGGATGACCTGGCCGTCGCCGATTCTGGCGGCCAGTAGCTCCCAGAGGCGGTCGCGGATGCGGCGGGTGGGGTTGCCGACGAATACGCCGGCGCTTGCCTCGACCATCCATCGTGTGAGGTGTCCGCGGAGGCCTTCCGGGGCCGCGATGAGGATGATGACGGTCATGATGCCGGACCGGCCTCGTCGATTTCAGGTCCGATGACCGCGATGTGGTTGTCGGTCGTTCCGTGTGCTGCGAGATCCGCGTGACTGGCGTAGTTGGTGCCTCCGGGGACGGCACCGAGGTGTTCGTCCCAAAGGAGGTTCGCTTCGGAGTCCTCGAAGTCTGTTCCTTCAGGGGTGAGAAGGTTCTTGACGTCGGTGACGATGCGGCCAAGAAGTTTGTCGCGGGCAATGAGGTCTCGTAGGCCGAGTCGGGCGTCGCGCTCTTCTGTGAGGTCTTGCGCGGCGAGGTCGAAGGCGAGCGGGATGGTGTATTCGGCTTTGTAGAGGTCGGCGATGTCCAGGACGAAGGACGTCGCCTTACCTGTGTGGACGAAGCCGAGTCCTGGGCTGGCGCCGAGTCCGATGATGACAGCATGGCAAATGCCGTAGAGGGCGGCGTTGGCCGCGGACAGAAGGCGGTTGAGATCGTCGCCGACCGCTAACGCGTCGCCGGCCTTGTAGAGGCGGCCGTTCCAGGTGATACCGGTGCGGGCGGCCTGGGCGCGGTAGTACTTGCGGATACGGGTGCCTTCACGACCTCGGAGTTGCTGCATGGTGAGGCCGGAGACGTCCTCGCCGGGAAAGCGCATGCCGTACATGGTGCGGGCAACGGCGAGGCGTTCCTTGGGACGGGTGACGAGCCAAGCTTGGCGGTGGAGGAGGCCAGCTCCTCGGCTGGGGCCAAGGCCGGCGGCGTACATGCGGACGCCTTGCTCTCCCACCCAGCACACGGTGGTGCCGGAATCGGCGAGCAGGCGGATGGCTGCGTGGGTGACGCGTGTGCCGGGGCCGAGGAGCATGACGGCGACCATGGCTGCCGGGACGCGGACCGTTTGGCGTTTGTTGATGATGACGACGGCGTTTTCGTCGCGGTCCAGGTGGCTTCGCTCCACGTAGATGCTGGAGACGCGGTCGATAAGGCGGTGGAGGTCTTGGGGGTCGGCCTTCCACCAGATATCGGGCACGGGTGGTCATTGCCTTTCGGGCAGCGGGGCGAGGGTGAGCAGTCCGCATCCGTAGGCCTTGGAGGGGCCGATGCCTGACAGGAGGTTTTCGGTGAGCAGGGCGGGGTCGGTGATGCGCAGGCGGCCTTCGAAGGTGACGGAGTTCATGACGACCTGGGCTTCTTTTGTGGTGCTTGGTCCTTTGCCGAAGGTGCGGCGTTGGCGGGTGGTGATGCGGATGTCGCGTGGGGGCTCGTTGTCGGCGTTGTGGGTTTGGCCGAGGTGGGGGGCGGTGGGGACGTCGAATCCCCACCGTGTGGTGCGGGTGAGGAACCAGTCGAGTTGGGCGGCGGCGGTGCGGTGGCCCAGGCGGAAGCCGCGCCGTCGGCCTCCGGCGTCGATGCGTGTCTGTTGACTGACAGTGGGTTTGTCGGGGTTGGTGGTGTTCTGGACGGGGTTGGCGGTGAGACGGAAGGCAAAGGTGCGGCCGGGTGCCAGCTGTTGCAGGAGGGGGGTGTAGTCGCGTATGGCGTAGTGCTCGCCGTCGGCGCCGGGCCAGCCTGCTTGTTCGACGAGGTGGGTCCAGTCCGGTTTATCGGTGGTGAGGACGAAGAGGTGGGGGCGGTGGGGGTTGTCCGGGTCGAGCCGCCACAGGGTGCGCGCTTGTTCGGGCAGGCCGGGGAGGCCGCCTTGGACGGCGGCGTGCATGGCGCGGGGGCTAGCGAGGAGCTTGCGGCTTTCTGCGCGCAGGGGGTTGATGCGGATGCGGGAGAGGAAGGGCATGTCGGTCACCAGCCCAGGAGGGCGAAGGGGTCGTGGCCGCCGGTGGTGTGGGGGCGGGCGGGGTCGGGTGTGAGGCCGGTGGGTGTGTGGAGGTAGGTGTGGCGGATGCGGCGGGTGGTGTAGGTCCGGCTGTGGGGGGCGAAGGAGAGGGGCACGTCGTCGCGGACTTCGTCGCCTTGCGGGTCGTCGAGGGTTGCGGGCAGGTCGATGTGGGCTCCATCGCCGTTTTGGCGGCCCCATCGTTTGCGTACGGCTGGGGCGGCCTGCCAGGTCTCTGTGCGCAGGGCGTCTTCGAGGGGGGCGGTGCGTTGTCCCAGGGACAGGGGGTGCGTAGGGACGCAGGAGCGGCGGCCCAGGGCGAGGGGGAAGGCGGGGTGGTTTATGGCGTGTTCGAGTGTGGCGATGAGGCTTTGGGGGCCTTGGACTGCTGCGAGGAAGACGGCGTCTTGGAGGTAGAACCGTTGGGTGATGTGGGTGTGTTTGGCGGGTGAGGTGAGTTTCTGCTGGCCCTTGGCGGTTACGGCGGCGGACAGGAGTGGCTGGCCGCGGTAGTCGCTCACGGTGTGGTAGTCGCGCAGGATGCTTCCGGGTTGGTCGATGCGGATGCCCAGAGCGAGGTCGGCGAGGTCGTTCAGGGGCGCGTGGCGTGAGCGGCCAGCGGCTGCGGCGAGGAGGCCGACGATGCCGGATTTGGTGGGTTCGGGTCGGGTTTCACGCCGGTTGAAGGTGCTGCGGTCCCCCCATGCCTGGAGGGGGCCGGCAAGGCGGATGAGGAGGACTGCGTTGGGGCCGGGGGTGCTCACGCCTGGGCTCCCAGGGCGGTGGTGATGCGGGCGCGCAGGGTGGTGCGCAGGTCAGCGAAGGTGACGGGGGTCCCGAAGGCCTGGGCGAGGGTTTCGGCGGTGTCCTTTGTGCGGGGTTCGTCTGTGGTGAAGGTGTGGCTGGCGGCGTTGTAGAGGGGGGTGTCTCCCCATACCTGTGTGGCGGTGATGTGTTCCTCGGCGAGTCGGCGGGCGGAGGTGGCCTGGATGCCGGCTTGGGCGGTCACGGGCTCCTCGAAGGCGGAGACGAGGTTGACCGGCTGATCGGTGCGTACCACGACGGCGACGAGGCTGGGGCGGGTGCGGTGGGCGAAGGAGTTCTGGTAGCCGGTGGGGGCGGACAGGGCGAAGCTGTCGACGAAGTGGTCGAGCGCGTCGAGGGCGGCCTCGTTGTCGCCGCCGAGATTGTCGGTGAGCTGGGTGAATCCGACGGTGGCGTAGCGGTAGAGGGTGGCGCTGTTGAAGCCGATGGTGCCGATCATTCCGGCGCCGGTTTCGTCTTTCTCGTTCTGGTCGTCGACGGCGGTGAAGTAGTCGAATTCGAGCTGTGTCTCGTGGGTGGAGAGCGCGTGGGCGACCTGGACGGCGGCGTCGACGTTGAGTTTGGGGATGTCGGCGACCATCCGGCCGAACAGGGCGACGCCCATGGGGTGTCCGGTGGTGAAGGCTTGTGCGACGGGTAGCTCTTTGACCGCTTCGGCCAGGGCCTTTTCGTCCAGGGCTGCCAGAGCGGCGGCCCTGTCGTTGACCAGGGCGGCGACCTCGTCGAGCTGGGCGTTGCCGTAGAAGAGGAGGTATGCGGTGTCTCCGGCTTTTTTGCCCTGGCTGAGGCCGAGCTGGGCCAGCAGGGCGGCGGCGATCCGCCGGGCGCCATCGTTGTCCACGCCGCCTGCGTTTGTCTTGATGCGGGTGGCGAGTTCGTTGGTGATGCGCTTGGTGCGGGTGGCACGCTGGGGCTCGGGGGCTTGGGCGTCGAAGTGCCGGCGCGCCGCCCGCTTCCATGCCTGGGAGGACACCCGGGAGCGGCGGACTCCTCCGTAGACGGCTTCCTTCGGGTTGCCTTGATCGTCGCGGTTGAGGTTGGCGGGCGGGACGGTCTGGACGATGTGCACGTCGATGTAGAGGCGCTGGTTCATGGGTTGGCTCCGTGCTGTGAGTGTGGGCAGTGCGCGGCGAATCTGCGGAGCCCGGGATGGGTGGCAGGCCGTCTGCTCCGGGCATGGCGGGGTGACCCGTGGTCAGGGATGGGGTTGGGCCGATGGCGGCTTCTGGGTCCAGGCGTAGTAGTCCAGGCCCCAGCGGCGCCGCACGCGGGTGCGTGAGTCGGGCCGGTTCCAGTGGAGGATGTCGTTGGTCAGCTGGTTGTAGTCGAGGGGCTGCTTGATGTCCCTGAGCTGGGTGATCAGCCCGCGCAGCCGGAGCTGGAGGGCGTGAGCCGATGTCGCGGAGAACGTCTGCTGGAAACGGCTGTCGACTGCCGCCTCGCTGGTGCGGTCGTGGCGGCGAAGTTCGAGCATGGCCCGGCCGAGGCCGACCTCGTCCCGGTGCATCGGCTGGTCCTGGCTCTGTTGGTGCAGTCCGTAAAGGGCCAGCGCGATGTGTTCGGCCTCCTGTGCGGGCGAGACCTCTCCACGGCGGGCGGCGAGGTCGTCGACCGGGCAGGTGTAAAACGCGAACATTTCCAGCACGGTTCCGGCCGGGCGGCCGAGCCCCCTGCGCAGCGCCGCGAGGTCTTCTCCGGGCGGGCGCTTGTCGGCCGCTGTGCCGGTCTTGCGACGCCAGGTGCCGTCCGCGGCGGTGTAGCGGTGCCAGATTCTCTGCTGTGTGCGGTCTTCTTCGGTCAAGGCCGTGTCCAGACGTGATGAGGTTCGGTGTCACAGGAGGGCGTGCGGGATGCCCTGGGGCGTGCTCGGGATCGGCCCGGCCGGGGCTCGGCCGGCTGACGAGGCTGCGGCAGGTGTTGCCTACTGGCCGTTGGAACGCGTGCTGGTGCGGCGAACGGCGTCGGCCCGGTGGAGGATTTCCGCCCGTCGCCGCAGGAAGGAGGCCTCGGCCAGCGGGACGCGGTAGATACGCTCCGGCTTGCCTTCCCCCTGGAAGGTGCTTCTGCCGGCGTAGGCCGCGACCGGCACTGCCTGCAGGAGACGGTCGGCGATGTCCCAGCTCCGGCGCCAGGCGAGTTGTTCCCATGCGAGCTGGCCGGCTTCGATACGGTCGAGGTCCTGCAGACCCCTCATCCCTGCCAGCAGCCGCCGCACCAGCGGGTCCAGGGCGTGCAGGACGAGCTCGCCTGGGCGCTGGCCCTTGTCCCAGGGGATCGGTTCGGTGCCCAGTGCACGCCGCAGGTCTGCCGAGAGATGGTTGACTGCTGTGGCCAGCTGTTCCGCTTGTTCGGCGACTTCGAGGAGGGCGGAGCGCAGGTCGCTGCCGGTGTCGAGGGCGGCCAGCGGCAGGGGCAGGTCGTCGAACATCACGTCGTCGATGACGGCCGACTGGTTGCCGTAGGCGATGCCGGAGAGTTCCACGCGCAGCGGATAGTTCTCGCCGAGCTCGAGCATGAGGGCGCCGGCCTGGTCCAGGAGCTTGCTCGTAGCGAACCCGCTCGTCTTCTCGCCGGCGTCCCGGGCCTGCCGCTCGGGGGCCAGAAGGGCGTCGAGCCCTCGCCAGGCTGCCTTTCCCGGCTGGAGCCGCAACGGGCGGCGTGGGCTGGTGCCGCGTTTGTCCTTTGCCTGGGTGCGGGCGCCGGTCGGCTCTGCACGCCACATGGTGTGCGGCTCGGTCTCGGGCGTATGCGGCATGCGGTCACCGGCGGTAACCAGGACCCGGGTCACCCGCAGGCCTTGGTCGGTCTGCTCCGGAAAGAGGCGGATCCGGCGGGACTGCCAGGTCCACAGATCCAGCAGGCCTTCGGGGACTCGTGTCTGCCATTGGGGGGTACCGGCCGAGCGCGGGTCGGCGGGATCTCGTCGTTCCCACTGCGGCCGGTCGTCCGTTGTCGGTGGTGCGCCGACGGGGATGTTCAGCAGTAGCGTCTCGAAGAGTGTCCTGCCGGCCAGCAGGGTGACGCCCATCTGTCCCAGGGGTCCGGTCGGATTGCCGGTCGTCTTTCCTGACTTCGCCTGCGGGTCGCCCACAGCACCGGTCTTAATCGCAGCGGTGTCCCAGCACTGCGTGTGCAGCATCCAATGGGCCGCCTGCGCCGGAGTCAGGCAGAAGGCGTCGCCCTCGGTACGTGAAGCGAACAGGGGTACGTTGTTGCCGGTGGCTGCGGTCGCGACGATCAGCCCTGCGTTCTTCGTCTCGCCCTTCGCGGTGGACAGAGCGGCCACCTGGCCGAAAGGCTGCACCGGATCGAAAAGGTCGAACCCTCCACGGTGCGCGTCCAGGTATGCATGGAGTCTGAGGCGCTGCTCGGGCGACCACTGCCCCTGCGCGTGCCAGTTCACCCACTCGCGCTCATCGGCCGGGCGGCCCAGGGCGGCGACGATCACGGGAAGCAGGACCTGCCGGAGCACAGCGGCTTTCTGTGTGGGAATCTCCACCACCAGGTCGCCGAACTCGTGCGCTTCCAGCAGAGCCGTGCGTAAGGGGCGTTCCTGTGCCGGTTCTCCCGCGGTGGACGGTAAGAGCAGCCAGGGATCGTCCATCAGGGAAAAGCCAAGAGTCATGGGTACCCCTTGAAGGAATCTCTTATGTTTAACGCTAGCAGCGGGGTTGGTGAGACGGGATGCGTTTCTGTCCAACTGACTGCGACAATCCGCTAGTTGACCCCGCCTGTCGGCCGTCAGGCCCATGCTGCGGGGATGATCCCCTCTTGTGTTTGCCTGGCAGAGCGGGGTTCGATTCGTCCCCGCGCGCCGGCGGGGCATGGAGCCGCCGGGCTCCGGTCGGGCGGCTCACAGAGCCACGCCGCACCCGCAGCGGCAGGCCGCGGACTTTCTACCTCTGCCGGAGCCCGAACTGTTCGTCGTAGGAGACGGTGACGTCGCCCAGGCGGGCTCTGCGTGCGGCGTCCAGTACCAGAGCACGGCTGCGCCGCAACCACGGGTGGCCGTGCCAGCCAGGCAGAGGCCTCAGCCCCAAAGCCGGCCCCGTGAGCGTGGGGGGCAGCCTCACCGTCGAGCCCAAGACCTCCTCCAGCAGGTCCGGGGCGACGTCTCCGTTCACGCTCAGGGCGCGCCCCGCCAAGGTACGGAAAACCTTGTCGCTCTCGTCTTGAACCACGAGGACGACCTCGACGGATTCGTCGCCGTCACGCACCGCCGCCTGCAGCGAATCCTCGTTGCCGCCCGTGGTGGAGCCGCCGTAGTGCAGACCTGCCAAGGTCCGGCGCTCGTGCTCGCCCTGCGGAGTCAGCAAGAACTGCCGCGCATCCTCAGCGCGGGCGCGGTCGCGGTCATGCTGCTCCCGGGCGGCGGCCTCCCCGGCCTCCTGCCACGCGTCCGGCAGCAGCGACACATCGCCTCCGTACACACAGTCCACCAAAGACGGCACGTCCTTGGGAACCGACCATCCCTGGCCTTCACCGGGCAGTACGGCAGCAGTCCGCAGCAGCAGATGACGTCCGTAGATCCCCTCGCTGGCAAACAGGAACGCCGGCTCCCTGCCTTCGCGCGGCTGAAAGCCGGTGACGAACGTCCTGGGCGTGCCCAGCCGCGCCGGGCGTGCGGTGCCCTCGTGCCGGTGGAGCCGTCCGATGCGCTGCAGCAGGAGGTCGACGGGAGCCAGATCCGTCACGAGCAGGTCGGCGTCGACGTCGAAGGACTGCTCGGCGAGCTGGGTCGCCACCACAATCAACCGTCCGCCCGGCAGCCGGGGGGTGCTCGGCCCCAGAAGGCGCAGACACTCCTGCGTCAGATCGGCCCGCTGCGTCACCGTGAACCGGGCGTGCAGGAGGCGCACTTCGTCGTCACCGAAGCGGCCGCGCAGTTCATCGCACAGGCTCTGCGCCCGCGCGACGGAATTGCGGATGACAAGGGCGGTCCCTCCGTCGGCGAGTTCGTCCGCCAGCAGGGCGCCGACGGCGCTATCCGCCTCGATCTGCAGCCGCTCGCGTTCCTCACGGGTGGACCGTGCGCCCGGCATCGTCTCCGGCATGACGCGCACGTCGACCGGGAGGTCTGGACGCCAGCTCTGCGTCGCGTCCGTGTGAAACCGGGCCTCGCCGGAGCCCGGCAGCCAGGCGGCCGTGACGCTCGGATAGCCGTGCGGTACCGGAACCTGCACGCGCAGCTCTTCTTTCGAAGCCGCACCGGCAAGGTAGGACTCGAACAGCGCCTGCCTCTGCGCAGGGGCAAGCGTCGCGGACAAGACGATCACGGGCACACCGGCCTGACCCAGCCAGCGCATCGCTTCCGCCAGGAACTGGCCCATGTACACGTCACAGGCGTGGACTTCGTCCAGCACCACGACCTTGCCCGCCAGCCCGGCCATCCGCAGCATGACATGCCGCGTACGGGTCGCCGCGTACAGAAGCTGATCGACGGTACCCACGACGAACGGGGCCAAGAGCCCGCGCTTCGGCCCGAGGAACCATTCCGCGGGCGCCTTCCGCTCCGGCTCACCGCACCCGTCGTGCGCGAGACCGTAGGGGTCCTCGTCCATCCCGAACTCGTCGACTCCCGCGAACGCCTCGTCCGCGCCGGCTCTCGCGTTCTCCAAGAGGGCCTTCCACTCCCGGTTGAAGGCCCTCTTGCCATGCAGCAGAACCACCCGGGAAGCAAAGTCCGCGTCGATGGCCTCCAGCCACCGCCGGATGCGGGTGAACATCGGGTCGCTCGTCGACTGGGTGGGCATCCCCACAAAGACACCATCCGCACCGAACCTGCCGGCCAGAACTTCCGCCGCTGCCTGAGCCGCCTCCGTCTTGCCCTCCCCCATGGGCGCCTCGACCACCATCAGCCCCGGACCGCCCATCGCGCGCGCAGCAGCGACAACCATCGCCTGCGACGGCCGCGGCCCGTATCCGAACCGGTCCCCAAACGCCTCGGGCGCCGGAGTGGCCAGAGCCCCCCAGCCCCGCTGAAGGCCCAGCGCCGTCCACCCCGCCACCGCCCGTCGACGCGAAGCATCCGCGCTCACCTGCCGCAGGTCGTCCAAGCCGGTGAAGAAGCGTTCGTCACTGGCGATCCAGTCCGCCATGACCACCAGACCACTGAGCTGCAACTGCAGCGCCCGCGACGGGACCACCACAGGCTGCAGATCACCAAGGCTCCCGAACCCCAGCTCGTGGGTGAAAGCATCCAGCACCACCTGCTGAACCTCGCGCCACGGCCCCCTGCCCCTCAACTGGCCCTTGGCCGTGTTGGGCTCCTGAACGTCCCGCAGCGACGGAAACGCACCATGGTGCCCCGCTACCAGAGGCCACACCCAGTCCACCTGCTCCGCCGCCCAGCCGGCCGAGGTCAGCAGCTCACGCGCCAGCAACCCACCGGCCCAGTCGTGACGCCAGCGCCTTTGCTTCCTTGCCCCCGCCACAGCAGCCGACTCGACCCAGGTCAGGCCCGACGCCCGAACCGCCTCCGCCCCCTCAGGCCACAGGCGCTGATGCACCGGCGTCGCCTTCCCGCAATCGTGGATCCCGCACAGCCAGGCAAACAGCCCCCGCCCGCGCCCCGGCCCACCGGCAACCGCATCCAGGGCCGACCGTGTCGAAGGAGCGAGCAAGCCGTCCCACAGCAACTCGCCCACCGCAGCCGTGTCCAAGAGGTGAGCCACCAGAAGATTCGTGGTGCCCCCCGCCCGCTCACGGGACTTGCCCCACAACACCTCCAGAGCCCGCGCCGCAGAAAGGCCGTACCGCTCCTGCAGCTGCTGTAAATCCATGGAAACCCCAACCCGCTCCACCGACAAAGAACAGAGACTAGAGGCCACCACTGACAGCGACCCTCGACCTGCGAAAAGCGAACCTCACCCGTAAAAGCCCCCACGCCAAAGGACCCTGGCAGCAGGCGAATGAGGCCCCTCACCGGAAGCGCAGGGTCCGCACTTCAGATGGCAACGCATCGACGCGTACCGCGAACCATCGCCGCAGACACCGGGCCGACAACGCCGCTTCCAGGCCTGCCGGCCGACACGGGCGAACCATCCCCGCGGGCGCAGGGGCGATGCTGCACGGACCATCCCCGCGGAGACGACGCCGCCAGCGGCCAACTAAAACTGGTGGACCACGGGCCGTCCCCATGGCCGCGGGGTCGACCGGATGTACTGAGCCACGGTGTCGATGTGTTTGGACTATCCCTACGGGCGCAGGACCGACGTGACGCTCTCGTCGAGCCCGCCGAGTTGGTCACCGGACGATCCCCGCACCACTGGGACGACGTAATCATGTTGCCGACTCGGGTCCACCGGCCCGGACGATCCCCGCAGGCGCGGGCACGACTCGCCATCCGACTCCTCGTCGGTACCGGCGTACGGACCCTCCCCGGACGCGGGGCCGACTTCGTGCAGGATCAGGTGCTTGATCTCGTCTCCGGACCATCCCCGCGGGCGCGGGGCCGACGAGCTCGGCGCCGACGCACCGAACCTCCCGGTCGGACCATCCCCGCGGGCGCGGGGCCGACCGCGGGTGTGGGTGGCGGCCCCTCGCGCGGACCATCCCTGCGGGGCCGACCGGGTCCGCGAGTCCTCGGTCGAGATCCATTGCGGACCATCCCCGCGGGCGCGGGGCCGACGTCAGCAGCTTCAGAGGCGGCATGCTGCAGCGCGGACCATCCCCGCGGGCGCGGGGCCGACCCGCCGGTCCCTTTGCTGATGGTGCAGTTCAGCGGACCATCCCCGCGGGCGCGGGGCCGACCTAACGGCCCTGGCTGCGCTCTTGGCCGGGGACGGACCATCCCCGCGGGCGCGGGGCCGACCTGGAGAAGATGTCTCCGCAGGCGCGTGCACTCGGACCATCCCCGCGGGCGCGGGGCCGACTTGTCCTCCAGAGCCGTGAAGCTCTTGGTCAGCGGACCATCCCCGCGGGCGCGGGGCCGACCTCGGGGTCGGGGTGGTCGGTCATGGCGGGTCCGGACCATCCCCGCGGGCGCGGGGCCGACATGGTGACGGCGGCCCAGGCTCGCATCCGACTCGGACCATCCCCGCGGGCGCGGGGCCGACGTGGTGACGGCGGCCCAGGCTCGCATCCGACTCGGACCATCCCCGCGGGCGCGGGGCCGACGTACTGTGAGCACGTGCACCCCCCGCCAAGCGCGGACCATCCCCGCGGGCGCGGGGCCGACCAGGGGGCCATGGAAGCGGCCGTCTGCTGCGCCGGACCATCCCCGCGGGCGCGGGGCCGACTACATGGGCCGCTATCGGGAGCTGTACCACTGCGGACCATCCCCGCGGGCGCGGGGCCGACGCACGATGTGGCTGAACGACAACAGCTCGCAGAGGACCATCCCCGCGGGCGCGGGGCCGACACTTCTTGACCTGGGATCTTATTGACTCAGGTAGCTGTTCTCATTCACTTGCTTCGGGTCTGGAAATCCAGCCCCGACGTGGTGTTACCACAGAATCCCACCCAGGCGCATGCCATGCGTGCCATTGCCTGTACTGCCCTGCCAGGGATCTGCCGGACCGGCACGCCGCACTTCGGCGCGGTCATCGGCGACCACACGCAGACCGGCAACAGCATCAGCCTCGGCCCCGGTCTCGCTGTCGGACGCCACTGCCAGATGGGCAGCGGCGTCAGCCTCGCCGTCCGGACCGTCCGCGACCACAGTGTGGCAACAGCCCCCCACACCGCCCGCACCCATATCCACGCACGGCGGGTGCGCGGGTGACGGATCTGGCCGCCCACTCGGCCGTCACCACACCCCGGCCGAGCTGCAGCCGACGCCGGAAGCCGCCCGGCCCTCGATGCACACCGGCCTTCCGATGTCGTCCACTTCGCGAGCTCCGTGACAGCGGGACCACAGCGATGAACCAAAGCGGGCTGTGAATGTTCGAGCCCGGGCAAGTCCGATCGGCGGTTTGATCAATTCCGGATGTTTGTGAGCTCGGGGGGAGAAGGAAGGGGTCCTGACCGTCAGTGGGACGGAGGAAGCTTTCGTGTTCCTCGCCGACCGAACCCTCAGATGGAAAGCGACTCACATGATGTCGTCCTTGGACTGGGCAGCCGTCGTGCCGGCTGTTGCGTCCCTCGCAACCGCCGCGCATGCGGCGGCCGCTCTGGTGCAGGTGTGCAGGACCCCGCGAGAACCTCGGGTCCGGACGACGCAGACCGCCCCCGCCGACGACGGAGAGGCAGCCGCACCAGCCGGCTCCCACCCCGTTGCAGTGGTCCGCATCGAGGTGACCGCCGCCTGTGTCGCCGATACCACCCTGCTCGCAGTCACTGCTCTGGTAGCCGCGCCCCCGAGTACGACGGGTGGTGCGTCGAGGCCGTCGGCGAAGGAGCGCGCCCCGTGGTAGCGCGTGAGCCGTCGGTGGAGCATGCGGTGGTGGAGAAGAGTCTGGGGCAGCGGCTGCTGGACTACTACGAGACCTTCATGGCCGTCGAGCCGCTGATCCTGTACCGCCACACCGGCGGAGACCTGTCGATGGAAGCCTGCCAAGACGCCTCACAGCAGGCCTACCTCAACGTGGCGACCAAAGCCGCGGCCGGTGAGCTGAAGGCCAGCGTGAAGCTGCCCGCCTACCTGCACACGGCAGCACGGAACCTGGCCATCGATGAACTGCGGGCTCAGACCCGCGCAGAGCCCAAAGGCGACGCGGCGGGCTTGCCGGCCGGCGCGGTCCCCGGGCAGCGTCAGCCGTCACATGAGGACCGTGCGCTCGAAGATCTGGTGCTGCCGGAGATCGAGACCATGCCGCTCAGCCAGCGCCGGCAAGTCGTCTACCTCCAAAGCCAGGGACTGACCGACGTGGAGATCTGTGCGGCGATGGGTATACGCACAGACCGCCTCCACCGGGAGCGGTACGACGCAGTGACGGAGCTGCGGGAAAAGCTGGCCGCGTACATCCGGGACGGACACCAGAAGAAGACACGACACGTGAAGAAGGACAGGTGGCGGTTGTGAGCCGCTTCAACGAGGACAGCGGCGGCCGCGCTCCGGATGTCCCGGCCGGACTGCTGGAGCTGATGGCCCGGCTTGCCGGGCCGGCGGACTTCTGGGACCGGCCCAACGGCGACTTCGGGCCCCTCACAGCCTCTTACGGGCTCAGCGCCGAGGAGCGGGAGCGGGCGAACTCCCTGTATCGGATCGGGTCGAAGGCTCTGGGACGTGGCGAGATGGCTACCGCGGCCCAGTGGCTGGGGAAGGCCGCTGCGGCCGGACACCCCGGAGCGTTGTTCCGCCTCGCCCTGGTCACCTTGCGCACCGGCGACGACTGGGTGCAGGAGGCTCAGTTCCTGCTCGCGGAGGCAGCCCGCCACGGCCACACCGACGCCGCCCGTCTGCTCGCGGCGGCCACAGGGCGCCGCGTCGCTCCCGGCACACTTGTTCCCGCTGTGGAAGACCTGCTCTGTTTCGAAGAGGTCCGCACCCGGCTTGGCGTCCGTGCCCACTTCCTGCAGCCCGAACCCGAACCTGTGGCTGCGTCCGTCGAAGACGCTTCCCACCCAGCAGGGCAGGAGTCCCCGGCTGCGGCCCCAGGAACAGGGGATGCAAGCCGGGGCCGATCGCAACTGGTACATGTACCTGCGCCTGCCCTACCCGCCGGCTTTGCTGCCGCCCGGACATCGCCTGGGCACGACAGCCCACGTCCCCGTCTGACTGCGTTGCCCGGCGGGCAGGGCGGAGGCCTGGTCTTGCCGCTGCCGGATCTGCGGCCCGACATCGCTGCCGCAGCTTGTGCCGTCCGCGCCGCGGCCGAGCCGTCCTGCGAGCCGAACTGGTCGGTGGAGGCGCTGCGGCCCGCGATCCTGACCGATATGGCCCGCCACAGCCGCACTCCCGACACGGTCCCCGCCCGCTGGCAAGCTACACAGCGGGCCCGTGATCTCATGCACCTCATCAGCGGGGCTGAAGGCATCGACTCCCGCAGCCTGGCCAAACGTTGTGCGATGTCGCTGAGCACCACTGCACAAATGTTGGAATGGCTGCGCGCCCAAAACCTCGTCGACACCGTCGCGGGCACCCATTTTCCCGGCCCGCTCATGGCCTTGGCCAGCGGCCGCGACCACAGCGACGGACTCCTCAAGCAGACGCTGGCCTCGCTTCGTGACGAGCTCCAGGCAGCCGTCTACATCAGCAGATACGACAACGGCGAGATCGAGGTCCAGGAATCCGCCTACAGCGACGACGCGCCGCCCGTCGAGGAGTGGGCACCGTTCAAGGACACCGGTCACGCCAGCGCCGTCGGCAAGAGCCTCCTGGCCCAGCTCGACTTCCGCTCACGCATGGACCACCTGGCCCGCTACCCCTCCATCCAGCTCACCGACCGCACCATCACCAGCCGCCGCGCCCTCATCGAGGTCCTCGACGGACACGGCCCTCACGCTGCCCAGTTCGACCTCCTGGAGTACTCCAGCAAGGAAGTGTGCGTCGCCTACTCCCTCGGCCTGCCCGGCCACGCCTCCAGCATCGCCCTGTCCCTTCCCGCCCACCAATACAGCCGCCTCATCACCGCCGCCCGCCACCTCAGCCAACGATCAACAGGGCTCCTCCTCGCGCACCTCCTCACCCGCGACGCCCCGACCACCGAGACCACCTGGGGACAAACCACGCCACAACCACGGCGCGCCCTGCTATAACACACGGCCTTCAGGTACAACAGCCGGCCCTCAACAACTGAGCCCGCCGCACGACCGCCTACGTGCGGCGGGCCCACATCCGCCAACGCAACGCCTCGGGAGCAAGTTTTTGCCCGCCCTGATCCGCGCACCACCCGGGTGCTGGCCGCCGTGTCGCTTCCCCGGTGAACCACCGGCTCAGGCGAGTGAACTCCCCCCGCCACCGCCTCCTACGGGCAACAGTGGGCCACCACAACCAGGGCCCCTGCATGATGCGGGGCGCTACCGCGGCCGCCGCCACCCTCGTCCTAATTCCCCAGTGCCAATCGTCGTGCTTCGGCTCACGGGGGGGCAGGGTGCTCACCCCCGGCCGGAGGTGGCTCAGCGCCGGGCGCCGATGCCGTTGCGGCTGGCTCGCTTGGTGGTCTGTCGCTCCTGCCTGGCGATGGCTGTGGTGTTGATCAGCCAAGGGACTCTTCGCATCTCGCCATAAGGCTCTCCTGACCTTCCCCATTGACTCAGTTGTTCGATATTTCTGAGGAGTTGGGCGAGATCCGCTCATCAGGAGTCTTTGGGGGAAATCATCACTACCGCACCACGAACACGTCGTCATGTTGCCCTGTTAGCTGCCCTGGCTACGACCGTCATCCTGCCTGGGGGCACGGCGGCTGCGGCAGCCGATGGGGGTGACCAGCTGACCGCCAGGACATACATGCTGCCTCCGGGGGCCGCGGTTCCTTCACTGGCAGAGCTCAAGGCCGGCACGGGTATGGCGCAGCTGGTGAGGGTGGGGGCGCAGGAGGATCCTGCGACGACGCCCATGGAGGTGGTCGGTCCGGCGGCCTCCTACGGAAAGCGGTCGAGCACTCCTGCCGCGGTTGCTTCTGGACGGCAGGGCGCTGCGTTGCCGTTTATGGCGCCGACGGCTGTGTCCTATCCGGAGCCGGCCCGCGCGATGACGCTGGACGAGTGCAAGCGCAACATGGCCGGTGACACTCAGGTGTATGTGAAGTCCCGGTTCGCGGTGTGCACGGGGTTGAAGGTTACGACGGTGTGGGAGAAGCAGAGCGGTGCGGTTGGCACCAGTTCGTACGTCGTCTACGTGCGGGGAACTGTTCCCAAGGAAGCCGACCGCACGGTGTATTTCGACTACGACGTCACCGGCTTCACTGCGGTGGGCAGCACGGGGGTTTCGGGTCTGAAGATCGGCCTGAAGGGTGACGTGGCGGCTGACTGGCCGGCTGCTGCGACACCTGTGACCAGTAAGAGCTTGCCGGTGACGAAGACGTGGCTGGAGATGCAGTCCAGCCCTCACTACGCGCACTCGGTGCGATATGCGCCGGGGCAGGGCACCGGGGCCGGCGCGGCAGACGTCGTCGCGGCCGTCTACCAGCCGGAGGTGACTTCGACCTTGCCGGCGGGCTGGGTCGGCGAGAGCCCGAAGACCGGCAAGCCGTTCATGTTCGCCCCCCGCTGGGACGCTGCCTCCTACCTGCGCAACTCCACCGGCGCCGGCAATCCCGCCAATAAGGGGGGAGCGGCATTCAGCATGACCGCCACGCTGGAGTACAGCTCGAAGCCGGGCGCGCCGGAGCAGGCGGTGGCCGAGCACATCAAGCAGGCGTTCACGAACCCGAAGGCCACCAAGCCGCTCAACGCGCTGAAGAACGTGCCCGGCGACACGCTCCAGGAACCGCTGCACCGACTGTTCCTCGACCAAAAGCGCCTTGACCGCAACCGTGCCGTCTCGGTCAGGGAGTGCAAGCGCTACTGGGGAGCCAACTACACCGACGGCGGGAAGGAATGTGACGAGTTCCCCTTCGCCTCGACCTACGAAGGCTCCGCGATTGAGGAGTACGACACGCACGTCGAGAAGAACAACTTCTCGGTCCTGCCCGTCCCCGGCGCGCAGAACGGCGCCGGCGGAACCCTTTTGCGCGGCTTTTACAACGCCAACCGCATCATCGACGGGCCGGAGGACGGCTTCATCGTAAAGATCAACTGATCTTCGTCTCCGAGAGCGGGCCCGGCGCGTTGGAAGCCCGGGCCCGCTCTTTATCCCGCTTTCGGCCAGAAATCGATCACGTACTGCTCCACGCCGTACGCGGTGCCCTCGTCCCGGGTCACACGCTCGGCCTCAGCCCTGCCCGAACACCGCACCCGTACCCTCCACATTCCAGCGCGGCCCAGCCGGATGAGCTCCTCGGAGCGTCCTGAACCCCAGAGCGCGACATCACCGGTGACCGACTCGTAGTCGATCTCGCCTTCCTCGTCCCACTCCCCCTCAGGAGCATCCGGCTGTCCGTCCCAGACCCTGGCTGTCACCGAGGCAGTGTGGGTGTGACCGGCACTGAACACGTCGAACCGATGCACACGCTCCTGCAGGAAAACGCCCCCCTCGAAGTCGTCCGGGAACGGCACCGGCACCGCACTGTCGTCAGACTCCTGAAAGCCCAAAGACCGGAACTCAACCCGGCCATCCAGCTTCTGCTCGCTCAGCAGCGTCGCCACCACTGTCCCCTTCCCTCTCCACCCACAGTGCAACAGGATCCATACGACCGTAGAACACGCCTGGTCACCGTAGGCGGGGACAAGCCACACCCGCGATTGGCGCCATCGTCCGACGTCTCCAAAACACGGCCGTCGTCCCGGGACGCCGCATCTTCGGCGCACCCTCGGCGGTCCAAGCCTCAGGCTCTGGACCCGCTGCAGCCGTCGACGTCCGCGGCCCCGACCGTCATGCCGCCTCAACGCCCCGCGGAGCGCGCCTGCGGGCGACGGGGTAGTGAAGCGGCTCCGCCTTGAAGGGGGGAGCCGTTTCCGTCTCATGCGGGATGCGTCGTTCTGGCGTGGCTGTGGTGGCTCCTATTGCCGGCAACCGGACGGTAGACGGCGAGGAGGATGACAGCCGATGATGGCGGCGATCCACGTGGAGAGGTCGAAGAATCCGTCTGTGGAGTCGACGCCGAAGATGACCTTGCCGAGCCATCCGCCGAGCAGGCCCGCCCGCAATGCCGATGAGCACGACCACCATGGGAGCAGGTGGACGCGGAGCTAAGCGCCTGCCTCGACGCCCTGATCACGGTGTGCACCGCACGCTGGGGCGTTCCGCTCGTTGTCGACCCCTGGGCCGGGTACGGGGGCGGTGCCAGGGAAGACGTGCCCGAGCCGCTCTGCACCCTCAGCCAGGTGACCACGAGCATGCACGCCTGGCCGCTCCCCGGCGGCGACCGCTGGCTCGGCCTGGCCCTCGGCCAGGCCAACAAGGAACTCCCCATGGAACTCCTGGCCGCGGTCGGCCTGCCGACCGCGCTGGACGGCATACGGGATGGCGGGTCCGCGGACGGCGCCTGATCCGTCGGACAGGGCCAGTGAAGTTGTCGGATCCGCCCGCAGCGCCTCTGCGGGGCCCATGGCGACGGAGTTCTCCGGGCGTAGCGCGTTTGGCCATCCGTTTCAGGGCGAACGCCTTGACCGGCCCTTTCTTGCTTTGCTGGCGTGAGCGGCTCAGCTGTTGGCGCGTTCCCACGCTGCGCGGACGTCGGGGGGGATGCGGCCGCGAGCAGGGACGTTGTAGCCATTGGCCAAGGCCCATGCCCGGATGACGCCTGTGTCCACGGGGGGCTGGTCTGGTGCGGCTTGCGGTTTCCACAGGTCTGGGTGCGAAGAAGTGAAGGACGGGCCTGTTGCGAGGAGGTCCCGGGGGAACTGGGGGACGGTGGTCTGGCCGCTGAGTACGAAGGTGAGGAAATCGACGAGGGTTCCGTCGAAGGTGAACCACTGCGGGCCTCGCGCTTCGTTGACCGCGATGCGCCAGCGGTCGGGTTCCTGAAGGGGTTCGGTGATCCAGAAGAGGTGTTCGCCGTTGTCGGTGGCGCCGACGGTGAAGAGGTGCTCCGGGTCGTAGGGGATGGGGTAGGTGCCCTGGTCGTAGTCCTTGCGCAGGTAGGCGCGGATTTTGGCGGGCATGGGGCCGGTGAGGTTGACGTACTCGGTCGGTCCGTGAGGGTGGTAGATGTGGATGTAGTTGCTGAAGGCGCCGGGGCCGTATTGCTCGGCTAGCTGCTTGTAGTCGGTGGGGAGCGTGGTGCGCAGGGTGGCTTCGACGTGGTCCCAGGCGATGTGCATGGCCGGGGTTGGGGGCGGGCAGAGCCGGTTGAGGGTGCTGAGGTCGGTCACGGGTTTCCTCGGCGGCGTCGGTGCTGGGCGGCATGGTCGGGGTTGGGGAAGTCGGTGTCCAGACCGGCCGGGGCCGGACATGGAGCGGGGACGCCCCCTATGACATCGAAGTCGACCCCAGGTCCCCTGCCGAACAGCGCCTGGGCCTTCACCCGGTGCTTGCGTGCCTTCTTCCCACTGCCGTTGACGTAGACGACCGTGGTGCGGGCGTCTCTGGTGCGGGCGTCTCAGCTCTGCAGGACCATGTCGTCGTACGACTCAAGCCGCTTCCAGCGCTCCGCGGGCGCCCGGGTGACGGGCATGAGGTCCGCGGCCGGAAGCGGGCCGAAGTCCAGGCCCGTGAGCTGCACGATGTCGCTGACTGGTACCTGGAAGGTGCGGAACGGGCCCAGCGGCGGCGGTTCGCCGGGCTTGGCGCCCGCCATTGCCCGCTCGAAGGCGCGGGTGAGGTCGGGGCTCTGGTCCAGGATGTACCCGGTCGAGGCCAGCTGCCCGCCCTGGACGAAGGCCGCGACCTTCCAGAAGCGCAGCGGCACCTGGATGCCCCGGTAGGGCGGGTCGGAGTCGTGCAGCACCGGGCCGGTCATGACGGTGAGCTTGCGGTCGAACTGGGCCGCATGGTCGAGCAGGTGGTTCTCCAGCCCCTGCCACAGTTGCTTGCCTTGATTGAAGGTGTCCTGCTGCGGGGCCGCGTTGGTGAAGTGGAAGGTGTCGGTGTTCGCGCGGTTGGCCTCGGCCGTGGAGCCCCAGACCGGGTCCAGCCGACGCACCAGGTGACCCCGGTCCAAGGGGTTGTTGCGGTAGATGTCGTTGCCGGCCTGCTGGGACTCGGGCAGCCGGGGGTCGAACTCCCAGGCGTCGTCGCGGGGCACGTCCTCCAGGAGTTTCGCGCCGTCGATACACACGGCGGTGGACGCGGCCAGCCTGCGGTCGGGGCGATGGACGACGGTGAAGTGAGTGTACGGAAGGACGACCGTCTCGACCGCGGAGTCGGAAGGCATGGGAAGCGGTACCACCGGGCCGAGGAACGATTCGTCGTACCCGGCGCGGTCAGACAGGGAGCCAGCGCGCGCCGCCAGGTCCGGCGGCGTCTCAATTGCGTTCATAGGATGGAAGTACCGCGCAGGGAGAATCCTTCACAGTGCGGTGCGCGGGGCCACCCGAACAGCGGCCACCCCCGCGCGCATCCTGGCAGACCCGATCGGCGGCAGTCGCGGCGGCCTTAGTGGTCGGCGCTCGAAGTCCTTCGGGGGTTGACGTAAGAGTCCAAATCGTGCCGGGTCAGGAACCTCCGATTCTGAGCTGGACGACGCCCGCCTGACAGTCACGCTGACATGGCCTGCTCGTCGCCTTCGGCGTCTTTCGCGCAGGCGGCGGCGAGGTCGTCCAGGGACAGGTGCAGCGCGTGGGCCAGGGCTGCCACGGTGAAGAAGGCCGGGGTCGGGGCCCGACCGGTCTCGATCTTGCGCAGTGTTTCAGCAGACACCCCGGCGGCTGCTGCCACCTCGACCATGCTGCGCTCACCACGGGCCTGGCGGAGCAGGATCCCGAAGCGCTCTCCGCGTTGCCGCTCTTGCGGACTCAAAGGAACTCTCACCATGCCGTGATACTAATACCGGTATAAGTATTGGACTGCGGCGCATGGCAGGGAGTCACGACACATGGTGGAGATCAAGACCGACAGGGCACTGGAGACGATGCGAGAAGCCGGACGCGTCGTGGCCCGTGCACTCGCAGCCGTCCGCGCAGCGGCAGCCGTGGGAGTTCGCCTGCGCGAGCTCGACGAAGCCGCCCGCACCGTTCTCACCACGGCCGGAGCACGCTCTCCGTTCCTGGGCTACCAGCCCGCCTTCGCCCCGATCCCCTTCCCCGCAGTGATCTGCGCCTCCGTGAACGACGCCGTCGTGCACGGCATCCCCGACGACTACCGCCTGCGCGACGGCGACCTGGTCAGCATCGACTGCGGAGCCGAACTCGACGGCTGGACCGGCGACGCCGCGATCAGCTTCACCGTCGGCACCCCCCGCCCCGCCGACCTCGAACTCATTGCCGCCACCCAGCAAGCCCTGGACGCCGGCATCGCCGCCGCCACGATCGGCCATCGCATCGGCGACATCTCCCATGCCATCAGCACGGTCGCCCGCAAGGCCGACTGCGGCATGCCAGCCGACTTCGGCGGCCACGGCATCGGCCGCCAGATGCACGAAGACCCTCACGTCCCCAACCACGGACGACCCGGCCGCGGCTTCCCCCTGCGCCACGGCCTCGCCCTCGCCATCGAACCCATGCTCATGGCCGGAGGACGCAACGACTACCGCACCGACCCCGACGGATGGACCCTGCGCACGGTCGACGGCAGCCGAGCCGCCCACATCGAACACACCATCGCCATCACCGACGACGGCCCCCGCATCCTCACCCTGCCCTGACCTCCGATCCACTCACACCCGGCAGCCAGACACATCGGCCATTGACCGTCTTGAACCATTCCCCCCGAGATTGGCCGCTTCCCATCCATGCCTGTGGCCCGAGCCGTGTCGCTGACCTTGACCGCCTCCGAGCGCCACCGGCTCAAGAAGATGGCCTATGGTCACAAGACCCCGCATCAGGCGCGGCAGCGCGCAACGATCGTGCTGCTGGCTGCCCGCGGGTGCTCCAATGCCCGGATATCCGCGCAGACGCGGCTGCATGTGGACACGGTACGCACCTGGCGGGGCAGGTTCGCCGCCGGCGGCCCGCCCGCCCTCGCCGACCGCAAGCGGTCCGGTCGGCCGGCCTCGTTCACCACGTTGCAGGTCGCCGAAGTCAAGGCGCTCGCCTGTCAGTTACCCGCTGAAACCGGGACCCCGCTGTCGCGCTGGTCGTGTCCGGAACTGGCCCGCGAGGTGGTCGCCAGGGCCATCGCCCCGGCCATGTCGGCCTCCACGGTGCGCCGCTGGCTCAAGGCCGACGCGATCAAGCCCTGGCAGTACCGGTCCTGGATCTTCGTCCGCGACCCGGACTTCCAGGCCAAGGCCGCCCGCGTGATGGACCTGTACGCCCGTACCTGGCAGGGCGAACCGCTCGGCGAGGACGAGTACGTGATCTCCGCGGACGAGAAGACCTCCATCCAGGCCCGCTGCCGCTGCCACCCCACCCTCGCCCCCGGCCAGGCCAGAGCGATGCGCGTAAACCACACCTACCGGCGCGGCGGCGCGCTGGCCTACCTGGCTGCCTACGACGTCCACCAAGCCCACGTCTTCGGCCGCAGCGAACCCACCACCGGCATCGTGCCGTTCATGAACCTGGTCGAGCAGGTCATGACGCAAGAGCCCTACGCAAGCGCGAAACGCGTCTTCTGGATCGTCGACAACGGCTCCTCCCACCGAGGGAAAAAGGCCATCAACCGCCTAACCAGCAGATTTCCGAACGCCGTCATGGTCCACACCCCCGTACATGCCTCCTGGGTGAACCAGGTGGAAATCTTCTTCTCGATCGTCCAACGCAAGGTCGTCTCGCCCAACGACTTCACCGACCTCAACGAGGTCCGGGACCGGCTCCGAACATTCGAAGACCGCTACAACGCCACGGCACAGCCGTTCCAGTGGAGGTTCACCACCTCCGACCTGGACGATCTGCTGGCCGGGCTCGACCGACACGCCGTCGATCGACAGGAACAATCCTCCGCCCTGCCAACCGAGTGATCAACCCCCGAAGGACTTCGAGCGTCGACCACTTAGTTCAGAGCGCGGCGACACGGAACACATGCGCTACCGCGACGCTGCGGTGACTGGGCCCGATGCAGAGATGGAAGGCATTCGAGGCGCTGAGTAACGAGGTGGGGTGGATCGCTGGCGTCGGGGCGTGCGCCTGAGCGGTTGCTTGGTCAGCGGGCGGGATCCGTGGTTCCGACGACCGAGAGGAGCTCCAGTTTGCCGCCGGTTTCGGAGGTGGGGGTCGTGGCGCCGGACGGGGCGAACGACGCAACGGTCAGCTGCTGCCACGTACGGCCTAACGTCGCCCCGACCACGATCGCCGCCAGTACCTCGCGGTCACCGTAGCGACGCCGGCCACCACCTTGTGGCCGCGATGGTGCTTCCGGAACCACTCGCTGAAACAACTGCCACAACCCATCCGGCCCAGCCGCGCAATGATCCCCACGTCGGGAGGCTACCGACCTCAAGGAGAAGGACCGTAGTCAGCGGCCCATTCGGCGCTGATGGTCGAACCGAAGCAGCACCCGTACCAGACGCCACACTCCGGCCGTCGCTCCGAGCAGCGCGCCCCCCACCAGCACGCCCTTCTCCGCTGAACCAGAAATGCCAAGGGCCAGGACGAGATTCAAGGCGACGGCGAAGATCACCGCAGCCAGCACCGCGGCAGTCACCAGGGCGAAAACGATCTCCACGTCATTGCGTCCTTTTCCCACCGCGACTCACGCCCCATGTCCATGCTGCAAGTCTCACACCACGGTCAAGCCATCGCGCCTGGGCCTACCAGCCTTACTCTCACGGGCGACGCCGTCTGAGAGGACTTCTAAGCCCTCGTCGGTGCAGCCGACGAGGGCTCTGGAGGGTCGCTGCCCGGCCCTGCAGTCCATGTCAGCCGATTGCTCGAGTGATGGACCGGGCCGGTGTGCTGCACGCAGACTTCGGTGTTCGGGATGGCCGGTGCAGAGTTGGGCCACGAAGCATGCGGAGCAACACATGTACGACTTGGCCGACGCGCTCGTCCGGGCTGGCAACAGCTTCCGTCCGCGGCCGCCCGGCCCGGGTTCGGACCCGTTTTTGGCTGACCAAAGGCGACCGGGAGTGCTACCTGGAGGCGCCGATCGTGGCCGAGGCTGTACCGGTCAGCCTGAGGATCTCGCCTTTGTTGGGGACAACGACCTGATCTTCTGCGAGCTGTGCTGGACAGCGATCACAGGTCCAGGCCATCGCCTAGCGACGGCGTGGGACCGGAATCGGTGAGTTCAAGACTGACGGGCATGCGTGCGCAGCGTCACGCATTTGCGGCCAGAGCCGTTTCAGAGATGCTCATCATGTTGGACGATCCCCTGGTGGACTGACCACGAGGAATCGCCTGGCAGCGGACGGTCATTGTCGACCGCTCGCGTTCGTCATAATCCCCCAACCGGGCCAGTGACGGACCTACATTCGAGAAGGTGATGGCTCGGGTCCGGGTGCCCGCTCAGTCGGAAGGCCCCGGACGACTCCGCCCCGTGGTCCTGGTACCTGCTCGGCCTGGAACCGAGACGAACGCGTCCGAGCGTTCATGCGCAACGGCACCGCTGCCCTCACAGCGGGGGGATGAAGCCGCCGCAACGGGCACGGTCGGCTCCCTCGAGGGTTCGTGGCTCCGTGCTCTTTCGCCTCGAAAATCCGGATCGGCTCTCAGAACTTCTGTTGTTCGGCATCGGGTGGCAGGAGGCAGGGAGTATCGACGGACAGGCTCCATTGATCGTCGGCCACGTCACCCGCGGAGACGTAGTGCTTGTCCTTCGGGTGGCGGGCCTGCACACCGTAGGCGCCACGTTCCTGCCCGGGGCCTTCCTGATAGCCGACGATCTTGAATCCCTGGGCTTCAAGTTCGCTTCTCAGTGCCCTGGCTGCCTCAATGTACTGGGCCCGGGGCAGCTTGGCGCGTGCGTTGAACATCAGTGTGAACCGGCCGTCGGCGGCCGTCTCACCGCCCTTGCCGGTGCAGCTGGTGAAGTTTGCCTTGGTCGTGTCGGGGATGATCTCGGCCTTCGTCGTCCGGGCCATGGACTCGACCCAGTGCTGAGCCCACGCCTGCGCCTTCTCCTTGCTCATGCGGGGAAGGGGATCGTTGATGCCGTTGTCGGACATGCAGCCTCCGAGAAGCAGTGTGAGGGCAAGGGCAAGGGAAGCCCTCCGTGTTGTGGGCATGGTTTGGGTCTCTCTCAGATCAGTTGGACGGCCCGGGGCGGGGCTTCAGTCCGGCGATGATGCGGCCTTGGTTGTCGAGGCTCTGGCTGCCGTCGTCCCAATATCCGCTGTGCCCGGAGGTATCGACATACATCCTCTGGGCTCCGAAAGCGGGATCCTTGGGGTCCACCGAGAGGGTGAGTCCCGAGGTCCAGTTGGAGACGAAGTCGTTCCCGGCAGCTCCGACCCACAGGTGTTGGGGATTCACGTGTAGCTGGTCGGCGCGCTCCACGGTGAGGCCAGGGCTGCCGACAACAACGACATCGTCCGCGTCCAGTCCGGTGCCGCCGGCATCGGCGGCACCGGTCATGGACGACCCGTAACTGTGGCCGATGACGGTGAGGTGTCCGCGCTCGCCTTCGTGTGCGGACCGCAGGCCGTGGGTGAAGTTACGTAGATCTTCTTCACCTGCTCTCGCCCGACCCTGGGTGGTTACGCTTCCGTCGATCTCGGGGGCGTCGTAGTCCATCCAGCTGATCACGGCGACGTCCTCCCCGGGTGTGGTTGAGTTTCCCGCCGCGTTTTGCAGTTTTTGATGCGGTTCAGCTGTCCGCCGTAGTTGTCCAACTGGTTGTCTGTTCCCGGCACCAGGACCGCAGTGTGTCGGGCGGTGTCCGGGTTGCCCAGGGCCACGATGGCGCGGCCGTCCTTCTCGGTGCCGAAGCCGAGGAGGTACATCTGCTTGTTCGCCGGGCCGCTGTCGGTCTTCTCCAGACGGTCCTTGAGTGCGGTCAGGTTCCGGTAGTTGTACCGGTCGTGGTAGCCAAGGCTGCCTTCCCGCAGTGCGTAGTCGTTCAGACGCAGGTCCAGGGCTGAACGGTTGGCCTCATCGCGGGTGGGCGTGGGCAGACCGTCCAGCGCGCCAATCCTGTCCGGGTAGGCGGCGAGGTAGAACTGCCGCTTCTCCTCGTCCAAGCCGGCCCACCACTCCTTGGACTGCTGGGGGTTTTTGCCGTCGGGAATGTCCTTAGGGTTGATGCCGGCGAACTCGGCGACCCTCGCCACGTCCTCCTGGGCGTGTGCGCCGCCGTACCGCTTGTCGAGATCGAAGGGGTCCAGCTGGTGCAACGCCTCAGCTGCCCCCTGACTGGCCGTCTTGGCTTCCGCCACCGCATCGTCGATGCGGGCCCGGAACCCGCCAAGACCGGCGTTCGCCTGTTGTTGCAGGCCCTGGTAGTCGGGATCGTTGTGGTACCGCGAGTCAACGGCCTGCTTGGGTTCAACCCAGCCGTCCTCATCGCGGACCTTGTGGCCGGCAGCCTCGGCGTCCGCCACTGCACTGCGCAGCTTTCTCTGGGCGTTGCGCATCTTGGTGGCCAGTGTGTCCAGAATGGTGGCAATGAGGCGGGCGTTCACCTCGGCTGTGCCTAAGGGTTGTCCCGTAAGTGATCTTGCCGTGGGATGATCTAGGCCGTGGCTGGTGTGATCACGGCGTCTGAGCCGTCCTGGATAGCCCCGTTCG
>NZ_JBWKCE010000021.1:0-111190 GCF_056436685.1 Streptomyces sp. NPDC043680 | reverse complement strand
TCGTACTGGACGTACTTGCGCGGTCCGACAACGCAGCGAGGTGCCGTGCCGGGCGGCGCGACCCGGTGGACCTTTCCGGTCACAGCACTAGGCGGGGGTGCCGGTGGCCTTGAGGGCGAGCCAGAGTTCCATGCGGACGTCCGGGTCGTCGAGGGAGCGGCCGAGGATCTCCTCGACGCGCCGCATGCGGTAGCGCAGGGTGTGCCGGTGGACGCCGAGGTCGGCCGCGGCGGCGTCCCACTGGCCGTGCCGGGAGAGCCAGGCGTGCAGAGAGGCCACGAGGTCTCCGCGGCCCTTCTCGTCGTGTTCGCGCAGGGCCCGCAGCGTCCCGTCGGCGAAGGCCCGTACCGCCTCGTCGGCGAGCAGCGGAAGGACCGAGCCCGCCGCGAGGTCCTCGTGTTCCACCATGGGGCGGCCGCGGCGCCGGGCCACGGCGAGGGCCTGGTCGGCCTGTTTGTACGCCGCCGCCACCCCGGCGGGCCCGGCGGGGGCGGACAGGCCGACGACCAGTTCGTCCGGCTCCGGTCCCACGGTGTCGCGGCCCCGCCGCGATTCCAGCGCCTCGGCGTGGTCCGCGCAGGCCTGCACCGCGGAGCCGCCGTCGGCCGCGAGGACCACCAGCCGGCCCGGTTCGGGCACCAAGAGCAGTGCTTCACCGGCGCGGGCGGCCGCGGACTCGACCGTGTCGGCCAGCAGGGCCAGCCCTTCCGGCTGGGCCGTTCCCGGCAGCGCCGGCTCGGCGACGATCAGCCGGAACGGCGCCTCCAGCAGCGCCCCGTACAGGTCGCCGGCGACCTCCTGCGCGTGCTCGGCCTCCCCGGCGAGCAGCATCCGCAGTACGGCGGCGCCGAGCCGGGATTCGGCGTCGTGCAGCGACCGCGAGCGTTCGGTGGTGAGGGTCAGCAGGGCGACTGCGGAGTGCACGGCGTACCGCTCGGCGGTGCCCAGGGGGGCGCCGGTTCCGACGGCCAGCGCTCCGCGGGCCCGCCGCCCGGTGCCGAGCGACTGGAGTTCGACCCGGTCCTCGGAGCCGCCCACCACGGCGCTCGCCGGGGCGGGGCGTTCGCGCAGCCGTTCCACGTCGGGGGTGAGCCGGGCCGCGCGGCGTGCCGCCCATTCGGGGGCGGCGGCGACCACGGCGCCGGAGGTGTCGTAGAGCGCGGCCCAGCCGTGTACGTGCGCCGCGAGCTTCGCCAGCAGTTCGGCGGGGCCGTCGGCGGACAGGGCGGCCCGGGTCAGTTCGCGCTGCGCTTCGAAGCCGGCGGTCACGGCCCGGTACTGGTCGGCGGCGAGCGCCGCGGAGACGGCCTTGCTGATGGCGAGGAAGGGGGTGCGGCGGGGTACTTCCAGCAGCGGCAGGTCTTCCTCGCGGGCGGCTTCGAGCAGTGCTTCGGGGATGGACTCGTAGTTGACCCCGACGGCGAAGCCGATCCCGACGACTCCGGCCGCTGCGAGGCGGCGTACGTAGCGGCGCATCTCGTCCGGATCCTCCGCGTCCAGCTTCATCGCAGTGATCAGGAGCAGTTCTCCGCCCTCCATGTAGGGGACGGGGTCCGCGAGCTCGCTGACGTGGGCCCAGCGCACGGGGGTGTCGAGGCGGCCCTCCCCCGCCCGGACGCTGAGCTTGAGCGCCGAGTGCTGGACGAGTGAGGCGAGGGTGAGCGGCATCGGTGAGGGGTGGCCTTAGCGGGGAGAGGGATTTCGCCGTGTCGTATGAACGGCCTTCCTCGATTCTGCCACCCCGTACGGGTCGGCTCAGCCGGTGTCCGCCAGCCGGACCAGCAGCGGGGCCGCCCGTTCGCCCCGGACCGAGGTCAGGGAGAGCACCGCGTGTCCCGGCGGCACGGCGTGCGCCAGCTCGGAGGCCGACCACCGCTCCCGTTCCACCTGGCGCACGGTCACGGCGTCGGTGGTGACGGCCTTGCCGGTGACGAGCTTGCGGAAGGCGTGGATGGCCCGGGTGAGCGGCTGGTCGGCGAAGACGGTGCGGTGGGTGACGTCCCGGGTTTCCACCCACTCGGTGCCCCAGGCCTCGGCGAAGCGCTTGCCGTCCCAGGTGGTGACCCCGGAGAAGGCCATCCGGCAGCCGACGGCCCCGAGCAGCGGTGTCCGCAGCGCCTCGGGTACGTCGTCCAGCGTGCGCAGGGTCAGCAGTACGCCCGCGTTCGCCGAACGCAGCCGCTGGACGCCGCGCACGGTCTCGGGGGTCAGGGTGTGCGAGGCGTCGTCGAGGGCCAGGAAGGCGAAGAGGGAGCGGTCGGCGCGGGCTGCCGCCGCGGCGTTGAACTGGGCGAGCAGGAGGCGGGCCAGCATCCGGGAGGCATCGGCGTGGGCGCGCTCGGGGAGGTCGACGCGGACCCGCAGCGGGTGTTCCAGGGTGCGCAGGGAGAAAGGGCGGCCCTCGCCGGTGGTGTCGAAGAAGCCGGTGAAGGCGGGCCGGTCGAGCAGGGCCACCCGGTCGGCGAGCAGCGGCCCGGGGTCGCCCTGGGACCCGTACTGCCGGGCGCGGGCGTCGAGCTCGCGCAGCATCGGCTGCTGCCCGGCGGCCTCCAGGGCGGTGCGCAGCGGGTCGAGGGTGGCGGGCACCTGGTCGAGCAGCTCGCGCAGCTCCGGCACCGCGGGGAACCGGCCGTAGGCCGTCCGGAACGGCCCGAGCAGCTGGGCGAGGGCGGTCGCGGCCCGGCGTACGTCCAGGCCGGGGACATCGCCGACGAAGGCCTCGGCGAGCAGGCCGGCGGCCTCGTCCGGGTCGGTGGCACCCCCGTAGAGGTCCAGGTCGTAGACGGAGTCGGGGTCGCCGACGCGGACCACGACGTCGTAGGCGGTGTCCGGTCCGAGCTGGGTGCCGGCCGAGGCGACGGCGACGACGGCGGCCTGCCCGGCCAGCGCCTGGAGGGCGAGCGATTCGACGACGGGTCGGACGAGGTGGCGGGTCTTGCCGGCGCCGGAGGGGCCGACGGCGAGCAGCGAGGTGCCGAGCACGCCGGGGTCGAGGGCGAGTCGGGTCCCGCGCCGGGCGTACGGGGTGCGCTCGCCGTCGTCGACCGCGCCGAGCAGGACCTGCCGGGTCAGCAGGTCGTGCCGGGCGGCCCGGACGGGCAGGTCCCGGGCCTTGGAGGGGTGCAGGCAGGCGGCGGCGCCCTGGGCCCGCACCGCGTCGGCGAAGGCCGCCGCCCGCGAGGGGTCGGCCCGTACGGAGTCCCAGGCGCGCCGGATCCGCGTGTAGTCGACGTCGTTCATCCGCCCGGCCCCGGCTTCGGCGCCGAGCCGGTCGGCGACCTCCGGGAGCCCGGCGGCGCGCACCTCGGGCCAGCCGGCGGGGTCCTCCGCCGGGTGGGAGGGGGCCGGGACGGGGGCGCCGCCGGGGGCTGCCGTCCCGGCGGGGCGGGGACGCAGTCTCCGGAGCAGGCCGGGCACCCCGCCGATCCAGGCGAAGGCCAGGACGACGGCCACGTCGACGGCGGTGTCCGCGGCGGTGACGAGTTCCTGGTTGGCCACCTGGTCGGTGCCGAAGGGCAGGAAGGAGTAGACGAGGTCGCGCAGCGGCAGCTGGTAGTGGCCGACGAGCAGGATCGCCAGGTAAGCCGGGGGGACCGCGGCGGCGGCCTGCCACCAGGGGCCGCGGGCCGCGACGAGGCGGTTCCACGCCGGCCGCCAGCTGCCCAGCCGGCCGAAGCCGTAGAGCAGGGCGGCGTCGAAGAGGCACTCGTAGACGGGTTTGGCCCGCTGGCCCCCCGACCCGGGGACGGGTTCCCCGTTCCCCTGCCACCAGGCGTTGGGGGTGAACAGCTTCACCGGCGCGTCCCAGTAGGGCAGGTAGCCGTTGCGCATCAGCGACCAGACGAGGACGCAGGCGAGGAAGGAGATGACTGCGCCGCTCAGCAGCGCCCGGTCGGGTACCTCCGGGGACTCCTGGGCGGCGCGGGGGGTGTGGCCGTAGCGCCAGACGCCGGGCTCGGCGGCCGGGCGGGCCGTGCGCAGCCACTCGGTCAGGCCGGGGCCGGCGGCCGGGGGCTGGGCGGGCCTCGGCGGAAGTCCCGGCGGCGACGCCGGCCGGGGGACGTGCCCGGTGCGCGGCGGCCGCTTCTCATCGGTGCCGTGCGTGCCGTCGGTGTCCATGAAACCCCTGCCCCCTGCCCGTGCCTGCGCTGCGTCACGCGGAGATCAATGTAGTGGCCCCGCGGCGGCGATGGGCCCGTACCGCGGCAGCGTCCACAAGACAGCCGCGAGGTCCTTCCTATGGCCGTCGCGGACAAGGACACGCGGGTACCACTCCCGAACGGAGCATGCAGTACCCCCTCCGGCGGGCCTAGCCTGCGGACAAAGACACAAGTGCGTCCGAAAACACCCCCCAGGAGCCCTCCATGACCGCTGTCCCGCAGGAGCGCAAGCTCGTCACCGCGATCCCCGGCCCCAAGTCGCAGGAGCTGCAGGCCCGCCGTCTGGAGACGGTGGCCGGCGGCGTGGGCTCCGTGCTGCCCGTCTTCACGGCCCGTGCGGGTGGCGGCATCATCGAGGACGTCGACGGCAACCGTCTGATCGACTTCGGTTCCGGTATCGCCGTGACCTCGGTCGGCGCCTCCGCCGAGGCCGTCGTGCGCCGCGCGTCCGCGCAGCTCGCCGACTTCACCCACACCTGTTTCATGGTCACCCCGTACGAGGGCTACGTGGAGGTCTGCGAGGCCCTCGCCGAGCTGACCCCCGGTGACCACGCGAAGAAGTCCGCGCTGTTCAACTCGGGCGCCGAGGCCGTCGAGAACGCCGTCAAGATCGCCCGTTCGTACACCAAGCGCCAGGCCGTAGTCGTCTTCGACCACGGCTACCACGGCCGTACGAACCTGACGATGGCGCTGACCTCGAAGAACATGCCGTACAAGAACGGCTTCGGCCCGTTCGCCCCCGAGGTCTACCGCGTCCCGGTCGCCTACGGCTACCGCTGGCCCACCGGTGCCGAGAACTGCGGCCCCGAGGCCGCCGCCCAGGCGATCGACCAGATCACCAAGCAGATCGGCGCCGACAACGTCGCCGCGATCATCATCGAGCCGGTCCTCGGCGAGGGCGGCTTCATCGAGCCGGCCAAGGGCTTCCTGCCGGCCCTCGTGAAGTTCGCCAACGACAACGGCATCGTCTTCGTCGCCGACGAGATCCAGTCCGGCTTCTGCCGCACCGGCCAGTGGTTCGCGTGCGAGGACGAGGGCATCGTCCCGGACCTGATCACCACCGCCAAGGGCATCGCGGGCGGTCTGCCGCTCGCCGCCGTGACCGGCCGCGCCGAGATCATGGACGCCGCGCACGCGGGCGGCCTGGGCGGCACCTACGGCGGCAACCCGGTGGCCTGCGCCGGTGCGCTCGGCTCCATCGAGACCATGAAGGAGCTCGACCTCAACGCCGCGGCGAAGAAGATCGAGTCCGTCATGAAGGCCCGCCTGACGGCCATGCAGGAGAAGTACGAGATCATCGGCGACATCCGCGGCCGCGGCGCCATGGTCGCGATCGAGCTCGTCAAGGACCCGGTCTCCAAGACCCCCTTCCCGGAGGCGGCCGGCGCGCTCGCCAAGGCCTGCCACGCCGAGGGCCTGCTCGTCCTCACCTGCGGCACCTACGGCAACGTGCTCCGCTTCCTGCCGCCGATCGTCATCGGCGAGGACCTGCTGAACGAGGGCCTGGACATCATCGAGGCCGCGTTCGCGGGCATCTGAGCGAACGTCCGAACACAGGGACCCACCGGTACCGCCGGTAACGGTCGGGCACTGTGAAGAAGATGTGGGGGGCCGATGGCAGGACCGCGATCCTGCTGTCGGTCCCCTTTCTGCTGCCGTACGGTTTCTGCAGATGAGTGAGACACCCCGTTCCCGGGAAACCGGGGGCGACTCCAGTACCGGGCTTCCCCAGCGCCGCACTGGGCATGCGTTCGCGCACACTCACCTCCGATCGGACGGCCGTCCGCCCCAAACCCCCCGGGGCGCACGGCAACCCGGTCAGGGCGGCCGCCCCGGAACCATCCCCCCTGTTCCGGGGTGGCCGGCCACTCTCCTCCTTCTCTCCCTGCTCGGCCTGGTCCTGACGACCTGGCAGGTCCTGGCGGCGGGTCCACTGCTCGCGCCGGACGAGAGCCTCAGCCGCGCGGTGGTGCGCACGGTTCCCGACGCGGTCACCGAGCGCCTCAGCGACCTCGGAAACATCCCGGTCGCCGTACCTGTCCTGGCCCTGGCGATGGCGTACGCCGCCTGGCGCGGCAACCGCATCGGAGCGCTGACGGCCGGTGCGGCCATGGCGCTGGTGCCGGCCGTGATCGTGCCGCTGAAGGAGTGGACCGCCCGGCCGGGGCCGCTGGAGCCCTGGGCGGCCGGCTACTACCCCTCGGGCCACACCGCCACCGCGGCGGTCGCGTACGTCGGCGCTGCCCTGCTGGTCCGCCCGTACGCCCGCCGCGGCTGGCCGCTGCCCCTCGCCCTCGCCCTGACGGGCGCGACGGCCGCCGGGCTGGTCCTGCGCGGCTGGCACTGGCCGCTCGACGTCCTGGCCAGTCTCTTCCTCTGCGCACCGCTCCTCCTGGCCGTCGCCCGCACCGCGGCTCGCGCAGCACCGCGGGGTCCGTGAGCGTCCCGCTCCCGTCCGGGACCACCCGCCAGCGCCCCGCGCCCGCCGTCCGGCCGGGACACGGCACCGCCACCCAGCTCAGGGCCCCGCTCCCCGTACGCCGGTTCCGATCCAGCGGGACGCCGTCCCCGGGGGCACGAAGAAGCCCAGCCGCGCGTCGCCGGAGTCGGCGAGCACCGGGCCGGGCCTCTCCCGCAGGAGCAGCAGCACGTCGAGGGTGGCCCGCCCCAGCTGCCCGGCCAGGACCAGCACGTCCCCGTGCCGGCCGGCAGCAGGGCGACCCCGAGGGGGCTGCGCTTCCACCGCCGCCGGCAGGCGTCGGGATACGGCGCCGCAGAGGCGAGCCAGTCCACCGCGGTCTTGAACTCCGAGCCCGGCATCGCCCGGCCTCCGTTCCCTGTAGGTGAGGGGTCCTCACCCGGGGAGGGCGGGGCCGGGCACGGTCGTGACGCGGGTTTTCCTCCTCCATGGAGGTGAAACGGCTCGGGGAGGGGCGGCGCACGCCCGCGCACTCAGCTGTCGAAGCCGAGACCGAGGCGGTCCAGGACCTTCAGCCAGAGGTTGCGGCGGCCTCCGCGGGCGTCCGCACGGGCCAGGGACCACTTGGTGAGGGTGATGCCGGTCCAGGCGAACGGCTCCGGCGGGAACGGCATCGGCCGGGACTTCACCATCTCCAGCTCGGTCCGCTCGGTGCGCGCGCCGTCCAGCAGGTCGAGCATCACCTCGGCGCCGAAGCGGGTGGCGCCGACACCGAGCCCGGTGTAGCCGGCGGCGTAGGCGACCCTGCCGGAGTGCGCCGTGCCGAAGAAGGCGGAGAAGCGCGAGCAGGTGTCGATGGCCCCGCCCCAGGCGTGGCTGAACTTGATGCCCTCCAGCTGCGGGAAGGCCGTGAAGAAGTGCTGCGCCAGCTTGAGGTACGTCTCGGGGCGGTGGTCGTACTCGGAGTCCAGCTTGCCGCGGTAGGGGTAGACGGCGTCGTAGCCGCCCCACAGGATGCGGTGGTCGGGGGTGATGCGGAAGTAGTGGAACTGGTTGGCGCTGTCGCCCAGGCCCTGGCGGTTCTTCCACCCGATGGCCCCCAGCTGCTCGGCGGTCAGCGGCTCGGTCATCAGCGCGTAGTCGTAGACGGGGACCGTGAACGGGCGGATCCGTTTCACCAGCGAGGGGAAGATGTTGGTGCCGAGGGCCACCCGGCGGGCGAAGATCCGCCCGTAGGGGGTGCGGACCGCCATCCCGGCGCCGGAGGCGGCCAGCGAGAGGCCGCGGGTGTTCTCGTAGATCCGCACCCCGAGGTCCAGGCAGGCCTGCTTCAGGCCCCAGGCGAGCCGGGCCGGGTTGAGCATGGCCACGCCGTCGGTGTCCCACAGACCCGCGAGGAAGGTCGGGGAGTCGATCTCGGCGCGCAGCTCGTCGCGCTCCAGCCAGCGGGAGCCGGCCGCCAGGCCCAGCTTCTGGGCCTCTTCGTACAGTTCGCGCAGCTCGCCGACCTGGTGGGGCTCGGTGGCGACGTCGATCTCGCCGGTGCGCTCGAAGTCGCAGTCGATCCCGTAGCGGGCGATGGCCGCCTCGATCTCGTCGAGGTTGCGGGCGCCCAGCTCCTCCAGCTTGGCGAGCTCCCCGGGCCAGCGGGCCAGCCCGTTGGCGAGGCCGTGGGTGAGGGAGGCCGCACAGAATCCGCCGTTGCGCCCGGAGGCGGCCCAGCCCGCCTCCTTGCTCTCGATCAGGACCACGTCGCGTGCGGGATCACGCTCCTTGGCGATCAGGGCGGTCCACAGCCCGCTGTACCCGCCGCCGATGACCAGCAGGTCGCAGGCCTCGTCCGAGGTCAGCGCCGGCTGCGCGGCGGGCTTGCCGGGGTCGTCGAGCCAGTACGAGACCGGCAGTGCTTCGGAAAGGGATTGCGCAACGCTTCGCATGGCAACTGGGGCCATGTCTTCCAACTCCCTACGGGGTTACTTGGCTTGTGCCTTCTTGCGGCGGTTGCCGACCAGCTGGGCGGCGAAGACCACCAGCACCGCGATGACGAACATCGCCGTGCCGATGACGTTGATCTGCACGGGCGTACCGCGCTGGGCCGATCCCCACACGAACATCGGGAAGGTGACGGTGTTGCCCGAGTTGAAGTTGGTGATGATGAAGTCGTCGAACGAGAGCGCGAAGGACAGCAGCGCTCCCGCCGCGATACCGGGTGCCGCGATGGGCAGGGTGACCCGTACGAAGGTCTGCACCGGGCCCGCGTAGAGGTCGCGGGCGGCCTCCTCCAGCCGCGGGTCCATGGACAGCACGCGCGCCTTGACGGCGGCGACGACGAAGCTGAGGCAGAACATGATGTGGGCGATCAGGATCGTCCAGAAGCCCAGCTGGATGCCCATGTTGAGGAACAGGGCGAGCAGCGAGGCCGCCATCACGATCTCGGGCATGGCCATCGGCAGGAAGATCAGGGAGTTGACCGCGCCCCGCGCCCGGAAGCGGTAGCGGACCAGCGCGAAGGCGATGGCCGTGCCGAGGACGGTCGCGCCGAGGGTGGCCCACAGCGCGATCTGGAGCGAGAGGGACAGGGAGCCGCACAGGTCGGCCACCCCGCAGGGGTCCTTCCAGGCGTCGAGCGAGAACTCCTGCCAGGCGTAGTTGAAGCGCCCGGTGGGGTTGTTGAAGGAGAAGACCGTCACCACGACGTTCGGCAGGATCATGTACGCGAGCGTGCACAGCCCCAGGACGACGACGAGACGGCGGCGCAGCCAGCCGGTGAGCGTACGCATCAGACCAGGTCCTCCGTCCCCGCGCGGCGGATGTAGATGGTGACCATGATCAGCACGATGGCCATGAGGATGAACGACAGCGCGGCGGCCGTCGGGTAGTCGAGGATCCGCAGGTACTGCGACTGGATGACGTTGCCGATCATCCGGGTGTCCGTCGAGCCGAGCAGCTCGGCGTTGACGTAGTCGCCGCTCGCCGGGATGAAGGTGAGCAGGGTCCCGGAGACCACGCCGGGCATGGAGAGCGGGAAGGTCACCTTGCGGAAGGTGGTGGCGGGCGTGGCGTACAGGTCCCCGGCCGCCTCGTGGAGGCGGGTGTCGATGCGCTCCAGCGAGGTGTAGAGCGGCAGGATCATGAAGGGGAGGAAGTTGTACGTCAGACCGCAGACCACGGCCAGCGGCGTGGCCAGCACCCGGTCGCCCTGGGTGATGCCGAGCCAGGCGGTGACGTCCAGGAAGCCGATCTTGTTCAGGACGGCGACGACGGGTCCGCCGTCGGCCAGGATCGTCTTCCAGGCCAGGGTGCGGATCAGGAAGCTGGTGAAGAACGGCGCCACGACCAGCACGAGCAGCAGGTTGCGCCAGCGGCCCGCCTTGAAGGCGATCAGGTAGGCCAGCGGGTAGCCGAGCAGCAGGCACAGCACGGTCGCGGTGCCGGCGTACACCAGGGAGCGCAGGAACTGCGGGTAGTACTCGGTCAGGGCGTCCCAGTAGGTCCGGAAGTGCCAGGTGACCTCGAAGCCCTCTTCGAGGGAGCCGGTCTGCACCGAGGTGGAGGCCTGGTAGACCATCGGGAGCACGAAGAAGACCAGCAGCCACACGATGCCGGGGAGCAGCAGCCAGTACGGGACGAGCCGCTTGCGCCGGGAGGGCCTGTGGACCGGGGGTTCGCCCGCGGCGGCGACCTCGGGCAGCGCGGCGGGGGCGGTCATGCGCTCTCCTCGACCGTCTCGATGCCCGCGTCGATGGACTGCGCGGCGTCGAGGCCGAAGGTGTGCTCCGGGTTCCAGTGCAGGACCACCTGGGCGCCGGGGGTCAGGCGGGCGTCGCGCTCGATGTTCTGGACGTAGACCTCCAGCTCGGGGCAGACCGGGCTGTCGATGACGTACTGCGTGGAGACCCCGATGAAGGAGGAGTCGGCGATCCGGCCGTGAACCTTGTTGCGGCCGGTGGCGATGGCGCCCTCCTCGGCCGCGGGAACCAGGGAGATCTTCTCGGGACGCACCCCGACCAGCAGTTTTCCGCCGGCCTTGGGCGTGGTCGAACACCGGGCCGCCGGCAGCCGCAGCTTCGTGCCGGCGCTGGAGACGGTGATGTCGGCGCCCGCGGCCTCCACCACCTCGGCCTCGATGAGGTTCGAGGTGCCGAGGAAGTTGGCGACGAAGGTGGTGCGCGGGTTCTCGTACAGCTCGGCGGGGGCGCCCAGCTGCTCGACGCGGCCGCCGTTCATCACGGCGACCGTGTCGGCCATGGTCATGGCCTCCTCCTGGTCGTGGGTGACGTGGACGAAGGTGATGCCGACCTCCGTCTGGATCCGCTTGAGCTCCAGCTGCATCTGGCGGCGCAGCTTGAGGTCGAGGGCGCCGAGGGGCTCGTCGAGCAGGAGCACCTGCGGGTGGTTGATGAGCGCGCGGGCGACGGCCACGCGCTGCTGCTGGCCGCCGGAGAGCTGGTGTGGCTTGCGCAGGGAGAACTGGCCGAGCTCGACCAGTTCGAGCATGTCCTCGACCTGCTTCTTGACGGACTTGATGCCGCGGCGGCGCAGTCCGAAGGCCACGTTCTCGTAGATGTTCAGGTGCGGGAACAGCGCGTAGCTCTGGAAGACCGTGTTGACCGGGCGCTTGTAGGGCGGCAGGTGGGTGACCTCGCGCTCGCCGAGGTGGACGGTGCCGGTGGAGGGCTCCTCCAGGCCGGCGATCATGCGCAGGGTGGTGGTCTTCCCGCAGCCCGAGGCGCCGAGCAGGGCGAAGAAGGAACCCTGGGGGATGGTGAGATCCAGCGGGTGCACGGCGGTGAACGTGCCGTAGTGCTTGCTGATCCCGGCGAGGCGGACGTCGCCGCCCGCGGTCTTGTCAGTCATGGACCTGGGCCTTCGGTGGTGGTGTCGTCACAAGGGGCGGAGCGCGGGTGCCGGTACGGGGCCGTTCGTCATGCTCCGATGAGCTTGGCGAACTTCTCCTCGTACGCGGTCTCCTCCTCGCTGGTGAGGGAGCGGAAGGCGTGCGCCTTGTCGGACATCGCCTTGTCCGGAATGATCAGGGGATTGTCCGCGAGCTCGGGATCGATCTTGGCAAGGTCTTCCTTGACCCCCTCGACCGGGCAGACGTAGCTGATGAAGGCGGCCAGCTGGGCGGCGATCGGCGGCTCGTAGTAGAAGTCGATGAGCTTCTCGGCGTTGGCCTTGTGCCGGGCCTTGGCGGGGACCAGGAGGTTGTCGCTGGAAGTGATGTAACCGGGCGCGGGGATGGCGTACTTGATGTCCGGGTTGCCGGCCTGGAGCTGGATCACGTCACCGGCCCAGGCCAGGCAGGCCGCGAGGTCGCCCTTGTCGAGGTCCGAGGTGTAGTCGTTGCCGGTGAAGCGCCGGATCTGCTTGGTGTCCACGCCCTTCTGGAGCCGGCCGATGGCCGCGTCGAAGTCGGCGGTGGTGAAGGTGGCCGGGTCCTTGCCCTGGTCGAGCAGGGTCATGCCGACGGTGTCGCGCATCTCGGTGAGGAAGCCGACCCGGCCCTTGAGGGTGGGGTCGTCGAGCAGCTGCGTGACGGAGTCGACCTTCTTGCCGCCAGTGGCCTTGGCGTTGTAGGCGATGACGGTGTCGATGCCGGTCCACGGGTAGCTGTAGGCGCGGCCCGGGTCCCAGTCCGGGTTGCGGAACTGCGGGATCAGGTTGGCGAAGGCGTGCGGGAGGTGGGAGGGGTCCAGTTTCTGGGCCCAGCCGAGCCGGATGATGCGGGCGGCGAGCCAGTCGGTGACGACGATCAGGTCGCGGCCGGTGTCCTGGCCGGCCGCGAGCTGCGGACGGATCTTGCCGAAGAACTCGACGTTGTCGTTGATGTCCTCGGTGTAGTTGACCTTGATCCCGGTCCGCTTGGTGAACTCGTCCAGCGTGGGGTGGGTCTTCTCGTCGTCGCTGATGTCCATGTACTCGGTCCAGTTGGAGAAGTTGACCTCCTTCTCCTGGGCCGAGTGGTCGTCGGAGGCCGCCGCCGTGTCCCCCGCGCGCTTGGCCGGCGGGATGCCGCAGGCGGACAGGGAGGCGAGGCCACCGAGGGTGAGCGCTCCGGCGCCGGAGGCGCGCAGCAGTGAGCGGCGGGTGAGGGCGCCGCGCCCGCTGGTGAGGCTGCGCCGCATCGCGGCGAGTTGCGCCGCCGAGAGGCGGTCGGGCTCGAACTGCTCCATGCGCTGTGCCCTTTCGGGAGGTCGGCCGCTGGTCGAACGGCGGTGGTGGCTATCGGTCCCCGAAGATCGTGCGGTGCCAGTCCTTCGCGGCGACCGCCGTGTTGTCGTACATGACGTGCTTGACCTGCGTGTACTCCTCGAAGGAGTAGGCGCTCATGTCCTTTCCGAAGCCGCTGGCTTTGTAGCCCCCGTGGGGCATCTCGCTGATGATCGGGATGTGGTCGTTGACCCAGACGCAGCCCGCCTTGATCTCGCGGGTGGCGCGGTTCGCCCGGTAGACGTCCCGGCTCCAGGCGGAGGCGGCCAGTCCGTACGGGGTGTCGTTGGCCAGCGCGAGGCCCTCTTCGTCGGTGTCGAAGGGCAGGACGACCAGGACCGGACCGAAGATCTCGGACTGGACGACCTCGCTGTCCTGGGCGGCGCCGGTGATCAGGGTAGGCCGGTAGTACGCCCCCTCCTCCAGCTCGCCACCGGGGACCTCGCCGCCGGTGACCACGGTGGCGTACGCCCGGGCGCGCTCCACGAAGCCGGCGACCCGGTCGCGCTGGGCGTGCGAGACCAGCGGGCCGAGGTCGGTGGCCGTGTCGAAGGGGTCGCCGAGGCGGACGCTCTCCATGAGAGCGGCGACGCGGGCGACGAAGGCGTCGTGCAGGGGCCGCTGGACGTAGGCGCGGGTGGCGGCGGTGCAGTCCTGGCCGGTGTTGATGAGGGAGGCGGCGACGGCGCCGTGCGCGGCGGCCTCCAGGTCGGCGTCGTCGAAGACGAGGAAGGGCGCCTTGCCGCCGAGCTCCAGGTGGAGCCGCTTGACGGTGGCGGTCGCGATCTCGGCGACGCGCTTGCCGACGGCGGTGGAACCGGTGAAGGAGGTCATGACCACGTCCGGGTGCCCGACGAGGTGCTCGCCCGCGTCCCGGCCTGCGCCCGTGACGATGTTGATCACGCCGTCGGGCAGACCCGCCTCCTTGGCCGCCTGGGCGAACATCAGCGAGGTGAGGGGGGTGAGCTCGGCGGGCTTGAGGACGATGGTATTCCCCGCGGCGATGGCCGGGAGGATCTTCCAGGCCGCCATCTGGAGCGGATAGTTCCACGGGGCGATGGAGCCGACGACCCCGATCGCCTCGCGTCGGACGTAGGAGGTGTGGTCGCCGGAGTACTCGGCGGCCGCCTGGCCCTGGAGGTGGCGGGCCGCGCCCGCGAAGAAGGCGGTGTTGTCGATGGTGCCGGGGACGTCGAACTCCGTGGACAGCTTGATCGGCTTGCCGCACTGGAGCGATTCGGCGTGGGCGAAGTCCTCGGCCTGTTCGGCCAATACGGCGGCCAGCCGGTGCAGGGCGTCCGAGCGCTCGCCCGGGGTGGCCGCGGACCAGGCGGGGAAGGCCCGCTTGGCGGCGGCGACGGCCTCGTCCACATCGGCGGTGGAGGCGAGCTCGTAGGTGAGCACCTGCGCGCCCGTGGCCGGGTCGACGATGGTGTGCGACCCTCCGGAGGTGCCGGGCCTCAGCTGCCCGTCGATGTACTGCGCGCCGTCTGCGAAGCGGTCCTTGACCTGGAAGCGGTTACCCATGACGCTCTCACGCTCTCCGTAGCTTCAGCTCGAATTGAGTGCCGATCCTGGCAGAGGTGTTCCCCACCGCCAAGTGATTCCGTTGTTGCCTTTTGATTACGCGACGGAATCGGTCGACCATGTGTCGAGGGACACCTCAAAACCCGTACGAAGTGTCCGTGGCGACTGCAAGACTCGCGTGCATGGAGATGATCGACAAGTTGATCGAGCAGGTCAGCCGCGGTGAGCGGGTGAAGTACCTGCCGTTCTGGGGGCACCGTCCGCGGCCGGACGGGACACTGGGGCCGAGCTGTATGAGCCAGTGGTGGCCCTCGCCCTTCACTGTGGGTGATGTCCGTTATGACACGGCCGAGCACTGGATGATGGCCGGCAAGGCACGGCTGTTCGGGGATGCTCAGGCCGAGCGGGCCGCCGTGGGGGCCGCGAGTCCGGCCGAGGCCAAGAAGGCCGGGCGGCTGGTGCGCGGCTTCGACGAGACGGTCTGGGAGCGTGAGCGGTTCGCCCTGGTGGTGGAGGGCAGCGTGCACAAGTTCGGCTCGACGCCGGCGCTGCGCTCCTACCTGCTGTCCACCGGGAACCGGGTGCTCGTGGAGGCCAGCCCGCTGGACCGCATCTGGGGGATCGGGCTGGCGGCCGACGACGAGCGCGCCCTGGACCCGGCCCGCTGGCGCGGCCTGAACCTGCTGGGCTTCGCCCTGATGGAGGCCAGGGACCGGCTGCGGGCAGCGTCGTAGATCCTTGGCGCCCGGCCCGGGCCGGGCGCCTGGGTGCCTCCGGCCGCGGGCGGGCGGGAAGACCCCGACCCGGCGCGGCGCGCAGGGCGGCAGTACGCGGGGCCGGGGCGCCCTCGGCTCAGATCCGCTCGCGGACCCTGGAGTTCCCGTACGGGCTGTCGTGGTCGAAGCCGCTTCCCGAGGAGTCACTGAGCAGGACACCGGCGATCACGAGCACGATCATCAGGATGCTGACGAAGATGCCGACCGCGCCGAGGATGATGCCGGCCAGGGCCATGCCCTCGTTGTCGGCTTCGCCGCGCCGGGCCTTGCCGCGGCCCAGGACGCCGAAGATGACCGCCGGGACGCCGAACAGGAGACCCAGGTAGCAGGTGACCACGCCGATGATGCCGAGGACAAGGGCGGTGATCCCGAACCCGTTGCTCTTCTGCTGCGGGTAGGGATAGCCCGGGTATCCCGGATAGCCCGGATACCCGACGTAGCCCTGCGGGGCCGGCGGCGGCCCCGGATACGCGTAGCCCGCGGGGTCCGGCTGGGCCGGGTATCCGTACGTGGGCGGCTGCTGCGCCGAAGCCGGCGCGGATATCGGCGCGGGCGCGGGTATCGCTCCGGGCGGCATTTCGGCGCCGGGCATCCCCGCGATCGTGGCCTGGTCGTGCACGCTCGGCGGGCCCGGCGTACCCGGGGCGGCCTGCGGCCTCCCCGGCTGCGCCGCCGGCCGCTCCGGCGGCGCCCACGGATCCCTCGCCTCGGGGCTCTGGTCGGTCATGCGGCTCCCCCTTCTCGTACGGCCATGCTATGCGCTGCCTGGGACAATCCCGGGGCTGCCTACGATGAAGCCCGATCTGTCCGCACCGCGCGCCCTTCCGGAGGCTTCCCCATGTCCGACCTGACCCCCTTCATCGCGGGGCTGCCCAAGGCGGAACTCCACGTCCACCACGTCGGCTCGGCCTCCCCGCGCATCGTGGCCGAACTGGCCGCCCGCCACCCCGACTCGAAGGTCCCCACCGACCCCGAGGCGCTCGCGGACTACTTCACCTTCACCGACTTCGCGCACTTCATCGAGGTGTACCTGTCCGTCGTGGACCTGGTCCGCACCCCCGACGACGTCCGCACGCTCACCTTCGAAGTCGCCCGCGACATGGCCCGGCAGAACATCCGCTACGCCGAGCTGACCATCACCCCCTACTCGTCCACCCGTCGCGGCATCGACGAGAACGCCTTCATGGAGGCCATCGAGGACGCCCGCAAGGCCGCCGAGGCCGAGCTCGGCGTCATCCTGCGCTGGTGCTTCGACATCCCCGGCGAGGCAGGACTGGAAGCCGCCGCCGAAACCGCCCGCCTCGCCGTGGACCTGCGCCCCGACGGCCTGGTCTCCTTCGGCCTCGGCGGCCCCGAGATCGGGGTCCCGCGGCCGCAGTTCAAGCCGTACTTCGACGCCGCCCGGGCCGCGGGCCTGCACAGCGTGCCGCACGCCGGCGAGACCACCGGCCCGGAGACGATCTGGGACGCCATCCGCGAGCTCGGCGCCGAGCGCATCGGCCACGGTACGAGTGCCGTCCAGGACCCCGCTCTCCTCGCGTACCTCGCCGAGCACCGCATCGCGCTGGAGGTCTGCCCCACCTCGAACATCGCGACCCGCGCGGTGACCGACCTGGACCGACACCCCGTCAAGGAGATGGTGCAGGCGGGCGTGCTCGTCACCATCAACAGCGACGACCCGCCGATGTTCGGCTCCGACCTCAACAACGAGTACGCGGTCGCCGCCCGGCTCCTCGACCTCGACGAGCGCGGCCTCGCGCAGCTGGCGAAGAACGCGGTCGAAGCCTCCTTCCTGGACGAGGCCGGAAAGGCCAGGATCAAGGAGGAGATCGACACGTACACCGCTGCCTGGTCGGCGCGCTGACGCCTGCGCAGAATGGGCCCATGCGCACCCTGACTGCCGTCGCCCACCGCGGTGATCCCTACCGTGTCCGCGAGAACACCCTGAACTCGATCCGCTCGGCCTTCGCCCGCGGAGCGGACGCGGTCGAGATCGACGTACGGCTGACCCGCGACGGCGAGGCCGTGCTCCTCCACGACGACACGCTCCAGCGGCTGTGGGGCCATGACGTGCGCCTCGACACCGTCACGGCCCCGCAGCTCAAGGAGTTGACGCAGGGTGGGGTCCCGACCCTGCGCGAGGCCTTGGCGGTGGCCGGCGAGGGGCGGGTGCTGATCGACCTGCCGGGCGCGACGTACGAGTCCGTGCGGACGGTCGTCGGGCAGGTCCGCGAGTGCGGGGCCCGCGAGCGCACGTACTACTGTGCGGGCCCGGTCAGCATGCTGGCCGTACGCGCCGCCGATCCGGGTGCGGAGATCGCGCTGACCTGGACCACGCTGTCCCCGCCGCGCCGGGTGCTGATCGACGCGGTGGCTCCGCGGTGGCTCAACTACCGCTTCGGGCTGGTCAGTCGGGAACTGACGGACGCCCTCCACCGGGACGGCCTGCTGGTGTCGGCCTGGACGGCGGACACGAAGCGGTCGATGCGTACGGTCATCGAGGCCGGGGCGGACTCCGTGACCACGAACCGCATCGACGCGCTGTCCGCCGTACGGGCCGAGCTCGGCCGGTGATACGCGCCCTCGGGGAACGGATCCGGCGCGCCGATCCGCGCTGGCAGGACCTGGGGCTGACGCTGCTGGTGCAGGGCGCGACGACGATCCCGTTCGTCGTGCCGCGCGATCCGCGCGAGTCCCCGGCCACCTGGGCGGCGTACCTGCTGACGACGCTGATGAACGTGCCGCTGGTGTGGCGGCGGCGGGCGCCGGTGGCAGTGGCCTTCGCGGTGATCGCGGCGGGCTCGCTCTACCGGCTGTCCCTGGACGGTCCGGGGCAGCCGCTGCCGTACGCCGCGCTGATCGCCGTCTACACGATCGCACTGCTGTGCACGGCGCGGGTGCGCCGCGTCATGGCCGGGGTGGTGACCGTGGTCATCTTCGGTTCGGTCGCCCTCCACACCCAGACCGCCAAGGAGCTGCTGTTCGCGCTGTTCGTGTTCGGGGCGGCCGCCGTGCTCGGGCGGCTGCAGGCCACGCGGCTGGCGTACACGGCGGCGGTGGAGGACCGGGCGGCCCAGCTGGAGCGGGCGAACCGGATCGAGGCGGAGCAGGCCGCGGCGCGCGAACGGGCCAGGATCGCCCGGGAGATGCACGATGTCCTCTCGCACGCGGTCAGCATCATGATCGTGCAGGCGGAGGCCGGTCCGGTGGCGGTTCGGCGGGCCCCCGAGCGGGCGGAGGCCGCCTTCGACGCGATCGCCGAGACCGGGCGGGACGCGATGGCACAGCTGCGCACGATGCTGGGGGTGCTGCGCACCGAGGAGGCGGCGGCCCCGCGCGCGCCGCAGCCCGGCATCGCGGAGCTGCCGGGACTGCTGGAGCGGGTCCGGGGCAGCGGACTGGAGGTGGTGTACGAGCGGACGGGGGCGGTGCGCGGGCTGCCGGCGGCGCTGGAGGCGACGGTGCACCGGGTGGTGCAGGAAGCGCTGACGAACGTGGTGAAGCACGCCCGGGCATCGCGGGTATCCGTGCGGCTGGAGTACGGGCCGCGGGAGTTGAGGCTGACGGTGGCGGACGACGGGCGGGGAGGCCCGGGTGCCGGAGGTCTCTGCGGCGGGCACGGTCTGGTCGGGATCCGGGAGCGGGCGGCGGCGCACGGCGGCAGGGCGGTCTGCGGTCCGGGGCCGGACGGGCGCGGCTTCCAGGTGGAGCTCGCGCTTGTAACCTCGCCGGAGGAGGTGGGGTGTTGACGATCCGTGTGGTGGTGGCGGACGACCAGGAGCTGGTGCGCAGCGGGTTCGCGATGATCCTGGACGCGCAGGACGACATCGAGGTCGTCGCGGAGGCGGGCGACGGCGCCGCGGCGGTGGCGGCGGTGCGGGAGCTGGCTCCGGACGTGGCGCTGCTGGACATCCGGATGCCGGTGCTGGACGGGATCGAGGCGTGCCGGACGATCACGGCGGGGACCGCCTGCCGGACGGTGATGCTGACGACCTTCGACTCGGACGCGTACGTGTACGAGGCGCTGCACGCGGGGGCGAGCGGGTTCCTGCTGAAGGACGTGCGGCGGGACGATCTGGTCCATGCGGTACGGGTGGTGGCGGCGGGCGATTCGCTGCTGGCGCCTTCGGTGGCCCGGCGGCTCATCGAGGAGTACACGGCGGTGACGGCGCGGCCGGCCGCGGCGGCGGGGCTGTCGGCGCAGCGGCTGGAGGTGCTGACTGCACGGGAGCGGGAGACGCTGCTGCACCTGGGGCGGGGGTTGTCGAACGCGGAGATCGCGGCGGCGCTGGTGGTCAGCGAGCACACGGTGAAGTCGCACGTGGGGAACGTGCTGGCGAAGCTGGGGCTGCGGGACCGGATCCAGGCGGTGATCTGCGCGTACGAGACGGGCCTGATAGCGGCGGGGGCGGTGGTGGCCCGGAGGTATCTCCCTCTGGGGAGTGAGGTGGGGGCGGTCGGATCCCTCGCGCCGGTGAGTTGTCGTACTGGTGAAGATCCCTCTCGCTGGTGATCCGCGGCTGGGGCTGTGACCTGCAGCATTGAGTCATCGGGGGCCGCAGGGGCTCCGGATGGCCCACAGGGGGGATCATGAAGGTCAGGATGCGCACGCTGATCGCCACCGCTCTGGTGCTGGGTGTAGCGGCCGGTCCGGCCGTCGCCCGTGCCGCGCCGGCGTCCGCCGCGCCGCCCGTCCCGGTGTCCGCCGGAGCCGCGCCGCCGGTGTTCCGGTCGCCGCCGGACGCGGCCGCGCTGCGGAAGGCGCTCGCCGGCGCCGGAGCGGGCAGCGAGGACGCCACGGCGGCGCTGGTCCGGGTGGGGGGTACGAGCGGGAGCTGGCAGGGCAGTTCCGGGGTCGCCGACATCCGCACGGGACGGGCGGCGTCGGCACAGGCCCGGTTCCGGGCGGGTTCGGTGACCAAGACGTTCACGGCGGCGGTGGTCCTCCAGTTGGCCGCCGAGGGGAAGGTCGACCTCGACCAGCCGGTGCAGCGGTACCTGCCGGGGCTGCTGCCGCCGGGCCCGGGCGGCTTCCAGCCCGTCTCCGTCCGGCAGTTGCTGAACTACACGAGCGGGATCCGGCCGGCCGACGGCCCGGGGGACTCGTTCGAGGCGCAGTACGCCCACCGCTTCGACATGGTCGACCCGCACACGCTGATCGCCGATGCGGTGGCCAAGGGGCCGGAGTTCCGGCCGGGCGAGAAGCAGCACTACCTCAACATCGACTACACGGTCCTGGGCGTGCTGATCGAGAAGCTGACGGGGACCACGTACGAGAAGGCCGTGTCCGCCCGGATCCTCGAACCGCTGGGCCTGCACCACACCTCGTTCCCGTCCCCGGCGCAGAACCGCATACCGGGCCCGTACAACCACGGCTACCAAGCGGTGGGACAGTCCGGCGGCCCCGCCTCGCTGGTCGATGTCACCGAGTGGAATTCCTGGTCCAACTGGGCCGCGGGGGACCTGATATCGACCACGGCGGATCTGGAGAAGTTCACCGTGGCGCTGTTCTCGGGCCGGCTGGTGCCGAAGGCGCAGCTGGAGGAGATGTTCACGGTGCCCGCGGTGAAGGACTTCGAGAGCGGGGAGGACGCGGTGCAGACGGCGGGTCTGAAGCGGCTCGTGCTGACCGACGGCACGGTGACGTACGGCAAGACGGGCTCGCGGTACGGCTACAGCACGGTGATCGGCGGGACGCGCGACCTCTCCCGCACGCTGGTCTACTCGGTGAACTCCACGGATGCCAAGGGCCAGGAGATGAACAAGGTGGCGTTCGACATCGTGATGGCCGCCTTCACGAAACAGGCATGGCCTCAAGGCGCTTGATCATGCGGCGCAGGACCAGCAGGGGGAGGATTCCGAACACGCCGAACGACATGTCGATCAGGCTCCAGCCGAAGGGGATGCCGCGGATCGGGCCGCAGATCAGGGCCAGCGGGATCACCCCGACGCAGGCGATCATGCCGGCTTCGACGATCCAGATGTTGCGGACGGGGTCGCGGTGGACTCCGTAGAAGAACACCGCGATCACGAGGTGGGCGAAGGCGAGCCAGTCGGTTCCGTAGAGGAGGAAGGGGTAGTCCGCATCGGCCTGGTCGAGGCCGGCTCCCACGCGCCGCAGCCACTCGTTCGACAGCAGGGAGTTGGCCCAGTGCAGCTCACTGACGAGAGGGAAGGCCGTGAGCCCGCTGAGGGCCAGGCAGACGGTGAAGAGGACCAGCCAGGCACGGATCCGCCGTTCGAGGGCGCTTCTCTCGCTCATGGAAGGAGCCTACGCCCATTTCTGAACGCGTTCAGCCAAAATCCTGAACATGTTCAGATCCGTGGCATGGTGGTGGTCACACCCCGACGAGGGCGTTCCAGCGCGCGGCGAGGGAGCGGCGTTCGGCCGAGGAGATGTCCCGGGCCACCGCGAGGCGCCTGCGCATCTCCTCGTCGGGGAAGATCAGGGGGTTCTCGGCCAGTTCGGCGGTCTTCTTGTCGGCGGAGGCGGCCAGGATCTCGCGGGCGGCCGGCACCGGGCAGACGTAGTTGACGGAGGCGGCGAGCTCCGCGGCCACCTCCGGGGCGTAGTAGTGGTCGATCAGAGCCTCGGCATTGGCCTTGTGCCGGGCGAGGTTGGGGACGAGCAGACTCTCCGCCCACAGCTCGCCGCCCTCCTCGGGAACGACGAACTCTATGTCGGGGTTGTCGGCCTGGAGCTGGACGGCGTCACCGGAGTAGGCCTGGCAGGCCAGCACGTCACCCTTGCTCAGATCGGAGGTGTAGTCGTTGCCGGTGAAGCGGCGGATGTGCTTCTTCTTCACCATGCGCTCCACCTGGTCGCACATCTTGTGGAAGTCGGACTCGGTCCACCGGGTGACGTCCACGCCGTTGCCCTGCATCAGCAGGGCGAAGGACTCGTCGAGACCGGAGAACAGCGTGACCTTGCCGGCCAGGTCCGGATGCCACAGGTCGCCCACCGACTTGATCTCCCGGCCCAGGGCCTTGCGGTTGTAGGCGATCCCGGTGATCCCGGACTGCCAGGGCACGGTGTGCACGCGGCCCTCGTCGAAGGCGGGCGCGCGCAGCTGCGGGTCGAGGTGCTCGGCCACGTTCGGCTGTGCCGCACGGTCCATCTTCTGCGCCCAGCCGAGGTGCACGAAGCGGGCGGCCATCCAGTCGCTGACCACCACCAGGTCGTGGCCGGTGTCCTGGTGGTTCATCAGCGCCGGGCTGACCTTGCCGAAGAACTCGTCGTTGTCGTTGATCTCCTCGGTGTACCGGACCTCGATCCCGGTGCGTTCCGTGAAGGCGGCCAGCGTCGGGCGGCGCTGCTCGTCCTCCTCGTCGGTGTCGATGTAGAGCGGCCAGTTGGAGAAGGAGACGCTCCGCTCCCGGTCGGAGCGGTCCGGCCCTCCCCGTCGGCCCTCGGGGACATAGGCGGCGGGCACACCGCAGCCGGTGAGGGATGCGGCCGTCAGGCCCGCGACACCGAGGCCGCGCAGCACCGCGCGGCGGGAAAAGGCGAGTTCAGGCATGGGGAGAGCCTCGGGTACACACGAAGGGACGGGCAACAGACACAGTGTCTACTGCCCGCCCCTTCAAGATCCTCGGGCGCCCGGTGCGGCCGCCCGGGAGGGGGATCAGCCGTCGAGCGAGGTCATCACGTGCTTGATGCGGGTGTAGTCCTCGAAGCCGTAGGCGGAGAGGTCCTTGCCGTAGCCGGACTTCTTGAAGCCGCCGTGGGGCATCTCGGCGACGAGCGGAATGTGGGTGTTGATCCACACGCAGCCGAAGTCGAGGTTCTTGGACATGCGCATCGCGCGGCCGTGGTCCTTGGTCCACACGGAGGAGGCGAGGGCGAACTCGACGCCGTTCGCGTACTCCAGGGCCTGGGCCTCGTCGGCGAAGGACTGGACGGTGATGACGGGGCCGAAGACCTCGTTCTGGATGATCTCGTCGTCCTGCTTCAGGCCGGAGACCACGGTCGGGGCGTAGAAGTAGCCCTTCTCGCCGACCTGGTGGCCGCCCGCCTCGACCTTGGCGTGCGCGGGGAGGCGCTCGATGAAGCCCGCGACCTGCTTGAGCTGGTTCGGGTTGTTCAGCGGGCCGTACAGCACGTCCTCGTCGTCCGGCTGGCCCGTCTTGGTGTCCGCGGCGGCCTTGGCGAGCGCGGAGACGAACTCGTCGTGGATGGACTCGTGCACGAGCACGCGGGTTGCGGCGGTGCAGTCCTGGCCGGCGTTGAAGTAGCCCGCAACCGCGATGTCCTCGACGGCCTTGGCGATGTCGGCGTCCTCGAAGACCACGACGGGGGCCTTGCCGCCGAGCTCCAGGTGGACGCGCTTGACGTCCTTCGAGGCGCTCTCGGCGACCTGCATGCCCGCGCGCACGGAGCCGGTGATGGAGGCCATCGCCGGGGTGCGGTGCTCGACCATGGCCTTGCCGGTCTCGCGGTCACCGCAGATGACGTTGAAGACGCCCTTGGGCAGGATCGAGTCGATGATCTCCGCCATCAGGACGGTGGAGGCCGGGGTGGTGTCCGAGGGCTTGAGCACCACGGTGTTGCCCGCGGCGATGGCGGGGGCGAACTTCCACACGGCCATCATCATCGGGTAGTTCCACGGCGCCACCTGGGCGCATACGCCGACCGGCTCACGGCGGATGATCGAGGTCATCCCGTCCATGTACTCGCCGGCCGAGCGGCCCTCCAGGAGGCGGGCCGCACCGGCGAAGAAGCGGATCTGGTCCACCATCGGGGGCAGCTCCTCGCTGGCCGTCAGGCCCAGCGGCTTGCCCGTGTTCTCCGACTCGGCGGCCACGAGCTCGTCCGCGCGCGCCTCGAAGGCGTCCGCGATCTTCAGCAGGGCCTTCTGCCGCTCGGCCGGGGTGGTGTCGCGCCAGCCCGGGAAGGCCGCCGCTGCCGCCGCCATGGCGGCGTCGACGTCTGCCTGGCCGGAGAGCGGGGCGGTGGCGTACACCTCGCCGGTGGCGGGGTTGACCACCTCGGTGGTCCGCCCGTCGGCGGCGTCCTTGAACTCTCCGCCGATGTAGTTGCGCAGACGACGCAGTTCGGTGGTCACTACAGCCACACTCCTGATCACATGTCCAACGATTGAGACGAATCCCAAGCCTAGCCTCTCGGCGGACGCTTTCGACAGGGCCAGACGCCACGAACTACGAAATCAGTGAGATCCACATGTCCAGACAACGGATTTCATCGATTCCGTCTTGCGGAACAGACGACTCCTCGTGCACAGTGAAGTCGTGGTCAGTCGAAGCGCAGATTCCAGGAACAGACAACCGTCCCCTTCGGTCGATGCTGTGTCCCTGGCGATCATCGAGCAACTGCAGGAGGACGGGCGCCGTCCCTACGCGGCGATCGGCAAGGCCGTGGGCCTGTCGGAAGCAGCAGTGCGCCAGCGCGTGCAGAAGCTGCTCGACCAGGGCGTCATGCAGATCGTCGCCGTCACCGACCCGCTCACCGTGGGCCTGCGACGCCAGGCCATGGTCGGCATCAACGTCGAGGGAGACCTCGATCCGGTGGCCGACGCACTGACCCAGATGGCCGAATGCGAGTACGTGGTCATGACCGCGGGCTCGTTCGACCTGATGGTGGAGATCGTCTGCGAGGACGACGACCACCTGCTGGAGACGATCAACAAGAAGATCCGCGCGCTCCCCGGCGTGCGATCCACCGAAAGCTTCGTTTACCTGAAGCTGAAGAAGCAGACCTACATGTGGGGAACTCGATAGCCCGTGAGCCAGGACCTCTCCAAGACCGCGTACGACCACCTGTGGATGCACTTCACCCGCATGTCGTCGTACGAGAACTCCCCCGTCCCCACCATCGTGCGGGGCGAGGGCACCTACATCTTCGACGACAAGGGCAAGCGCTACCTGGACGGTCTCGCCGGACTGTTCGTGGTCAACGCAGGTCACGGCCGTAAGGAACTGGCCGAGGTCGCCTACAAGCAGGCCCAGGAGCTCGCGTTCTTCCCCGTGTGGTCGTACGCGCACCCCAAGGCCGTCGAGCTGGCCGAGCGCCTCGCCGACTACGCCCCCGGTGACCTGAACAAGGTCTTCTTCACCACCGGCGGCGGCGAGGCCGTGGAGACCGCGTGGAAGCTCGCCAAGCAGTACTTCAAGCTGCAGGGCAAGCACACCAAGTACAAGGTCATCTCGCGGGCGGTCGCCTACCACGGCACCCCGCAGGGTGCCCTGTCCATCACCGGCCTGCCGGCTCTGAAGGCCCCCTTCGAGCCGCTGGTCCCCGGCGCGCACAAGGTGCCGAACACCAACATCTACCGCGCCCCGATCCACGGCGACGACCCCGAGGCCTTCGGCCGCTGGTGCGCCGACCAGATCGAGCAGCAGATCCTCTTCGAGGGCGCCGACACCGTCGCCGCCGTCTTCCTGGAGCCGGTGCAGAACGCCGGCGGCTGCTTCCCGCCGCCGCCCGGGTACTTCCAGCGGGTCCGCGAGATCTGCGACGAGTACGACGTGCTCCTCGTCTCCGACGAGACGATCTGCGCCTTCGGCCGCCTCGGCACGATGTTCGCCTGTGACAAGTTCGGCTACGTCCCGGACATGATCACCTGCGCCAAGGGCATGACCTCGGGCTATTCCCCGATCGGTGCCTGCATCGTCTCGGACCGCATCGCCGAGCCGTTCTACAAGGGCGACAACACCTTCCTGCACGGCTACACCTTCGGCGGACACCCGGTGTCCTCCGCGGTGGCGATCGCCAACCTCGACATCTTCGACAAGGAAGGCCTCAACCAGCACGTGCTGGACAACGAGGACGCCTTCTTCAAGACGCTGCAGAAGCTGCACGACCTGCCGATCGTCGGCGACGTCCGCGGCAACGGCTTCTTCTACGGCATCGAGCTCGTCAAGGACAAGGTCACCAAGGAGTCCTTCACGGACGAGGAGACCGAGCGCGTGCTCTACGGCTTCCTGTCCAAGGCGCTCTTCGACAACGGCCTGTACTGCCGGGCCGACGACCGAGGCGACCCGGTCATCCAGCTGGCCCCGCCGCTGATCGCGGACCAGGGCACCTTCGACGAGATCGAAGGCATCCTGCGCTCGGTGCTCACCGAGGCGTGGACCAAGCTCTAAAGCGTCCGCCGCTGCAATCGCCCCACCACGTGGCCCGGATCCTCCGTTCAGGTGAGAACGAGGGGTCCGGGCCGCGCGCCGTCCGCCTCCGGGACGTTTGTCTCTTTACATCTCAGTGCGGCCCCAGTGACTTCAGCGGGCTCCGCTTCGTTCCCCCGGACGGAGGTGTACGCCATGGTGGCTCCACCGGACAACGCCCCACCGGACAACGACGTCCTCTGGGCCCGGTCCGTTCACTACTCCCACAGAGGGTCCCCCCGGACGAAGTCTGGGGGAGGTTCTCCGGGCCTCATCGGGGTCTCGGTCGGCGTCCGCCAGGGCGAGATCCTGGCCCTGACCGGTCCGCGCGGCAGCGGGAAGACGACCTTGCTGAGGTGTCTGACAGGGCAGCTGGTGCCCGAGCAGGGCGAGGTCTGGTTCAACAGCGTGCCCATCCACACCATGGGGGCCCTGGCCCGCGAACGGCTGCGCCGCGACCGCTTCGGATGGATCGGCCCCGAGCCCCGGCTGCTGCCGGAGCTCACCGTGTGGGAGAACGCGGCCCTGCCCCTGCTGCTGACCGGGGCCTCGCACCGCACCGCCAAACGCGCCGCCTGCGCCTGGCTGGACCGCCTGGACATCAGTGGTCTGGCCCGCAGGCGCCCCGGCGCGCTCACCCGCGCCGAGTCCCAGAGGGTCGCCCTCGCCCGGGCCCTGGTCAACGAGCCGGCGGTGGTCTTCGCCGACGAGCCGACCGCCCCGCTGCACCGGGCCGAGCGCGCCCTGCTGCTGCGTACGCTCACCACCGCGGCCCGCTCCCACGACATCACCGTCCTGCTGGCCACCCACGACGAGGAGACCGCGGCCGTCGCCGACCGCCGCATCGCCCTCCTCGACGGACGCTCCGCGGGGACTGCGGCCGCCGTCAGCGCCCTCACGGGCCTCGGCGGCCCGCCCGACGACACCTCGGAGGGCCAGGCCGCGTGCTCGCTCTCCGCCTAGCCCGCGGCTCCCGCCCGCTCGTCCAGCTGCGCAGGCTGCTGGTGGCGGGCGCCTGCGCCGGTGTCGGCTTCCTGCTGCTGTACGTGCTCGCCGAAGCCGTCGACCGGCCCGCCGGATCGTTCCCGCGGCTGGTGTGGGCCCTGGTGCCGCTCGCCGTCACCGTGCAGTTCGCGGTCGCCGTCGCCAAGGCCGACCCGGCCACGCGGCCCCGGGAGGGCATGGACGCCGTCGGACTGGGACCCGTACGGCTCACCCTCGTCGCGGCCGTCTCCACCGCCGTCTCCGGGACGCTCGGCAGCGCCCTGGCCCTGGCCGTCTTCCTGCACCTGCGGGGCGAGCTCGCCGGGCTTCCCTTCGACGGGGCCGGAGCCCGGCTGCTGCACGCCGGGCAGCCGCTGCCGCTGGCCGGTGCCCTCACCCTGCTGGCCCTGGTCCCCCTGACCACTGCGGCCGCCACCGTCCTGGCCCTGCGCCCGCGCACCCCGCAGCCCCCGCAGAGCGGGCTGCCGTGGGGCATCGCCCTCACCGCCTGCGGGCTCGCCGTCGAGGCGTACGCGGGCCCGGGCGGTCTCGGCATGGCGGCCGGCTGGGCACTGACCGCCGTCGGGCTCGCCTTCGCCGGACCCGGTCTGGCCTACGCCTGCGGGACCGCCCTCCAGGCCGTCCGCCCGGGGGCGCTGCGGCTGCTGGCCGGGCGGGCCCTCCAGGAGGAGGCGTCCCGGATCGGCCGTCCCCTCGGGGTGCTGTGCGCGGTGGGGGCGGGCGCCCTCACCGCCTCGGCCCTGCGCGCGGCGGGCGACGGCCCCGCCCCGCTCGGTCCGCTGACCGGGGCCGCCGCGGCGCTGGTGGTGCTGTGCGCGGCTGCGACTCTCCTCACAGCGGCGGTGGACGTGCGCGAGGCCCGGGCCGCCACCCGGGCGGCCCTCCTCGACCTGGGGACGGCAGGCGGACTCCTGCGTACGGCGGCCGTGTTGCGGGCGTCGGCGCTGCTGGCCGTGTGCGTGCCGTTCAGCTGGGGTGTGGCGGAGCTGACGTCGCTGGCGCTGACCCGCTGACCCGGCCAGCCCTTAGGGTGGGCCGAATGGTCAACGCAGACATCGAGATCGAGACGCTCGCCGAATTCGACCAGGTCGTGGCCCGCGGCTCGCTCAGCGGCTTCCGGATCCAGTCGGTCAACCTGCTGGAGCGCACCTTCGCCCTGCTGTCGGCCGACACCTCCGCCGCCGTCTTCCTGGGCTGCGCGATGGAGCCCGACGCCGCGGTGAAGGTGCGTGCGGACGGCGCCCTGGTCTTCCCGCCGGTCCCGGACCTGCCGTTCAACCCGTACCGGGGACTGCTCTACACGGCCGACGAGCTGTTCGCCGGGCTCTCCGCCGGCTACGAGGCCACGTCGGACGCCCAGACGTACGCCTGGTTCCAGGAGACCAAGGCGGACGGCGACGTCTTCTCCTCGATGCTGCGCTCGGTGCACGACGACGCCATCTCCGACGCCCTCGACGAGCACCTCGCCGGCGTCCGGGTCGTCGGTGTCATGGGCGGCCACGCCATGGCCCGCGGCGGCGCCGAGTACCGGGGCGCGGCAGAGTTGGGCCGGGCGCTGTCCCGCTCCGGGCTCACGGTGGCCACCGGCGGCGGCCCGGGCGCGATGGAGGCGGCCAACCTCGGCGCGTACCTGGCCCCCGCCCCGGACGACGCCCTGCCCGAGGCACTGGAGCTGCTGTCCAAGGCGCCCTCCTTCGCGCCCTCCGTCTCCGACTGGGCGCGGGCGGCGTTCGCGGTACGCGAGCGCTGGCCGGCGGGCGGCGACTCGGTGGGGATCCCGACCTGGTTCTACGGGCACGAGCCGCCGAACGCCTTCGCGGGCCACATCGCCAAGTACTTCGCGAACGCCACCCGGGAGGACGGGCTGCTCGCCCGGTCCACGGCGGGCGTGGTCTTCCTGCCGGGCGCGGCCGGCACCGTGCAGGAGATCTTCGACGACGCGACGCCGAACTACTACGCCTCGCGCGGCGAGCCGACCCCGATGGTGCTGGTCGGACGGACGCACTGGACCGAGCACCTGCCCGCCTGGCCCCTGCTCCGGGCGCTGGCGCGCGGCCGTGCGATGGAGTCGCGGATCGCGCTGGTCGACTCGGTGGACGAGGTCCCGGCGGCGCTCGCCGCCATGGGCTGACGCACCTGCGGGCAATACGCCGGCATCTCCAGGCAACGTCCGGCGTCGTTCTCGCGTCTGGCAGAGGTAACGCATTACCAGACGTGAACGGAGCCCCCGGTGCTCATAGGCCTGCTGACCGCTGTCGCGGCGTCCATCTGCTACGGCACGGGATCCGTCCTGCAAGCCGTGGGCTCGCGCAGGGCCGCCCGGGCGACCCCGGCCGACGCCGGGATGACCGCGCACGGCGGCCCGAACCTGTCCTCCACCGCGAAGGCCGCGCTGACCTGGGAGTTCATCGTCGGCACCGTCTTGGACTTCGTGGGCTTCGGGCTGGGCGCCCTGGCGGCCCGGCTGCTGCCGCTGTTCCTCTCCCAGACGGTGATCAGCGCCAACCTGGTGATCACGGCCGTGCTCAGCGTCAGGATGCTGGGCATCCGGCTCACCCGCAAGGAGTGGGCCTCGATCGGGACGGTGTGCGCGGCGCTGGTGCTGCTGGCGACGGCGGCGGGCCACGAGGGCGGACACCACGCCCCCGCGGCCACGCACTGGTGGCTGTTCGCCGTGACCCTGCTGATCATCGCGGGCGGTACGGTGGCCGTGCGGCTGCTGGGCGGCCGGGCCGCCATCCTGGCGGGTCTGCTGTCGGGCCTGGCATTCGGCGCACTGGGCGTCGGGGTCCGGATCCTGGACGGCATCGACCCCTTCGACCTCGGCACCCTGCTCGCGGACCCGGCCCTCTACGCCATCCTGCTGGCCGGTGTCGGCGGCATGTACCTGCACACGGTGGCCCTGCAGATCGGCTCGGTGAACGGGGCAACGGCCGCACTGGTCGTCGGCGAGACCGTCCTGCCGGGCGCGATCGGCGTCCTCTGGCTGGGCGACGCCTCCCGGCCGGGCCTCGCCTGGCTGGCCGTACTCGGCTTCGTCCTCGCCGTGGCCGGGGCCGTCGCCGTGGCCTGGTACGGGAACCACGAAGCCCCCGAGGCCGCCCCGGCGCCCGAGCCGGTGTCCGTCCGCTAGCCCCCTCACCGTTTTCCGGTCGGCGGGCGCCGCGCGGCGGGCCCCCGCGGGGCCGCCTACGGTGGGGGCATGGACTCCCGCCGCGACCGGGTGCCGACGGTCTGCTTCGTGGCGGGCTCCGTGCTCGCCGGGGGCAACGCCGTCGGCATCCGGCTCTGCGTCCGCGAGCTCGACGCCCTGTGGAGCGCCGCCCTGCGGTTCGGCGCGGCGGCCCTGCTGCTGGCCCTGGTCATGACCGCGCGGCGCCTCCCGTGGCCGCGCGGGAGGGCACTGGCCGGGGCGGTGCTCTTCGGGCTGCTGAACTTCGGCCTCACCTTCGCGCTGACCTACTACGCCCTGGAGGACATCCACGCGGGGCTGGGCCAGACGGTGCTCGCCCTGGTGCCGCTGGTCACCCTGCTGCTCTCCGTACTGCAGGGGCAGGAGCGGCTGCGCGCGGTGGCACTCTTCGGCACGCTGTGCGCCGTCGCCGGGGTCGCGGTGATCTCCCGGGCTCCGCTTCAGGGCTCGGCTCCGCCGTCCGCGTTCCTGGCCCTGCTCGGCGCCGTGCTGTGCTTCGCCGAGGCGGCCGTCCTGGTGGAGCGGCTCCCGAAGGTCCATCCGGTGTCGATGAACGCCGTCGGAATGGCGGCGGGCGCCGTCGCCCTGTTCGCGGGCTCCCGCCTCGCGGGCGACCGCTGGGTGCTGCCGGAGCGGGCCACCACCTGGTGGTCGCTGGCCTATCTGGTGGTGGCGGGCTCGATCCTGGTGTTCGTGAGCTACCTGCTGGTGATCCAGCGCTGGGGCGCCTCACGGGCCGCGTACGCCTTCGTGGTGGTCCCGGTCGTCACGATCGTGGCCTCGGCCTGGCTGGACGACGAACCGCTCACGCCCACGCTGCTGCTGGGAACCCCGCTGATCCTCGCCGGGGTCTACCTGGGAGCCCTGCGCCGCCGACCCGCCCCCGCGGCTACGGCGGCGGGAGGACGACCACCTCGGACGGGGTGAAGGACACCGCCACCCGCTCACCCACCGCCGGGGCGCCGTCCAGCCCGCACTCGGCCTCCAGCTCCGGGCCCGACTCCGGCCGCAGGCGCAGCGCGACGTGGGTGCCGCGGAAGGTGCGGGACAGCACCTCGCAGGGCAGGCCGTCGCTGACGAGGACGACCCCGGCCGGGCGGACCAGAAGTCGCCGCTCCCCCTCGGGGGCTCCCGCCGGAACCGGGACCTTGCCCCAGGCGGTATCCGCGGCGCCGCCCGACACCGTCGCCGGGACCACGTTCTCGAAGCCCAGGAACCGGGCCACGAACTCCGAAGCCGGCCGCTGCCAGACCTCCAGCGGGGTCCCCGCCTGGGCGATCCGCCCGTCCCGCATCACCACCACCCGGTCGGCCAGGGCGAACGCCTCCCCCTGGTCGTGTGTGACGGCCAGCACCGTGGTCCCCAGCCGGGAGAACAGCTCCCGCAGCTCCACCACCAGCCGCTCGCGCAGCCCCCGGTCCAGCTGCCCCAGCGGTTCGTCCAGCATCAGCAGCCGCGGCGAGGGGGCCAGCGCCCGTGCCAGGGCGACCCGCTGCTGCTCACCGCCCGACAGCGAGGACACCGACCGGCGCTGGGCTCCGGGCAGGCCGACCAGCTCCAGCAGCTCGGCGACCCGGTCCCCGTATGCGGCGGCGCGTGCCGAGCCCCGCATCCGCAGGCCGAACGCCACGTTCCCGGCGACGTCGCGGTGGGGGAACAACTGGTGGTCCTGGAACATGAGCCCGACCCCGCGCCGGTGCACCGGCACCCGCTCCTGGTCCGTTCCGCCGAGCAGGACCCGACCGGCCGATACCGGCTGGAGCCCGGCGACGACCCGCAGCAGCGTGGACTTGCCGCTGCCGCTCGGCCCCAGCACGCACACGGTCTCGTGCTCGGCGACCTGGAGGTCCACGGAGTCGACGACGGCGCGCTCGCCGAAGCGGACCGTGACCCCGGCCAGTTCGAGCAACGTCATCAGAACTCCCCTGCGGTCGAGGTCTTGTCGGGTCGCAGCCGCTCCAGCACCAGCAGCGACACCGCACACACCAGCATCAGAATCGTGCTCAGGGCCATCGCCTGCCCGTAGTTCAGCTCACCGGCGCGCCCCAGCAGCCGCGCCACGGCCACCGGCAGGGTCGGACGGTCCGGCCGGGCGATGAACACGGTCGCCCCGAACTCCCCCAGCGAGACCGCGAAGGCGAACCCGGCCGCGATCAGCAGCGCCCGCCGCACCAGCGGCAGGTCCACCTCCCGCCAGGCCCGCAGCGGGGACGCCCCGAGCACGGCGGCGGCCTCGCGCAGCCGCACGTCCACGGCACGCAGCACGGGCAGCATGGTCCGTACGACGAACGGCACCCCCACCAGCGCCTGCGCGAGCGGCACCAGGATCCACGAGGTCCGCAGATCGAGCGGCGGCTCGTCCAAGGTGATCAGGAACCCGAAGCCCACCGTCACCGCGGACACCCCGAGGGGCAGCATCAGCAGCGCGTCGAACCCGCGCACGAACCGGCCTCCGCGCCGGGTGAGCGCCGCCGCCGCGAGCCCCCCGATCAGCACGGCGATGGCGGTGGCGGCCAGCGCGTACTGGAGGGAGTTCCCGATCGCCTCCAGCGGCGGGACGAGGAAGGTGCCGCCGCTCGCGTCCTGCAGCGCCCGGTAGAAGCCCGTCCCGTACCCGCCGGGCGCGTCGAAGGACCGCTCGACCAGCACGCCCAGCGGCAGCACGATCAGCAGCGCCACCGTCGCCAGCACGGCGCCCAGCAGCGCCCGCTGCGCCAGGCCGCGGGGGCGGTGCGCGGTCCGCGCCGGGTCCACCATCCGCAGGGCCGTCTCCCGTCTGCGCACGGTCCAGGCGTGCACGGCGAGGACGGCCCCGACCGCCGCGAACTGCACCATCGTCAGGACGGCGGCCGTGGGCAGGTCCAGCAGCTGCGCCGTCTGCCGGTAGACCTCCACCTCCAGCGTGGAGTACGAGGGGCCGCCCAGGATCTGCACGACGCCGAAGGAGGTGAAGGTGAACAGGAAGACCATGAGCGCGGCGGCGGCCACGGCGGGCCCCAGCGCGGGCAGCGTCACCTGCCGCCAGGCCGTGAACCGGCCGGCGCCCAGCACCCGGGCGGCCTCCTCCTGGCGCGGGTCGAGCTGCGCCCACAGCCCGCCCACCGTCCGGACGACGACGGCGTAGTTGAAGAAGACGTGGGCGAGCAGGATCGCCCAGACCGTGGTGTCCAGCCGGACGCCCCACAGTTCGTCCAGCAGCCCGCCCCGCCCGACCAGCGCCAGGAAGGCCGTGCCGACGACCACGGTCGGCAGCACGAACGGGACGGTGACCAGCGCCCGCAGCAGCTGTTTGCCGGGGAACTCGAAGCGTGCGAAGACGTACGCGCCGGGGAGCGCGACCAGCAGCGTGAGGGCCGTGGACGCGAGCGCCTGCCAGGTGGTGAACCAGAGCACGTCGGCGATGTCGGGCCGGGCCAGCACCTCGCCGATCCGGCCGAACTGCCAGCCCTCGTCGGTCTTGATCCCGCGGCCGACGATCGCGACCACGGGATAGGCGAAGAACAGGCCGAAGAAGACGAGGGGCACGGCCATCAGGGCGAGCCTGACGGCCGTACCGCGTACGCCCTCCTGTGCAGGAGCGCTCTCGCGCCCTACTTCACGACCAGCGAGGACCATGTCCTGACCCACTGCTCACGGTTCTTGGCGATGGTGTCCGGAGCGACGTTCTCCGGCTTCTCGACCACCACGCCGTGCTTCGTGAACAGCTCCGGCAGCTTCGCGTCCTTGACCACCGGGTTCACGAACATCTGGAGCGGCATGTCCTCCTGGAACTTCTTGCCGACGAGGAAGTCGATGAGCGCCTTGCCGCCCTCCTCGTTCTTCGCTCCCTTCAGCAGGCCGGCGAACTCGACCTGGCGGAAGCAGGTGCCGGTCGCCACGCCCGTCGGGGCCTCGGCCGGCTGCGGGTCGGAGTAGAGGACCTCGACCGGCGGGCTGGAGGCGTAGGAGACGACCAGCGGGCGGTCGCCCTTGGCCTTCTTGCCGCCCGCGGAGCCCGAGAAGCGCTCGTTGTAGGCCTGCTCCCAGCCGTCGACGACCTCGACGCCGTTGGCCTTGAGCTTGCTCCAGTAGTCCTTCCAGCCGTCTTCGCCGTACTTGCCGACGGAGGCGAGCAGGAAGCCGAGCCCGGGCGAGGAGGTCGCCGCGTTCTCGGTGACCAGCAGGTTCTTGTACTCCGGCTTGACCAGGTCGTCCAGCGTCTGCGGCGGGGCGATCTTCTTGTCGGCGAAGTACGCCTTGTCGTAATTGACGCAGATGTCGCCGGAGTCCACCGGGGTGACCCGGTGCTCCTTGTCGAGCACGTACTCCGGCTTGACCTCGCCCAGGCCCCTGGCCTCGTACGGGGTGAAGATGCCGTTGTCGAGCGCCCGCGAGAGCAGCGTGTTGTCGACGCCGAAGAAGACGTCGCCGCGCGGGGAGCCCTTGGTCAGGATCTCCTGGTTGAGCGCCGCGCCCGCGTCCCCCGACTTCAGGACCTTCACGGTGTAGCCGCTCTGCTGCTCGAACTCCTTGAGGACCGCTTCGGTCACGTTGAAGGAGTCGTGCGAGACGAGGGTGACGGTCTTGGACTTCGGCGCGCTGCTCGTGCCGCCGGCCGCCGGCTCGTCCTTCGCGTCGCTGCCGCAGGCGCTGAGCGCCGTGACGCCGAGCGCGGCCGCGAGCACGGTGCCCGCGATCTTCCTGGTGGTGCTCACTGGTGTATTCCTCCTGGGATGACCAGGAGAAGACGCGGCCCTGCCCGGCGCTCTGTCGAGCGGACGCCGGGCAGGGCGCAACAGCTTGAGTGATGACCGAACTTCCTACCCCGAATGACCGGGGCGAGGTTCAGAGGGTCTGCGGATGACGGTTACCGCACTCTCAGCGCTGTGGCGCTCCCCTGTCGGAATATGCAATTGGTTCGGCCACAGGGTACCCCGTGGCCGATTCCGGGCGACCGGAGCCGGAACGCAAGGCTCCGGTCAGCTCCGGTCCGGTCAGCGCTCCGAGGCCGCGAGCTGGCCGCAGGCGCCGTCGATCTCCTGACCGCGGGTGTCACGGACGGTCACCGGCACGCCGTGGCGGGCGATGGCCTCCACGAAGGCCTTCTCGTCCTCGGGACGGGAGGCCGTCCACTTCGAGCCGGGCGTCGGGTTCAGCGGGATCAGGTTGACGTGGACGCGCTTGCCCTTGAGCAGCCGGCCGAGCAGGTCGCCCCGCCAGGCCTGGTCGTTGATGTCGCGGATGAGGGCGTACTCGATCGAGATCCGGCGGCCCGACTTCTCGGCGTACTCCCAGGCCGCGTCGAGGACCTCGCGGACCTTCCAGCGGGTGTTCACCGGGACGAGGGTGTCGCGCAGCTCGTCGTCCGGGGCGTGCAACGAGACCGCGAGGCGGCACTTGAAGCCCTCGTCGGCGAAGCGGAGCATCGCCGGGACCAGGCCGACGGTGGAGACGGTGATGCCGCGCTGCGACAGGCCCAGGCCGTCGGGCTCCGGGTCGGTCAGGCGGCGGATGGCGCCGACGACCCGCTTGTAGTTGGCCAGCGGCTCGCCCATGCCCATGAAGACGATGTTCGACAGCCGGGCCGGGCCACCGGGGACCTCCCCGTCGCGCAGGGCGCGCATGCCGTCGACGATCTGGTGGACGATCTCCGCGGTGGAGAGGTTGCGGTCCAGGCCGGCCTGGCCGGTGGCGCAGAACGGGCAGTTCATACCGCAGCCGGCCTGCGAGGAGATGCACATGGTGACCCGGTCGGGGTAGCGCATCAGCACCGACTCGACGAGCGTGCCGTCGTGCAGCTTCCACAGGGTCTTGCGGGTGGTGTCGTCGTCGCACGAGATGTGCCGCACCACGTTCATCAGCTCGGGCAGCAGCTCCTGCTGGAGCTTCTCGCGGGAACCCGCGGGGATGTCCGTCCACTGCGCCGGGTCGTGCGCGTAGCGGGCGAAGTAGTGCTGCGAGAGCTGCTTGGCCCGGAACGGCTTCTCACCGATCGCGGCGACCGCCTCGCGCCGCTCCTCGGGGGTGAGGTCGGCGAGATGCCGGGGCGGCTTCTTGGCTCCACGGGGGGCGACGAAGGTGAGCTCTCCCGGGACGGGGCGGGCCATGGCAGGTACTCCTCGTAAGACGAAAGGCGCGCCGCAGAAGCAGCGCGCCTTTCAAGGGTAACCGCCCCGCCGGGGTTCAGCCGGTGCCGACGAAGGCCGCCAGCAGCAGCCACACCACCGGGGCGGTCGGCAGCAGGGAGTCGAGCCGGTCCATGATGCCTCCGTGGCCCGGCAGCAGGGTGCCCATGTCCTTGATGCCCAGGTCCCGCTTGATCATCGACTCGCCGAGGTCGCCGAGGGTGGCGCTCACCGCGACGGCGAGCCCCAGCAGCAGGCCCTGCCACCAGGCGCCGCCGTCGATCAGGAACTCCATGCACAGGGCGCCGGCCGCCATCGCGAAGGTCACCGCGCCGAACAGACCCTCGCGGGTCTTCCCGGGGCTGATGCGCGGCGCGAGCTTGGTCTTGCCGAAGCGCCAGCCCACCGCGTAGGCCCCGGTGTCGCTGACCACGGTCAGCAGCAGGAAGGTGATCACCCGCTGCGGGCCGTCCTCCGCGGTGAGGAGCATCGCGACGAAGGTGGCCAGGAACGGCACGTAGAACGCCGCGAAGACGCCCGCCGTGACGTCCTTGAGGTAGTCCTCCGGCGGCTCCGTCATCCGCCAGACCAGGACCGCCAGCGCGGTCAGGGCCATGGCCACCCAGGCGCCCTCGGCCCCGCGGACGTACCCGGCGATGACCATGGCGGCGCCGCCGATGGCCAGCGGGACGAGCGGCGCCTTGATGCCCTTCTTCTCCTGGAGCCGGGAGGTGAGCTCCCACAGGCCCACGACGACCGCCACGACGATGACGCCGACGAAGACGGCCTTGACGATGAACAGCGAAGCGGCGATCACCGCGCCGAGGCCGACGCCGACCCCTATGGCGGCACGCAGATCCCGCCCCGCCCGCTTCTTCGGCGGCGGGGAGTCACTGTGCGGTGCCTGCGAAGGCGGAGGCGGGGGGCTGGGCATGGGCTCCTGCGGCGGCGTCTCGGCGCGGAACGGGGGGCCGCCGTCGGCGGCGGCCCCCCGGTCGCGTGCTTCCCGGTCGTCGAAGTCACGGCCGGCGGCATCGGGAACGATGGGCATGGGCCGAGTGTGCTGGCCCACCAGCGCATCGTATGCGGGACCCGCCGGAACCGGCTCCGTGGCCCAGGGAGAGTCGTTCATCAGACTTCGAGGAGCTCGGCTTCCTTGTGCTTCAGCAGCTCGTCCACCTGCGCGACGTACTTCGCGGTGGTGTCGTCGAGCTCCTTCTCCGCGCGGCGCACCTCGTCCTCGCCGGACTCCTTGTCCTTGACGAGCTTGTCGAGGGCGTCCTTCGCCTTGCGGCGGATGGAGCGGATGGAGACCTTGGAGTCCTCGGCCTTGGTCCGCGCGACCTTGATGTACTCCTTGCGGCGGTCCTGCGTCAGCTCGGGGAAGGTCACCCGGATGATGTTGCCGTCGTTGCTGGGGTTGACCCCCAGGTCGGAGTCGCGGATGGCCTGCTCGATGTTGCGCAGGGCGCTCTTGTCGAACGGGGTGACCACGGCCATGCGCGGCTCGGGCACCGAGAAGGACGCGAGCTGGTTGATGGGGGTGATGGCGCCGTAGTAGTCCGCCACGATCTTGTTGAACATCGCCGGGTGCGCACGACCGGTGCGGATCGCGGCGAAGTCTTCCTTGGCGACGACGACGGCCTTCTCCATCTTCTCCTCGGCTTCGAGGAGGATTTCTTCGATCACCACGTGCTCCTGCATGTCTTGAATGGATGGTTCAGGCGGGCGGGGCGGGCCCGGCCGCGCAGGGCCGGGCCCGGCGGCGGACTGCTCAGGCCCGGGTTCCCTGGTCGCTGACGAGCGTGCCGATCTTCTCACCCTTGACGGCGCGGGCGATATTGCCCTCGGCGAGCAGTTCGAAGACGAGGATCGGCAGCTTGTTGTCACGGCACAGCGTGATCGCGGTGGCGTCGGCGACCTTGAGGTCGCGGGAGAGCACCTCGCTGTACTCCAGCGCGTCGAACTTCACCGCGTCGGGGTTCTTCTTGGGGTCGGAGTCGTAAACGCCGTCGACGCCGTTCTTGCCCATGAGCAGGGCCTCGGCGTCGATCTCCAGGGCGCGCTGGGCAGCCGTGGTGTCGGTGGAGAAGTACGGCATGCCCATACCGGCGCCGAAGATGACGACGCGGCCCTTCTCCAGGTGGCGCACGGCGCGCAGCGGGATGTACGGCTCCGCGACCTGGCCCATGGTGATGGCCGTCTGCACACGGGAGTCGATGCCTTCCTTCTCCAGGAAGTCCTGGAGGGCGAGGCAGTTCATGACGGTGCCGAGCATGCCCATGTAGTCGGACCGGGCGCGGTCCATGCCGCGCTGCTGGAGTTCGGCGCCGCGGAAGAAGTTGCCGCCGCCGATCACGACGGCGATCTCCGCGCCGTCGCGGACCACCGCGGCGATCTCGCGGGCGATGGCATGGACGACGTCGGGGTCGACGCCCAGTCCTCCGCCGCCGGAGAAGGCCTCGCCGGACAGCTTCAGCATGAAGCGGCGGCCCTTCTTGTCGTGGTCGCTCTTGTCGTCGGAAGCGGTGTGGGGGTCCACGCCCTGATTCATGGAGATCTCCTCGTGCACATACGAAGAAGGCCATTGCCGGTGGGTCCTCGCGGTTCCCTCTGCGGCAATGGCCTCCTCGTCAGATCTGCGGTCGTTCCGCGCGCACGCGGACGACTGCTTCAGACCCTACCGGGGTCCGGTGTCCGTCGTTGTACGGACGGACTCAGATGCCGACCTTGATGCGCGAGAAGCGCTTCAGGGTGACGCCGGCCTCGTCCAGGACCTTCTGGACGGACTTCTTGTTGTCCAGGGCGTACGGCTGGCCGAGGAGGGTGGCCTCCTTGAAGAAGCCGTTGACGCGACCCTCGACGATCTTGGCGATGGCAGCCTCGGGCTTGCCCTCCGCGCGGGTGACCTCTTCGGCGATGCGGCGCTCGGACTCGACCTTCTCGGCCGGGACGTCCTCGGCGGAGAGCCACTGCGGGGCGAACGCGGCGATGTGCTGCGCGACGCCGCGGGCGACCTCGGCGTTCTCCTTGTCGAGCTCGACCAGGACACCGATCTGGAACGGCAGGTCGGGCATGGTGCGGTGCATGTACGCCGTGACGTAACCGCCGGTGAACTGCGCGAAGCGGTCCAGGACGATCTTCTCGCCGAGGTTGGCGTTCGCCTCGTCGACGAAGGCGGTGACGGTCTTGCCGGGCTCGATCTCGGAGGCGAGCAGCGCCTCGATGTCGGCCGGGGAGGTGGCGGCGACGTGCGCGGCCAGCTGGTTGGCGACGGCCAGGAACTTCTCGCCCTTGGCGACGAAGTCCGTCTCGCACTTCAGCTCGACGATGACACCGGAGGTGTTGTCGTCGGCGATCAGGGAGACGACGGCACCGTTCTCGGCAGAACGGCCCTCGCGCTTGGCGACGCCCTTCTGACCCTTGATGCGGAGGGCTTCCTGGGCCTTCTCGACGTCACCGTCGGCCTCGACCAGCGCGTTCTTGCAGTCCAGCATGCCGGCGCCGGTGAGCTCGCGGAGCTTCTTGACGTCAGCGGCGGTGTAGTTCGCCATGAGTCTGTGATTCTCTCTCGAAGTCGTAGATCTACGGGTGAACGGCGGAGGAGGCGCGCTCGTGGCGCGGCTCCCCCGCCGTCATCGTCCGTGCTGCGAGTGCCCGGCGCGTGAACGCCGGGCGCTCTCAGTGGGTCAGGCCTGCTCGGCGTCGGCGGCCGGCGCCTCGGCGGCGGGAGCCTCGGCAGCGGAAGCCTCGGCAGCGGAAGCCTCGGCAGCAGCCTCGGCCGGGGCGGCCTCGGCGTCGGCCTTCTTCTCGCCCTCAAGCAGGTCGCGCTCCCACTCGGCGAGCGGCTCGGCGGCGGCCTTCTCGCCCGGCTTCGAGTCACCGGTCGCAGCGCCGGAGCGGGCGATGAGGCCCTCGGCGACGGCGTCGGCGATCACGCGGGTGAGCAGGGTGACGGAGCGGATCGCGTCGTCGTTGCCCGGGATCTTGTAGTCGACCTCGTCGGGGTCGCAGTTGGTGTCGAGGATCGCGACGACCGGGATGTGGAGCTTGCGCGCCTCACCGACGGCGATGTGCTCCTTCTTGGTGTCGACGATCCAGACGGCGCTGGGGACCTTCGACATCTCGCGGATACCACCGAGGGTCTTCTCCAGCTTGGCCTTCTCGCGGGAGAGGACCAGGAGCTCCTTCTTGGTGAGACCCGAGGCGGCGACGTCCTCGAAGTCGATCGCCTCAAGCTCCTTCAGACGCTGGAGGCGCTTGTAGACGGTGGAGAAGTTGGTGAGCATGCCACCCAGCCAGCGCTGGTTGACGTACGGCATGCCGACGCGCGTCGCCTGCTCGGCGATGGCCTCCTGGGCCTGCTTCTTCGTACCGACGAACATGATGGAGCCGCCGTGGGCAACGGTCTCCTTGACGAACTCGTAGGCGCGGTCGATGTACGACAGCGACTGGAGCAGGTCGATGATGTAGATGCCGTTGCGCTCGGTGAAGATGAAGCGCTTCATCTTCGGGTTCCAGCGACGGGTCTGGTGACCGAAGTGGACGCCGCTCTCCAGCAGCTCCCGCATCGTTACGACGGCCATGGCCATCTCCTTGGTTTTCTCGGTTCTGGTTCCTGACGCCCCGACGCGCCCTGCCCCCGAAAGGGGACCGAGAGGCGCTCGCACCCTGCCTGAGCGGCTGGTGCTGGGGCGTGCGAAGTCGACCCGGTGACCCGGATCGCCACAAGAAGTGTACGGGACCGGGCGGTATGCCAGGTGACGCCGTTGTCCACACCCGGCCTTCCGTCCACAGCCCCGGGCCCCGCCGCGCAGGTGCGCGGGATGCTTCGGACCATGACGACTCTGTTGCTCACGCTGCTGCTGACCTTGGCACAGGCGCTCGCGCCGGGGGCCCGCCCGCTGCCGCCCCCACTGGTGGTGGCCCGCTGGTGGGACCCGCCGCCGACCCCGTACGCGGCGGGCCACCGCGGGGTGGATCTGGCCGCCCCGGTGGGGGCGGAGCTCCGCGCGGTGGGCCCGGGCCGGGTCCACTACGCGGGGCTGGTCGCCGGGCGCGGGGTGCTGTCTCTGACCCTCCCGGGCGGCCTGCGCACGACGTACGAACCGGTCCGGCCGCTCGTGTCGGAGGGCGAGCAGGTCACGGCGGGCCAGGTGGTGGCCGTACTGACGGAGGGCTCCCACTGCGGGGAGCCGTGCCTGCACTGGGGCCTGCTGTCGGGCGAGGCCTACCTGAACCCGTTGTCCCTCCTGCCCCGCCCGACGCCGAGACTGCTGCCGGCGGCGGGCCGGGGTTAGCCCCGGACGCCCCGCAGGGCCATGGAGACCGCCGCCTCCGCCACTTGGTCCGGGTTCTCGGCGGCGCCCCGTTCGATCCGCCGCACCGCCGCGTCGACCACGCCCTGGAGCAGCATCGCGGCAAGCCGGGGCTGCTGCTGGCCGAGGGCCGCGAGAGCCTCCACGATCATCTCCACCAGCTGCCCGTGCGCGGCGCGGATCTTCTGCCGGGCGCCCGCGTCCAGCTCGCTGGCCGAGATGGCCACCACCGCCCGGTGGCGCCGGTCCCCCACCAGTTCCAGCTGGCTGCGCACGTACGCCTCGATCTTCGCCTCCGGCGTCGGCGCCGCCGCCATGGCGGCCTCGATCTCGGCGGCCCAGACGGGGAAGTCCACCGCGCACAGCTCTTCGACCACGGCGGCACGGGAGCGGAAGTACTCGTACACGGAGGAGCGGGCCAGGCCCGTCCGCTCCGCCAGGGCGGGGAAGGTCAGCGCTTCCGTCCCGCCTTCGGACAGCAGGGCGCGCGCGGCGTCCAGCAGGGCGCCGCGCTGCATCGACCGGTGCTCGGCCACGGAGGCCGCTCGAATCCTGGGCACGCGTCCACTCTACGGATGTCCCGCAAGGTCACCGCCCGACATCCGCCAGTTTCGCGCGGAGTTGGAGCACCGACTTGGTGTGGATCTGGCTGACGCGGCTCTCGGTCACACCGAGGACATTGCCGATCTCGGCGAGCGTCAGGCCCTCGTAGTAGTAGAGGGTCACGACGGTCTTCTCCCGCTCGGGCAGCGTGTTGATGGCCCGGGCCAGCAGCCGGCGCAGCTCGCGGTCCTCGGCGATTTCCACCGGGTCGTCGGCGGCGGTGTCCTCCAGGGTGTCCATCAGCGACAGGCGGTCGCCGCCCTCTCCGCCTACGTGCAGCAGCTCCTCAAGGGCGACCACGTTCGCCAGCGACAACTGGCTGAAGATCGTGTGGAGTTCCTCCACCCCGATGCCCATCTCGCCCGCGACCTCGTGCTCGGTCGGGGTGCGCCTCAACTGGGCTTCGAGCGTGGCGTACGCCCGCTCCACGGCCCGGGCCTTCTGCCGGACCGAGCGGGGGATCCAGTCCAGCGCCCGCAGCTCGTCGATCATCGCCCCGCGGATCCGGGTGATCGCGTACGTCTCGAACTTGATGGACCGGTCGATGTCGAACTTCTCGATGGCGTCGATCAGTCCGAACACCCCGGAGGAGACGAAGTCGGCCTGCTCCACGTTGGGCGGCAGCCCCACGCTGACGCGGCCGGCCACGTACTTCACGAGCGGCGAGTAGTGCAGGATCAGCTGCTCCCGCAGCCGTTCGTCGCCCGTGTCCTTGTACGAGCGCCACAGCGCCTCCAGGGACGAGAGCGCGGTGGACCGCACGCTGCCGCGGGCAGCGGGGGGCACCGCTGCGCGGTCAGACCCTGAGGTGTGCTGGGGCATGCTTCGCCTTTGCCGGAGCCGGATTCCTTGGGAGCGTAGCGTGACGGAAGTGTCGCGGTGCGCGAAGAGTACGGGATCGCACGGGGCCCACCGGGCCGTCCGGCTCGCGCGGGCGGCCCGGGACCGGCGCCTGGCGCTCGGTCCCGGCGGCTGCCACCTGGAAGACCGCGTCTCTCATCGGCTTCACTCTTTCACCGGAACACCCCAGGTCAATGACCGCCTCGCCGGATGCCACCGGTTCGTGTGCCTGCCTCGTGCGGGCGCGGGGTCAACCGCCACCCGTCGCCCTGCCGTTCGACGAACCCCAGAGAGTGAAGTTCGTACAGTCTGCCGATGACTTCATCGGTGTCGGTGCCCGCGGCGAGGGCGAGCTCCTCCAGCTGCGCGGGGCGGCCGGCCGGCAGCGCCTCCAGTACGCGCGCGGTGTCCCGGTGCAGCAGGTCGCGCGCGAGGACGGGGCCGCGCCGCTCGGGGGCCAGCTCGCCCATGCCGCCCACCAGTTCGACCACCTCGGCGGCGTCCGTGATGAGCACCGCCTCCCCGCGCAGCAGCTCGTGCACCCCCGCGGAGAGCCCGCTGGTGGCCGGCCCGGGCACGCCCATGGTGAAGCGGCCGAGCTGCGCGGCCCGCCGGGCGGTGACCAGGGACCCGCTGCGGTGCGCCGCCTCCACCACGACGGTGCCCCGGGTGAGGGCGGCGATGACCCGGTTGCGCAGGACGAACCGGCTGGGGGTCGGGTGGCTGCCCGGCGGCAGCTCCCCGAGCACCAGCCCCTGCCCGGCGATCCGGCCGAGGAGCTCGGTGTGCCCGCGGGGGTAGGCCACGTCCACCCCGCAGGCCAGCACCGCGGCGGTGGCTCCGCCGGAGGCGAGCGCCCCGCGGTGGGCGGCGGCGTCGATCCCGTACGCCGCCCCGGACACCACCACCCAGCCCCGCTCGGCGAGGCCCGCGGCCAGGGTCTGGGCCATGTGCGCCCCGTACGGCGTGCACGCGCGGGCCCCGACGAGGGCGACCGAGCGCAGCGCCCAGGTCCGCAGGTCGGGGCGGCCCCGCACCCAGAGGCCGACGGGCCGGGCGTCGCCGAGGTCGTCCAGCTGGGACGGCCACTGCGGGGAGCCGGGGCAGATGAACCGGCCGCCCCACTCGGCGGCGGACGCGAGGTCCCGGCCGGGGTCCGCCAGCGCCGCCCGTCTGCGGTATCCCGCGAGCCGCTGCCTGCCCACCCCGGTCAGCACCTCCGGTTCGGGGCCGGTCAGCAGCCGTATCAGCCCGACGGCGCCGTGCTCGCGCAGCCAGCGCCCGCCGTGTTCCTCGCCGGGCTCCAGCACCCGGGTCAGCGCGGCCCGGGCCTCCCTCTCGTCCTCCGCAGCGGCGCCCGGCCCGGCCGCGGCCCGCGCACCGCCCGAACCGACCGGCATCCCGGGCGCTCCGAGCGGCTGCCCTCCCCCGGGCCCGGGACCGCCCGGGGCAGCCGCGCGCCGGCCGGGGCTGCGGCCGGTCATGACCCGGGTCCCGTGGCCAGGGCCGCCCCGCGGGCCACACCGGTCCGCAGTTCCAGGGCGACCGCCACGTCCAGCGCGTCGGGCCGGTCCCGCCCGCGCAGGTCGGCCACCGTCCAGGCGACCCGGAGGACCCGGTCCAGGCCGCGGGCGGTGAGCAGCCCGCGCTCCATGTCCCGCTCGGCCTGGGCCAGCGCGCCCGGGGCGGCCTGCCAGCGGGTCCGCAGCTCGTGCCCGGGCACCTCGGCGTTGAGCCGCCAGGGAGTGTCGGCGAGCCGGGAGGCGGCCCGGTCACGCGCCTCCCGCACCCGCTCGGCGACGGCGGCGGTGTCCTCCCCCCGCCCGCCGCGTCCGAGCAGGTCGGCGCGGGTGACGGGCTCGACCGCCACCCGCAGGTCGACCCGGTCGAGCAGCGGGCCCGACAGCCTGGCCTGGTAGCGCCGGACCACCGAGGGCGGGCAGTCGCATCCGGTGCCGTGCAGGGTGTGCCGCACGCACGGGCAGGGGTTCGCCGCGAGCACCAGCAGGAAGGCGGCCGGCAGCCGCACCACCCCGGCGGCCCGGGCGATGACCACGTGCCCCGATTCGAGGGGCTGGCGCAGCGCGTCCAGCGCTTTGGCACTGAACTCCGCGGCCTCGTCGAGGAAGAGCACCCCCCGGTGAGCCAGGGAGACCGCCCCCGGCCTCGGCACCCCGGCCCCGCCGCCGACCAGGGACTGCATGGTGGCCGAGTGGTGGGGCGCGCAGTACGGGGGCCGCGCGACGAGGGGTTCGCCGGGCGGCAGGATTCCCGCGACCGAGTGGACGGCCGTGACCTCCAGGGAGTCCTGGCGGGTGAGCGGCGGCATGACCCAGGGGATCCGCTCGGCCAGCATCGTCTTGCCCGCGCCCGGGGGCCCGCTGAGGAAGAGGTGGTGGCCCCCTGAAGCGGCCACCTCCAGGGCCCTGCGGGCGCCGTACTGACCGGCGACGTCCGCGAGGTCGGGGAAGTCCGGCGCGCCCCCGCCCGCGGCCCGCTCGCGGGTGATCCCCGTCCCGAGTCCCGCACCCGGGACCACCAGGCCCGCCAGCATCGGGTCCGGGCGCCCCGGCGGCTCCGGCGGATCCTCCTCCGGTACGGCCGTGTCGGTCAGGACCGCGATCAGCTGGCGCAGGCTGCGCACCCCGAGCACGGAGACGTCCGGGACGAGCATGGCCTCGGCGGCGCACTGCTGGGGCACGACCACATGGCGGTACCCCGCGTCGGCGGCGGCGAGAACCGCCGGGAGGATGCCCCGCACCGGACGCACCCGGCCGTCCAGCCCCAGCTCCCCGATGAGCACCAGGTCGGCGATCACCCCGGGGTCGAGCACCTCGGCGGCGCCCAGCACGGCCACCGCCACCGCCAGATCGAAGCCCGCACCCGCTTTCGGCACGGAGGCGGGGCTGAGCCCGACCGTCAGCTTCTTCTGCGGCCACGCCGCCCCCGAGTTCACGATGGCGGCCCGCACCCGGTCCCGGCTCTCGACCAGGGTCTTGTCGGGCAGTCCCACCAGGGTGAAAGCGGCGACCCCGGGCTCCAGATCGGCCTGGACCTCGACCACCACGCCGTCGACGCCCACCAGGGCCACCGAGCAGGCCCGCGCGAACCCCATCAGGCCACCCCCCTGACGTGCTCCACCACGGGCGCACCGCGCCGCGGCAGCAGGACCCCCACCAGGTCGATGCGCACCCCGCCCGCGGGCGGCCCGCCGTGGTCGGCGAGCCAGCGGCCGGCGAGTCGGCGTAACCGCTCGGCCTTGCCCGGGCGGACGGCGGCCATGGGGTGCTCGAAGTCACCCGCCCGGCGGGTCTTGACCTCGCACACGACGAGGGCGTCCCCGTCCCGCGCGACGATGTCGATCTCCCCGCTGCGGCACCGCCAGTTCCTGGCGATCACCGTCATCCCGGCCTCGGTGAGCCGCCGGGCCGCGAGCTCCTCGCCGTACCGCCCCAATGCCTGCTGTGCCACGCCCTTCGCGTTCATCCGGCACCACCTCCGGCACCGACGATGCCGCGCGGCCGTCCACCGAGTGGATCTTGGTGGACAGCCGGGCCATTGTGGACAACCCGCTCACTCCTGCGGGGGACGGACCCCTGGGGTGAGCGGCCGCGCGCCGCGGATCAGCTGCCCGGGAGCTCCAGATCGGTCTTGTTGAGCTCCTCGATGTTCACGTCCTTGAAGGTCAGCACCCGCACCTGCTTGACGAAGCGGGCCGGCCGGTACATGTCCCACACCCAGGCGTCGGCCATGGTGACCTCGAAGAACACCTCCCCCTGGACCGAGTGCACCTGCATCTCGTAGTCGTTCGTCAGGTAGAAACGACGTTCCGTCTCGATCACGTACTTGAACAGCCCGACGACGTCGCGGTACTCCCGATAGAGCTTCAGCTCCATCTCGGTCTCGTACTTTTCGAGGTCCTCGGCGCTCATGGCATGTTCCCCTTCAGCCGTGCGTCCCCCTATTGTGCGCCAGGCCCGTTCGCCCCTAAGCGATTTCCGGGGCCAGGACCACCGGCGCACCAGGAGGGCCGTTGTCGAGCAGCGTCCGGAGCAGCTCGGCGAGTCTGGTCGGGTACACCGTCTCACGGGCCGCGAGAAGTTCCTCGGAAGTCCACCATCTCGCCCCGGCCATGCTGCGCCTCTCCAGCTCGGTCAGCCCGCCCATCTCGGTGCGCGTCTGGGTCGTTCTGGCCAGGTAGTACCACTCGTCCTGCTCCCAGCGCCGCCCGTCGAAGGGGAAGGAGCAGTACCGGCGCCACAGCAGCGGCCCCAGCTCCACCTCGGTGATCCCGGTTTCCTCGGCGAGCTCCCTCAGGGCGGCCTGTTCCCGGGTCTCCCCGCCCTCCAGCCCTCCGCCCGGGGTGAACCACCACGTGTCGGCCGGGTCGTCCGGTTCGAAGCCGTGCAGCAGGAGGATCCGGTCCTCGGGGTCCAGGAGGATCACCCGGGACACCTTGCGGGGGCCGCCCGCCGCGGCCGGGTCAGCGGGCACCGGCCCGCGCCCCCCGCCGCCCGCGCCCCAGGACCCGTACGAGGGGGCCGTACGCCGCTCCCAGCACCACCAGCGCGGCCCCGGCGGCCACGGCCGCGAGCTGGAGCCGCAGCGGTCCGGGCCGCGAGGTCCCGCCGGGCAGGGCGGCGTACGTCCCGGGGCGTTCGAGCATGCTCATCGAGGGCCAGGCCAGGGCGTCGACGCGGGCATGCACCGTCGAGCGGGCCACCGTCCCCTGGCCGGCCTCCTGCAGGTGCGCCCGGGAGTCCAGGGAGGCGGAACGCCGGTCGCCCAGCAGGAACAGGTTGCCCTCGGGCACCGTCACCTCGAACGGGGTGTTCGAGGCCGCCCCGGGGATCCCCGCCGCCGTACCCTCGGCCCCAGGCTCCGGCTTCGGCGTGTGCTCGATGTACGGCTCGTCGAGCTCCTTGCCGTTGACCGTCAGCCTGCCGCCCTGGCCGCAGCACTTCACGGTGTCCCCGCCGATGCCGACGACCCGCTTGACCATGGGCGAGTCACTCCACATGGCATCAGTAAAGATGACCACGTCCCCGCGGCGCACCTCGCCGCCGTCGATCCGCTGGGCGAGGACCCGGTCGCCGGGCTTGACGGTCGGCATCATCGAGTCGGTGGGCACGGTGTACGGCTGGTACACGAACGCGCCCCACACGAAGCCGCCCAGGAAGAGCACGAAGCCGATGGCCACGGCAACTCCCGACATCACGTTGCCGAGACCGCCGCGGCCACCCTTGGCCCTGCGTATGTGCTCCGTACCGCTGTCTTGCGTTCCACCCATTGCAGCGCCCCCACACTTTCGGGATCGACGACCTGGGCGGCACCCTACCTGCCGGTACGCCCGGAGGTCAGCCTCCGCCTGCGCCACATCACGAGCGGCACGGCGCCGGTCAGCCCCAGTGCGGCAGGACCGAGCCCGACCGGAGCCAGGCCCGAGGCCCCCAGGCCGAGGGCCGCGGCCGCGGCCTGGTGGCCGATGCCCGGCTGGTCGAAGGTCTCCGGGACGGGCAGGGTCGCCCAGCGGGTGACCGGCCACGCGACCACCACGGCCCGCCCGACCACCTTGTCGACCGGCACGAAGCCCTGGGTGGAGTCCTGCATGTGGTAGCGGGAGTCCTGCGAGTTCTGCCGGTGGTCGCCCATGACCCAGATCTTGCCCTTGGGGACGGTGATCGGGCCGAAGGGGGCGTCGTCACAGGGAGTGTTGCCGGGGAAGATGTACGGCTCGTCGAGCGGCTTGCCGTTGACGACGACCGGTCCCCCCTTCTTGCACTCGACCGTGTCACCGCCGATGGCGATGGTCCGCTTGATCAGGTCCTTCTCGTCGGCCGACGGCATCAGGCCGATCTTGCTGAGGATCTGCTGCGCGAAGTTCGGCTCCGGGGTGGGCTCACCGGACAGCCAGTTCGCCGGGTCGTGGAAGACCACGACCTCACCGCGCTCGGGCTCCGAGCCGAACCACGGGGTCAGCTTGTCCACCAGCACCCGGTCGCCGCGCTGCAGGGTGTTCTGCATCGACTCGGACGGGATCGAGAACGCCTGGACCAGGAAGGTCTTGATCAGCAGGGCCAGCAGCAGGGCGATACCGACGAGGAGCGGGAGCTCCTTCCAGAAGGACCGGTGCGGGCGCGCCGCGGCTTCCTCGCCGTCCTTCCCGGTCTCGCGCTCGACGGCATCGTCCGGCCGCTCCTCGCCTTCGTCGCGTCCGGATCGCGCGCCTACCGCCACATCCCCCACATCCACTCCTCACTCGGAATCGCCGCCCGCGCCGATCGGACACGGGCCCTCCCCTCCCCTAACGAGCGGGAGTTCCCTAAGGCGCGGGAGACCCAGGACACACTATGCGAACGGCGCGGTCCGGCGGCGCGCCCGGCGGCCGCGTCGCCCACTGCGTGCCTGATCGGGCACCGTACGGAAGGTCGCGGGCTGATCCAGCCGCCGCCAGTGGTCGAACGGCCATGCGATCACCACCGCCTGACCCACCACGCCCTTCTCGTCGATGGTGCCCTGGAAGGGCTCGTCGAGGTGGAAGCGCGAGTCCGCCGAGTTGGCCCGGTGGTCGCCCATGACGAACAGCCGCCTGGCCGGCACCTGCACCTCGAAGCGGATGTCGGAGGGCGAGTTGCCGGGATTGACGTACGGCTCGTCCAGCGGCGAGCCGTTGACGGTCACACGGCCCTTGGCGTCGCAGCACCGGACGGTGTCGCCGCCGACCCCGATGACCCGCTTGATCAGGTCCTGTTCGTCGGCCGAGGGCAGCAGGCCGATGAAGGTCAGCGTCTGCTTGACCTGCTTGACGCCGACCGGGTCGGAGGCGGGACGCGCCGCCTCCCCCTTGAGCCAGCCGCCCGGGTCCTTGAACACGACCACGTCGCCGCGCTGCACCTTGGAGCCGAACCAGGGGGTCAGCTTGTCCACCAGCACCCGGTCGCCGATCCGGATCGTCTGCTCCATGGACCCGGACGGGATGAAGAAGGCCTGCACCAGGAAGGTCTTGAGGAGGAGGGCGATGCACAGGGCCACCACCACCAGCAGCGGCACCTCGCCCACCCGGCGGGTACGCCTGCGCCGCCGCACCCGGCGGGCCAGTCGGCGCCGCTCGGCCCGCCCGCCGCCCTCCACCGCGGCCACCGGCGGAACCGGCTCGGGCTCCGGCTCGGGCAACGGCTCCCGCCCGCCGCGCGGGCGGCCCCGGCTACCCATGCCCGCCGCCGAGACCGGCGGCGGCCGCCGCGCCCTGACGCGTCGTACCCCAGCGCGAGACCGGCCAGCCGACCCAGTCGGCCCGCCCGATCACCTTCTCCACCGGCACCATCCCCCCGCCCGGCTCCCCCAGGTGGTCCCGGGAGTCCCGGGACTGGGAACGATGATCACCCATCACCCACAGCGTGCCCAGGGGTACGACGATCCGGAAGGGCACTTTCGAGGGGGCGTCGCCGGGGTACAGGTACGGCTCGGCCAGCGCCACCCCGTTGACCTTGATGCGGCCCCCTGCGTCACAGCAGACGATGTCGTCGCCGCCGACGCCCACGACCCGCTTCACGAAGTCGGTGTCCGAGGGCTCGCCGAGCCCGAAGGCCGAACCCACGCCCTCCAAGACCCCGGCGACCGGGTTGGCGCCCGAGCCGGCCCGCTCCGGGACGAAGGAGCCCGTGCCGTCGAAGACCACCACGTCGCCGCGCGCCGGCTGGCTGCCGAAACGGTACGCCAGCTTGTTCACGAGCACCCGGTCCCCCACCTTCAGCGTCGGCTCCATCGACCGGCTGGGGATCAGGAAGGGCTGCACCACGAAATTGCTGAACAACAGCAAGAAGGCCGTGCAGACGACGCCGAGCACGCCGGCCCGCCGCCAGGTCATGAACCCCCGCAGCCCGGAAAAAGCGAAACGCGGCCGCCCCTCCCCCGTGCCGGGAGAGGAGTGGCCGCGCTGTGTGAGCTCTGCTTCGGTGTCCATCGGGGGCGAGCCTATCCGGCCGACCCCGGGAACCGGAGAGGAGATCAGCGGTCGCGCTTCTCCTTGATCTTCGCGGCCTTGCCGCGGAGCTCACGGAGGAAGTACAGCTTGGCGCGACGCACGTCACCGCGGGTGACGAGCTCGATCTTCTCGAAGATCGGGGAGTTGACCGGGAAGGTGCGCTCCACGCCGACGCTGAAGGAGACCTTGCGAACGGTGAAGGTCTCGGAGACGCCAGAGCCCTGGCGACGGATGACAACGCCCTTGAACTGCTGGATACGGGAGCGGTTGCCCTCGATCACGCGGACGTGCACGTTGACGGTGTCACCCGGGCGGAAGGCCGGGACGTCGGAGCGGATCGAGGCGGCGTTGACGCCATCGAGCAGGTGAGACATGTTCTTCGTCTGCTTTCTTCGCACGACGCCACAGGTCGCCGGTGCGGATTTCCGTAGAGAATTCGGGAGCTGGGCCACTCCGCGTACGACGGTCCCCCTGTGGCAGGGGCGTACGCGAGCACACAGCAGCCGCCTATTCTTCCACGGCGTCGGGCCTGCGCCAAAATCGGCCGTCGGCGGTCGGCTTCCAGCCCAGGATGCTCAGCATCTCCCGGTCCTTCTTGTCGAAGGCGGAGGCCTCGCAGCGCTCGATCAGGTCGGGACGGTTCTGCGCGGTCCGGCGAAAGGCCTCGTCCCGGCGCCAGCGGGCGATCTTCCCGTGGTGGCCGCTGAGCAGCACCTCGGGGATGCCCCGGCCGCGCCACTCCGGGGGCTTCGTGTAGACCGGCCCCTCCAGCAGGTTCTCCATCTCGCCGGGCGCGAAGGAGTCGTCGCGGTGCGAATCGGCGTTGCCGAGCACTCCGGGCAGCAGCCGGGCCACGGCCTCGGTGATCACCAGGACGGCGGCCTCGCCGCCCGCCAGCACGTAGTCGCCGATGGAGACCTCGTAGACGGGCATCCGCGTGGCGTACTCGTCCATGACCCGGCGGTCGATGCCCTCGTACCGGGCCGGCGTGAAGATGAGCCAGGGCCGCTCGGAGAGTTCGACGGCCAGTTCCTGGGTGAACGGGCGGCCGCTGGGCGTGGGGACGACCATGACCGGCCCGTGCGCGCCGGACTCGTAGCCGTCGGCCAGCGCCTCGTCGAGGGCCTCGCCCCAGGGCCCGGTCTTCATTACCATGCCGGGCCCGCCGCCGTACGGGGTGTCGTCGACCGTGTTGTGCCGGTCGTAGGTCCAGTCCCGCAGGTCGTGGACGTGTACGTCGAGCTGCCCGCGGGCCCTTGCCTTGCCGACGAGGGAGACGTCCAGCGGCTCCAGGTACTCGGGGAAGATCGTGACGACGTCGAGACGCATCAGGCTTCTTCCCCGGCCTCGGCCCCGTTGTCACGCGTGGACACGATCTCGGCACGGTCGTCGATCAGCCCCGGCGGCGGGGTGATGACACAGCGCTGCTCCTCCAGGTCGATCTCGGCGACGATCTCCTCGACGAAGGGGATCATCACCTCGGTGCCGTCCGGCCGTTCGACGATGAAGAGGTCCTGCGAGGGGAGGTGGGAGATCTCGGTGATCCGGCCGATCTCGGTGCCGTCCTCCAGTACCACGTCCAGGTCCATCAGCTGGTGGTCGTAGTACTCGTCCTCCTCCTCCGGCAGCTCCGAGGGGTCCACCTCGGCGATGAGCAGGGTGTTGCGCAGCGCCTCGGCGGCGGTGCGGTCCTTGACGCCCTCGAAGCGGAGCAGGAGCCGGCCGCTGTGGACCCGGCCGGTCTCGATGGTCAGCGGTCCCGCCGAAGCCGGCTCGGTCTGGAGTACGGCGCCGGGCCCGAGCCGCAGCTCCGGCTCGTCGGTCCGCACCTCGACGGTGACCTCACCCTTGATCCCGTGGGCGCGGCCGATCCGCGCGACTACCAGCTGCATGTCTCTCCTGTTCAGACGACGACGGGCCGGGGCGGGCACGTATGCCCTCCCCGGCCCGTGCCGGTGATTCAACTGCTCAGCGGACCTGGTCCACGTCGACGAGGTCGACGCGGATCCCCCGGCCGCCGATGGCGCCCACGACGGTACGCAGGGCACGTGCGGTGCGGCCGTTGCGGCCGATCACCTTTCCGAGGTCGTCGGGGTGGACCCGGACCTCAAGCACCTGCCCGCGACGCAGGTTGCGCGAGGCGACCTGCACGTCGTCGGGGTTGTCCACAATGCCCTTCACGAGGTGCTCAAGAGCCTCCTCGAGCATGCTCAGGCCTCGGTCGACTCGGCGGTGGCCTCAGCCTCGTCCGCCTTCTTGTCGGCCTTCTTCTTCTGCGTGATGGCCTCGCCCTTGCCCTCGCCGACGCCCTCAAGGGCCTTGGCGAACTCGTCGAAGGAGCGACGCTTGTCTTCCTTCGTCGCCGGCTGCAGCAGCGGCGCGGGGGCCGGGAGGCCCTTGTGCGCCTGCCAGTCACCGGTCAGCTTCAGGATGGCGAGCACAGCCTCGGTGGGCTGGGCGCCGACGGACAGCCAGTACTGCGCACGCTCGGCGTTGACCTCGATGCGCGACGGGTTGTAGGTCGGCTGGTAGATACCGATCTCCTCGATCGCGCGACCGTCCCGGCGGGTGCGGGCGTCGGCGACGACGATGCGGTAGTGCGGCTGGCGAATCTTGCCGAGGCGCTTGAGCTTGATCTTGACTGCCACTGGAGTGGTGTCTCCTGAACTTGACGTGGTTGGGCACATGAGATGCCACGTGGGGTTGCGGTACTCGGGTGCCCGATGGACGCGTCAGCCGGAGGAGAGAGGGGTCCTGTGCGACTGTCGAGTACAGCTTGCCATTGTGCCACATGCCTGCAGCGCTTCACGCGGGGAGGGCGAGCAGGGGCATGCCCGCACGCCCCTGCGGCCCGTACGCCCCCTCGGCGCCCTGCCGTTCCCTGTCCGGTCCGTGCGGCCCGCTCAGGAAGCCAGGGCCGGGACCGCGGCCTCGGGGATGCGGAACGGCTTCATGCAGCCGCCGCACACGATCGGCGCCTGGGCCAGTACGGACGGGACCACCCGCACATTGCGCCCGCAATCGCAGACCGCCTTGACGCGCACCCCTCCGCCGGAGGAGCCGTGCCGGGCGGCGGGCCCGCGGAAGCTGCGCTTGGTGTCGGCAGACGTGGCGGCGGTGTGCGCCTTCAGCGCGCGCTGGAGCCGCTCCATGGTGGGGCGGTAGCGCCGCTTCGCCTCGGGAGTGAGCGAGACCAGAGAGAAGCCGCTGCTCGCATGCGGCTCGTCCGAATGGTCCAGCCCCATCTCCTCGGCGATCGCGAGGAATCTGCGGTTGTGGTAGCGGCCGGCTCGGGAGGTGTCGCGCACTCCGCGGGCGGCGGCGATGCCGTGGACTGCCTCGTGCAGCAGTCGCTCGAAGGAGAGTGCGCCGCCGCATGCGGACGAGGACTCTCCGATCAGGGACTCGGGCGCGGCAAGGTCAGGCAGCTCGGGGTGGTACCGCTGAATATCGGCCCACGCCTGCGCCAGCTCTGCGGCGAGAACAGGTGGTGTCGTGCTCACGTCGTGACAACGAGCCGAGGGGCCCTGGTGTTCCGATTCCGGGCCATTCCAAATTTTTTGCACGTACCAGTCAGTTCAGTCTCATGCGTCCTGACGAGGACGGGTGCGCCGATCCCAGGAGGAGTCGGTACGTAACGAGGTCCAGAAAGACGACGGCCCCGGCGCGCGGCTCGCGCCGCGCGCCGGGGCGCATCAGTCGTCAGCGGTCGGCGACCTGGCGATCAGTACGAGCGCGCGACGATCGCGAGGGTGCCCGGGGCGTCGTCCGCCTCCGGAACCGACCCGTCCTCGGCGATGAGGCAGCGCACGGAGACGGCCTGCTCGCCGAGCTTGGCCTCGCCCTCGGGGCCGAGGTCGGCCCACGGGATCCGCGCCCAGCCACCGGCGACGGCGGCCTCGGCGGCCTCCTCGATGGTGCGGACGTCGGAGGTGCGGGCCTCCCGGCGCTCACGGGACTCGCGCAGCAGCTGCGCCTGGTCCTCGTCGAGCACCTTGGGCAGCAGGTCCACGAGGGAGGCGATCTGGACGGCCTCCTTGCCGCCCGGGATCCGGCGGGCCAGCATCGCGGTGCCGGCCTCCAGGTCGCGGGGGCCGATCTCGATGCGGACCGGTACGCCCTTGAGCTCCCAGTCCACGGCGCGGCGGCCGAAGGGGGTGTCGACGCGGTCGTCGACCTGGACCCGGAGGCCGGCCGCCTTCAGCTGGTCGCCCAGCTCGCGGACCTTCGCGACGGCCTCGTCGCCCTTGATCGCCATGACGACGACCTGGACGTGCGCGAGGCGCGGCGGGACCCGAAGGCCGTTGTCGTCGCCGTGGGACATGATCAGACCGCCGACCATGCGGGTGGAGACGCCCCAGGAGGTCTGCCAGACGAGCTCCTGCTTGCCCTCCTTCGACAGGTACTGCGTCTGGAAGGCCTTGGCGAAGTTGGTGCCGAGCTCGTGGCTCGTGCCCATCTGGAGGGCCTTGCCGTCGCCCATCATGCCCTCAAGCGTCAGGGTGTTGATGGCGCCGGCGAAGCGCTCCTTCGCGGTCTTGCGGCCGAGCACGACGTCGATGCCGAGCACGTTCGTCATGAAGTCGCCGTAGACGTCGCGGTGGATCCGGGCGGCGTAGTCGCGGGCGTCCTCGTAGGTGGCGTGGGCCGTGTGGCCCTCCTGCCACAGGAACTCGCTCGTGCGCAGGAACACGCGCGGGCGCATCTCCCAGCGGACCACGTTGGCCCACTGGTTGATCAGCAGCGGCAGGTCGCGGTAGCTCTGCACCCACTTGGAGAAGTAGTCGTTGATGATCGTCTCGGAGGTCGGGCGGACCACGACCGGCTCTTCGAGCTCCTTGCCCCCGCCGTGCGTGACGACCGCGAGCTCGGGGGCGAAGCCCTCGACGTGCTCCGCTTCCCTCGTCAGGTACGACTGCGGGATGAACAGCGGGAAGTACGCGTTCTGGGCGCCCGCGTCCTTGATGCGCGCGTCCATCTCCTGCTGCATCCGCTCCCACAGGCCGTAGCCGTACGGCCGGATGACCATGGTGCCGCGCACCGGGCCGTTGTCGGCCAGCTCGGCCTTGTTGATCAGATCCTGGTACCAGCGGGGGAAATCCTCCGCCTGGGGGGTGAGAACGGGAGCCTTTGCCATGGCGCGAATGGTACGGCGCCGGGCGCGTCGAGCGTGAATCGGGTGGCGCACTCCTCTGGACGCGGGGGCGAATGGGGAGTTCTCTGGCAACGGGGGCAAGGGGGCGACAAGGAATCAGGAGCGCTCTTTCGATGACACCGACGCCGACGGCGACGCTCGTCGCCCGGGACTGGGCGGAGATCCAGGAACGGATGCTGGTACCGCTGTACGAGGCGGTCTACGACCGGCTGGAGGTCGGGCCGGGCGACCGGCTGCTCGGGCTGGACTGCGGGGCCGGACTGGCCCTGCTGCTGGCCGCCGGGCGGGGAGCCGCGGCCGCGGGTGTGGAGGCGGACCCGGCGCGGCGGGCCCTGGCGCGCGAGCGGCTGCTGGACGTCGCGGCGGAGCCGCCGGCCGCCGCCCCGGCCGGCCCGCGGCCCCACGACGTGCTGCTGGCCTTCTCCCCGTCCGCGCAGGCCCTGGCCGCGGCCCTGCCCTCGGTCCGACGGGGCGGGGCGGTGGTGCTCGCCGACTGGGGTCCGGCCGAGAGGTGCACGGTGCCGGTGATCCTGGGCGGCGGGCCGGCACCGGGCGACCTGGACGCGATGGCGGCGGACGCGGGGCTCCTGCCCGACGGTTCGGGACGGGTGTTCTGCCCGTTCGGGTACGCGGATGTGGACAGTGCGGTGCGGGGGCTGCTGTCCACGGGCCTGTACGAGACCGCCTCGGATCCGGCGCAGGTCGAGAAGGAGCTGACCGAGGCCCTTCACCCGTACGAGCGACCGGACGGCGCCGTCTGGCTGCCGAACATCTTCCGCTACGTGATCGCCCGCCGGCCGTAGCCCGGGTGGCCGGGGCCCGCCTCCCGCGGGCCCCGGCGGGTCACTTCGCGGTACGGACGATCCCCGCGGCGGCGTAGGCGGCCGGCTCGTCCAGGGTCTCGTTCGCCAGCAGGGCCTCGGCCAGGGCGTCGAGTTTCGGCCGGTGCTCGCGCAGCAGCCGGCAGGCCTCCACGTAGCATTCGTCCACGATCCGCCGCATCTCGTGGTCCACCGCGTCGAGGGTGGCGGGGGCGGCGGACAGGCCGTACGGGCTCTGCGTGTCGGACGGGATGGCCGTGAGGCGGCCGATCCGCTCGCTCATGCCCCACCGGCCCACCATGCCGCGGACGAGACCCGTGACCTGTTCGAGGTCGTTCTCCGAGCCCGTGGTGATCACGTCGTACACCACGTGCTCGGCCGCCATGCCGCCCAGCGCGCCGATGATGCGTCCGCGCAGGTACTCCTCGGTGTACGCGTACCGGTCGGCCTCGGGCGTGGACAGCGTGACGCCGAGGGCCCGGCCGCGGGGCACGATCGTGATCTTGCGTACCGGGTCGGCGCCGGGCTGGAGCATGCCCAACAGGGCGTGGCCGCTCTCGTGGTAAGCGGTGCGCCGGCGCTCCTCCTGCGGCATCACGAGGGGCCGCTCCGCGCCCAGTTGCACCTTCTCCAGGGCGTCGGACAGGTCGGCCTGGGTGACCGTCTGCTGCTTGCGCTTGACCGCCAGCAGGGCGGCCTCGTTGGCGAGGTTGGCGAGTTCGGCTCCCGTCATGCCGGGGGTCGTACGGGCCACCTGGGCCAGGTCCACGCCCGCGGCGAGCGGGATCTCGCGGGTGTGGATCCGCAGGATGGCCTCGCGGCCGCTCTTGTCGGGCGGGGAGACCATCACCGTGCGGTCGAAACGGCCGGGCCGGGTCAGCGCCGGGTCCAGGACGTCCGCGCGGTTGGTGGCGGCGAGGACGACCACGCCCTCCGAGCCGGAGAAGCCGTCCATCTCGGTCAGGATCTGGTTGAGGGTCTGCTCGCGTTCGTCATGGCCGCCGAGGCCCGCCCCGCCCCCGCGGACCCGGCCGATGGTGTCGATCTCGTCGATGAAGATGATCGAGGGGGCGACCTTGCGCGCCTCGGCGAAGAGCTCGCGCACCCGCGAGGCGCCGACGCCGACGATCATCTCGATGAACTCGGAGGCGGAGGCCGAGAAGAACGGCACTCCGGCCTCACCGGCGACCGCGCGGGCGAGCAGGGTCTTCCCGGTGCCGGGCAGGCCGGCAAGCAGCACTCCGCCGGGCATCCGGGCACCCATCCGCCGGTACTCCTGCGGGTTCTTGAGGAAGTCGACGACGTCGTTCAGCTCCCCCTCGACCTCGTCGATGCCCGCGACGTCGTCGAACGTGGTCCGCGGGGTGCCCGCCTCCAGCTCCACCGGTTTCGGCGGCCCCTTGCGTCCGAGGCCGCCGAGTCCGCCTCCCATCGCCGAGCCCATGCGGCGGGCGATGAGCACCCACAGGAGGACCAGGAGCAGCATCGGGGCGAGGGAGATCAGGAGGTTGGCCAGGAAACTGCGCTGGACGACCACCGGGGAGGCGGTGACGTTGACGTTCTGCTTGGTGAGGTTGGCCCACAGGTCGTCGCCGGCGAAGGCGGGCCGCTGCGTGACGAACTTCTTGTAGTCGCCCTTTGCGCCGTCGGGGACGGGCCGGGTGGCCTTCAGCTCGCCCTGGATGGCATCGCCCTTGGAGTAGATCTTCGAGACGTTGCCGCTCGCGACCTGCTTGCTGAACTCGGTGTACGAGATGGTCGGCTCGTCGCCGTCGTTGAAGAACGACAGCACGAGGTTGGTCAGCAGGAAGACGATCAGGGCGGTGAGGACCAGCCCCCGCCAGCCGCCGGGCATCTTCTTCTTCGGGGGCGGTGCGCCCTCGGAGCGCCACGGCGTGTCGGCCCGGTCGCGGGGCGGTGCGGGGGTGGGGCTGGGCACGGGGCCTCCTTGCTGCCGTCACTGCCGTCCTCCCGGCCGACCATAAGGGATATAACGCCCAGCTGCGCCCGCAGAGCCCACGCGAAGGGCCCCGGCCGCTTCCCCCGGCCGGGGCCCTTCGCGCGCGCATGCCTGCGCCTACTTCATGAACTTCTTGAACTCGTCGGGCAGGTCGAAGTCCTGTCCGGGCTGCCCGGCGGCCGGGAGGCCGAACGGGCTGCCGGCGGCGGGAGAAGCGGGCTGCGCGCCCTGCTCGCGGCGGGCGGCGGCTGCCGCCTCCTCTTCCCTGCGCTTCATCGGGTTGCCGCTCTTGCGCTTGCCCTTGGCCTGCTTGACCTGCTTCTTCTGCCGGCCGGGGCCGCCGCCCATGCCCGGAATGCCCGGCATCCCGGGCATCCCGCCGCCCTGGGCCATGCGGGACATCATCTTGCGGGCCTCGAAGAAGCGCTCGACGAGGTTCTTGACGGCGCTGACCTCGACGCCGGAGCCCTTGGCGATACGGGCGCGGCGCGAGCCGTTGATGATGTGCGGGTCCTGGCGCTCGGCCGGGGTCATCGACTTGATGATCGCGGCGGTGCGGTCCACGTCGCGCTCGTCGATGTTGTTGATCTGGTCCTTGATCTGCCCCATGCCGGGGAGCATGCCGAGCAGCTTGGAGATGGAGCCCATCTTGCGGACCTGCTCCATCTGGGCCAGGAAGTCGTCGAGCGTGAACTCCTTCGGGCCCTTCGCCAGCTTGGCCGCCATCTTCTCGGCCTCGGCCTGGCTGAAGGTCTTCTCGGCCTGCTCGATCAGGGTGAGCATGTCACCCATGTCGAGGATCCGGCCCGCCATGCGGTCGGGGTGGAAGGCGTCGAAGTCGTCGAGCTTCTCGCCGTTCGAGGCGAACATGATCTGCTTGCCGGTGACGTGCGCGATGGAGAGCGCGGCACCACCACGGGCGTCGCCGTCGAGCTTGGAGAGCACGACGCCGTCGAACCCGACGCCGTCGCGGAAGGCCTCGGCGGTGTTGACCGCGTCCTGGCCGATCATGGCGTCGACGACGAAGAGGATCTCGTCGGGGCTGACGGCGTCGCGGATGTCCGCGGCCTGCTGCATCAGCTCCTGGTCGATGCCGAGGCGGCCGGCGGTGTCGACGATGACGATGTCGAACTGCTTGGTGCGGGCGTACTCGACGGAGTCCTTGGCCACCTGGACCGGGTCGCCGACGCCGTTGCCCGGCTGCGGGGCGTACACGGCCACACCGGCCCGCTCCGCGACCACGGAGAGCTGGTTGACGGCGTTCGGGCGCTGGAGGTCACACGCCACGAGGAGCGGGGCGTGGCCCTGGCCCTTGAGCCACAGGCCGAGCTTTCCGGCGAGGGTGGTCTTACCGGCACCCTGGAGACCGGCGAGCATGATCACGGTGGGCGCGGTCTTGGCGAAGCGCAGGCGCCGGGTCTCGCCGCCGAGGATCGAGACGAGCTCGTCGTTGACGATCTTCAGGACCTGCTGGCCCGGGTTCAGCGCGCGGGAGACCTCTTCGCCGCGGGCGCGCTCCTTGACGTTCGCGATGAAGGAGCGGACGACGGGGAGTGCGACGTCGGCCTCAAGGAGGGCGATACGGATTTCCCGCGCCGCAGCGTCGATGTCCTGCTCGGAGAGGCGGCCTTTGCCCCGCAGGGACTTGAAGGTCGCGCTGAGGCGGTCGGAAAGCGTATCGAACACGGTGGTCGCGATTCCTCGGGTCGGGGGCGTGGTGGTCGCCCCCCAGGGTATCGGCCCGATCGCGGTGCTGACCCCTGCATCCCCTCTCCGAAGCCACCCCACCCCCCTGGCACCGCGCAGAGCCGTCCCCCACACCCGCACCTCATACACCGGCGAGGCTGGGGCCGGCGGGCGGGAACGACCGGGGAGGCCAGAACAACCGGGCGGGACCGGAATCGGCCGGCGGGACCGGCCGGCGGGACGAGAACGGCCGGGGCGCGAGGCAGGCGGGGGGCGCAAGGCAGGCCGGGGGTGGGGGCGGGGTGGGGTGTTGGCCGGGGCGTAGAGCGTGATTTGTTGGCGCCCTGTCCGGAGCACCTCGGTGGTCCGGACAGGGCGCCATAAATCATGAGCCCCGGACGACACCCCACCCCGCCCGCGCCCCCGGCCCCCCACCGCAGCCACCGCCCCCGGCCACCGCCCCGCCCAGGGGCCGGCCCAGCCGCCGACCCGGGCGGCGACCCCGGCCCCCGCCCCGCCTCAGGCCAGGGCCGCCTCCAGGGAGCGGGAGAGGCCCGCGGCCGCCACCGCCGTGAGCGGTTTGCCGTCCCCGTCGACCACGTACAGCGAATCCACCGCATTGGCCCCAAGCGTGGACACGTGCGCACTGCGCACCCGCACCCCGCAGGACTCCAGCGCACGCCCGATCCGGTGCAGCAGCCCCACCGCGTCCGGCGCCCGGACCTCCACCACGGTGGCCAGGGAAGAGACGTCCGGCACCACCGTCACCCGCGGCGGCGGCGGGACCACGCCCCGCCGCCGCGGGTACGCCGCCTCCCGGTCGGCCAGCTTCGCCGCCACGTCGAGCGAGCCGTCCAGCGCCCGGACCAGGTCCGTCCGCAGCCGGGCCCCCTCCGGCAGCGCCCCGTACTCCGCCGCCACCCGCCATCTGAGCACCAGGACCTCGCCCAGCTGGTCGGGCAGCTCCAGCGAGCGCAGGTCCGCCGCCCGCACGGTGAGCCGATGCAGGGCGAGAACACCCGCCACCGCCGGGAGCACCCCCGACTGGTCGGGAACGGCGACGACGAGTTCGACGCCCACCGCGTCCGCCTCCTGCCGGGCGTGCAGCGCCAGCACCGGCTCGCGGGTGCGCAGGGCCTCCACGGCGAGGCGCTCCTGTTCGGTGCTGGGGATGTCCAGCTCGCGCACCGCCGGCGTCGCCCCGCGCAGGACGGCGGCCACCCTGGCCACCAGGTCCGCGACCAGCGAGCCCCGCCACGCGCTCCACGCCGCCGGCCCGGTGGCCAGGGCGTCGGCCTCCGTCAGGGCGTGCAGGATCTCCAGCGTGCCGGTCGACCCGACGGCCTCCGCGACCGCCTGGACGGTCGCCGGGTCGTCGAGGTCGCGCCGCGTCGCGGTGTCGATCAGCAGCAGGTGGTGGCGTACGAGCACGCCCAGCACGGCGGCGTCCTCCGCGTCGAAGCCCACCCGCACCGCCACGTCGCGGGCGATCGTCTCGCCCGCCACCGAGTGGTCGCCGGGCCAGCCCTTGCCGATGTCGTGCAGCAGCGCGGCCATCAGCAGCAGGTCCGGGCGGCCCACCCGGCGGGTCAGGGCCGAGGCCCGCACCGCCGTCTCCACGAGGTGCCGGTCCACGGTCCAGGTGTGCACGGGATTGCGCTGCGGGCGGCACCGCACCCGCTCCCAGTCGGGCAGCAGCCGGGTGATGATCCCCTCCGCCTCCAGGGCCTCCCACACGGCCACGGTCGGCTCCCCCGCGCCGAGCAGGGTGAGCAGTTGCTCCCGCGCCTCCGCGGGCCACGGCACCGGCAGCGGTCTGGCCTGCGCCGCGAGCCTGCGTACGGCGTGCAGCGACACCGGCAAGCCCGCCTGGGCGGCCGCGGCCCCGAAACGCAGCGGCAGGACCGGGTCCCGGTCCGGCCGGGCCGCCAGCGCCAGTACGGCCTCGCCGTCGGACTCCACGACCCCCTCGGCCAGCGGTGCCCGCTCGGCCGCGGCGGCCCCGCGCGTCCCCAGCAGCCCGCGCAGTCTCGGCCGGGCCGCGCGCGCCCGCAGGACCCGCCCGACCTCCCGCCAGGTGACGTCACCGGCGTACGAGACGATCCGCGCGGCGTCGTAGACCTCGCGCAGCAGGGCGTCGGCGTCGAGCAGCCCCAGCTGCGCCGCGACCTGGTCCTGTTCCTGGAGGGCGAGCCGGTCGGTGGCGCGGCCGGTCACCAGCTGGAGGGCGTCGCGGGCGTCCAGCAGCCGCCGGCGGGCCTCGGCCAGGCCCTCCCGCGGAGCGTCGGCCAGCCAGGACGCGGCGACGGCCCGCAGCGCCGTGGCGTCGCGGAGCCCGCCGCGGGCCTCCTTGAGGTCGGGTTCGAGCAGGAAGCGCAGCTCTCCGGCCCGCTCGGCCCGCTCCCGGCACAGGGCGTGCAGCTGCGGGAGCCGTTTGGCGGCCTGGTTGCGCCAGTCGGCCAGTACCGAGGTGCGCAGGGCCGCCAGCATGCCGGCATCGCCCGCGACCGGGCGGGCGTCCAGCAGCCCGAGGTGCACCTTGAGGTCCTCGCCGGCGGTTTTGCGGGCCTCGGCCGGGGTCCGGACCGAGTGGTCGAGGGCGACGCCGAGGTCCCACACGGGGTACCAGAGCCGGTCGGCGAGCGCGCTCAGGGCGCGCGGCTCGGCCTTGCCGTCGTGGAGCAGCAGCAGGTCGAGATCGCTGCGCGGGGAGAGTTCGGCGCGCCCGTAGCCGCCGACGGCGACGAGGGTGGCGCCCCGGACGCCGGTCTCCCGTACGGCGGTCGCGAACAGTGCGTTCAGCCAGTCGTCGGTCAGTCCGGCCAGCGCGGAACGCCGCGAAGGCCCGGACTGCGACTCCTCCTGGAGGAGTCGCAGCCGGGCCGCGGCGTAGGCGCTGGGTCCCGGGTCGGACCGGTCGGGGGAATCACCCGTGGTGGTGCCTTCGACGCTCGTCACCCGGCAGCTCCCGTCCCTCAGAGCGCTTCAGCGCCGCGTTCGCCGGTACGGACCCTGATGAGTGCGTCCACGGGGACGCTCCACACCTTGCCGTCGCCGATCTTCCCGGTACGGGCGCTCTTGACCAGGATCTCCATGACCGACTCGGCGTCGTCGTCCTCGACGACGACCTCGATGCGGATCTTGGGGACGAGGTCCACGGTGTACTCGGCGCCGCGGTAGACCTCGGTGTGGCCGCGCTGGCGGCCGTACCCGCTGGCCTCGGAGACCGTGAGCCCCTGGACCCCGAACCGCTGGAGGGAGTCCTTGATCTCGTCCAGCCGGTGGGGCTTCACGATCGCGGTGATCAGCTTCATGCGTCTACCTTCTTGCTCGCGGCGGCAACGGGGACGGGTGCGGTGCTCCGGGAGGAGGCGCCGCCTCCGGCTCCGCTGAAGTCGTAGGCGGTCTCGGCGTGCTCGACCTGGTCGATGCCGGAGATCTCGTCGTCCTCGCTGACCCGCATTCCGATGGTCTTGTCGAGGAGGAAGGCGAGCAGCGCCGACGCGACGAGAGAGTAGGCGAGGACGGAGAAGACTCCGATGGCCTGCTTGCCGAGCTGCTCCAGGCCGCCGCCGTAGAAGAGGCCCTTGGCTTCGGACTGGACCCCGCCGGTGGCGAAGAGGCCGACGAGGAGGGAGCCGGCGATGCCGCCGACGAGGTGGACGCCGACGACGTCGAGGGAGTCGTCGTAGCCGAACTTGTACTTGAGGCCGACGGCCATGGCGCACAGCAGGCCGGCGACGGCGCCGATGCCGATCGCGCCGAGGGGGGAGCAGGAGCCGCCGGAGGGTGTGATGGCGACGAGGCCCGCGACGGCGCCGGAGGCCGCGCCGAGGGTGGTGAAGGAGCCGTGGCGCAGCTTCTCGTAGCCGAGCCAGGCGAGCATGGCGGCGGCGGTGGCCACCTGGGTGTTGACGAACATGACCGCGCCGACGCCGTCGTCGTTGCCGAGCCAGGACCCGGCGTTGAAGCCGAACCAGCCGAACCACAGCAGGCCGGCGCCGAGCATGACGAGGGGGAGGCTGTGGGGGCGCATCGGGTCCCGCTTGAAGCCGACGCGCTTGCCGATGACGAGGATCACGCCGAGGGCGGCGGCGCCGGCGTTGATGTGGACGGCGGTGCCGCCCGCGAAGTCGATGACGCCGAGCTCGAACAGCCAGCCGCCGGCGCCCCACACCCAGTGCGCGACGGGGAAGTAGACGACGGTGACCCACAGGGCGGTGAACAGGGCCCAGGCGCTGAACTTCACGCGGTCGGCGAGGGCGCCGCTGATCAGGGCGGGGGTGATCACGGCGAACATCAGCTGGAAGACGGCGAAGACGTAGACCGGGATGGTGTAGCCGTCCCACAGCTCGGTGATGCCGATGCCGCTGAGGCCGACGTAGTCGGAGGACCAGCCGATCAGCGAGCCGGAGTCGGTGCCGAAGGCGAGGCTGAATCCGAAGAGGACCCAGAGGATCGTGACGATCCCGAGGCTGATGAAGCTCATCATCAGCATGTTGAGGCTGCTCTTGACGCGGACCATGCCTCCGTAGAAGAAGGCGAGGCCCGGGGTCATCAGCATGACCAGGGCGGAGCAGATGAGCATGAACCCGGTGTTCGCGGCAGAGAGCGTCGGGGCGTCTGCCGCGAGGGTCGTGATGGCTGATGCCATCGGCGTCTCCTCGTCGTCGGTACGTTCGCGTGCGGGCGATCGTGAAAACCTGAGCGGCGCAGGGCGTAGGCCTGAGGGGTGGGGCCCGGGCCGGGCCTGGGGGCTGGCCGGTTATTGACCCTGAGATTCGCGCAGGCCGGTTTCCGGCGGCGCCGCTCGGTGTTTCGCGCCGATGACGAAGGCGTCCGGGCTGTTACGGGGTGATGAACTGCGACGGACGACCGCAGCCAGCGATCGAGGAACCAACGCGGCGAGCAGCCGCCTGCCCGGACCGGCGCCGGCCCACGCGGCGCCGGTCCGGGCACAAAAGATGACCGGCCGCGGCAGCACCCGGGTGACCTGGCTGGGGGAGCCTGATCGGGCTACACGGGGTGGCTGCCGCGGCCGGGACCGGGGGCGGCCGCGAGGGCCGTCAGACGGCCTCCGCGGCTTCCGGGAGCCGGGAGGCGAGGTGGTCGGTCAGCCGGACGATCTCGGCGACGTCGCCGTACTCGCGCGCGGCGGTGTCGACGGTCTTGCGCAGCCGGGTGTTCACCCGTTCGGACCGCACCTTTCCCGCCACGTCGAGGGCCTTGTCGACGAGGACGGCGGCCTGCTCGGGCTCACGCTGGAGCAGGTGGACGGTGGCCATGCCGATGAGGTTGAGGGCGTAGGAGCGTTGGTGCTCCTGGTCCTTCTCGAAGAGGGCGACGGCCCGCTCCATCACGGGTTCCGCGAGTGAGGCGTACATGGGGCTGCGGCCGGCCACGTAGGCCAGGTCGCGGAACGAGTGGGAGTTCTCGCCGTTCAGTTCGGCCTCGGAGAAGAAGCGGATCCAGTCCGGTTCGGGCTCGCCGCCGAATCCGACGTCCCCGAAGGTGTCCTCGGCCATGCGGACGGCCCGGTTGCAGCGGCTGGGCTGGCCCATGTTGGCGTACGCGCGGGCCTCCATCGCATACAGCATGGCCTGGGTGCGCGGGCCCGCGCAGTCGCGGCTGCCGTACTGCGCGAGGTGGATGAGCTCCAAGGCGTCCTCGGGGCGGCCCAGGTGGATCATCTGGCGGCTCATGCTGGAGAGGATGTACGAGCCGAGCGGCTTGTCCCCGCCCTCCTTCGCGGCGTGCAGGGCGAGGACGAAGTACTTCTGCGCGGTGGGGTGCAGGCCGATGTCGTAGCTCATCCAGCCGGCCAGTTCGGCGAGCTCCGCGGCCACCTTGAAGAGCCGTTTCATGACGGGCGCCGGGTGGCTCTCCTGGAGCAGGTCGGTCACCTCGTGGAGCTGGCCGACGACGGCCTTGCGGCGCAGTCCGCCCCCGCACTGGGCGTCCCACTGGCGGAACATGACGGTGGTGGCCTCCAGGAGGCCGAGTTCCGGTTCGGACAGCCGGGGCGGCCGGTGTCCCCCGAGGGCGCCGGCCGCCCCCGCCTCGCGCGGTGCCGGATCGGCGGCCGGGACCGGGACGAGCCAGCGCTGCATGGGCTCGATGAGGGCGGGGCCGGCGGAGAGGGCGAGGGAGGTCCCGAGGAAGCCGCGGCGGGCCAGCATCAGGTCGCTGCGGGAGAACTCGCCGAGCAGCTCGATGGTCTGCGGGCCGGCCCAGGGCAGGTCGACGCCGGAGACGGACGGGGTCTGGTGGGCGGTGCGCAGCCCGAGCTGTTCGATGGCGACGACGGAGCCGAAGCGCTCGGAGAAGAGCTCGGAGAGGATCCTCGGGACCGGCTCGCGGGGCTGCTCGCCGTCGAGCCAGCGGCGGACCCGGGAGGTGTCCGTGCTGATGTGGTGGGCGCCCATCTGGCGGGCCCGCCGGTTGACCTGGCGGGCGAGCTCGCCCTTGGACCAGCCGCTGCGGACGAACCAGGAGGTCAGTTGTTCGTTGCGGGCGGCAGCGCCCGGGATCTCCGGTTCCGCGTTCGTTCCGCTTGCGCTGCTGCCGCTCACTGGAACGCCCCCATCCGCTCAGGCCTCTTCACACGAAACCCTGGCGGGGGCGGCGGCCGCCGCCACGGACCTTCACGAGTCCTTCACACCTTGCCTCCGGCATACCCACGAACGGGCCTGCCTTCCGGGTTCGTGCACCGAAAGTAATCCTACGATCACCCCTGCGGGGAGCCCGAATCCAGAAACGCCACCATTCGCCACCCCTTTGAATGAACTCGCCACCGCCGGGGCGCGATTCACTTGACAGGGAGGCGGAACGACCGGTTGGACAGGAGTGCGCTCCGGGCGCGCGCGGCGAGGAGTGCGCCGTGCCGGTTCACCCGGATCCGTGCGGGACGACCGGTCCCGCCCCCGTCGTAACCACCGGCGCGTCCAACCCGTTGGAGGGGGCATGGGCATGGGCTTCACGATCGGCGGCAGCCGCAGCACCAAGGAGTTCCGATCCGGCTCCCGGCGCCGCGGCCGGACGTCGGAGTGCACGGCGGTGGCGGAGTACACCGGCCTGTGGGGCTGGGACGTGGTCCCGGGCGCCCGGGCCGCGGCTCCCGCCCGCGACTGCTCCTGCGGCCGGGCGCAGTGCGGCGCGCCCGGGGCGCACCCGCTGCCCCTGGCGCCCACCGTCCCGGCGGGCGCCACCCTCGACGAGGTCACGCAGACCTGGGGCGAGTACCCGGGCGCGGCCGTCCTGCTGCCGGTGGGCCGCAGCTTCGACCTCATCGAGGTGTCCCAGGAGGCCGGGCGCCGGGCGCTGGTCCGGCTGGAGCGGATGGGCCTGCCGCTGGGCCCCGTCACCGCCACCCCGGACGGCCGGGCCCAGTTCTTCGTGGCCCCGGGCGCGGCGGCCGAGCTGCCGCAGCTGCTGTACCGGATGGGCTGGGACGACGCCGACCTGGACCTCCACGCGCAGGGCCTCGGCTCCTTCCTGACCGCGCCCCCGTCCGACCACGCCGGGCTGGGTCCGGTGAGCTGGCTGCGCCCGCCCGCGCTCGATTGTGCGGGCGGCCTGCCGCAGGCCCGGCTCCTGCTCGGCACCCTCGCCTACATCTGCCACCGCCTGCGCCGCTGATCCCCGTACGCATGCCAGTGCCCCCCGTCTCCGGCCGGAGACGGGGGGCACTGGCATGCGTACGGGGCAGGGGCCGGGGTCAGTCGCCGATCAGGGCGTCGACGAAGGCCTCCGGCTCGAAGGGGGCCAGGTCGTCCGGGCCCTCCCCCAGGCCGACGAGCTTGACGGGGACGCCCAGCTCGCGCTGCACGGCGACGACGATGCCGCCCTTGGCGGTGCCGTCGAGCTTGGTCAGCACGATGCCGGTGATGTCCACGACCTCCGCGAAGACGCGGGCCTGGGTCAGGCCGTTCTGCCCGGTGGTGGCGTCCAGGACCAGCAGGACCTCGTCCAGCGGGCCGTGCTTCTCCACGACGCGCTTGACCTTGCCGAGCTCGTCCATGAGGCCGGTCTTGGTGTGCAGGCGACCGGCGGTGTCGATGAGCACCACGTCGGCGCCCTCGGCGATGCCCTCCTTGACCGCGTCGTAGGCGACAGAGGCCGGGTCCCCGCCCTCGGGACCGCGCACGGTCCGCGCACCCACCCGCTCGCCCCAGGTCTGGAGCTGGTCGGCGGCGGCGGCGCGGAAGGTGTCGGCCGCGCCGAGCACCACGCTGCGGCCGTCGGCAACGAGCACGCGGGCCAGCTTGCCGGTGGTGGTGGTCTTGCCGGTGCCGTTGACGCCGACCACCATCACGACGCCCGGGGTGTCGGTGCCGCTCTCGGTCTTCACCGCACGGTCGAAGTCGGTGCCGACCAGCGTCAGCAGCTCCTCCTTCAGCAGCGCGCGCAGGTCGGCCGGGGTGCGGGTGCCGAGCACCCTGACCCGCTCGCGCAGCCGGTCCACCAGCTCCTGCGTGGGCACGACACCGACGTCGGCGATGAGGAGCGTCTCCTCGATCTCCTCCCAGGTGTCCTCGTCGAGGTGTTCGCGCGAGAGCAGCGTGAGCAGGCCCTTGCCGAGCGAGTTCTGCGAGCGCGCGAGGCGCGCCCGGAGCCGTACGAGGCGGCCGGCGGTGGGCTCGGGAACCTCGATCTCGGGCGCGGGCGGGGCCGCGACGACCGGGTCCTCCACGGCGACCGGCGACTGGACGGCCGTCTCCGCGTCGGGGAGCTCGACCTCCTCGATCGTGCGACGGGGCTCTTCCGCCGTCGGTGCGGCGTCCTCCCCCACCTGCGGTTCGGCGGGCGGGGCAGTGATGGTCGGCGTGCTGGGCGGTGCCGGAGGCGGCAGCTGCTTCTTCTTGCGGCTGCTGACCACGAGCCCGCTGATCGCGCCGACCGCGACCAGGGCGATGACTACGACAAGGATGAGGATGTCCATAACCCCACCAGTATCGGACACGGGCGCTCCGGAGCCGGGTCCCCGGCGTTTCCCACCGGCCCGTAAGTCGCGGTTTGTGGTTTTCGCGCGGAAGCGGTGATGATGGGCGACTCCCCCGTTTGGCCCCTTCTGCCCATGGAGTAGTGCATGCCCGCCGAGCCCGCCGAGCCCGCCGACGGAGCGCTGGAGACCCGCGGCCTCGAACCCGTTCCGGACTCCGAGCGCGGTGGGCGGGTCCGCGAGCTCGTACCCACCTGGGTCGCCGCCAACATCAGCGTGCTGCTCCTGACGATGGGCGCCGGCCTGGTCATCTTCAACGGGCTCAACATCTGGCAGGTGCTGGTCGTCGCTATCGCCTCGCCCGTCGTCTCGTACGGGCTCGTCGGCCTGATCTCGATCGCCGGCAAGCGCGGCGGAGCCCCCGGCATGGCGCTCTCCCGGGCGGTGTTCGGGCAGCGCGGCAACCTGTTCCCGGGAGCGCTGATCTGGGTCGCCCGGTGGGGCTGGGAGACCATCAACGCGGTCAGCGGCGCCTTCGCCGTGCTCACGGTGCTGGGCCTGCTGTTCGGAGTGAAGAAGAACACGCTTCTCGTCGTGGTCACCCTGCTGCTCTTCGTGGGCTGCACCTTCCTGGTCTCCGGGCTCGGCATCGGCGCGCTGCGCGTCTGCTCGACCTGGTCGACGTACCTCTTCGGTGCCTTCAGCGTGCTCGTCCTCGGCTACCTGGTCGTGGAGAGCGACTGGTCCGCCGTCTTCGCGAAGCCGGCCGGCTCGACGGCGATGACGGTCGCGGGGATCGGGACCATCGCCGCGGGCGGGATCAGCTGGGTCCCCTCCGGCCCGGACTTCACCCGCTACCTGCCGCGGACGGCCTCGTCCAGAGGGATGGTCGGCGCGACGATCGGCGGCGCGGCCGTGGTCGTCATCCCGATGGTGCTGATGGGCGCGGTCATGGCCGTGGGCACCCCGGACCTGGCGAGCGCGCAGGATCCGGTCTCCTTCATCGGCAACCTGCTGCCCATCTGGATCGCGGTGCCGTACCTGCTCATCGCGCTCGTCGGGATGCTGTTGATCAACTCGATGTCCATGTACTCGGCCGGCTTCACCGCGCAGACCCTCGGCATCCGGGTCCCGCGCGCCTGGGCCGTCAGCGTCAACGCCGTGATCAGTCTGGTGTTCGGCTTCCTGCTGATGGTGGTGGCCACCAGCTTCTTCGGGTCGTTCATCTCCTTCCTGACCCTGCTGGCGGTGGCCTTCTCGGCGTGGATCGGCGTCTTCGGCGTGGACATGCTCCGCCGGACCCGGTACGACGCCGCCGCGCTGCTGGACACCACCCCGTCCAGTGCGTACTGGTACCGGGGCGGGTTCGCCTGGCAGGCGATGACCGCCTGGGGCCTGGCGCTGGCGGTGGGCCTGCTGTTCACCGAGGTCGACTGGTTCGGCGGGCCGCTCGCCGGCACCTGGGTGGGGCGCAACGGGCTGGGCTGGGCGGCCGGCATCCTGACCGCAGGTCTGCTGTACGCCGTTCTGCCGCGCACGGAGTCCGCGGCGCCGGCCGCCGGCGCCGCAGAGCGCGAGCGCGAGCCCGAGCGCGAGCCCGAGCCCGCCGGAAACCTGTCCAACTGACGCTGCGTCAGCTAACGTCCCCCTTCGCCCGCCCTCGTCCGGCGGCCTCGCGAAGGGGGACTTCCGCATGCCCGTCACCGTGGCCCGGTTCAATCTCGTCGACCCGAACGGCACACCCGCCTCCCTCTCCGCCCGCTACAAGGCGGCGCTGGAGATGGCGCGGTACGCGGACGACCGGGGCATCGACACCGTCCAGACCGAGGAGCACCACGGCGCCGGCAACAACTGGCTGCCCTCGCCCTTCGCCTTCGCGGGCGCGGTCTTCGGCGCGACCCGGCGGATCGCCGTCACCGTCTCGGCTGTCATCGGCCCGCTGTACGACCCTCTGAGGGCCGCCGAGGACATCGCGGTCCTCGACCTGCTCAGCGGGGGCCGCCTCGTCACGGTCGCGGGCATCGGCTACCGGCCGCAGGAGTACGAGCAGCACGGCGTCGCGTGGTCGCGGCGCGGCCGGCTCCAGGACGAGCTGCTGGAGACCTTGCTGAAGGCGTGGACCGGCGAGCCCTTCATCTTCCGCGGCCGCACGGTGCGGGTCACCCCGACGCCGTTCACCCAGCCGCACCCGCTGCTCCTGGTCGGCGGCAGTTCCGAGGCGGCGGCCCGGCGGGCGGCCCGGCTCGGGCTGCCGTTCTTCCCCAGCGCGCACCTGCCGGAGCTGGAGGCGTACTACACCGCGAAGCTGGCGGAGTACGGGACGGAGGGCTTCTGCATGATGCCCGCGGCCGAGACCCCGCTACTGCACATCGCCGAGGACCCGGACCGGGTGTGGGCGGAGCACGGGGCCTGCTTCCTGCACGAGGCGGCGACCTACGCGTCCTGGCAGTCGAAGGAGATCCGCAGCGCGGTGCGGTCGGCCGCCCGCTCGGTGCCGGAACTGCGCGCGGAGGGCGTGTACCGGGTCCTGACCCCGGACGAGGCGGTCGCCTTCGCCCGGACCGCGGGCGAGGCGGGGAACCTGGTCCTGCACCCGCTGTGCGGCGGGATGCCGCTGGACGAGGGCTGGCGCAGCCTGCACCTGTTGTGCGAACAGGTGCTGCCCCGGCTCAAGGACTGAGCGGGGCAGCACCTGCTGCGAGAGGAGAGGGGTGGTGGCGGGGATGGTTACCCCATCTCCTCCAACGCCTTGCCCTTCGTCTCCGGCACCCACTTGAGGATGAAGGGGATCGAGAGCACGGCGAAGACCGTGTAGATGACGTACGCGCCCGACAGGTTCCAGTCCGACAGGGTGGGGAAGCTGACCGTGATCACCCAGTTGGCGACCCACTGGGCGGCGGCGGCCACGCCGAGGGCCGCGGCGCGGATGCGGCCGGGGAACATCTCGCCGAGCAGCACCCAGACCACCACCCCCCAGGACAGGGCGAAGAAGAGCACGAAGAAGTTGGCGGCGACCAGGGCCACGATGCCCTGCGCGTGGGGCAGGGCGATGTCGTCGCCGACGCCGGACTTGTACGAGAAGGCCCAGGCGGCCAGGCCGAGCGAGACCGCCATGCCGGCGGAGCCGATCAGTGCGAGGGGTTTGCGGCCGATCCGGTCCACGAAGACCATCGCGATCACCGTACCGATGATGTTCACGACCGAGGTCTCGAAGGAGTACAGGAACGAGGAGCTCGGGTCGATGCCGACCGACTGCCACAGCGAGGAGCTGTAGTAGAAGATCACGTTGATGCCGACGAGCTGCTGGAAGAGGGACAGGCCGATGCCGATCCAGACGATCGGCAGGAAGCCGAAGCGGCCGCCGAGCAGGTCCTTGAAGGTCGACTTCACCTCGGAGTGGATGGCGCGGTCGATCTCGCGGACCCGGGCGTCGGCGTCGATGCCCTGGCCCTCGACCTCACGCAGCACCGTCTTGGCCTTCTCCATGCGGCCGACCGAGACGAGGAAGCGCGGGGACTCCGGGATGGCGAAGGACAGCAGACCGTAGAGCGCGGCGGGGACGACCATGACGCCGAGCATCCACTGCCAGGCTTCCAGGCCGCCGATGTCGCCGCGCTGGTCGCCGTCGGCGAGGTTGAGGATTCCCCAGTTGACCAGCTGGGACACGGCGATGCCGATGACGATCGCCGCCTGCTGGAAGGAGGCCAGCCGGCCGCGGTAGGCGGGCGGAGAGACCTCGGCGATGTAGGCGGGACCGATCACGGAGGCCATGCCGATGCCGAAGCCGCCGATGACCCGCCACATGGCCAGGTCCCACAGGGCGAACGGCAGCGCGGAGCCGAGGGCGCTGGCGGTGAAGAGGACGGACGCGATCTGCATGCAGCGAATGCGGCCGATCCGGTCGGCGATGCGGCCGGCGGTGGCCGCGCCGACGGCGCAGCCGATCAGAGCGGCGGCGATCACCTGGGCAAGGGTTCCGGAGCCGACGTCGAAGCGGTCGCGGATCGCCTCGACGGCGCCGTTGATGACGGAGCTGTCGTAGCCGAAGAGGAAGCCGCCCATGGCAGCGGCCGCGGTGATGAAGACGACGTGGCCGAGGTGGTCGGGCCGGGCCGCGCTCCCACCGCCTGGCGCGGGTGCGTTCGCTGTGCTGGTCAAGGTGCGCTCCTGGGCCCGGCGGCGACGGCGGGCGGTGTGGGGATCTCGTCGGTGCTCGTGTTCCTCTAGTGGCGCACAGCAAACTGTTCGCCACCACGTGAACGTCGGACACGGCACAGCGAAGCTTATGACTTCACTTTCTGAAGTCAATAGGCCCGGAGGTACACGCGAGGTGCAGCGGGATGGATAAGTGCGTTCACTACATGAACAATGGGCCTTAGCGCAGTCGCTGGCTGATGACCTTCGAGACGCCGTCGCCCTGCATGGAGACTCCGTAGAGCGCGTCCGCGACCTCCATCGTCCGCTTCTGGTGCGTGATGACGATCAGCTGGGAGCTCTCCTGGAGCTCCTCCATGATCCGGATCAGCCGCTGGAGGTTGGTGTCGTCGAGCGCCGCCTCGACCTCGTCCATCACGTAGAACGGGCTGGGCCGGGCCTTGAAGATGGACACCAGCAGCGCGACGGCGGTCAACGACCGCTCGCCTCCGGAGAGCAGCGAGAGCCGCTTGACCTTCTTGCCGGGCGGCCGGGCCTCCACGTCCACGCCGGTGGTGAGCATGTGGTCGGGGTCGGTAAGGACCAGCCGGCCCTCGCCGCCGGGGAACAGCCGCGAGAACACGCCCTCGAACTCGCGGGCGGTGTCCCGGTACGCCTCGGTGAAGACCTGCTCGACGCGCTCGTCGACCTCCTTCACCACCTGGAGCAGATCGGCGCGGGTCTTGCGCAGGTCCTCCAGCTGCTCGCTCAGGAACCGGTGCCGCTCCTCCAGGGCGGCGAACTCCTCCAGGGCGAGCGGGTTCACCTTGCCGAGCTGCTGGTAGGCGCGCTCCGCCGCCTTGAGCCGCTTCTCCTGCTGGGCCCGTACGAAGGGGCCCGGCCGGTTGCGCGGGTGCTCGGGGTCCTCCGGCAGCTCCTCCCCGTCGGCGGGCGGGCTCGGCGGCACCGGCTGGTCGGGCCCGTACTCGGCGGTCAGGGCGGCCGCCTCGATCCCGAACTCCTCCAGGGCCCGGCCCTCCACCTGCTCGATGCGCAGCCGCTTCTCGGCGCCGAGGACCTCGCCGCGGTGCACGGAGTCGGTGAGCTTGTCGAGCTCGGCCTTCAGGTCGCGCCCGCGGGTGCGGGCCTCGCCGAGCTCCCGCTCGCGCAGGCCCTTGGCGTGCTCTGCGGCCGCGCGCTCCTGTTCGGCCCGGAGCAGCGACACCTCCAGGTGCGCGAGGAGCTGGCGGGCCCCGTCGCCGACGGCCCGGGCCACCTGGACCTCGTGGCGCAGCCGTGCGCGGCGGCGCTCGGCGCGGGTGCGGGCCTCGCGTTCCGCCCTGGCCGCCCGGTCGAGTGCGTCGGCCCGGCCGGCCAGGCCCTTGACCCGCTCCTCATGGGTCCTGAGCTGGAGCCGGGCCTCCATCTCGGTCTGCCGTGCGTTGGCCCCGTCGGCGGCGAGGCGGTCGCGCACCGCCGTGTCGGGCTCGTCCTCCACCGGCATCTCCTCGGCGATGGCGAGCCGCTCGGCGCACTCCTCCACCTCCGCCAGCGCCTGCTCCAGGGCGTCCTGGGCCTTGGCCGCGGCGGCGGCGCTGCGCTCGGCCTCGCCCGCCGCGCCCTTCGCCTGCCCGGCGAGCCGTCCGAGCTGCTGGGCCACCCCCGCCCGGGCCTGCTCGGCGGCGCGCCGCCGCTCGCCGGTCTCCTCGACCTGCGCGGCGAGTTCCCGGCGCAGCGCCGTGGCCGCCTCCCGGGCCTCGGCGAGGTCCCTGCACTCGTCGTCGAGCCGGGCCAGTTCGGCGGTGGCCTCGTCGACGGCGGCCTGAACCTCGATCAGGCTGGGCGCCCCGGCGGAACCGCCCTGTGCATGGTGCGCGCCGAGCACGTCTCCGTCGAGGGTCACGGCGACGAGGTCGGGCCGCTCACCGACCAGCGCCTCGGCCTCGGCCAGCCCCTGGACGACGACGTGGTCGCGCAGCAGCCGCGCCACGGCCGCCTCCAGCCCGCCGTCCCCCCGCACCACGGCTGCGACGGCGACACCCTGCCGGGGCAGCCCCCGGTCGCCCGCGGGGCCCGTTCCGTGCGTGGCGCCCTGGCCGGAGCCCGGCGCGTCGGCCGTACGGCCCGCGCCCTGCCCCGGCACCAACGGCTCGCCCGTGCCCTCCACGGGCTCGCGTACGCCGCCGAGCAGGCCGGGCGCCACCGAGCACGCAGCACTCCCTACGCGGGACCCGGACTCGGCCGGTCCACCGGCATCCGCCCCGCCCGGCGGACCCGCCGCGGACACGGAGGCCTGCCCGGAGCCCGACGCGCCGACCGCCGGGCCGGTCTCCCGCCCCGGCAACGCCGGACCGGCCGACGTGTCGACCGCCCGCGGGGCGGCGAGGTCGGCCGCGGCCAGGGCGGCGGGCTCGGCCACGCCCCGGGCCGCGAGCTCGGCGCCGTCCCGGGAAGGGGGGTCGGCCGGGTGGTGGGCGGCGGGCTCGGCAGCATTACGGGCGGCGAGGTCGGCCGCGGCCCGAGCCGCGAGGTCGGCCGGGTGGTGGGCGGCGGGCTCGGCCGCGTCCCGGGCGGCGGGCTCGGCGCCGTCCCGGGTAGCGGGGTCGGCCAGGTCCCGGGTAGCGAGGTCGGCCGCGTCCCGGGCGCCGGGCGCCGACGGCGGGGAGACGGGAGTCGGGTCCGAGGGCCGGGGATGCGGCGGGCCGATCGGCAGTGGGGCCACGGCGATGAGGAAGGCGGCCTTGCCGGCGTCCGTGTCGCGCAGGTGGCGCATGGCCTCGGCGGCCGCCCCCGGCGAGGCCACCGCCAGCGCGTCCGCCGCGGAGCCGAGGGCCGCGGCCACCGCCGCCTCGTACCCCGGGGCCACCGACAACCGCTCCGCCGCGGGTCCCAGCAGGCCCGTCAACCGCTCCCGCGCCGTCAGGAGCGCCCCCGTGCCGTCCTTCCTGCGGAGCCCGAGCGCCAGTGCGTCCCGCCGGGCCGAGACCGCCGCCCGCGAGCGTTCGGCCGCGGCCAGGGCGTCCCGGGCCCCGCTCAGGGCGGCCTCCGCCTCGGCCAGCCCGGCCCGCGCCGTCTCGTACGCCTCGTCCGCCGAGGCGTCCTCCAGGCCGCCGACCTCGTCGGCCAGCGCCTCGTACTCGGCCTGCGCGGCGGCCGCCCGGGACTCCGCCTCGTCGCGCGCCGCCACCAGCCGGTCGATCTCGGCCTGGGCCGCGCCCGCACGGGACCGGGCCGCGCCCAGCCGTCCGGTCAGGCGGGCCAGGCCCTCACGCCGGTCTGCGATGGCCCGCGCCGCGTCCCGCAGCCGCCGTTCCTCCTCGGCGAGGGACCGCTCCAGCTCCGCCCGGTGCTCGACGGTGTCCTCCAGCGCGCGCGAGGCCGCCTCCAGCGCCGCCGTCAGCTCCGCCTCCTGCTCACGGATCCGCGCGGCCTCGCGTTCCAGGTCCTCCGGGTCGCGGCCCCGCCGCTCCTCCTCCCCCGGAGCCGAGGCCGACTTGACCCGTGCGTCGGCCAGGGACGCGGTCCCCCGTACCCGCTCGGCGAGCTGCGACAGCTCGTACCAGGTCTGCTGCGCACGCTGCAGGCGCGGCGTCAGCTGCCGCACGGCCTCCTCCAGTTCGGCCTCGCGCCGCAGCGCGTCCGCGAGCTGGGCCTCGGCGGCCTCCTTGCGCTCCTTCAGCGCCGCCTCGTCCGCGATCTCCGCGTCCAGCGCGCCCCGCAGCGTGACCAGGTCGTCGGCCAGCAGCCGCAGCCGCGCGTCGCGCAGGTCGGCCTGGATCACGGCCGCCCGCCGGGCGACCGCCGCCTGTCGTCCCAGCGGTTTGAGCTGGCGGCGGAGCTCGTCACCCAGGTCCTGGACGCGGGAGAGGTTGGCCTGCATCGCGTCCAGCTTCCGCAGCGCCTTCTCCTTGCGCTTGCGGTGCTTCAGCACCCCCGCCGCCTCCTCGATGAAGGCGCGGCGGCCCATCGGGTCGGCGTGCAGGACGGAGTCCAGCTGGCCCTGCCCGACGATGACGTGCATCTCGCGGCCGATGCCGGAGTCGGACAGCAGCTCCTGGATGTCGAGCAGACGGCACGTGTCACCGTTGATCTGGTACTCGCTGCTGCCCCCGCGGAACATGATCCGCGTGATGGTGACCTCGGCGTACTCGATCGGCAGGGCGCCGTCGGAGTTGTCGATGGTCAGGGAGACCTCGGCCCGCCCGAGCGGCGGGCGGCCGGTGGTGCCCGCGAAGATGACGTCTTCCATCTTGCCGCCGCGCAGGGACTTGGCCCCCTGTTCGCCCATGACCCAGGACAGGGCGTCCACCACATTGGACTTTCCCGAGCCGTTCGGCCCCACCACACACGTGATGCCGGGCTCGAAGCGCAGGGTCGTGGCGGAGGCGAAGGACTTGAAGCCTCGCAGGGTCAGGGACTTGAGGTGCACGCCGCCGGACTCTACCTTTCACCTCCGGTTTCACCCATGAAGGTGCAGGGCACAACTGACGTCACACGGAGTGTGGTGCGGAAAGAGAGAAGGGACGCCGAAGCGTCCCTTGCAGATCCTGCGGGGCTGGAATCGAGCAACGAGTGAGCGGATCAGGTGAGCGCAGGCTCCGCCTGGGGTACGTCGATGTCGATGCGGTCCAGCAGCGAGTCTCCGTGCTGAGCGGCGGCCGCGTTCAGCGCGTCGTTTTCGGACTGAATCCGTACGAGCTCGGACTCAAGGTCCTGGACGCGCTGCTGAAGCCGTCGCATCTCGGCGAGGAGTCGCGGGTCGGAGCCGCCGACGTAACCGAGAAGCGCCTTTGCCATGATGGATGGTCCTCCACACTGAGTGACCGACCGAAGCGGTGTGGGTCGTGAGGGAATCGCACCCGCGGATGTCCGGCAGCAACTGTCAGTCACTGCGCGCGTTCTCTTGTTAACACGCCTACTGCCAACACTGCCAAACAGCTCAGGTGCGCGGGGCTTCCAGCGTCTCACCAAAAAGTTTGACGGTCAACACGATCACGCCCCGTATCGGCGGGCAGCCCGGCGCTCGCAAGGGACATGGAGATCGTCCGCTTCTTCGAGCCTTCCACGGATCGCATCCCGCGGCAACGTGTCGACGGCGAACGCGCAGATCCGACCGTGTGGAGGGGGTCCGGCGATGTGATCAGTACATGATCAGCGGATCGCTCAGCGGATCTCGAAGCCGTCGTAGCCACCGCGCGGTGTGCCCCAGATCTCTGTCACTCCGTCGACCCGCCCGGGCGTGTCGGCGGAGCGCAGCCAGTCGAGCAGCCGGTGGCAATTCTCACGTTGACCTTCGGCCACCACCTGCACTCGCCCGTCGTCGAGGTTGAGCGCGAAACCGGCGAGCCCTCCGATCTCCATGGCATTGGCCCTGGTGAACCAGCGGAAGCCCACGCGCTGTACACGGCCGCGCACCCAGGCGGTCAGGCGGACATCTTCGTTCATGCGCGAACGCTAACCGGGCTGCCACCTTCCGCCCGCATCGCCCCCCTTGTCCCATGGCGTACAGTCGCGCACCAATGAACTCACCCATTTGGGCGAGTAAAGGATGATCTTCACCCGCCAGGAAGGTACGCGCCGATGGGACGCCACCGACTCCCCGCCGAGCCGCGCCGCGCCGGCAAGGGCCGCATCGCTGCCCGCAACGGCCTGATCGGCATCTCGGTGGCCGTCGTCCTCGGCACGGCCGCCGTCACCACCGGCATGGTGCCGGTCGGCGGCTCCTTCCCCTACGTAGGGGTCGGCAGCGGCGGCTCGGACGACCGTACGCAGGCCAAGGCCTCGCCCACCCCCGTCTCCGCGGTGGAGCAGCAGGGCGGCCTCGCCAACCTGTCCGGCCGCGCCTCCGCCGCCCCCGGCGGGGCGAGCCCCTCCCCGTCGGCGTCCCCCTCTCCGTCGGCCTCTCCCTCGCCTTCGGCCTCGCCCAGCCCGTCCGCGTCCGCCTCCGCGACGCCCTCCGCCGCCGCCAAGGCGCCCGAGAAGCCCGCGGCCGTCCCGGTCCCCCCGAAGCCGGCCGCACCCAAGCTCGCGGTCCCCAAGCCGCCGGCCCCCCAGCCCGTGGCCCCCAAGCCGCCGGCTCCCAAGCCCCCGGCCCCGCCCGCCCCGCCCGCCGGGGACGGCCACTCCGCCGAGGAGGCCGCCGTACTGGCCCTGGTCAACCAGGAGCGGGCCCAGGCCGGCTGCGGTCCGGTCCGGGCGAACCCGCCGCTCGCGGCGCTGGCCGGCGCCTTCAGCAAGGACATGGCCACCCGGGGCTTCTTCGACCACACCGACCCCGACGGCAACACCCCGTGGGACCGCGCCACCAAGGCAGGGCTCTCCGGTCTCGGCGGCGAGAACATAGCCCGGGGACAGGGTGACGCGGCCGCCGTGATGAACGCGTGGATGAACAGCCCCGGCCACCGGGCGAACATCCTCAACTGCGAGTTCCGCACCCTGGGCGTCGGCGCGTACTTCGCGGACGGCGGCCCCTGGTGGACCCAGGACTTCGGCTTCTAGCCGGCCGTCCCGACCCGCCCGTGTGTGTGTGCGCTATCCAATCGAAAGCGCAAGCTGTCGGTCAGCGCCGTCCGGAGCTAAGCTGGCGGGCATGCAGACAGACCTGCCGGAGACCGCCGTGCCGCCCGCCGCGATGCCCTTCGACGCCTTCGCGCGCGCGTGCCCGTCCCGGGAGACGCTGGAGCACGTCACCGGACGGTGGGGCAGCCTCACCGTGGGCGCCCTGCGCGAGGGCTCGTGCCGCTTCAACGAGCTGCGCCGCAAGGTCGACGGGGTCAGCGAGAAGATGCTCTCCCAGACGCTGCAGGCCCTGGAGCGCGACGGCATCGTGAACCGCGAGGCACAGCCGACGAACCCGCCGCGCGTGGACTACGAGCTGACCCCCCTCGGCATCGAGGTCGCCGACCGACTGCTGGCGCTCATCCACTTCCTGGAGGGGAGCATGCCGCAGGTGCTCGACTCCCGCGCGTCCTACGACGCCAGGCGCGGGGGCCGCTGACAGCGCGGGCAGAAGTAGCTGGACCGGTTCATCCACGGCCGCCGCCGCATCGGCGTACCGCAGCGCCGGCAGGGTTCGTCCTCCCGCCCGTAGGCGTCGAGCGAACGGTCGAAGTAGCCGGACTCGCCGTTCACGTTGACGTAAAGGCTGTCGAAGCTGGTGCCGCCGACATCGAGGGCGGCCTTCATGACGTCCCGGACATGGCCGAGGAGTTCCGCGCTCCGGGGGCGCGTGAGCGTGGCGGTGGGGCGCTCGTAGTGCAGCCGGGCCCGCCACAGCGCCTCGTCGGCGTAGATGTTGCCGACCCCGCTGATCAGCGACTGGTCGAGCAGGGCCCGCTTGACGGTGGTCCGCTTGGCGCGCAGGGCCAGGTGGTAGGCGGCTTCGTCGAAGAGCGGGTCCAGGGGGTCCCGGGCGATGTGCGCGATGACGTCGGGCAGGTTCTCGGAGCTGCCGGCCACGCTCTCGTGGAGCGACAGCCCGCCGAAGGTGCGCTGGTCCACGAAGCGCAGCTCGGTGCCGGTGTCGTCCTGGAACCGCACCCGGATCCGCAGGTGCTTCTCGTCGGGCGCCTCCTCGGGCTGGACGAGGAGCTGCCCGCTCATGCCGAGGTGCCCGAGGACGGAGAGGTCCCGCCCCTCCAGGGGCAGCCAGAGGTACTTCCCCCGGCGCCGCGGTATGCCGATGGTCTGGCCCCCCAGGCGCGCGGCGAAGTCGGCGCCTCCGGCCGGATGCCGCCGTACGGCCCGCGGGTGCAGCACCTCGACGGCGTCCACCGTCCGGCCGGCCACCCAGCGCTCCAGGCCCCGCCGCACGACCTCTACTTCGGGCAGCTCGGGCACGGCGGTCTCCTCCACGGCGGTGTGTCCATCTGGCACCGCCGAGCCTACCGGCCGGCCCGCCGGGGCCGGGAAAACGGGAGCGCCCGCCCCTGCGCGGCAGGGGCGGGCGTACATCCCGAAGGAAGGGTCAGACGCTCGGCGTCGGGTCGGTGGGTGTCGGCGCCCCGCCGTCCTCGGCCGCGACCTCGGCGCCGGCCGCAGCCGGCACCGGAGCCTGTGCGGCGGCCGTGGCCGCGGCTTCCGCCGCGATCCGCTCGTCCGCCGCGGCACGGATCCCGCGCCACGCGGATTCCGCCGCCTGCTGTTCCGCTTCCTTCTTGCTGCGGCCGGTGCCGGTGCCGTACGAGACACCACCGACGCGGGCGGCAGCAGTGAAGGTCTTCTCGTGGTCCGGACCGGTCTCGGTGACCAGGTACTCCGGCACGCCGAGCCCCTCGGCCGCGGTGAGTTCCTGGAGGCTGGTCTTCCAGTCCAGGCCCGCCCCGAGGTTCGAGGACTTCTCGATGAGCGGGTCGAAGAGCCGGTGGACCAGCTCCGAGGCCGCTTCGAGACCCTTGTCGAGGTAGACCGCGCCGATCACCGCTTCAAGGGTGTCGGCGAGGATGGAGGCCTTGTCCCGGCCGCCCGTGCCCTCTTCGCCCCGGCCGAGCCGGATGAACGAGCCGAGGTCGAGGCCGCGTCCGACCTCCGCCAGTGCACGCGAGTTGACCACCGCGGCCCGCAGTTTGGCCAGCTGGCCTTCCGGCAGGTCGGGGTGGGTGGTGTACAGCGTGTCCGTGACCACCAGGCCGAGCACGGAGTCCCCGAGGAACTCCAGGCGCTCGTTGGTGGGCAGACCGCCGTTCTCGTACGCGTACGAGCGGTGGGTCAGCGCACGCACCAGAAGGGCGGACTCAAGTCGATACCCGAGCCGCCCTTCCAGAAGCGTGTGGGACGAGGCCGCGTTGTTACTGTCTGCCTGCTTCTCAGCGTTGGACAGCTCAGACATTGCGCCTCTCACCAGCCGCTCAGACCTCGAGGACCTGGCGCTTGTTGTAGGTGCCGCAGCTCGGGCACGCGATGTGCTGGAGCTTCGGCTCCTGGCAACGCTCACACGAAACCAGGGTGGGGACCGCAGCCTTCCACTGCGACCGGCGGTGGCGCGTGTTGCTGCGCGACATCTTCCGCTTCGGAACAGCCACGGCTACTTCTCCTGCTTCTCGGCGGCGCTCTGAACGTCGTCAGATGCAGTGCCGCTCATGTTGTCCTTCTCGTCGTCCTGATCGGTCACGACGAGTTCCTGCAATGCCGCCCAACGGATGTCGACGGCGTCGTGGTGGTGGTCCGGGTCGTCGTTCAGGCTGATCCCGCATTCGGGGCACAGTCCGAGACAGTCCTCCCGGCACACCGGCTGCAGCGGCAGTGCGAGCACCACCGCGTCGCGCAGCACGGGTTCGAGGTCGAACAAGCCGTCCTCAAGGAAGAGCCTGTCCTCGTCGTCCTCGGCGTCGTCGGCCGGCTCCGCGTGAGCGCGGCTCCGGTCGTCGGCGTCAGGGTACGAGAACATCTCCTGGAAGTCCGCGTCGAGCTTGCGCTCCACGGCCTCCAGACACCTTACGCACTCCCCTTCGGCCGCGGCACGGACGGTGCCTGTGACAAGCACCCCTTCCATGACCGACTCAAGGCGGAGTTCGAGCTTCAGGGGGGCGCCTTCCGGCACTCCGATGACCCCTGCGAGACCGAGGTCCGCCGGAGCGGGGATCTCGCGGGACAGCCGCTGCATGGCACCAGGACGCCGACCCAGCTCGTGCGTGTCGAACACGAGGGGGTTGCGGTGGTCGAGGCGGGTGTTCAGGGCCGTTCCTGCTTTCACAGTTCGCTGAAGATCAAAGATTCCGCCGCTTGAGGGCAGCATGGATCGCGGTGCATACGCGCGACCGAAGGGCCAGGATACCCGGCCCTTCGCTCAGAGCCCAATCCGGCCCTAGCGCCCCTGCTCGTACTGGCGCAGCTGCTCCAGGTTGATCATGCTCGTGTCGAAGAAGCTGGTCTCGTCGAGCGCGGGCTGCTGCGGCTGGACCGGCTGCTGGGGCGGGTAGGCCGCGTAGGGGTCGGGGTGCTGGGCCTGCTGCTCGTAGCCCATCGCGTAGGGGTCCGGCTGCTGGGCCTGCTGCTGGTAGGCGTAGGGGTCCTGGTAGCCGTACGCGTCCTGCTGCCCGGCCTGCTGCTGCGGGTAGCCGTACGCGTCGTACGCGGGCTCCGGCTGGGCCTGCGCCGGGATCACCGGGGCCACCGGGCCCTCCGGCTCCGCCAGGCCTGCCAGGAAGTCCGCGTCGCTGGCCGAGCGGGACTGCGGGGCGCCCGCCGCGTCCTGGGCCGCCATGTGGGCGCCGAGGTCGTCCGTGGGGACCCGGCCCAGCAGCTTCTGCCGGCCCCGGCCGACCGCCTCCAGCGTCTTGGAGAGCACCGCCTCGAAGGTCGCCAGCTTGCTGTCGACGTACGCGTCCGCCTGCCGGCGCTGCGTCTCGGGGTCGTGGCTGCGCTCGGGCGCCTCCGCGTCCGGATGGCCCTGCTCGTCCAGGCCGGGACCGCGGCCCAGCAGCTTCTCGCGGCCGCGGTCGACCGAGCCGATGGTCTTGGTGAGGACGACCTCGAAGTTCGCGAGCTTGCTGTCGACGTAGTCGTCGGCCTCGGCCCGGATCTCCTCGGCCTCCCGGCGGGCGTCCGCCAGGATCCGGTCCGCCTCGTCCTGGGACCGGCGCGCGATCTCGGTGTCGGAGATCAGCGAGCCGCGCTGGGCGTGCGCGGACTCGAGGATCCGCTCCGCCTCCCGGCGGGCCTCCTCGACCATCTGCTCCCGGCCGCCGATGAGCTCCTGCGCCTGCGCGAGCGAGCCGGGCAGGGCCTGGCGCACTTCCTCAAGCTGGGCCAGCAGCTCCGCGCGGTTGATCACGCAGGAGGCCGACATGGGCATGGACCGGGCGCTGCCGACGGCCGCGACGATCTCGTCGAGCTTCTTCTGCACGTCCATGGGGGCTCGCACTCTCTCGGCCTCGGGCGGTTCCTGAGACGGACGGGACGACTGTAAGGCCACCGGCAGGGCGCCCGACACCGACTGACGCCCCGTCAGCGGGTCAGCGGTTCGCCAGCCGCTCGGTCAGTGCCGCGTGCACGTGCGGCGGCAGCAGGTGGGCGACGTCGCCGCCCCAGGCGGCGACCTCCTTGACGAGGGAGGAGGACAGGAAGCTGTACGTGGGGTTGGTCGGCACGAACAGCGTTTCGACGCCCGACAGGCCCATGTTCATCTGGGCCATCTGCAGCTCGTAGTCGAAGTCGCTGACGGCGCGCAGCCCCTTGACGATGGCGGGGATCTCGCGCTGCTTGCAGAAGTCGACGAGCAGTCCGTGGAACGACTCGACCTCGACGTTGCCGTAGCCGGCGGTCGCCTCGCGGATCAGCTCGATCCGCTCCTCGACGGTGAACAGCCCCTGCTTGGACTGGTTGATCATCACGGCGACGTGCACGACGTCGTAGAGCCTGGAGGCCCGGCCGATGATGTCGAGGTGTCCGTTGGTGATGGGGTCGAATGACCCGGGACAGACGGCGCGGCGCAACTTGGGTCCCTCGCTCTCCGGTGCGGTCTTCATGAATCTTCGCCGGTGAAGGCGGCGCGACCGTACCAAAGGGTGCCTTCGCCGTATTTCCTGGAGCGGAGCGGCTCGAACCCCTCGGGCCACGGGAACGCACCGCTCCTCGTACCGCGCTCCACGGTGACGAGCGCATCGCCGGTGAGCCAGCCATTGGACCGGAGTGTGAGCAGGATCTCGCCAAGATCGTCGTGGCCGACGGCGTAGGGCGGGTCCAGGAAGACCACGTCATACGGGTCCCCGGCCGCTGCCGCCACGACCTGCTCGGCCTTGCCGGCCCGGAATTCGGCGCCGGGCAGGCCCAGCGCCCTGATGTTGTCCCGGATGGCCTTCGCGGCCTTGGGGTCGGTCTCGACGAGCAGGGCGTGGGCGGCGCCGCGGGAGAGGGCCTCCAGGCCGACGGCGCCGGATCCGGCGTACAGGTCGAGCACCCGTGCCCCCTCGACGCCGTGCAGGGACTCCCAGGTGGAGAAGAGGCCTTCGCGCATCCGGTCCGAGGTCGGCCGGGTACCGGTGCCCGGGGGCACGGTCAGCCGTCGCCCGCCGGCGCTGCCGGCGATCACGCGGGTCATCTGGGGTCCTTCGGTCACGGGGTACTGACGGGTACTGCGGGTTCCACGATAGGTCGTACGACCGCGGGCCGTACCGCTCAGCCCTTCTCCAGGTACTGCTCGCGTTCGGTGTCGAGCAGGGCGTCGAGCGCGGCCTTCAGGCCCGGCAGCCGCTCCAGCTCCGGATCGGCGGCGACCACGCGGGTGGCCTCCTCGCGGGCCTGGGCGATGATCTCCTCGTCCTCGATGACGGCGAGCATGCGCAGCGAGGACCGGACGCCCGACTGGGCCTGTCCGAGCACATCGCCCTCGCGGCGCTGCTCCAGGTCGATCCGGGAGAGTTCGAAGCCGTCGAGGGTGGCGGCGACGGCGGCCAGCCGGGCCCGGGCGGGACTGGCCTCGTGCATCTCGCTGACCAGCAGGCACAGGCCGGGCGCGGAGCCGCGGCCGACGCGGCCGCGCAGCTGGTGGAGCTGGGAGACGCCGAACCGGTCGGCGTCCATGATGACCATGACCGTGGAGTTGGGGACGTTCACCCCGACCTCGATGACGGTGGTGGCGACCAGGACCTCCACCTCGCCGGCGGCGAAGCGCCGCATCACCTCGTCCTTGTCGGCCGGGTCCATCCGGCCGTGCAGCACCTCGACCGCCAGTCCGGCGAGCGGGCCGCGGGCCAGCTGCTCCGCGATGTCGAGGACGGCCAGCGGCGGGCGCTTCTCCGCCTCGTCCTCGGCGGAGGGCTTCTTCTTCGGCTCGTCGTCCCCGTCGCCGATGCGCGGGCACACCACGTACGCCTGGTGGCCGTTCTCCACCTCCTCGCGGACCCGCTCCCAGGCGCGGGCCAGGAAGTGCGGCTTGTCCTTGGCCGGCACCACGTGGGTGGCGATCGGGGAGCGCCCGGCGGGCAGCTGGTCGAGGACGGAGGTCTCCAGGTCGCCGAAGACGGTCATCGCGACGGTGCGCGGGATCGGGGTCGCCGTCATCACCAGCAGGTGCGGCGGCTGCTTGCCCTTCGAGCGCAGCGCGTCGCGCTGCTCCACGCCGAAGCGGTGCTGTTCGTCGACGACGACCAGGCCGAGGTCGTGGAACTGCACCTTGTCCTCGATGAGCGCGTGCGTGCCGATCACGAGGCCCGCCTCGCCGGTGACCAGGTCGAGCAGGGCCTGGCGGCGGGCGGCCGTCCCCATGGAGCCGGTGAGCAGCACCACCTTGGTGCCCTGGTCGGAGCCGCCGAGCATGCCGCCTTCGGCCAGGTCGCCCATCATCTCGGTGATGGAGCGATGGTGCTGCTGGGCGAGGACCTCGGTGGGGGCGAGCATCGCGGCCTGTCCGCCGCTGTCCACGACGGCGAGCATGGCGCGCAGCGCGACCATGGTCTTCCCGCTGCCGACCTCGCCCTGGAGGAGGCGGTGCATGGGGTGTTCGGTGGCGAGGTCGTCGAAGATCTCCTTCGAGACGGTCTGCTGTCCCTCGGTGAGGGTGAAGGGCAGCTTGGCGTCGAAGGCGTCGAGCAGGCCGCCCGGGGCGGGCCGGCGCGGGACCGCGGGGAGCAGGGAGTCGGCGTGCCGGCGGCGGGCCAGGGCGGTCTGGAGGACGAAGGCCTCGTCCCACTTCAGCCGCTGGCGGGCGTCCTCGACGTCGGCCTTGGCGGCGGGCCGGTGGATCTTCAGCAGGGCCTCGGTGAGCGGGATCAGCCCGCGGTGCGCGCGCAGCGCGTCCGGCAGCGGGTCCACGGCCTCCCGGGCGCGGGGCAGGACCGCGTCCACGGCCTTGGAGATCTTCCAGGACTCCAGCTGCTTGCACGCCGGGTAGATGGGGATCAGCTGGTTGGCGAAGGCGGCCGCCGCGTCGGACTCCCCGGCCTCCGCGCCCAGCGGCTCGTACGCCGGGTGGGCCAGCTGGAGCTTGCGGTTGAACAGGGAGACCTTGCCGGCGAACATCGCGCGGGTGCCGGGCAGCAGCTCCTTGTGCGGCTTGTGGACGCCCGCTCCGAAGAAGACCAGTTGGAGCCGGCCGCTGCCGTCGGTGATGGTCACCTCCAGGCGTTTTCCGCGGCCGCCGTTGAAGGTCAGGATCCGGGCGTCGGCGACCTGGGCCACGACCGTCACGTGCTCGTCGATCTGGTCGGCGAGCTCGGTCAGCGAGGTCAGCTCCCCGCGCTCGGCGTACCGCCGCGGATAGTGGTGGAGCAGGTCCAGGACCGTGTGCAGGCCGAGCTGCTCGGCCAGCACCTTGGCGGTGGCGGGGCCGAGCGTCTTCTTGAGGTCTTCGTCGAGCGCGGGCACGGGTTCATTGCACACCATGGCGCCGACAACTCCGCTATTCGACTCCGATGAGCAGGGGCGCCGAGTACCGCCCGCCCCGGTAGGTGACGGTGTCCACCGCCAGGTGCCCGTGCTGGACGTGGGCCTCCAGGCGGGCGGCGAGGGTGTCGGGCACCTCGGGGCCGAGGACCAGGGTGACCAGTTCGCCGCCGGAGCCCAGCATGCGGTCCAGGACCGCCTCGGCGGTCTCGGTCAGGGCGGAGCCGATGACGGCGACGTCGCCGTCGATGAGCCCGAGCACGTCCCCGGCCTGGCAGATGCCGGCGGAGGTGAAGGACTGCCGTTCGGCGACGGCGAGTTCCCCGTAGCGGGTGGCGCCGGCCGCCGCGGTCATGGCGACGACGTCCTCGTCGAAGCTGGCGTCCGGGTCGTGGACGGCGAGGGCGGCCAGGGCCTGGACCGCGGACCGGGTGGGGATCACGGCCACGCGCACCCCGTCGGCGCGGGCCTGTTCGGCCGCGGCGGCCGCGGCCGCGCGCTGCTCGGCGCCTCCGGGCAGCAGCACCACCTCGCGGGCGTGGGCGCGCCGGACGGCGTCGGCCAGTGCGGCCGCTTCGGGCGCCTCTCCTGCGCGGGCGAGCACGGTGGTGGCGCCGGCCTCCTCGCACAGCCCGGCCAGTCCCTCGCCCGGGACCACGGCGACCACGGCCCGCTGGGCGCGCTCGCCGCGCGCCCGGCGCCGCTCGTCGCCGAAGTGGGTGATGCGGATCCGGTAGGGCCGCCCGGCGGCCACGCCCGCCTCCACGGCCGCGCCGGGGTCGTCGACGTGCACGTGCACGTTCCACAGCCCGTCGCCGCCGACCACCACGAGGGAGTCCCCGAGTCCGTCGAGGCGGGCCCGCAGCTCGGCCACGGCCGGTTCGGCCGCCTCCAGCAGGTAGATCACCTCGTACGCGGGCCCGCCGTGCTCCTCCGCGTCGCAGGGCTGCGGGGTCTGCGGTACGGGTACGGCCCGGCCGCGGATCGCCTCGGGCGCGGGTGCCTCGCCGGACAGCGCCTGCCACAGGGCCCCCAGGACGGCGACCAGCCCGCTGCCGCCGGCGTCGACCACCCCGGCCCGGCCCAGCTCGGCCAGCTGCAAGGGGGTGTCGGCGAGGGCCGTGCGGGCTCCGTCGTAGGCGGCCCGGGCCACGTCGGCGGGGCTCCCGGCGGCGGCCTCGGCGGCTGCACCGGCCCGGGCCGCCGCGGCGGCGACGGTGAGCATGGTGCCCTCGACGGGGTGCGCGACCGCCTCGTAGGCCTCCTCGGCGGCCCGGGTCAGCGCCTCGGCGAGCAGCCTGGCCGGCCCGCGGCCCCCGGGCTCGTCGCCCAGGACGTCGGCCACCCCGCGCAGCAGCTGGGCCAGGATCGTCCCGGAGTTCCCCCGGGCGCCTATCAGGGCGCCGTGCGCGTACGCCCGTACCGCCTGGGCGAGGGAGGGCGGCGGGGGCGCGGCCCCGTCCCCGGTCACAGGAACGCCGGTGAAGGCCTGCGCGAGCGCACGGTGCGCCGATTCGGCGGTGAGGTGGAGGTTGGTGCCGGTGTCCGCGTCCGCGACGGGGTAGACGTTGATGGCGTCGATGTCCTCGCGTGCCCGGCCCAGGGCGGCCACGGCCAGGGAGCTCCAGGTGCGCACCGCTTCGGCGTCGAGCTCGTCGGCGGGCTGCGGCTGCGGCTCATGCGGCACCGGGCGTTCCTCCTTGTGCGGGCCAGGGTTCACCGCAGGGTAACCAAGGGCGGGCCGGTCGCCGGGACCGCGGGCGGGCCCGGCGGCGGCCATGGTAGTTTTCTTGGACCGGAGCAGTCGTTGTATGCTGCTCCGGTTGCCCGATGAAAGTCGGGCCATTCCCCCGGCAAACCACTTCAGATCTCTGATCCGGTGCGCCGGATTTCACTGTAAGTGCACCTGAAGTCTTTGGAGTGACCTGTGGCTGCCAACTGCGACGTTTGCGGCAAGGGGCCGGGCTTCGGCAACAACATCTCGCACTCGCACCGCCGTACGTCCCGTCGCTGGAACCCGAACATCCAGCGCGTCCGTGCCGTGGTCAGTGGGACGCCGAAGCGCCTCAACGCCTGCACCTCGTGCATCAAGGCCGGCAAGGTCTCGCGCTGACGCCTCCCGTCGTCGTAGCGCAGCCCTTTCCGGTTGCCAAGAAGGCCGGTCCACCTCGTGGACCGGCCTTTTGCCTTGCCCGGAGCGACGGGCGGGCCGACCACCGCATCCCGTGATGCGGTGGTCCTGTGCTGTCAGCTCACCGGTTCCACTGCCAGGCGTGGTCGACCGGGCCGATGCCGCCGCCGAGCGCGAAGCCGGCCGCGATGGCGCCGGTGACGTACTCCTTGGCCTCCGTCACGGCCTGCGGCACGTCCTGCCCCTTCGCGAGGCCGGCCGCCACCGCGGAGGCGAGGGTGCAGCCACTGCCGTGGGTGTGCCGGTTGTCGTGGCGCGGGGCCCGCAGCCACAGCAGGCTGTCTCCGTCAGTAAGCAGGTCGGCGGCCCCACCGCCGTGGGCGGCCAGGTGCCCGCCCTTGACCAGCACCCACTCCGGTCCGTACCCGAGGACGGCGTCGGCGGCCCGCCGCATGTCGTCCTCGGTCTCCACGACCAGGCCCGTGAGCTGTGCGACCTCGTCGAGGTTGGGGGTGGCGACGGTGGCCCGCGGCAGTAGTTCCTTGCGTACGGCGTCCAGGGCCGAGGCGGCGAGCAGCGCGTCCCCGTGCTTGGAGACCCCGACCGGGTCCACGACGGCGGGGGCCGCGGTGGCGGCCAGCAACTCGGCGACGGTCTCCACCAGCGCGGCGGAGGACAGCATGCCGGTCTTGACGGCCTGTACGCCGATGTCGTCGGCCACGGCCCGGTACTGGGCCCTCACGGCCTCGGCGGGCAGCTCCCAGACTCCGTGGACGCCCAGGGAGTTCTGCGCGGTCACGGCGGTCACCACGCTCATCCCGTGCACGCCGAGCGCCAGCATGGTCTTGAGGTCGGCCTGGATTCCGGCGCCACCGCCGGAGTCGGATCCGGCAACGGTCAGGCACAGCGGTGGCGCGTCGCTCATCGGCAGGTCTCCTCGGTGGACGGGTCGGAGCCGAAGTGGTCCCAGCCACCGGTGCTCGTCCAGGGCGCGCCGTCCACGGTCACCTGGGGCAGCGCGGACCGGTTCAGCACCTCCCCGATGACCTTCCAGCGGGCCGGCAGTTTCACGTCGGGCGGGAAGGTCGCCACGATGGCGTGATCCTCTCCGCCGGTGAGCACCCACTGCAAGGGGTCGACGCCGACGGCCTGTCCGATGTCGTGCATCTGGGTCGGGATGTCCACGGCCGCCGAGCGCAGGTCGATCCGCACCTTGCTGGCCTCCGCGATGTGCCCGAGGTCGGCGATGAGTCCGTCGCTGACGTCGGTCATGGCCGTGGCGCCGAGTCCGGCGGCGGCGGGGCCCGCGTGGTAGGGCGGTTCGGGGCGCCGGTGTGCCTCGACGAAGGCCCGCGGGGAGCGGAAGCCGCGCGAGAGCACGGCGTATCCGGCGGCGGACCAGCCCAGCCAGCCGGTGACGGCCACGACGTCGCCGGGCTGGGCGCCGGAGCGCAGCACGGGCTCGTGGTTGCGCAGGTCGCCGAGGGCGGTGATGGAGACGGTGATCGTGTCGCCGCGGACCACGTCCCCGCCGACCACGGCCGCTCCGGCGACCTGGCATTCGTCGCGCAGACCGTCCATCAGCTCGGTCGGCCAGGTGACCGGGAGCTCGGCCGGGACGACGAGGCCGAGCAGCAGCGCGGTCGGCACCGCGCCCATGGCGGCGATGTCGGCGAGGTTCTGCGCGGCGGCCTTGCGGCCGACGTCGTAGGCCGTGGACCAGTCTCGCCGGAAGTGCCTGCCCTCCAGGAGGATGTCCGTGCTCGCCACGACCCGCCGGTCGGGGGCCGACACCACCGCGGCGTCGTCGCCGGGTCCGAGCCGGACCGCCGGGGTGGTGGTGAGCCGTGAGGTGAGCTCCCGAATGAGCCCGAACTCCCCCAGCTCGCCCACAGTGCCCTTCATCGCTGTGCCCCTTCTTGCCCAGTCCGCTTGCGGTCGCGAGCCGTCACAGCTCTGGGTACCGTCAACAGATACGTCAACTTCTGCTCTTCGTACGCCCCGCTGTGCGTGGCACCGGGCTCGCGGGTCTCCCCGCGGCGCTCGGCGACGCGGTACCGTGGCGTCCCTTCTTCCCCGGGCCCGCCCGCAATTCCAGGGCCCACCCGAAGGTTAGGGGAATCGATCCTCGTGGCCGCCCTGGAGGTTCCGTGGTACAGGCGTACATCCTCATCCAGACCGAGGTGGGCAAGGCGTCGTTCGTCGCCGAGTCCATCAGCCAGATCGCGGGGGTGATCCAGGCGGAGGACGTGACGGGCCCCTACGACGTGATCGTGCGCGCCCAGGCCGAGACCGTGGACGAGCTCGGCCGCATGGTCGTCGCCAAGGTCCAGCAGGTGGAGGGGATCACCCGCACCCTGACCTGCCCGGTGGTCCATCTGTAGCCCCCGTCTACTCTTGGCCGGTGATGTCCCTCCACCGCCGGCCCGTCCGTGTGCCCGCTCTGCCCGCCCTGGTCGCCGTACTGGCCCTTGCGGGCTGTGTCCCGGGCGGCGCGCGGGCCCGGGTGGATCCGCCGCCCGCGCCGCCCGCCGACGTCGCGGGGTTCTGTGCAGCGCTGCACAGGGAACTCCCGGAGAAGGTGGCCGGCCTGGCGCGGACCCCCACCGACCCGGAGTCCGACCTGACCGCCGCGTGGGGCGGCTCGGCGATCGTACTGCGGTGCGGCATCCCCAAGCCCGCGGAGATGGCCGATCCGAAGCAGGAAGGCGTCCACGTGAACGGCGTGGCCTGGCTGCTGGAGGAGCTCCCCGACGACGCCGGCGGGGGTTTCCGGTTCACCACCGGCATGCGCCTGGCATACACGCAGGTCCAGGTCGACGAGGAGCATGCCACGGATGCGGGGATGCTGGTCGGGCTGTCCACCGCCGTGGCCAAGGCCGTGCCGGAGGGGATCTCCTCGTACTGATCCCCTCGTACTGGTCTCCTCGCGCCGGGCCCGCCCGGCCCGCGTCGCGCCGACCGCCCGCCGGGAATCCCGGCGGGCGGTCGGCGTGTACGGGTGTGCGCCGTACGGCGGCTAGCGCAGGCCGGTGGAGCGGCGCAGGGCGGCCTGGATCAGGCGGTCCACCAGCTCCGGGTAGGCGACGCCCGACTCCTGCCACATGCGGGGGTACATGGAGATCGGCGTGAAGCCCGGCATCGTGTTGATCTCGTTGATGACGAAGGTGCCGTCCTCGGTGAGGAAGAAGTCGGCACGCACCAGGCCCTCGCAGGACGCGGCCTCGAAGGCCTCGATCGCGAGCCGCTGCACCTCGGCGGTCTGCTCCGGGGTGAGCGGGGCGGGCACGATCCCGGAGGCGGAGTCGATGTACTTCGCCTCGAAGTCGTAGAAGTCGTGGCTGGAGACCGGGGGGATCTCGGCGGGCGCGCTGGCGCGCGGGCCGTCCTCGAACTCCAGCACCCCGCACTCGATCTCGCGGCCGCGCAGCAGCGCCTCCACGATGATCTTCGGGTCGTGGCGCTGGGCCTCGCGGATCGCCTCGTCCAGGCCGGAGGCGTCGTCGACCTTGGTGATGCCGATGGAGGAGCCGGCCCGGGCGGGCTTGATGAAGAGCGGCCAGCCGTGCTCGCCGGCGAAGTCCAGGATCTTCGCCTCGGCGGCGTCCCGGTCGGCCTCCCACTCGCGGGGGCGGACGGTCAGGTACGGCCCGACGGGCAGCCCGAAGGAGGTGAAGACCCGCTTCATGTACTCCTTGTCCTGGCCGACGGCGGAGGCGAGGACGCCCGAGCCGACGTACGGGATGCCGGAGAGCTCCAGGAGCCCCTGCAGGGTGCCGTCCTCGCCGTACGGGCCGTGCAGCACGGGGAAGACGACGTCGACCTCGCCCAGGGCCTTGGGAACGGCTCCCGGCTCGGTGTAGACGACCTCGCGGCTCGCCGGGTCGACGGAGAGCACGACGGCGCCCTCCTCGGACTCCGAGAGCTCCTCGACGCTCGGGAGCCGGCGGTCGGCGATGGCCATCCGCTCGGGCGCGTCGGCGGTCAGCGCCCACCGGCCGTCGGTGGTGATGCCGATGGGCAGCACCTCGTACTTGGAGCGGTCGATCGAGCGCAGCACCGCGCCCGCCGTGACGACCGAGATGGCGTGTTCCGAGCTGCGGCCGCCGAACACGACGGCCACGCGGGGCTTGCGGCCCTGCTGCTCAGGGGTCTGGGGGAGGTTCTCGCTGCTCATATCGCCACGAGAGTACCCGCTCAGACGTCCGGAAAGGAGTCAGCGGCGTTCCGGTTTGGCGCTGCGCGCCATCAGTTCCTTCAGTGCGACCAGCGGCGGCTTGCCGTGGTGGACGATCTCGACCACCGTGTCGGTGATCGGCATGTCCACTCCGTGCCGGCGCGCCAGATCGGCCACCGACTGGCAGGACTTGACGCCCTCGGCGGTCTGGCTGGTGACCGCGATGGTCTCCTCCAGGGTCATCCCGCGCCCGAGGTTGGTGCCGAAGGTGTGGTTCCGGGACAGCGGCGAGGAGCAGGTGGCGACGAGGTCGCCCAGACCGGCGAGCCCGGAGAAGGTGAGCGGGTCGGCTCCCATCGCCACGCCCAGGCGGGTCGCCTCGGCCAGGCCACGGGTGATCAGCGAGCCCTTGGTGTTGTCGCCCAGGCCCATGCCGTCGGCGATGCCGACGGCGAGGCCGATGACGTTCTTGACGGCGCCGCCGAGCTCGCAGCCGATCACGTCGGTGCTGGTGTACGGGCGGAAGTACGGCGTGTGGCAGGCGGCCTGGAGGCGCCGGGCGACGGCCTCGTCGGAGCAGGCGACGACGGCGGCCGCGGGCTGCCGGGCGGCGATCTCGCGGGCCAGGTTGGGGCCGGTGACGACGGCGACGCGCTCGGCCGGGACCTTGGCGACCTCTTCGATGACCTCGCTCATCCGCTTGGCGGTGCCCAGTTCGATGCCCTTCATCAGGGACACGAGCACCGCGTCGGGGGGCAGCAGCGGCGCCCATGCGGCCAGGTTGCCGCGCAGCGTCTGCGAGGGGATGGCGAGGACCGCGAAGTCGGCGTCACGGGCGGCCTCGGCCGGGTCGGTGGTGGCGCGCATGGCCTCCGGCAGTTCCACCCCGGGGAAGTAGTCCGGGTTGGACCGGCCGGTGTTGATGGCGTCGACCACCTCCTGGCGGCGGCCCCACAGGGTCACCTCGCAGCCGGCGTCGGCGAGCACCATGCCGAAGGCCGTGCCCCAGGAGCCGGTTCCGAAGACGGCCGCCTTCACGGGACGTGTCACTTCTTGTCCTCCCCCGCGGCTTTGCGCCGCTGTTCCGCCCTGGCCTTGCGATGGTCGTACGGCTGCTCGGGCGCCTTCTCGCCGCGCAGTTCCTCCAGCAGCCCGGTGATGGCGGCCATGATGACCTCGGTGACCTCTTTGAGCACGTCCGGGGTGGGTTCCCGGTCGTAGAACTCGGAGAGGTCGAGGGGCGGTCCGGCGAGCACCTGGAGGGTCTTGCGGGGGAACAGGCGGACCTTGTTCTCCTTGGCGTAGGGCGGCATCGCGAGGTTCGCGCCCCACTGGGCCACCGGAATGACGGGCGCCCGGGTCATCAGTGCGACCCGGGCCGCGCCCGTCTTGCCGGCCATCGGCCACATGTCCGGATCCCGGGTGAGGGTGCCCTCCGGATAAAAGGCGACGCATTCGCCGCTCTCGATCGCGGCCACGGCGGCCCGGAATGCGTCCAGGGCGTTGGTGGTCTCGCGGTAGACCGGGATCTGCCCGGAGCCGCGCAGGATCGAGCCGACGAAAGGCACCTTGAAGAGGGCGGCCTTCGCGAGCAATCGGGGCACCCGGCCGGTGTTGTACTGGAAGTGCGCGTAGGAGAGCGGGTCCAGATACGAGTTGTGATTGACGACGGTGATAAAGCCGCCGTCGGCCGGAATGTGCTCCATTCCCCGCCAGTCCCGCTTGAAGAGCACCGTCAACGGCGGTTTTGCGATGACCGCCGCCAGGCGGTACCAGAAGCCGATTCTGCGGCGGGACACTCGGACACCTTCCTCTAGGACCGGTGCGCGGCTTGGGCACCTCGTCGGCCGGACACGTGTGGTGCCGGGTCCGGTCTCTGTCGAGAACACCGTACGCCCCGCCCGCACCGCCGTACCTCCGGGTTGCCCGGGCAGAGGTGACAATGGGCCGATGCATGACCGGGCCGTGACCTGGCCGTGGTCCGGGCATGGCCGAGTGCACGCAGCGGGGGAAGGGGTCCGTCACGAACGCCGTCTGGAGTCTGGTGGTCCCGCTGAAGCCGCTCGCGGTGGCCAAGAGCCGTCTCGCGGCGGCCGTGGGCGCGGCCCGGCCGGGGCTCGCGCTGGCGTTCGCGCAGGACACGGTGGCCGGTGCGCTGGCCTGCCCGGCCGTCGCGGATGTGGTGGTCGTCACGGACGACGCCGAGGCCGGGACGGAACTGGCCCGGCTGGGGGCCCGGATCGTGCCGGACGCCCCGGGCGCCGGGCTCAACGCGGCGCTGGCCCACGGGGCGCGGGCGATACGCGCGGGGCGCCCCGGGGCAGCGGTCGGGGCGATGAACGCGGATCTCCCCGCCCTGCGGCCCCCGGAATTGCTACGCGTGCTCGAAGCCGCTTCGGTATTTCCCCGGGCATTTCTGGCGGATGCGGCGGGAATCGGGACGACCTTGCTTTCCGCCGCCCCGCACACGGAATTGGCACCCGCGTTCGGCGGCCCGTCGCGGGCCCGCCATTCGGCGTCGGGGGCCGCCGAAATCGCCCTGTCGGACGTGGACAGCGTGCGCCGGGACGTGGACACGGCGGCGGACCTGCGGACCGCCCTCGCCCTCGGCGTGGGCCGTCACACGGCCCGATACAGTGCCCGTATGCAGGCGACCGCGTACACGTACGACTCCCAGACCCACAGCGGCAGCGTGCTGCTGGACGACGGCACCCCGGTGCCCTTCGAGGCCCCGGCGTTCGAGGCGGGGGGCCTGCGGCTGCTGCGCCCGGGGCAGCGGGTGCGGATCGAGACGGAGGGCGAGGGGGCCGGTCTGCGGATCACCCTGGTCACCCTCCAGACCTTCTGAGTCTTCCCCTCTGACCTGCAAGAACGGTTCCACCGGAACAGCACCGCGGGCCGGTTTCCCCGGAAGGGAAACCGGCCCGGCGTGTGTGACCTGCGGCCCTACTTCTTGCGGGTCGCGGTCTTCTTCGCGGTGGTCTTGCGCGCCGTCGTCTTCTTGGCGGGCGCCGTGGTCTTCGCGGTGGCCTTCTTGGCCGCCGGAGCCGTCTTCTTGGCCGTGGCCGTGGTCTTCTTGGCGGTGGCCGCGGCCTTCTTCGCCGTGGGGGTGCTCTTCTTGGCCGCGGTGGTCTTCGCGGTGGTCGTCTTGGCCGCCGTCTTCTTCGCGGTGGGGGTGGTCTTCTTCGCGGTGGTCTTCTTGGCGGCCGTGGTTTTCGCCGCCGCCTTCTTGGCGGTGGTGGCCTTCTTGGCCGCGGCCTTCTTGACCGTCACGGAAGCGCCGCCGCTCAGGCTGCCCTTGGGGGCCTTCTTCACGGACACCTCGCCGCCCTTGGGCAGCTTCTTGGTGCCGGCGACCAGGTCCTTGAAGCCCTGGCCCGCGCGGAAGCGGGGAACCGAGGTCTTCTTGACCCGGACGCGCTCACCCGTCTGCGGGTTGCGGGCGTAGCGGGCCGGGCGGTCGACCTTCTCGAACGAGCCGAAGCCCGTGACCGAGACCCGGTCGCCCGCGACCACGGCGCGGACCATGGCGTCCAGTACCGCGTCGACAGCGTCCGCGGCCTGCTGGCGGCCGCCCAGCTTGTCGGCAATCGCTTCTACGAGCTGCGCCTTGTTCACGTCTTCCCCTTCGGAGACTTCGCCAGAACGAATGTGTTCAAGCTTATTTCGCACGTTAGGCGGATATATACCGCAAATCAAACACGAAACGGGCTAATCACCCTAGTGCCGCAACGGTGCAGTCCGTTACGGAGTTCCTTCGCATCAGTCGCCTTCAGGGAATCGACCCTCGTCGAGGTCCTTCATCAACCTGTCCAGGCGCCTTGCCGCGTCGGCGAGATCATGCTTCGCCGTGGCAGTGGCGACCAACAGCTTCCGGGACAGCGCCATCCTTACGCCCTCCGGGACTTGCAGTGCGCGCACCCTTGCATGTGCTTCTTTCAACCGGTCCGCGACGAGTTCGTAGAGCTCAAGTTGACTGTCGCGTTCCATGCACAGATTGTGCCATCTGGGGCGAGTTGTCGCCTCACGGGGCCTCAACACACAGCTGTGCCCCCCGCCGGAAGGCGGAGGGCACAGCGGGGGCGATGTGATCACCCAAAGGTGAATAAGCGCTGATCAGGCCGGAATCAGGCCCGAATCGTACGCGGCTTGTAGGTGGGCCGGGCACTTTCGTACGCGGCGATGTCCGCTTCGTTCTGAAGGGTGAGCGAGATGTCGTCCAGGCCCTCCAGCAGACGCCAGCGGGCGTTGTCGTCGAGTTCGAACTCCGCCTCGATGCCTGCCGCGCGGACCTGGCGGGCCACGAGGTCGACCGTCACCTCGGCCGTCGGGTCGGCCTCGGTCAGCTCCCACAGCCGGTCGACGGTCTCCTGCGGCAGGACCACCGTCAGCAGACCGTTCTTCAGCGAGTTGCCGCGGAAGATGTCGGCGAACCGGGAGGAGATGACCGTCTTGAACCCGAAGTTCTGCAGGGCCCAGACGGCGTGCTCGCGCGAGGATCCGGTACCGAAGTCCGGGCCGGCGATGAGCACGGTCGCCCCGGCGCGCTCCGGGCGGTTCGTGACGAACTCGGGGTCCTTGCGCCAGGCCTCGAAGAGCCCGTCCTCGAACCCGTCACGGGTGATCTTCTTCAGCCAGTGGGCCGGGATGATCTGGTCGGTGTCGACGTTGCTGCGGCGCAGCGGGACGGCCCGGCCGGTGTGCGTGGTGAAGGCTTCCATGATTCAGACTCCGGCGGGGGCGATGGCGTCGGACAGGTCGGCGGGCGAGGCCAGGTGGCCCAGTACCGCGGTCGCGGCGGCCACCTGCGGGGAGACCAGGTGGGTGCGCCCGCCCTTGCCCTGGCGGCCCTCGAAGTTGCGGTTGGAGGTGGACGCGGAGCGCTCACCGGGGGCCAGTTGGTCGGGGTTCATGCCCAGGCACATCGAACAGCCCGCGTGCCGCCATTCGGCCCCGGCCTCCTTGAAGACCTTGTCCAGGCCCTCCTCGACGGCCTGCAGGGCGACCCGGACGGAGCCGGGGACGACCAGCATCCGTACGCCGTCGGCGACTTTGCGGCCCTCGATGATGCCCGCGACGGCGCGCAGGTCCTCGATGCGCCCGTTGGTGCAGGAACCTACGAAGACGGTGTCCACCTTGATGTCCCGCAGCGGCTGCCCGGCGGTCAACCCCATGTACTCCAGGGCCTTTTCGGCGGCCAGGCGCTCCGAAGCGTCCTCGTACGAAGCCGGGTCGGGGACGCTGGCCGACAGCGGCGCGCCCTGGCCCGGGTTGGTGCCCCAGGTGACGAACGGCGACAGAGCGGAGCCGTCGATGACGACCTCGGCGTCGAAGACCGCGTCCTCGTCGGTGCGCAGGGTCTTCCAGTACGCGACCGCCGCGTCCCACTCCTCGCCCTGGGGGGCGTGGTCGCGGCCCTCCAGGTAGTCGAAGGTGGTCTGGTCGGGGGCGATCATGCCGGCGCGGGCACCGGCCTCGATCGACATGTTGCAGATGGTCATGCGGGCTTCCATCGACAGCTTCTCGACGGCCTCGCCCCGGTACTCCAGGATGTAGCCCTGGCCGCCGCCGGTGCCGATCTTGGCGATGATCGCCAGGATCAGGTCCTTCGCGGTGACGCCCTCGGCCAGCTCGCCGGTGACCGTGATCGCCATCGTCTTGGGGCGGGCCAGCGGCAGCGTCTGGGTGGCCAGCACGTGCTCGACCTGGCTGGTGCCGATGCCGAAGGCCAGCGCGCCGAAGGCGCCGTGCGTCGAGGTGTGCGAGTCGCCGCAGACCACGGTGGTGCCGGGCTGGGTCAGGCCCAGCTGCGGTCCCACCACGTGGACGACGCCCTGCTCGACGTCGCCGAGCGAGTGCAGGCGTACACCGAACTCCGCGCAGTTCTTGCGCAGCGTCTCCAGCTGGGCCCGGGAGACCGGGTCGGCGATCGGCTTGTCGATGTCGAGGGTGGGGGTGTTGTGGTCCTCGGTCGCGATGGTGAGGTCGAGCCGCCGGACCTTGCGGCCGGCCTGCCGCAGGCCCTCGAAGGCCTGGGGGCTGGTCACCTCGTGCAGCAGGTGCAGATCAATGAAGAGGAGGTCGGGCTCGCCCTCGGCGCGCCGGACGACATGGTCGTCCCAGACCTTCTCCGCGAGTGTCCTACCCATCGCTTTCCCTCCGGCCGGCCTCGTCGGCCGGCGCTTCATAGAGATCTGGTGCGCCGGATCGTCCGTACCCCACGTGCCGGACGACGGCTCGGACCCAGTGATTCGTGGACCCGCACATACAGACTCGCTGGTTCTTGGAAAAATTGAACTTGCGTTTCACAGTGTGAGACGTGAATATCGTTTCATGGACAACTCTAGCGGCGTCGGCGTTCTCGACAAGGCAGCTCTGGTACTGAGCGCACTGGAGTCCGGTCCGGCCACCCTCGCCGGGCTGGTCGCGGCGACAGGGCTCGCACGACCCACGGCACATCGCCTGGCCGTGGCACTGGAACACCACCGGATGGTGGCGAGGGACATGCAGGGCCGGTTCATCCTCGGACCGCGGCTGGCGGAGCTCGCCGCCGCGGCCGGCGAGGACCGCCTGCTGGCCACGGCGGGACCGGTACTCACCCACCTCCGTGACGTGACCGGCGAGAGCGCGCAGCTCTACCGGCGTCAGGGCGACATGCGCATGTGCGTGGCTGCGGCGGAGCGGCTGTCGGGCCTGCGGGACACCGTCCCGGTGGGCTCCACGCTCCCGATGAAGGCCGGCTCTGCCGCGCAGATCCTGATGGCCTGGGAGGAGCCCGAGCGGCTGCACCGCGGCCTCCAGGGCGCGCGCTTCACGGCGACGGCCCTGTCGGGCGTACGGCGCCGCGGCTGGGCGCAGTCGATCGGCGAGCGGGAGCCCGGCGTGGCCTCCGTCTCGGCGCCGGTGCGCGGGCCGTCGAACCGCGTGGTGGCCGCCGTGTCGGTCTCAGGGCCGATCGAGCGCCTGACCCGCCACCCCGGCCGGATGCACGCCCAGGCCGTCATCGACGCGGCGGCCCGCCTGACCGAGGCCCTGCGCCGGGCCGCCTGAGCCCGCGACCCTTCACCCACTCCCCCGGGCCCGGGGGCGCGTACGACGCCGCACACGTCCGAACACGCGCCGCCGGGCCCGTACTTACGTCTGTCGCGGGTGGTGCCGGACACAGCGAAGAGGCCCTCCGCGATGAACGCGGAGGGCCTCTTCCGTGCGTACCCCCGACCGGATTCGAACCGGCGCTACCGCCTTGAGAGGGCGGCGTGCTAGGCCGCTACACAACGGGGGCTTGCTTGTTACTGCGCTGGGCTACCAGGACTCGAACCTAGAACAAAGGAACCAGAAACCTTCGTGTTGCCAATTACACCATAGCCCAATGTGGTCTATACCAGACCAACAGTACCCCCGACCGGATTCGAACCGGCGCTACCGCCTTGAGAGGGCGGCGTGCTAGGCCGCTACACAACGGGGGCCCTAGCGATCCTGCATCAAGACGTCCGGGAGCTACCCAATGGAGACCTTGCGGGAAGGATCTGTACCCCCGACCGGATTCGAACCGGCGCTACCGCCTTGAGAGGGCGGCGTGCTAGGCCGCTACACAACGGGGGCAAAGCACTGCGTTACCACTGCACTGCGCTGGGGTACCAGGACTCGAACCTAGAATAAGGGAACCAGAAACCCTCGTGTTGCCAATTACACTATACCCCACCAAAAGTCAAGCTCTTTGCGGAACTTTCTTTTGAGTGGCGCCTCCGTCCGGCCTTTCGGCCCGCTCCGGCGGCGCAGAAAGAACATTACCGGATGCCTGACCGTGCTCCAAAACGGGTATCTGCGGCCAGCAGGTCCGGGAGCTGGGCGAGCCCGGCGATCCGGTGCACGCCCTCGGGCCCCGGGCCGCGCGTGCCGTCCCGGTCGAGCCACACCGCCGTCAGTCCCGCGTCGCGGGCGCCGCGCGCGTCGATCTCCGGCTGGTCCCCCACGTACGCCACGTCGCCCGGAGCCAGCCCGAGCGCCTCGCAGCCCGCGAGGAAGGCCGCAGCCTCGGGCTTGCTGACCCCGATCTCGACGGCGCACACCAACACCTCGAAGCGCTCGCGCAGCCCGAGCCGGCGCAGCTTGGGGTCCTGGTTGGCGCTGGAGGAGTTCGAGACCACCCCGTGCCGGTACCGGCCGGCCAGGGCGTCGAGTACGGGCACCACGTCCGGAAACAGCGCCCAGGCGGCCTTGTAGTGCTCCACGTAGCGGTCGAACCAGCCCTCGGCCTCGGAATCGCCCATGCCGGGCGCACCGAGGAAGTCCCGCACCCGGTCTCGGCGCTGCCCGGGGAAGCTGACCTCCCCGGCCGCGAAGCGCGCCCAGTGGCGGTCGGTGAGCTGCCGCCACAGCGCGAGCGCCTCCGCCGCGGTCCCGTACTTCCCGTCGAGCCCCTCCGCGGCGAGATGCCGCGCCAGTCCGGCGGTGTCCGCACCGGTGTAGTCGAAGAGGGTGTCGTCGATGTCCCACAGGACGGCACGGATCGGCATACCGCCGAGGCTACGCCGCGGACCCGCCCTGCGCGGGCGCGACGGAGAAGTTCGTCACTCGGGGCGCGGGCGGCCGCCCGTGCCCCGAGCCCCGGGAACGCCGCAGGGGGCGGCGGACCGGCTCCCCGGTCCGCCGCCCCCTGCGGGATGCGCGTCGCCCTACGCGGACAGCTTCGCCAGCGCCGCGTCGATGCGGGCCAGGGACCGCTCCCGGCCCAGGATCTGGAGGGACTCGAAGAGCGGCAGGCCGACCGTGCGGCCGGTGACGGCCACGCGGACCGGGGCCTGGGCCTTGCCCAGCTTGAGGCCGTGGGCCTCGCCGGCGGTCAGGACGGCCTGCTTGAGGGACTCCGGGTCGCTCCAGTCGGCCGTCTCCAGGTGGGCGCGCACGCTCGTCAGCAGCGCCGCGGGCTCACCCTTCATCGCCTTGTCCCACGACGCCTGGTCCTCGACCGGCTCCTTGCGGAACAGGAAGTCGACGTTGGCGGTGATGTCCGACAGGACGGTCACGCGGGTCTGGGCGTACGGCGCGATGGCCGCCCAGGCCTCGGGGTCGAAGTCCGCCGGCTCCCAGTTGGCGTGCGGGGCCTGGAGCCACGGGGTGCAGGCGTCGGCGAAGGCCTTCGGGTCCAGCAGCCGGATGTGGTCGGCGTTGATCGCCTCGGCCTTCTTGATGTCGAAGCGCGCCGGGTTCGCGTTCACGTCCGGGATGTCGAACTTCGCCACCATCTCCTCGATCGAGAAGATGTCCTGGTCCTTGGAGAAGGACCAGCCGAGGAGGGAGAGGTAGTTCAGCAGGCCCTCGGGGAGGAAGCCGCGCTCGCGGTACAGGTTGAGCGAGGACTCCGGGTCGCGCTTGGAGAGCTTCTTGTTGCCCTCGCCCATGACGTACGGCAGGTGGCCGAACTCCGGGACGCCCTTGGCGATGCCCAGCTCGATCAGCGCCTTGTAGAGCGCGATCTGGCGCGGGGTGGAGGACAGCAGGTCCTCGCCGCGCAGCACGTGGGTGATCTCCATCAGCGCGTCGTCGACCGGGTTGACGAGCGTGTAGAGCGGGGCGCCGTTGGCCCGCAGGATGCCGAAGTCCGGCACGTTCTCCGGCGTGAAGGTCAGCTCGCCGCGGACCAGGTCGGTGAAGGTGATCGGCTCGTCGGGCATCCGGAAGCGGACGATCGAGGAACGGTGCTCGCCCTGGTAGGCCTCCAGCTGCACGGTGGTCAGCTCGCGGCAGTGGCCGTCGTAGCCGGAGGGCTTGCCGGCCGCGCGGGCGGCGGCGCGGCGGGCGTCGAGCTCCTCGGTGGTGCAGTAGCAGTCGTACGCGTAGCCGCCGTCCTTGAGCTTCTTCGCGACGTCCGCGTAGATCTCCATGCGCTGCGACTGGCGGTAGGGCGCGTGCGGTCCGCCCACCTCGGGGCCCTCGTCCCAGGTGAAGCCGAGCCAGCGCAGCGAGTCGAGGAGCTGGTCGTACGACTCCTCGGAGTCACGGGCCGCGTCGGTGTCCTCGATGCGGAAGACGAACGTACCGCCGTGGTGGCGGGCGAACGCCCAGTTGAACAGGGCGGTGCGGACCAGACCCACGTGGGGGTTGCCGGTCGGGGAGGGACAGAAACGTACGCGGACGGGTCCGTTAACCACGCTTGATCACCTTGTTGGTGAGAGTGCCGATGCCTTCGATGGTGACGGCGACCTCGTCGCCGACGTTGAGGGGGCCGACTCCGGCCGGGGTCCCCGTGAGGATGACGTCGCCCGGGAGCAGCGTCATGGCCTCGGTGATGTGGACGACCAGGTCCTCGATGGAGCGGACCATGTCACTGGTGCGGCCGAGCTGGCGCTGTTCGCCGTTGACCGTGCACTGGATGGTCAGGTCGGTCGGGTCCAGGTCGGTCTCGATCCACGGGCCGAGGGGGCAGGAGCTGTCGAAGCCCTTGGCGCGGGCCCACTGCTTCTCGCGCTGCTGCACGTCGCGTGCGGTTACGTCGTTCGCGCAGGTGTAGCCGAGGATGACGTCCTTGACGCGCTCCCTGGGGACCTCGCGGCACATGCGGCCGATGACCACGGCGAGCTCCGCCTCGTGGTGGAGGTCCTGGGAGAAGGACGGGTACGTGATGGGGTCGCCCGGGCCGACCACCGAGGTGGAGGGCTTGAAGAAGGTGATCGGCGCGTCCGGCCGGCCTTGATCGTCGAAGATGGCGTTCCCGAGCTCCGCCGCGTGCTCCGCGTAGTTGCGGCCGATGGCCACGACCTTGTTCGGGAGCACGGGCGGCAGCAGCCGGACCTTGCTCAGCGGGACCTTCGTGCCCGAGAGCTCGAAGTCCGCGAACGGGATGCCCTTGATGATGTCGAGGACGAGCTCACCCTCGGCGCCCGGGGCCGTGCTGCCCTCGACCGCGCCGAACGCGACATTGCCGTCGATGGAAAACCTGGCGATGCGCACGTGTTGCGTCTGCCCCTCTGTATTTCCGCTGGCTGGAGTCTGCGGACTCCAGGCTAACGCGGCAGGCAGCGGCGCTTCGCGCTCCTTTTGCCGGGGACTACTGCGCGGCGGGGGCGACGGGCGCGTCCATGAGGACGGTGCGGCGCGGGTTGGCCGTCTGGGTGGGGAGCTCGACGGAGTGCTCCGGGGCCGCGGTCGCCTGCAGCTCCTCGGCGTCCTTCAGGTGCGCGAGGGTGGTGCGGCGGGGGTTGGCTATGTTGCGGAACATCATCGTCGTCTTCATCGGAGTACGGGGTCCTCGGCTCGCGGGGCGGATGGCGGTTGCCAACCCTTTAAAGGGCAAGGCTAAACATCCGAATCCCTCCCTGAACCGGGAAGTAATGGCCACGGCTATGTGAGTTTGCTCACCAGGGACCAGGCAATCCGGACATAAGTGGCAGTCAATTTCCGCCGCCGAAACAGACATTACGCCACTGAATGCGCCATTCCGCTCCTGATCATCTCGACTGGGACACCTTGACACCCCGCGCATTTGAATGATGTAAGTCCGATTCGCCCTGAAAGCGGTCGCACGCCTCGTATTCGTCGCGTCACCCTTCGTGGCCGCCGCTCCGGGCCGACACGCGCACCTTGTTGGAGATCCGCCACTGTGCTGGAATTCGCGGGACCGCCGCGGGAACAGCCGGCGCGCAGGTGGCGCGAGACAGCGCCGCGCGCGGCGGCAAGGAGAGGGAGACGCGCCGGTCACCGACGACCACCATGGGGCCGCAAGCGCCCCACGACTCGACACCGTTCCGCCGGTCGCCCGGCGGGACGCCTGGTCCAGAGGTTGCGACGCTAGTGCAGGGACGATTCAAGAGGGATGGCAAGGGTTCTCCCCAGGCCCACCAGGGCCGAGGGGAAGCTGCGTCGGAGCAGGAACCGCGCGGCGGGACCGACCGTGGCTCCTCGCCCCAGCACGCCCAGAACCGCGGGCCGGCTGTCGAAGGCGCAGGCGCCGACTCCTCCGCCACCGTGAGGGCGAAGGGCCGCCGCAGCCTCAAGGGCAAGGCGCCGAGCGAGGAGCCGGCCGGCCAGGACACGGCGATACCCAAGGCCCCTCCCGGGCCCGGTTCCCGCCTGCACATGCAGAACTGGCGCATCAGCACGCGACTGGTGTCGCTGCTGACCCTGCCGGTCGTCGCCGCCACCACGCTCGGTGGCTTCCGCATCAACGACTCGCTCAACGACATCGCACAGCTGGAGCACATGCAGCTGCTGACGACCATGACCCGGCAGGCCACCAACCTGGCCGCCATGCTCCAGGAGGAGCGGGACAAGTCGGCGGGTCCGATGTCGGTGGCCAAGGACGGCAGGGCGAACAGCCTCGTCCAGGGCGTCCGCGACCAGACCGACGCCGCCGCCAAGGCCTTCGCCGCCGCGACCGACAAGGTCGACGGCGCGGAGGACAAGGACGAGACCCTCAAGTCGATCCGCAACAACATCCTGCAGATCGGCCGCCAGCTCACCGGCATCGAGGAAATCCGCAAGAAGGCGTACCAGAACGGCGCCCAGCAGACCGTCACCGAGTACAACGCGCTGATCGTCTCGCTGCTGTCGCTCTCCCAGGACATGGCGCAGGCCACCTCCAACCCGGAGATGATCAAGCGTACCCGCGCCCTGGCGGCCTTCTCCTCCGCCAAGGAGTACGCCTCGATCCAGCGCGCCGTCATCTCCGCCTCGCTGCCCGACAGCAACGAGAAGCAGGGCTCGCTGACCGAGAACGACCGCCTCTACGCCCTCTCCGCGCTGCGCGGAGAGAGCCAGGCGAAGAAGACCTTCGAGCTCGTCTACCAGGGCAAGCCCGAGGAGCTCCTCGCGTCGCTCGGCGACAGCAATGCGGAGATCGGCAAGGCCGACCACTACACCCGTCGCGTCCTGTCCACCCAGGGCCAGTTCGCCAAGGAGCAGCAGTACCGCTCCTGGCTGGACTGGTACGACGCGGACGACACCAAGATCCAGGCCATGAAGGTCATCGAGCTCACGCTGCTCGAAGACATGGAGCAGAAGGCCCGCGAGCTAAAGAACGAGTCGCAGCGCGACGCCATCATCAACGGTGCGCTCATCCTCCTCGTCCTCGGTGTCTCCCTCGTCGGCGCCTTCGTCATGGCCCGCTCGATGATCCGCTCGCTGCGCCGCCTCCAGGACACCGCGACCCGGGTCGCCCAGGACCGCCTCCCCGAGCTCGTCAAGCAGCTGTCCGAGGCGGACCCGCAGGACGTGGACACGTCCGTGGAGTCGGTCGGCCTGCACACCCGCGACGAGATCGGCCAGGTGGCCGCGGCCTTCGACGACGTGCACCGCGAGGCCGTCCGCCTCGCCGCCGAGCAGGCCCTGCTGCGGGGCAACGTCAACGCGATGTTCACCAACCTCTCGCGCCGTTCCCAGGGCCTCATCCAGCGCCAGCTCTCGCTCATCTCCGAGCTGGAGTCGCGCGAGGCCGACCCGGACCAGCTCTCCTCGCTCTTCAAGCTCGACCACCTCGCGACCCGTATGCGCCGTAACGGCGAAAACCTCCTCGTCCTCGCGGGCGAGGAGCCGGGCCGCCGGTGGACCCGCCCCGTCCCGCTCGTCGACGTCCTCCGTGCCGCCGCGTCCGAGGTGGAGCAGTACGAGCGCATCGAACTGTCGTCGGTGCCCGGCACCGACGTCGCCGGCCGCGTCGTCAACGACCTCGTGCACCTGCTCGCCGAGCTGCTGGAGAACGCCACCTCGTTCTCCTCCCCGCAGACCAAGGTCAAGGTCACCGGTCACGCACTGCCCGACGGCCGGGTGCTCGTCGAGATCCACGACACCGGTATCGGCCTGTCCCCCGAGGACCTCGCCGCGATCAACGAGCGGCTCGCCTCGCCGCCGACCGTGGACGTCTCCGTCTCCCGCCGCATGGGCCTGTTCGTGGTCGGCCGCCTGTCCCTGCGACACGGCATCCGCATCCAGCTGCGCCCCTCCGACTCGGGTGGCACCACGGCCCTCGTCATGCTCCCGGTGGACGTCGCCCAGGGCGGCAAGAAGCCGGGTCCGATGCCGGGCCAGGGCGGTCCCGGTTCCGCCGGTCCCGGCGGTCAGGGCGGTTCCGCCCCGCAGGGCTCCGGTCCCGGCGGCGGTGCACGCCAGCCCGTCGGCGCGGCCCCGCAGCGCGGCCAGGTCGCCGGCGGCGGCCAGCGTGCCGCCCTCCAGGGCGGCGGCCCGGGCGGCCGGCCGCAGGCAGGCCCGGGCGGGCGCCCGCAGGGTGCTCCGGCCGCGCCGACCGGTCAGGCCCAGGGTGCCTTCGGCGGCGGTGCTCCGCTGCCGGGCCGTGGTCCGGCCGGCGGCCCGCAGCAGCGTCCGGGGGCCGCTCCCCAGGCTCCTTCGGCACCTTCGGCTCCTTCCGCCCAGGGCCCCGGCGGCTTCCCGCAGGGCAACGGCTTCGAGCGGCCGCAGTCGCCGCAGTCCGCCGCCCCCGCGGGACCGGGCTCCCCGGCCCAGGCACCCGGCGCGCCGGCCCAGCGCGGCCCGCGGCCGCAGCTGCCGCCGCGCGGCGGCGCCGCGCGTCCGGAGCTCCCGGGTACGGGCGGCTCCCCTGCCGGGGCTCCGCAGACCACCAGCTGGGGCGCTGAGCCGGCTGCCCGGCACGGTGGCCAGGAGGTCCCGCGCGGCCACGACGAGCTCTCGGGCCCCGGGGCCACGGCCGAGTTCCCGCGCCCCGACTTCAACGCCCCCCGCCCGCAGGCGGGTGGCGGCGCCGGCACCACCGGCCAGTTCGAGCGTCCCGACGTACGGACCCCCCTGGGCCCGTCCGCCACGGGCCAGTTCGAGCGGCCGGAGCTGCGCGGCCCGGCGGACGCCTCCACCACGGACCAGTTCGCCCGCCCGGACTACCAGGCCCCGCGGCCCGGCGGCCCCGGTGTCGGCGGCTACGCCCCGCAGCCGCAGGCCCAGCAGCCCGGCGGTTACGCTCCCGCCCCGCGTGCCGAGGCTCCGCAGCTGCCGCAGGCCCACCAGCCGGAGGCCCTGCCGCCGGCCGCCGGCCCCGGTGACGCCCGCAGCCCGATCTTCGACACCCTGGAGTCGAACTGGTTCCACCAGGAGGGCCCCCAGGCTCCCGGGCAGGCCCCGGCCGCACCCCAGCAGCCGCAGCAGCAGGCCGCCCCGGCCCAGCGCCAGCGGGCCCAGCAGCCGCTGCCCCAGCGCGGCCAGGAGCTCGCTGCCGATTCCGCCCAGGCGACCGGCAGCACGCCGACCGTCAGCTGGCGGTCCTCGCCGAACGACGAGCTGATGCGGCAGGCCGAGCGCGTGCGCCAGCCCGCCGCGGGCGGCATCACCACCTCGGGGCTGCCCCGCCGGGTCCCGCGGGCGAACCTCGTGGCCGGCACGGCGCAGCAGCAGACCGACGCGCAGGCCGGTCCGCAGGTCTCGCGTGCACCGGACGACGTCCGCGGCCGTCTGACGAACCTCCGACGCGGTATCCAGCAGGGTCGTCAGGCCGGAAACAACGGCCCGGCGACCGGCAGTTACCACATCGACCCCACTTACCAGCAGGAGCGTTAGTTGAGTTCGATGAGCCAGGCGGCACAGAACCTGAACTGGTTGATCACCAACTTCGTGGACAACACCCCCGGGGTGTCCCACACGGTGGTGGTCTCCGCCGACGGCCTCCTTCTGGCGATGTCCGAGGGCTTCCCGCGCGACCGCGCCGATCAGCTGGCGGCCGTGGCCTCCGGTCTGACGTCGCTGACCGCCGGAGCCTCCCGCATCTTCGAGGGTGGCGCCGTCAACCAGACCGTGGTCGAGATGGACCGCGGATTCCTCTTCCTCATGTCCGTCTCCGACGGGTCCTCGCTCGCGGTGCTCGCGCACCCCGAGTGCGACATCGGCCTCGTGGGCTACGAGATGGCCCTCCTCGTGGACCGTGCCGGCAGTGTCCTCACCCCGGAACTGCGCTCGGAGCTCCAGGGAAGCCTGCTCATCTGACGTCCCATCTCCCGGCCGGACGGTACTTCCGGCCGGGGGACCGGGGTTTCCCCGGATTCCAGTACCACCGCCAGGCCGTCATCCCGTCCCCCCACCGGCCGCCCCGTCAGACGGCACGCTGACCACTGCTGTCCAGCCCGGAGGATCAATGACCCCGCCCCCCGCCTACCCCGATGCGTACGGCGACTCGTCGTACTCGGAAGGCGACCAGCCGCTCGTACGCCCGTACGCGATGACCGGCGGACGGACCCGACCGCGCTACCAGCTCGCCATCGAGGCGCTGGTCAGCACCACGGCCGATCCGATGCACCTGTCCACCCTGCTGCCCGAGCACCAGCGCATCTGCACGCTGTGCCGCGAGGTCAAGTCGGTCGCGGAGGTCTCCGCACTGCTGTCGATGCCGCTCGGCGTCGCGCGGATCCTCGTCGCCGACCTGGCCGAAGCCGGCATGGTGGCCATCCACCAGCCGGGCAATGGAGAGGCCGGCGGCACGCCGGACGTAACGCTGCTCGAAAGGGTGCTCAGTGGACTTCGCAAGCTCTAACGGAGGTTCTGCCGGCGGGGCGACCCGCTCCACCACCTCCGCGAAGATCGTGGTGGCGGGCGGCTTCGGCGTGGGCAAGACCACGTTCGTCGGCGCGGTCTCCGAGATCAACCCGCTGCG
>NZ_JBWKCE010000020.1:0-121699 GCF_056436685.1 Streptomyces sp. NPDC043680 | reverse complement strand
ACCGACGAGCACAAGAAGGAGAACAAGCAAGGCACCGACGAGCACAAGAAGGAGAACAAGCAAGGCACCGACGAGCACAAGAAGGAGAACAAGCAAGGTACCGACGAGCACAAGAAGGAGAACAAGCAAGGTACCGACGAGCACAAGAAGGAGAACAAGCAAGGCACCGACGAGCACAAGAAGGAGAACAAGCAAGGCACCGACGAGCACAAGAAGGAGAACAAGCAGGGCACTGACGAGCACAAGAAGGAGAACAAGCAGGGCACTGACGAGCACAAGAAGGAGAACAAGCAGGGCACCAGCGAGCCCAGCAAGGAGAACAAGCAGGGCACCAGCGAGTACAAGAAGGAGAACCGGCAGGGCACCAGCCAGAACAAGCACGAGGGCACCAACGAGAACACCAACAAGGGCACGGGCCAGGACAACCGCGAGGGCGTCAACCAGGACACGCAGAAGAACACGCACCAGGGCACGGACGACGGCACACCCACGGCCCCCAAGAAGGTCCCCGAGAAGGTCCCTCAGCCCGATACGGGTGAGCAGAAGGGCCACAACCAAGGTGACAACCAAGGTGACTACGGGCAGTCCGGATGATCCATGCCATCCGGTCGCCCGGGAACGGTGGTGACGCCGGGCGGCCGGACAGTGTGGACAGACGCTCGGCTGGGGAACCCCAGCCGGGCGTCTGCGTGGCCGCGTGGAAAGGCCCGGGGGCCAGGTCAGCAGGTGGTCAGCATCCGTCCCGATCATGCCCCGCCGTGGCTGACCTCGGTGACGGCAGTGCGCGAATGTCGGCGGCCTCCCGCCCTGCACCGGAGACTTAACTCTCGCCGCTGGTTTCACAGCATGGTCTTCGTGTACTGGTGGTAGGCCCGCACCTGGCCGCGATCGGTCCGGACCCCGGTTGTCCCGAGTGCCGGCCGCCAGAGACGTGGCGGCCGGCAGCGCCGCCCCGTGTGCTGCGCGTGGCGGCGAGGCCTTCGGCGGGTTCCACTGTGAAGGTGTAAGCGTGTGCCCGGCGCGTAGTAGCGGAGGACGGTCGACATGGCGGACAGCCATCAGGTGCTGCTGATCTCGTTCACTGATCGGGAGGCAAGCCGTGCGGCGTTCCAGGAGGCACTCACGCTGCCGGGGCTGCGTCAGGCATCGATCTTGGAGCGCTCCGCCGAGGGGCTGCTCGACGTACCGGAGACCCACGTGCAAGGGGCCGGCAGGAGGACGGCGGGCGGCGGTCTTGCCGGTGGGCTGATCGGTTTGCTGGGCGGACCGCTGGGTGTCCTGCTGGGCGCCGCCGCGGGCGCGGCCCTGGGTGGCGCTGTCGAGAACCAGGATCTGTTGGAGAACGGCGCGGGCCTGATCATGCTGAGCAGTCGCATTGACGAGGGCTCCGCGTTGCTCATCGTGGACGTGGACGAAGCCACGCAGGAGCCCGGAGACGAACTGGCCCGGCGCCACGGCGGGGTTCTGGAGCGCATGCCCGAGGATGAGTTCGCTGCTCAGGTGCGCGCTGCGGAACGGGCGGCAGAGGAATAGGGGTCTTCCGGATGGCGGACCGTATTCGACGGTAGGGCACGCCTGATCGCTGGTGGCTGGTCCGCGGGTACGTCCGCACACGTCACCACGTGTGCGCATTACACGTTGGGCTCAACCGAGCGTGCAGACCTGCGGCGCGACGTGTCCAATGACCGGGAAGCGGCCTTCGCCCCAGTCGCCCCCAGGGAGCCCCATGAGTTTGTCGTCTGAGCGACCCGGACCAGGTCGGACGGAGGCTTCGCGTCCCCGGAGGATCGTGACGGGCACCGTTTCGGCCGTGTTGATCACGCTCACGTGCATCCTCGTCCCGATCTCTCTGCTCACGGTCTGGGTGCACGACATCGTGCTGGACACCGACCGGTACGTGTCCACGGTCTCCCCGCTCGCCTCGAACCCGCACATCGAGGCCGCCGCCGTCCACCGGATCACCGAGGCGGCCGACGTACGGGTCGACGGTAGTCAGGTCACTGCGGACCTGGCGAAGTGGTTGGAGGCCCAGGGGCTGCCGCCCCGTGTCGGAACGGCGGTCAAGGCTCTGGGCCCGCAGCTGGACTCGGCCGCGGATGCGGCCGTCTCCAAGGTGGCCACCCGCTTCGTCGAGAGCGACCGGTTCGAGACCGTCTGGACCACCGCCAACCGCGCCGCCCACTCCGCCGTGGTGCACGCGATGACTGGTGAGGGCCGCGGCGCGGTGGGAGTCGAGGGCGGAACAGTCACCCTCGACGTCGGCGCCGCCGTGGAGAACGTCAAGCAGGACCTCGTGAAGGCCGGCCTCTCCCCGGCCGAGAAGATCCCCGAGGTCGACAAGCAGATGGTGCTCCTCCAGTCCGACAAACTGGCCAAGATCAGGGGCGCGGTGCACCTGCTGGACATCGTCGGCAACTGGCTACCCGTACTCACCGTGCTCCTCGGGGCGGCCGGTGTGCTGCTCGCCCGGCGTAGACGCCGGGCGCTGGTGACCACCATGCTGTGTGCGGCCGCCGCCTGCCTCCTCGTCGGCATCGGTCTGACCCTCGCACGCCGCTACTACCTCGACCACCTCCCGGAGCAGGTCCAGTCCCCGGCCGCGGCGTCGGCGGTCTTCGACACGCTCGTGCGGTTCCTGCGGGTCAGCATCCGGACCGCGATCGTCCTCGGGGTTGCCGTGGCGCTCGGCGCCTACTTGTCCGGCGCCGGCCGCCTGCCGCGCGGCGTACGCAGTGCGGCGGAGCGTGCGGCTGATTCCGCCGCGGGCTGGGGCGCCGCCCGCGGGGTGCGCGCCGGGCGGGTCGGCACCTGGGTGCAGGCCCACCGGCGCTGGCTCACCACCGGCGTTTTGCTCGTACTCGCGCTGGTGTTCGCGTTGTGGAACCACCCGACGGTGCTCACGGTCCTGCTGCTGGTGCTCATCCTGCTGGCAGTGCTCGCCGTACTCGCACTGCTGGCGGCCAGTGGCCGCCGCGGTGACGGGGTCGGCGCCGATACCGGGACCGGGCCCGTCGGGGACCGCTAGCCGCTCACGGTCACAGGTGCGCGGGTGCGGTGGGCGGCGTCTTCAGCCAGCGCGCCGGCAGGGCCTCGTGGGCCACCACGTACCCGACGGCGATGGCGAGCGTGATGACGATGAAGAACACGATGAGCCAGGACAGGAGGACGAAGACCGAGCCGAGGCTGCCGAACTGCTGCATGCTGCGCTCCACGGCATGGGGCATGTAGATCTTCGATCCCAGGGAAAGCAACTGCCCCCCGACGCCCGCCAGAACCGCTCCGGACAGCAGCGGCAGCCAGGGCACCCGGCCGCCGAGCAGCAAGTGCTGGGTCCACCACCACAGCAGGGTGCTGCTGACCGTCGCGACGAGGAATCCGACGGCCCGGCCGGCGCCGAAGGCGTTCTGTACCGGGCCTTGGAACAGCAGGGCGGCCAGCCAGACGACGATCCAGGCCAGCCACCGCCACGCGGCGAGCCGCGCCCTGGCCTTGGGCAGGTGCCATGAGCGCTCACAGGTTTTCTGCAGGGCGCGGCTGCAGGCGGTGGCCGACAGCAGGGTCACCAGGACTCCCACCCCGCTGGTGCTTGCCACGGCCATGGGGTCGGTGGCGGAGTACACATCCCGCACCTGGTCCAGCGCGGCGTCCTGGAGCCCCAGTGTCGCGCGGATGGAGGAGACCAGCTCCTCCTGGAGCCACTCGGGTGCGACGGCGGCGATGACGAAGATGGCCGGCAGCGCACCGAGGAAGGCCTGGGCGGCCAGCCGGGTCGCACAGTCCAGGACCCGTACGGTCGCGAGCTGCTCCAGGAGCCTGCCCAGCAGCGGGGTGTGCTTGCGCATCCAGCCGGGGACGGCGAGCCGACGCGGACTGGCCTCCGGTTCGGGCACGGAGAGACTCCTCGGGGGACAAACTGCGACGGCGGCGACCGCCCTTCCCGAGAACAATGACGGAATGCCTTGTATCCGGCATTTCGCCACTCTGTCTCATGCCGCCGCGATTGCTCGGATCGATGGTCGCCCGGTTCTCCCCCGCGTGGCACTCCTCCGGGAGGGAGCCGAGAATGAGATTGCCGGATGAGATCCACACGACGTTGCCCGCAGCACGGCGGGCGAGCTCGTTGCAAACAGCGCAATTCCGGGGGCGAGTGGGAAGGCGATGTGGCTCTCGCAACGCTGTAGGGACGCAGGTGATCACGCATGTGCCGATGGCTCGCGTATTCGGGAACGCCCATGCTGCTCGACACCATCCTGTACAAACCGGCCCACTCGCTGATCGACCAGAGCCTGCACTCCAAGCTCGGTGTCGAGACGACGAACGGCGACGGGTTCGGTGTCGGCTGGTACACGGAGGGCAACGACACTCCGGCGCTTCTCAGAGACGTCGGTCCCGCCTGGAACAACCGCAACCTGCGGGAGATGGCTGACCATGTCAGCTCCCCGCTGTTCTTCGCCCACATCCGGGCGTCGACCGGGACCGCGGTGCAGCAGTCGAACTGCCACCCGTTCCGGCACGGCCGTTGGATGTTCATGCACAACGGTGCGATCGCCGGTTTTCACCTCATGCGCCGGGACCTCACCCTGCTCGTCGATCCCGCTCTGTACGCCGACATCGAAGGAACGACGGACTCCGAGGTGATGTTCTACCTGGCCCTCACCTTCGGCCTGGACCGGGACCCGCCGGCCGCCGTGGCCCGGATGGCGGGAGTGGTGGAGCGCGCCGGCCGCGAGCACGGAGTGGAGTTCCCGCTCCAGATGACGCTCGCGATCACCGACGGCGAACGCGTCTGGGCCTTCCGCTACTCCAGCGGGCACGCTTCCCGCTCCCTGTTCTACAGCAGCAAGGTGGACGCGCTGCGCAGGCTGCACCCCGATGTGGCGTTCCTCCAGGAAGTATCCGATGAGACCCGTCTCATCGTGTCCGAACCCCTCGGCGACCTGCCCGGCGCCTGGAACGAGGTACCGGAAAGCAGCTACGGCGTCGTACAACCCGGCGCTGACGAGCTGTACCCGTTCACCCCAGCGCCTGCATGAACGCGACCACTCGTCCTCTCGGACGCAAACTGTTTTCAGGGCCCGCCGGGCCCGCCAACCAACAGGAGACCGGCCATGCAGAACTCGCTGCTCAACCTGGCAGAGGACTACGACTTCCCTCTGCTGAACATGTTCTGGACCATGATGCTGTGCTTCCTCTGGGTGCTCTGGTTCATGCTGCTCTTCCGCGTCATCGGCGACATCTTCCGTGACGACGAGCTGAACGGCTGGGGCAAAGCAGGATGGACCATCTTCGTCATTGTGCTGCCCTACCTGGGCGTCCTCGTCTATCTGATCGCCCGAGGACGCGGGATGGGCGAACGCGAGCTGAGGCGGGCCCACCAGCAGGAGCAGGCCTTCCGCTCCTATGTGCGCGAGAGTGCCGGGACCGTCAACGCCGGCGAGGAACTGTCGCGGCTCGCCGAGCTCAAGAGCCGCGGCGACATCACGGCAGCCGAGTACGAGCAGGCCAAGGCCAAAGTCCTCAGTTCCTGAGAGCGGCAGCCTCATCCCTCGTGGAGGGCCGATGCGCCCCTACCCGCCGATTGCCGAGCACGGTCTGATCGGGGACCTGCAGACCTGTGCCCTCGTCTCGTCCGAGGGTGTACTCAATTGGTTCTGCTCCCCCCGCTTCGACTCGCCCAGCATCTTCGCCGGCCTGCTCGACGACAGCCGAGGCGGCTACTTCGCCATCACCGCCGACGCACTGCCCGTCTCCGACGACGAACCGCCGAGCAACGCCGAGGTCGTCACCCGCCAGCTGTACTTGGCCGACACCGCTGTCCTCATCACCCGTTTCCTCACCCCCGAAGGCGTCGGCGAGGTCATCGACTTCATGCCCGTGCGCGATCCACATACCGTCACCGACCGACACCAAGTGGTGCGGGTCATGCGCGGTGTACGCGGGACCGCGCGCTTCAGCCTGGAGTGCCGCCCGCGCTTCGACTACGGCCGGGCACCGCACGACCTGAGGTTCGACGGTGCCACCGCCCGCTTCGACGGACCCGGTATCACCGCGCACCTGCAAGCGTTGGGGCCTGTTGCCCTGGAGGCCGACGGGCTGGACGTGCGGGCGACCGTGGCCTTGGCCGAAGGGGAACGCGCGGCCGTCCTGCTGACAGTCTGTGACGCGGGCAGCGCAGCCCCGTCGGCGGTGAACGTGGGTGACATGGTGGAGGAGTTCAACGCCGTGCGGGACTTCTGGCACGGCTGGATCGCACACTGCACCTACCGCGGCCGCTGGCAGCAGATGGTCAACCGCTCCGCGATCACCATCAAGCTGATGACGTACGCACCGACCGGCGCACCGATCGCAGCCGCCACCATGGGCCTGCCCGAGCAGGAGGGCGGCGAACGCAACTGGGACTACCGCTACACCTGGGTCCGCGACGCCTCCCTCTCGGTCCGCGCCATGCGCGGCCTCGGCTTCACCGACGAGGCCAACGCCTTCCGCAGCTGGCTCCTCCAGCGACTCAGGGACGGCGGCGCCCCCAACGGCGAACCCCTGCAGATCATGTACCGCGTCGACGGAGACCCGTACCTGACCGAGGAGGTCCTCGACCACCTGGAGGGCTGGCGGGGCTCCGTACCGGTGCGATCGGGCAACGGCGCCGCGGACCAACTGCAGATGGACATCTACGGCGAGGCCGTCTACGCCCTCGCCCAGGCCGGCCAGGTCGGCGAGGTGGTGGGCTTCGACGACTGGCTGCGCTGCGCCGCCCTGCTGGACTGGCTGTGCGAGAACTGGGACCGCCCCGACGAGGGAATCTGGGAAACCCGTGGTGGGCAGAAGGATTTCACCTACAGCCGCCTCATGTGCTGGGTCGCCCTCGACCGGGGCATCCGCCAGGCCGTCGCCACCGCCCGCCCAGCCGACCTGACCGGCTGGACCGCTGCACGGGATGCCATCCTCCAGCAGGTCATGACCCTCGGCTGGAGCGAGGAGCGCCATGCGTTCGTCCAGGAGTACGACAACACCGTCCTGGATGCATCCCTGCTGCTCATGCCCCTGGTCGGCTTCATCACCCCCAGGGATCCGCGCTGGCTGTCCACCCTCGACGCCATGGACGGCGAACTCGTCTCCGACAGCCTCGTCCACCGCTACGACCCGCAGGCGTCCCCCGACGGGCTGGAGGGCTCCGAGGGCACCTTCTCGCTGTGCACCTTCCTGTACGTCTACGCCCTCGCCAGGGCCGGCCGTCTCCATCAGGCCCGCTACGCCTTCGACAAGATGCTCACCTATGCCAATCACGTCGGGCTCTTCGCCGAAGAGGTCGGCCTCACCGGAGAACAGCTCGGCAACTTCCCCCAGGCCTTCACCCACCTCGCCCTCATCACCGCGGCACTCGCTCTCGACACCGAACTCGACCAGGCCGCAAGCGTCGCCTAGCACGTGCTCTCCAAGGGAAAGATTCTTTTGCGCTCCGGACCAGGGCAGGGTCACGATGGTCGAATGAGCCTCACTTCTGTGAGAGCGACACCGGCCACGGCCCGGACCACCCTGCCGTCCGGGAAGAAGCACGGGTGCGGGGTGCGCCGCCATGGTGCTTGACCTGCTCCTCATCGGCCTGGCAGTCACGCTGTTCCCGCTGCCCATCATGGCCTTCGTCCTGGTGGTGTCCGCATCCCACGGGGTGCGCAGGGGCCTGGCGTTCATCCTCGCCTGGCTGGCGTGCCTCGTGGCCGTGATGGCCATCGTGCTCCTCGTCACCGACGGGCAGCCACCCCCGCCCCGCTCTCCGCCGTCCGTCGCGGCACTCGTGGCCACGCTGGTCATCGGTGTCGCCCTGGTGGTGTACAGCGGGCACAGGCGGCGCCGGAGCCGCCGTACGGCCACAGCTCCGGAGTCCTCCGCACAGGAGGGGGCCGCGGCTACCGGGCCATCCGAAACATCCCGGATGGACGACGTCACCGGATGGTCCGCGGCAGCCCTCGCCGTGCTGCTCCAGCCCTGGGGTATGGTCAGCGCCGCTGCCGCCACCGTCATCCAGGCCGACCTCTCCCACGGCGAGTCCTTTCTGGCCCTCACGGCCTTCTGCCTCCTGGCCACCTCCACCCTGCTGGCCATGGAGCTGTACATGGTGTTCGCCCCCGAGAAGGCCCAACTCGCCCTGCTGAGCCTGCGCGCATGGCTGGAACGCCACAAGGACCCGGCGATCGTGTTCATCTGCCTCCTCCTGGGACTGTGGCTCGTCGGCAGAAGCCTCTACCAACTCACCGGCTGATACCCCAGCACCGTGCGCTGTCGCCATGGTGTAAAGGTGCGGAGCCTTGCGGCGGATGCTGCAATGAGAAATTCAGGCTCGTTGCATTTCAGCGAACCGCACACGAAAACGCACCCTGGTGCGGCTCCGGACGGGTGAAGCCGGCACGGCATCACGGCCGCGTCCGGCCGCCGGTCTCCGCCGGCAGTCCGAGCGCACACACGGCGCGCTCCTCGTCGGGGAGCAGCCCAAGCATGTCGAGCAGCACCTCGCACTCCGCGGGGCTCTCGGCATGAGTGGCCACCGCGCGGCGAGCCGCTGCACGGTCGGCCGGAGCAGACGTGGACGCGGACAGCGCAGCCGGATCGTCGCACGCGAACGGATCTTTCATGAGGTGATGCGACCACGCCCATGACGTGACGGCATTCTGCCTTGCTCCACTCGCCACGGCGGCAAACGGTAAGGCGGAATCCAGCCGGGCGGCTTTGCGGCTCTGACGGACCTCTTCAGCCCCCCTCAACCCCGGCCGGTGAGTCAGACCGTGGTGGCTCCTGCGGTGATCAGGGCCGCGACCGCCGGTAGGCCAGCCTCGGCCAGAGCCCGGCGCTGGCGGTCGGCCGACGTGCCTTGCTGAAGGAGCCGATGAACGAGCGAGCTCACTTCGCGGTAGTCACCGCTCTCTTCGAGGGCGGGTCCGATGTGACGCAGGAGCGCGCACAGCACGTCCCCGCTGCTCCGCAGCCGGCCTTCCGGGCCCACCAGCGTGCTGCTCAGCCCGTGCCGGGCCGCATGCCAGGTCGCCGCTTGCAGGAGCTCCGGTCGGCATGGCGCCGGGGCGACGCCTGCCTTCTCCTCAGCGATCGCGGTGGCGGCGAGCCCGCGGACGACACCGGCGAGCATCACCGCGTCGTCCGCCTCCAGCTGCACGTCACAGCAGCGCAGCTCAATGGTCGGGTACCGCTCCGAGAGCCGGGCCTGCCAGTACAGTTGACCCCGATCGGGGATCACTCCCGATTCCAGCAGTCCATCGACCCGCGCCTCGTAGTCCGCGACCCCCGCGAAATGCGGTGGCGGGCCGCTCACCGGCCAGCGGCCGAAGATGATCGTGCGCCAGCTGGCGAAGCCGGTGTCCCGTCCGTCCCACAGGGGCCCGTTCGCGGACATCGCCAGCAGGGTCGGAAGCCAGACGCGCAGCCGGTTCAGGACAGCCACTCCGGTCTCCCGGTCGGGAATCCCGACATGGACGTGCATCCCGCAGATCAGCTGCTCATCGACCAGCAAGCGGGCCTCTTCCCGCATCTTCAGATACCTCGCCGTGCTGGTGACGGGTACGGGTGAGACGTCCCTGACCGGCGCGGTGGCAGAGATCGCGATGCGGCAGCCGTTCGCCTGGGCGGCAGAGGCGACCGCGTGACGCAGCCGTAGGAGATGACCCCCTACTTCTTCCAGGGCCGTGCACACGGGGGTGGCGACTTCGATCTGCGCCTGGAGCAGTTCGTCCTGGACCTCTCGCTCGTCAGCGATCGGTGTCAGGCGGGCCGTGGCACGCACCTCGTGCACGAGCGGAGTGGGAAGGAGCGTTTCTGGGTCGACCAGCAAGTACTCTTCCTCGACCCCAACAGTGATCATGCTGGGTGGCTACCCCGAACCCACCGTGATCACCCAGGTGAAGGACCATTTCGGCGCAATGGCCGCGCGCCACTGTGCTCAGGGGCAGCTTGAATCCGGGTCGTCGTGAACGAGCGCGCAGATCATCTGCTCGCCGCGCCGGTGGTCTGGATAGGTGGCGAGCAGTTCGGCCTTGAAGTCGTTCCACTGGCGGGTGATCTCGGCGGTGGCTCCGGAAACGGCGCGGCTGAAGTTGTCGCCGGTTTTCGAGCGGCGGGATACGGCGGTGTCCTTGTTCAGGCCGCGGTCGTGAGGGATACGGCCGGCGCAGTCGTCGGCCTTGACGCCGGTGGAATCGAAGTCGGAGTAGCAGCCGGTCGTGAGGTCCATGGGTATGCGGGTGCGTGCGTCCCGGGTCCAGTCGGTGTCCTTCATGGTGCTGTAGCGGCGGATGTCGAGGAAGGGGGCGACATCGGTACGTGCCAGTCCGGGAGGGTCGGAGAGGCCGACCGGACCGGGGGCGGTCCGGTCGGACCAGTTCGAGTGCGAGTAGAAGTCCTGGATCTGGTGCCAGCCGCGGCCGAGTTGTTCCAGAACGTCGCACTTGGCACGGTCGGGAGTCTCTTTCCACGTGCAGTGGGAGGACAGGTCGCTTTGGTCGGCCCGGACCTTGCCGTCTACGTCGACGAGGCCGTCGGCCGCCCGGATCGCGTTCCGGAAGCGGGCGACGGAGGTACGGATGCAGGCGAGGAGCTCGGTGGTGGCCTCGTCCCGGCTGCGGGGATAGTGCTGGGCGTAGCGGGGGGCGAGGTAGTCGGCGTTGTCGCAGTGCAGCGGGCCGATGAGGAAGTATCCGCCGTGGTCATTGGCATTGATCGCCCCGTCGCGGGCATCAGCCATCTCATGCAGCGTGGCCGGCTCCCAGGGCAGGGCCGCCCGTGTGATGTCCTCGTGGTTGCCACCGGTGAATGCAAGCGCAGGGCCAGAGGGCACGGCGGCCAGGGTGATCACAAAGACAGCCACAGCGGTCGTTCGCGCCAGGCTGGGCAGCGGGCGGTATGACACGCGGCGCTCCGGTCGTACGAGTGGTGGGGGAGCCGAGGCTTCTCGGCGCCCCGGCAGTAGCTGCGCTTCCGCGGAGAGGGACGTCTATCGGCAAGCCTAACCAAGGAACGGTGCAGACGCCGGAGAAGCCGCCGTGGGGGGCGGGACACTCGGTTCTGCGCGCGGCTGGGCGGGTCGGCTATTCGAGGGCGGACAGGGCGCCGGCGACGGCGAATCCGAGGACGGTCAGCAGGCCGGTCGCCTTGCCGCCGCGCTCGTACGCTTCGGGCATCATCGAATTGGCGAGCATCGTCGGCACCGACCCGGCGGCGAAGCCCTCCGCGTAGCGTCCGTCTGCCTGGGGCAGCAGCTGCAGAATGCCGTATCCGGCCGCGGCGCTCGCTGCGGCCACCGCTACCAAGGCCCACCAGGCCCGGTAGGCCTGACGAGGTGATTGCCCCGCAGCGAGCATGCCCGAGGTCGCACCGAGGCTTTCGGGCATGTTGGAGATGAAGACGGCGGCCAGGAAGGCGATGCTGACGTGCCCGCCGGCTGCGACGCCCATGCCCAGGACAATCGATTCCGGAATTCCGTCGAGCAGCGCACCGATGACGATCGATCGGTCCGCCGAACCCTTGGAGGATGCCGAAGCAGCCCGGTCGACGAAGAAGAACACCAGAGCTCCGCCGGCCAGCGCGAGTTCTGGTTCCGTCGGGCTGCACGAACTGGGACACACGCTGTGGGCTTCCGGTACTACGCCTTGGCCGGGTACAGCGCAGAGATCTCGGACGCACCGGACTGGTCGAGGGGGCCGAACGCGACCAAGCAGCACATCCCCTCCACCCAGTCGCGCACCTCCGGCGCGGCCTTGAAGGCGTCCAGCTGCTCACGCATCGATCGTCGGCCCAGGCCCTCCGGGTCCGAACTCACCGTTTCCAGGAACGGCTCCGGGAACAGGGTCATGCCCGGGGCGCAGAACTGGTCGAACGCCTCCAGTGCCCGCTCGACATCGTCGTCGGACAAGTCCACGACGCGGCCGTCGGAGACGACCGCCTGCCGCAGCCCCTCCAGCACCGGGAATGTCTCGGTCTCGACCGCGTACCGGTCGACCTCGGACCACACGTGCGGCTGCAGAGGGTGGACCCACGTACCGCCGAACTCCATCGGATGCCCGTCGTGGTCCTTGGTGTAGGTCCGGCCGCCCAGCCGCATGGGGCTGATCGGCGCGAACCGGCCGTTCACCGGGTCGTGCTCGGTGCGGATGAAGGCGTCGTGTGCTGGAGCAGTGCTTCAGTCCGGGGCAAGGTCCTGACGGTGGCCAGGAAGGTCGGCAATTGGTCAGCACGACTCCTGAGAGACCTTGGGGAAGCTGACCGAACATGCGAATGGTTGTAATCTGCGGAGACCGCCCTTGACCTGCGATGAGCAGGCAGGGAGCAGACCAATCGGGAGATTCTCCATGTTTCGGACAATGTTCAAGTCCAAGATCCACCGCGCCACCGTCACCCAGGCCGACCTGCACTACGTGGGCTCCGTGACCATAGATGCGGACCTCCTCGACGCGGCTGATCTGCTGCCCGGGGAGCTCGTGCACATCGTGGACATCACCAACGGGGCGCGGTTGGAGACGTACGTCATCGAGGGGGAGCGCGGTTCCGGAGTCATCGGGATCAACGGCGCCGCCGCGCATCTCGTGCACCCGGGGGACCTCGTCATCCTGATCAGCTACGCGCAGGTCGAGGACGCCGAGGCCAGGACGCTGAAGCCCCGTGTCGTACACGTCGACGCGGACAACCGGATCATCGAGCTGGGCGCGGACCCGTCCGCCCCGGTGCCGGGAACGGACCAGGAGCGCAGCCCCCACGCGGTGGCTGTCTGAGGGGAGTACGGGGCCATGTCGCAGACCGGGACGATCGAGTTCAAGGACGAGCGGGAAGCCGGGCGGCTGCTCGCCGTCGAGGGCGGGCAGGTCGTCGGGCTGATCGCGTACTTCGTGCTCGCGGAGGCGCCGAGCGCACTGGTGGCGGTGCACACCATCGTCGAGCCCGGTCACGAGGGCCGGGGCATCGCCGGGGACCTGGTGCACGCCTTCTACGGCATCGCCGCCTCCCAGGGCGTGCCGGTGGTGCCGCTGTGCCCGTACGCGGCGAGCTGGGCCGCCCGGCACCCCGATCAGGCCCCCGAGGCCCCGGCGGAGGTCGTCGCCGCGGCCAAGACCCAGCTGGACGCGAGCCCCGACCTCTGGTGACGGGCCCAGTCCCGGCGCACCTCCCACCCGTGCACGCCCCGGTCCCGGCCACCCTGCGGGCGCGGGGCCGCACGGGCGAGTTGCCCGCTGCCCGCGCCGTTTTCCGCAGGCGTAGGCGGCCCGATGGGGGGAAGGTGGCCCATATGGTGCGATACGCAGACGAAGACCAGACGCAGCCGCCGGTGCCGGAGCCGTCGCCCGTGCCGCAGCCGCCGAGTCCGACGCCGCCGTTCCCGGACCCCGAGCCCATTCCGCGGCCCGTGCCGCCCGTCCCCGGGCCGGTGCCCGAGCCCGATCCGGTGCCGCCGCCGCCGGGGCCCGCGCCGATCCCGCAGCCCGGACCCCTCAGCTGAGCGGCTGCACCGGCCCGTGCGTACCTCCGGAGCGGACACCGCTCCGGAGGGGGCGGAACGAGGCCTCGCGGCCCCGGAGAATCCCCGTCGGCACTGACTGAGGCCGCCGGGGGCCACTCCACGCCGCGCGGGGCGGCCTCTTGGCGCGCCCGCGACGTCGCGAAGGCCGCAGTGACGAGGATCGCGCCCGCCGGTCCTCCTGCGCCCCGTATCCGTGCGTCCGCCCCCGGCGTCCGCCCCCGTCCCGTCGGACCCCGTAGGCCGCCCGCAGCTCGTCAGGGCCTGACACCGCCACCGCGATCCCGGCCACCGGCACGGGCACGCCCCGGCCGAGTGGGAGCCGCGCCCTGCCGCATGCCCCGGTGTGCGGGTCGCCGGTGGCCGCGCCCGCACCGGTGCCGCGAGAGTTCCTGCACACCGATGTGCACCGACGCCCTGTCAACTTCCGGCGGCATGCGCCCCGTTGCGCCTCTTGTCATGCACCCAACGCGACGTTAGGTTGTGCGCTTCCTGATGTCTTCGATGGGGGCTCCCATGGGTGTACGGGGTCGGCACCGCCGGTACCAGCCGAGCAGCATCAACCGCGCATCACTCGCCGTCACCGCCGGTGGCGCCGGGATCGCGCTCCCCCTGATCGGCACCGGCGCCGCCCAGGCCGCCTCCCTGGACACCTGGGACAAGGTGGCCGGGTGCGAGTCCACCCACAACTGGCACATCAACACCGGCAACGGCTACTACGGCGGGCTCCAGTTCAGCCAGAGCACGTGGCGCGCCTTCGGCGGCACCGCCTACGCCCCCCGCGCCGACCTGGCGACCAAGGACCAGCAGATCGCGGTCGCCGAGAAGGTGCTCAAGGGGCAGGGCCCGCAGGCCTGGCCGGTGTGCGGGAAGCAGGCGGGGCTCAGCCGCAGCGCGCCGGCGCCCGCCGCGACCCCGCAGGTCCCCACCCAGCAGGCCAAGGCCCCCGCCACCGCACCGCAGGCCGCCGCACCCCGACCGACCGGCACGCCGGTGCTGCCGAACCCGTACGTCGTCGCCCCCGGCGACTCCCTCTCGGCCATCGCCACCAGCCGGCACGTCGAGGGCGGCTGGCAAGCGCTGTACGAGACGAACCGGGCGACCGTGGGCAGCGACCCGAACCTGATCTTCCCCGGCCAGCGGCTCACCCTGCGCGTCACCACCGCCCCGGCCCCGCCGCCGCCCGCCCAGAACCCCGAGAAGCCCCCGCGCACCGCCGAGCCCGTCAAACCCGTTCAGCCCGCGGCGGAGAAGCCCGCCGAGAAGCCCGCCGCAAAGCCTGCGGAAAAACCCGCCGAGAAGCCGGCCGCACAGCCCGCCTCGGGCGGGTTCGTCGCTCCCGTCGACGCAGCCCTCGGCACCCGCTACCGCGTCTCGGGGTCCTCCTGGTCCAGCGGCTACCACACGGGCGTCGACTTCCCCGTGGCGACCGGGACCTCAGTGAAGGCCGTCGGCCCGGGCGAAGTCGTCTCCGCCGGATGGGCCGGAGCGTACGGATACCAGGTCGTCATCCGGCACCACGACGGCCGGTACTCGCAGTACGCCCACCTCTCGGCGCTCGGGGTCAAGGCCGGAGCGCAGGTCTCGGGCGGCCAGCGGATCGGCCGCTCGGGCTCGACCGGGAACACCACGGGACCGCATCTGCACTTCGAGATGCGGACGGGACCCGGTTACGGCTCCGACATCGACCCGCTGAAGTACCTCCGCGGCCACGGAGTCAGCATCTGACCCCCGCACGTGCGACGGCACGGCCGTGAGCAGGACCAGGCCGGCCGCCGCCAGCGCGGCGCTCGCCAGGGCCGAGGCCGTGCCCACGGCCCCGTACCGGAAGCCCTCGCCGAAGAGCGTGATGCCGACCGCCGCCGCCACCACCGGGTTGACCACCGTCACGGTGGCCAGCGGCGCGGTCAGCCCCGCGCCCCGATAGGCGGCCTGCGAGAGCAGCAGCCCGGCCGAAGCCAGCACCGCGATCGCCGCCAGGGCGGGCCACAGGGAGCCCGCGGACCCGGCGGCGCCGAGCGCACCGGTGACGCCCTCGGCGACCGACTTGGTGAACACCGAGGCCATGCCGAACGCCGTACCGGCCGCCGCGGCCAGCAGCACGCTGCGCAGCACCGCCCGGTGCATCCGGTGCGCCGCCAGGGACAGGACGGCCACGCCGGCCCCCGTCGCCAGCAGCAGCAGTACCTGCTCGCCGCCGGCCAGCGGCTGGCCCCCGTCCCGGTTCCCGCCGGTCAGGGCCAGCAGGCCCGCCAGGCCCACCGTGGCCATGAGGGCGCCCCGCCAGGCCGCCGCACCCGCCCGCCGGCGGACGAAGACGGCGGCCATCGGCAGCGCGAAGACGATGGTGAGCGCACCCAGCGGCTGGACCAGGCTCAGCGGCCCGTAGGCGAGCGCCACCACGTGCAGCAGGGCGCCGAGGCCGTTCAGTGCGACCGCGACCCACCAGCCGGGTCGGCGCAGCGCCGCGTACGTGCGGTCCGGGGTGCCGGCCGCGACCCGCTCCTGGACGATCGCGCCGCCCGCGTACGCCACAGCGGAGACCAGGCACAGCAGGACCGACAGCACAAGGGCACTCATAGATTCCACAATGCCTTGCCCGAGCGGCCTATTCCTCCCCCTCAAGGAGGTATCCGATCATCCTCAAGGCATACTCCGAACGGAGTAGAGGATCACTCCGCGTCCTCCCTGCGGACTGTTTCCGGTGACCCCGCGGTAGCCCTGCGTGAGAGACGGCGGAACGGGTTTGGTCCCGGGCGCGTCGGATCCGTACAGTTGCCGTTTTGGGGACATCCGCAGCAGGCGGACGCGGACGAGTGATCAAGGAACGGCAGCGGCCATGACGGTGACCGAAGACAGCCAGGACTACGGGCAGGCCCACGGGCCGGGCATCGACCCCGAGCGCCTGGCCCTCTGCCTGAGCGTGCTCGGCGAGCTGGACGAGCTCGACGTCGACCACCCCGACGCCATCACCGTACGCCGTGCCACCGCGGGCCTCTACCGCACGGTCAAGCAGCGCCGCCGCCAGGAGCGCCGCGCCGCCAAGACCGCCAACGACAAGGCCGTCACCGAGGCGACCGCGACCGGCTCCGCCGAGCGCATCGACGACGAGACCGAGGGCATCCTGCCCTCCTCGGTCACGGAGGCCGGCCGGATCGCCGGGATACTCCAGCGCCCGCGTTCCTGCTACGTCTGCAAGACGCGGTACGTCGAGGTCGACTACTTCTACCACCAGCTCTGCCCGAACTGCGCCGCCGAGAACCGAGGCAAGCGCGAGGCCCGTGCCGACCTCTCCGGCAAGCGCGCGCTGCTCACCGGCGGCCGGGCCAAGATCGGCATGTACATCGCGCTGCGGCTGCTGCGCGACGGTGCGCACACCACCGTCACCACCCGCTTCCCCAAGGACGCCATCCGCCGCTTCAAGGCGATGGACGACTCGGCGGACTGGCTGCACCGCCTGGAGGTCGTCGGCATCGACCTGCGCGACCCGGCCCAGGCCGTGGCGCTCGCCGACCAGGTGGCCGCGGCCGGGCCGCTGGACATCCTGATCAACAACGCGACGCAGACCGTGCGCCGCCTGCCCTCCGCGTACGCGGCGCTGGTCGAAGGGGAGGGCGCCCCGCTCCCCGCCGGTGAGCTCCCCGCCCACCACGTCATCGGCGCCTTCAATTCCGGCGCGGTCGACGGTCTGGCGGCGCTGCCCGTCGGCGTGAGCGGCCTCGAAGCGCAGAAGGTCGCCGACCTCGCCCTGGTCGCGGGCAACGCCAGCATCGCCCGGCACCTCGACGGCACCGCCATCGACGCCGGCGGCCTGCTCCCGGACGTCGTCGAAACCAACACCTGGGTGCAGACCATCGACCAGATCTCCCCGGTGGAGCTGCTCGAAACCCAGCTGTGCAACTACACGTCGCCGTTCATCCTGATCAGCAAGCTCCGGCCGGCCATGGCCGAGGCCGCCCGCCGGGCGTCCAGTGGGCGTGCGTACGTCGTCAACGTCTCCGCGATGGAAGGCGTGTTCAGCCGCGGCTACAAGGGCGCGGGGCACCCGAACACCAATGCCGCCAAGGCCGCGATGAACATGGTGACGCGGACCAGCGGCCGGGAGATGTTCGAGACCGACCGCATCCTCATGACCTCGGTCGACACCGGCTGGATCACCGACGAGCGCCCGCACTTCGACAAGCTGCGCCTGGCCGAGGAGGGCTTCCACGCCCCGCTCGACCTGGTCGACGGCGCGGCCCGGGTCTACGACCCCGTCGTGCGCGGCGAGGCAGGCGAGGACCTCTACGGCGTGTTCCTCAAGGACTACGCCCCCGCCAACTGGTAAACCCCGCAAACCCCGAGCCTGCGCGCCCCGGCCTCCGTACAGGAGCCGGGGCGCGGCCCGTTCACCGTGCGCGCGGGTGCGCCTCCGCCGCGACCGGCTCCGGCGCAGGGTCGGCGCCGCTTCCCCCTCCGGACCGGCCGCGAAGGCACCTGGGCGTCACTGCCGCTCCCTCCGTCGCCCTGCTCGTGCCGGACTCCTGCCGCATTCGTGCCGTGGAGCAGACCATCTGCTGTGGAGCCTCGGCCCACGACTTGCTGAACGGAGGAAGAAATCGAGTGGTCGGGGTGGATTTTGCCGTTCCATCGAGCGGGGGTGCGCTCATATGTGTACTCTGAGGGGCAGCAAGAAGGCCCCAACCGGGCCACGCTCCACCACGGCGCCACCGCGTCCGGAAACCCTTTATCCCTTGTGCCCGGCACGCGGTTCGCCCGCCGGGTTGCGCAACACAAAGGAGTGCGCGGTGACAGACACGACGACGAAGCCCGACGAGACCCTGACGGAGCGTCCGGGGCGGCGCAACAGCCCCCGCACCGACAAGCTCGGCAACCTCGAAGTCTGGGCCCGGTCCGCCCCCATCCGGCTGGCGGGTTACGAGGACGACCTGGCGGAATCGCACATCCTGCCCGGCATCGACTGAGCGTTCCCGGCATCGACTCGGCGTCCCGGCGCCCCCGAGCCGACACGGCGACGGGGGCGCTGCGCTGTACGGGGGAGCCCCCGCACGGCTCGGACCGCGGCGGCACGCCGCCGAGTTCCCGCATCGCGTACGCCGTCAGCGTCATCGCTCAGGGCGATCACCACTTCCCCGGCCCCCCAGGTCCGGGCACGCTGATCCGCATGAAACTACTGATGCTCGGCGGTACCGAATTCGTCGGACGCGCGATCACCGATGACGCCCTGGACCGCGGCTGGGAGGTCACGGTCTTCCACCGCGGGCACCACGCGGCCCCGCCCGGAACCTCCGCCGTGCACGGAGACCGCACGGTGCCCGGCAGCCTGGCTGCCCTGGCCGAGGGGAAGTGGGACCTCGTCGTCGACACCTGGTCCGGCGCCCCGACCGCGGTCCGCGACAGCGCCCGCCTGCTGAGCGGCCGGGCCGGGCGGTACGCCTACATCTCCAGCCGGTCGGTCTACGCCTACCCGGCCCCCGCCGGCATGGGCGAGGACGGGCCGCTGGTCGAGGGCTCGCCCGACGCCGAGTCCCTCGCCTACGCCGAGGACAAGCGCGGCGGTGAACTCGCCGCCCTGGACGCCTTCGGAGACCGCGCCCTGCTCGTGCGCGCCGGGCTGATCCTGGGCCCGTACGAGAACGTCGGCCGACTGCCCTGGTGGCTGAACCGGGCCGCCCGCGGCGGCCCCATGGTCGCCCCCGGGCCGCGGGACCTGCCGCTCCAGTACATCGACGTACGCGACCTCGCCCGCTGGACCCTGGACGCCGCCGTGGCCGGGCACGGCGGCCCGTACAACCTGGTCTCCCCGGTCGGACACGCCACGATGGGCAGCTTCCTGGAGGCCTGCGTCGCGGCCACCGGCGGCGCGGCCGAGCTGCGCTGGACCGACCCGGCCCTGATCGCCGAGGCCGGCATCGAGCCCTGGACCGAACTGCCGGTGTGGCTGCCCGAGGGGGAACTCCACGACTACATGTTCCGCGGCGACGTGGCCAAGGCCCTGGCCGCCGGCCTCACGTGCCGCCCGGTGGAGGAGACCGTGGCCGACACCTGGGCCTGGCTCCGCTCGCTCGGCGGCGTCGCCCCGCAACGCCCCGACCGGCCGCGCAAGGGCATCACGGAGGAGCAGGAGGCGGCGCTACTCGGGCTCTGACCACTCGGGCTCCGACCGGGCCGCGTGCGCGAGACGGGTCGGCGCCAGGTACTCGCGCAGCAGCCTGCGGTGCCACCACGCCCCCGTCTCGCGCAACTCCCGCCAGGTGGTGAACCGGTAGCGGTAGAGCCGGGCCCGGACGTAGACGGGCGGGGCGTCCGGGAAGGGGTTGTGCCGGATCAGACGCAGCGTGTCCCGGTCCCCGGTCAGCAGCCTCTCCACGAACGGCCCGAACCAGTCCCGGGCGTACGCGGGGGAGAGCGCGGCGAACCACATCAGCCAGTCCAGCCGGAGGTGGTACGGGGCGAACTGGCGCGGCAACCTGCGCACATCGCCCGGTTTCCCCTTGAACCCGTACTCCCGCCACTCCCCGTCCTCGCGCGGCAGCGGGTCCGCGGTGCCCTCGACGACCACCTCGTCGCGGATCCGGCCCACCGTGCCGAAGGCGCCGTAGGTGTTGACCAGGTGGAGGGAGTCGAAGGAGCGGTTCATGACCTGGCGCCGCGAGATCATGTTCCGCACCGGATGCCGGCTGAGCCACAGCACCAGCACCGTCACGGCGCACACCAGGACCATGAACCAGACGGGCGCGCCGCGCGAGGCCGCGGCGGGGGGCGGCCCCGCGAGCCCGGTGAAGTCGATCGCCGACAGGACGGGCGTGATCGTCACCCAGTTCAGCCAGGCGAAATTGCCGGACAGCACCAGCCACAGCTGCGTGGCCACGATGACCCCGGCCGCGTACGAGGCGACCGGTTGCGGGGTGAACAGCAGCACCGGCACCACCAGTTGTGTCACGTGGTTGGCGGCGCACTCCACCCGGTGCAGCGGCCTCGGCAGATGGTGGAAGAACCAGCTCAGCGGCCCCGGCATCGGCTGCGTCTCGTGGTGGTAGTACAGGCAGGTCAGCTTGCGCCAGCAGGCGTCTCCGCGCATCTTGATCAGCCCGGCGCCGAACTCCACCCGGAAGACCACCCAGCGCAGCAGCCACAGCACCAGAACCGGCGGCCCGACCCGCCCATTGCCCAGGAAGACGGCGAGGAAGCCGATCTCCAGCAGCAGCGACTCCCAACCGAAGGAGTACCAGGTCTGCCCCACGTTCACGATCGACAGGTACAGCAGCCACAACAGCGCCCACAGGCCCATCGCCGCAGCCAGGGGCATTTCGTCCCCCGCGCCCGCCGCCAGGGCCGCCGCCCCGGACGCCCCCGTCCAGGCGCAGCAGGCGAAGAGCCGGTCCGAGTAGCGCAGTTGAAAGAGGCTCGGAGCCGCCTTGAACGGCACGTACCGTACGTAGCGCGGCACCGGCAGCATGCCGTGCGCCCCGATCAGCGCCCGGAACTGGAGGGCCGCCGCGAGGAAGGCGAAGAGGTAGACGCCTGCCAGGGCCCGCTGGAAGACCAGCCGGCCCAGCCAGTAACCGGGCGCCGTGAACCAGTCCATCGCCTCCAGTATCCGGCCGATCAGGCCGCCGCGGCCAGCCTGCGCAGGGTGCGGCTCAGCAGGCGGGCGTAACCCCGCTGGAGGACGGGCATCAGCGGGCCCGCCAGGCGGGTGTACCAGGCGACCGGGCGGCTGAACGCGGTCACCTCGAACCACACCGTGTCGTCGGCGTCGCGGATGACCATGAAGGACTCCTCGCCGCTCTCCGGGTGCCCGGTCAGCGTCCCGTACGCGAAACCGGTGCGCCCGGGCTCGTACGCGGTCCGGACCACCTGGCAGGGGGCGCTGATCCGCAGCGGGCCGAAGCCGATGCCGACCACCACCCGGGTGCCCGGCCGCACGGCGCCGTGATCGGCGCGGACGAGCATCCCCGAGGCGCGGTGGGCGCGGAAGGTGGTGACGGCGGCCCCGGCGGCCTCGAAGACGGCGCGGCCCGAGCCGATCCGGGTCCGGTGGTGCAGGTGGTTGTATCCGGCGGGCAGCGGCCGGTGCTCCGTCGCGTTCCGCTCCGCGTAGTTGAAAGCCGGGTGGGCGTACCGGGGATCGACGGCGGCCCGGCCGGTGCTGATGAGTCGGGTCACGGGGTGCTCTCCTCCATGTGTCGCGGGCTGTGCTGCGCCCCGGTCAGCCGGCGCCAGGCCAGCACCGAGCACAGGGCGAAGCCGAGCGCGTTGCCGAGACCGTGGGTCGCGGCCATCCAGGTCAAGGTGGGGTGTACGAGCCCGGTGGCCTCGCCGAGCGCCCACCACAGGGCGAGCAGCATGGTGGCCACCAGGACCACGGCCGAGGTCCCGAGCAGCGCCCGCGCCGTCCGGTCGCGGCCGGTGGGCCGGATCTCCCGCCAGGTCAGCAGCGCCACGGCCCACATGCCGGCGGTCAGCACCACCGCGCCCGCCAGTTCGGCCCAGTCGTCGACGAAGTAGCCGAGGAGCACCAGCAGCGTTCCGCCGGGGACGCTGTACGCCGCCCCGCGCGCCAGGGCACCGGCCCCGGGCTCCGTCGTGCGGCATACGAGTCCCGCGACGAGGGCGGCCGTGAAACCGGCGAAGTGGAAGTGGGGCACGGTCAGGGCCAGGATGTCGAGGTCGAAGCCGAACAGCCGGCAGCCGGCGCGTTCGGCGACCAGGGCGATCCCGGCGACCGAGGGCGAGACGAGCGCGGTGAGCACCGCGACCTCGGACGGTGCGAGCCGGCGGGTACCCCCGGACGGAGTCCCGGAGAGGGCCCGCAGCAGCCGCTGCGCCGCCCGGGCTGCGAGGACCAGCGTGGCCGCCGCGTAGAGCGCGGCGAGCGCAGTGGCGCCGGCGCCGCGCGGCAGCCAGAGGCACAGGGCCCCGGGGGCTGCCAGGAGGGGCCAGATCCGGGCGGTCCCGAGCAGCCCGACCGGGTCGATCAGGCGCAGACCCAGGGGCACGACGCAGAGCATGCCCAGGGTGACGATGAGGTTCACCAACACCGCCACCGCGGACTCCCCTCCTCAAGCGGGCCAACGCTTTGAACGCGTTCAACCGTCGATGGCGACCCTACGGGGTCCCTTGAACATGTTCAAGACCGAGGGTGGGTTCTGGCGGCGCTCCGGTTGCGGCCCTCTCCCGGATGCGGCAGACAAGAGGGAACACCCTGGGCGAAAAGGGAGATATCCGTGCACGCACCGACACCCCGTCAGGCGCCGCGTCGTCACACGCCGGTCCGCGCCGCCCTCTTCGCTCTCGTCGGCCTGTGCGCCGCGGCATGCGGCGGCGCCGAGGAGCAGCAGGGCGGCACGGCCGGGCCCGAGAGCCAGGACGTCCAGCTCCAGCCCGTGGCGGCCGCCGGCCTCGACCCCTTCACCCCCTCCTCCGCCCCCGGCGAGTCCGCCCCGCTCCAGGCGCCGCTGCCCAACCGGACCGGCAAGGGCATCCGCACCGTGAGCGCGGCCACCCCCGGTCTGTACGGCGGCACCGAGCGGTACGGCAGCTGCGATGTGGAACAGCAGGTCAGTGCCCTGACGAAGGACGACAAGAAGACCCGCGCCTTCGCCGAGGCGGCAGCCGTCGATTCGGCGAAGGTCCCCGACTTCCTGCGCGGCCTCACCCCCGTGGTGCTGCGCGCCGACACCCGGGTCACCAGCCACGGCTTCCGGGACGGCCGAGCCCACCCCTTCCAGTCCGTGCTCCAGGCGGGGACCGCCGTGCTCGTCGACGCCCACGGCATGCCCCGGGTCCGGTGCGCCGGCGGGAATCCGCTGCTCGCGCCGCGGGCCCCCAAGGGCACACCGGTACTCAAGGGCGAGCAGTGGGCCGCCTACCAGCCCTCACAGGTCATCGTGATCGAACCGACCCCCGCCGAACTGCGCAGCCTGATCATCGTCAACATCGCCGACAACAGCTGGCTGGAGCGCACCACCGGCGACGACGGCGCCCAGGACCGCCTCCCGCAGCCGGTTCCCCCGTACGACCCGTCCGACGGAATCCCGGACGTCCCCCTCACCCCGCCGAACGCCCCGCCGAACGCCCCGCCGAACGGCATGCCGAGCGGGCCGCCTTCGGACGGCTCCCGCGTACCGGCGCCGCCGCAGCAGCCGGCGCAGCCCCCGGCGCCGGCGCAGTCCGCCCCCTCGGCAGTGCCGCCGGGAGGCCCGTCCGAGGCGGCGCCGCAGGCCGACCCGGGTGTCCCGCCCGCGCCCGACGGCGCGGCCCCGCAGCCGGACTCCCCCCGGGACCGGTTGTCCCCTCCGGACCCGCTGTCCCCTCGGGATCAGCTGTCCCCCCGGGATCCGCTGTCCCCTGCGGATCCGCTGTCCCCGCAGGACCCGCTGTCGTCCCCCCAGGACCCGCTGTCCCCCCAGGACCCGAACGTGCCGGACGACCCGTTCGGCCCGCGCGACCAGGACGAGCTCGCTCCCCTCCCGGACCAGCAGCAGCCCCCGGACCCCGGTTCCGACCTGGAGAGCGCCTGACCGGCCCGTGTGTCATGGTGGACCGGTGCCGACCACCGTATCGCTGCCGGACGACTGGCCCGCACACCCGGACCGGTCGCTCTCGCTCAACCGCATGGGAAGTTTCGACTGGGACCTGGTCACCGGTCTCATGCACATGGACGCGGCGGCCCTGGACGTGTTCGACACGGCCCCCGAGGACTACGACGGCCGGCCCGAATCCCTCTCCCCGCGCGTCCCGCCGTCCGAGGCGACCCGGCTGGACGCGCTCGTCGCCGGCGCCCTCAAGAGCGGCGTGGACAGCTACGGCGCGTACTTCCGCATCCGCTGCCGCGACGGCAGCCTGCGCTGGACGCACACCCAGGGCCGCGTCATGCGCGAGCGGGACGGCCGCCCGTTCCGGATCATCGGAATCGTCAGGGACGCCACCGAGGAGCTCAGCCACTCGGCGGAGCGCCTCGGCCTGGACGAGGAGCGCCGCCGCCAGACCTCCGTCGTCGAGAGCACCACCGCAGCCCTCGCCCACGCCAGGACCGTGCAGGACGTCATCGACGCCCTCGGCGACGCCCACGGCCTGGAGCGGCTCGGCACCATGGGCATGGTGATGGGCCTGGTCGAGGCGGGCCGGATCCACCTCGTGGCTGAGGGGCCGGTGGGCAGTTTCGTCCCCGGCACCCGCTACACCCGCATCGACGAGCAGTACCCCATGAGCGAGGTCGTCCGCTCGCTCCAGCCGCGGTTCCTCGACTCCGCGCAGGAGTTCGCCCACGACTACCCGGGGCTCTGGGTCAAGATCTCGTCCATGGACATCTCGGCGGCCGCGTACTTGCCGCTGATCGCCCAGGCCCGCCCCATAGGCGCGCTCGGGCTGCTCTACAAGGACAAGGACGGCTTCACCCAGGACGAGCGCAACCTCCTCGTCGCGCTCGGCAGCAGCATCGCGCAGAGCCTGCAGCGCGCGATGCTCCTGGAGCAGGAGCACGATCTGGCGGAGGGCCTCCAGCAGGCGATGCTGCCGCGCCGGATCCCCTCGGTACCCGGCGCCGACATCGCGGTCCGCTACCGCTCCGCCCGGATGGGCCGGGACATCGGCGGAGACTGGTACGACGTCATCCCGCTGCCCGGCGGCCGGGTCGGGGCGATCATCGGCGACGTCCAGGGCCACGACACGCACGCGGCGGCGGTCATGGGCCAGCTGCGGATCGTGCTGCGCGCCTACGCCGCCGAGGGGCACTCACCGGGCACGGTCATGGCCCGGGCGTCCTCGTTCCTCCACGAGCTCGACACCGACCGCTTCGCGACGTGCACGTACGCGGAGGCCGACCTCACGACGGGAGTCCTGCAACTGGTGCGGGCCGGGCACATCGACCCGCTCGTGCGCACCCCGGACGGCGGCTGCCGGAGGCTGGCGGTGGAGGGCGGGATGCCGCTGGGGCTGTCGACGGAGTTCGGCCGCCTGGACTATCCGGTGACCACGGTGGAACTGGACCCCGGGGAAACGCTTCTGCTGTGCACGGACGGCCTGGTGGAACAGCCCGGCGCGGACCTCGACGACGGGGTGCAGCTCCTCACCGCGCTGATCCGCAGCGGGCCCTCGGACCTCCAGCAGCTGGCGGACCGGCTGTGCGGGGTGATCGACGAGCGCGGTGGCGACGACGACATGGCCCTGCTCCTGCTGCGCCGCCAGGTCAAGGACACCCCGCAGGGCGGCGGCCGCCTCCAGCAGCACGTGGCCCCGGGAGACCCCGAGGCGCTGGTCGCGGCCCGCCACATGATCGGGGCGGCGGTGCGGGCGTGGGGCGCGCGGGAGAGTGCCGACGAGATCGAACTCGTCGCGGACGAGCTGATCGTGAACGCCCTGATGCACACGGACGGCCCGGCCATCGTGACCCTGCGGGTCCTGGCCGGAGCGCAGCGCAGGCTCAGGGTGGAGGTCGAGGACCGCTCCAGTGCCCTGCCCCGGCGGCGCGAGGCGGGGAGCGCAGGGGTGTCGGGGCGGGGGCTGATGCTGGTCGACCGCTTGGCGGAGGTCTGGGGAGTCGAGCCGCGCGGCAGCGGCAAGTGCGTGTGGTGCGAGTTCTCCCTGCCCTGACCCGCCCGCTGCCCTGACCCGCCCGGCGCTGTGCTGGCCCGCTCGCCGCTGCCCTGACCGGCTCGCCGCTGGGCTGACCCGCCCGGCGCTGCCGTGACCAGCTCGGCGCTGCGCCGGCGCGCTACGGGCTGCGCTGGCGCAGGGCCGGAAGCGTTGGCAGGCTGGTGGCATGCCCGAGCTGCCCGAGGTCGAGGCCCTCCGGGAGTTCCTCGACGCGCATCTGGCCGGGCGGGTGGTGGAGCGCGTCCTCCCGCTCGCCGTCAGCGTGCTCAAGACGTACGACCCCCCGCTCAGCGCCCTCGAAGGGCAGACCGCCGGGACCACCACCCGCTACGGCAAGTTCCTGGCGATGCGGATCGGGGAGCTCCACCTCGTCACCCACCTCGCCCGGGCCGGCTGGCTGCGCTGGCAGGACGACCTGCCCGACCGGCCGCCCCGCCCCGGCAAGGGGCCGCTCGCCCTGCGCGTGGCGCTGGAGGGCGGCGGCGGCTTCGACCTGACCGAGGCGGGCACCCAGAAGCGGCTCGCGGTGTACGTGGTCCACGACCCGCAGGGGGTGCCGGGCATCGCCCGCCTGGGGCCGGACCCGCTGGCCGAGGACTTCGACCGGGACGCGTTCGCCGCGCTGCTGGCGGGCGAGCGCCGGCAGATCAAGGGCGTCCTGCGCGACCAGGGTGTCATCGCCGGGATCGGCAACGCCTACAGCGACGAGATCCTGCACGCGGCCAAGGTCTCGCCCTTCAAACTGGCCGCCTCCTTCGACGACGAGCAGGTCACCCACCTCTACGAGGCAGTCCGGGAGACGCTGCGCGAGGCGGTCTCCCGCGCGCACGGCGTGGCCGCAGGGAGCCTCAAGGTCGAGAAGAAGAGCGGGCTGCGCGTGCACGGGAGGGAGGGGGAGGCGTGCCCGGTGTGCGGGGACACCATCCGATCGGTCTCCTTCGCGGACTCCTCGCTGCAGTACTGTCCGACCTGCCAGACCGGCGGCAAGCCGCTCGCCGACCGCAGGCTCTCCCGCCTCCTGAAATGAGCCCCGCCTCCTCCCTCGACCGGGTCTCCCCGCGGCCTCCTCACCGGACCCGCGGCTGCGTACACTTCCGCACCATGTCCGAGCCGCAGTCGCCGCAGTCGCCGCAGCAGCCGGGGTCACAGCCGCCCCGGCGCGAGGTCGTCACGGGCGTGCCCCGCGGCACCCGCCGCCGTCCGCCCGCGCACACCCCGGCGCGCTCGGAGATCTCCGAGCAGACGACCCTCGGTGCCACCTACGTACGCGCCCTCATGCGCAGCCAACTCCGCGCGGGTCTGGGCGCGCTGGCCGCCCTCGCCCTGCTGGTCGGGACCCTGCCCCTGCTGTTCGCGCTGCCGCGCTCGGCGTCGGGGCCGCTGGAGTGGGTGGCCCTCGGGCTGGTGGTGTACCCGGTGATGTGGCTCATCGGCCGCTGGTACGTGACCCGCGCCGAGCACAACGAGGCCGATTTCACCGGCCTGGTGATGGACCCGGCCGAGGCGCCGGTGCCGGGCCCGCGCAAGCAGTAGCCCGCGGGGCCGCGGCTCGCGGGGGACCGCGTCCCGCAGGGGCGGACCGCTCCTCAGAACAGGTGCATCGCCAGGTGGCCCAGCGGCAGCCCCAGCTGCCACGCGGGCGTCCACACCCGCGCGTTCTCGTCGAGGCCCGGCGGGGCGTCGGCGGGGTCGTGTCCGCCGGGGTCGAGGTTGGTGGCGAACAGCTCGGTGTGGTCCAGCCAGCGCCAGGCGGCCCGGGCCATTTCGAGGTCGGGGTCCTCACCGCGCCCGCGTTCCCGGGCCTCCTCGCCCAGCGCGAGGAAGCGGGTGTGGACCCAGTCGCGCCACGGATGCCCGTACGCCGTCAGCGACAGCCACTCGTCGAGCTGCGAGACCACCCGGATCCCGGAGAGCTCGCCGGCCGCGTCGGAGAGGTAGATGGTCAGGGCCAGCGTGTCGCGCCCGGCGCGGAACTCCAGGGTGCTGACCGGGATCAGCCGGCCCGTGCGCAGCAGTTCGTCGGCGATGTACTCCGCGTAGAGCCATGCCATGGGCACCGCGAGCCCGCCGTCACTGGTGCCGTTCATACCCTCGGGCTGCACCGTTTCCACCTTCTCCCGCGCGTCAGCTTCCCGTCGTCAGCCATGAGCCTTCACCGAGCCGCTCGCGGAACGGGGGAGGTTTACCCAACTTGAACGCACTGAGGCCGATTTCGATGCGCTTCTTGTCCGATCCGCGGGCATTCGGGTCGTTCCCTGAGTGCCGCTCCCGTCCCGCTCAGGCGCCGAGCCCGTACCCGTATCCCTGGAGGCCCTTCCTCAGGGCCCGCAGGGCGTAGTACGTACGGGACTTGACCGTGCCGGCCGGAATCCCGAGCTCCGCCGCCGCCTCGGCCACCGAGCGGTCCTGGAAGTAGACCTGCACCAGCACCTCGCGGTGCTCCGGCCCCAGGGACCCCACGGCTCTGCGGACGTCGATGGCCGTGACCGAGCCGGCCACCGCGTCCTCCGGGGCGGGCGCCTGCTCCAGTCCCTCGGGGTCGACCTCCTGCGGCCGGGACAGCCGCGCCCGGCGGGCGTCGATCGCGAGCCGCCGCGCCACCGTGAACAGCCAGGGGCGCATGGACTCGTGGTCGCTCTCCAGGACCTCGGGGTGCTGCCAGGCCCGGACCAGGGTCTCCTGGACGAGGTCCTCGGCACGCTGGCGGTCTCCGGCGGTGAGGCCGAGGAGGAATCCGAACAGGGCCCGCCCGTGGTCGCGCTGGAGCTCCGCCAGCGTCTCCGGGTCCGTGCGCAGCAGGGTGGGGGAGAGGGGCACGAGTGGCTCCTTCCTGGGTCCGTTCGGGTCCGACGGATCCACCCTCACCTGCACGGAGCGCCCCGGGAACCGTCCTGTGCCGCCGTTGCGCCCAAGCACCCGGGTCGTCCGGTGGGCGGCCGCGCCCGGCGACGAACGGTTGAACGGCGCGGCGAACGGCCGTCCGGGTGAGTCGTCCTCCCGCTGCGGAGCCGCTCCTTGACATGCGGGCACTCCTATCGACGGCAGATGATCCGATGGTCGTATTGATTCCGTGAAGGGGAGCCGACCACATGTCCAAGCACACCCGCCACACCCTCGCGCTGATATCCGCGGCCCTGCTGGCGGCCACCGCCGCAGGCTGCTCCGACGGCAGACAGTCCGCGTCCGCCACCCGCCTGGGCAACGCGCAGGCCCCGCCGCCGTCCCGGGCCGACCGCTCCGGCACCGCGCCTCCCGACGGCGCCGCCAAGGGGTTCACCCTGGTCGCGAGCGGCGACGTACTGCCCCACGACTCGATCATCAAGCGGGCGGCGGCCGACGCGCACGGCGGCGGATACGACTTCAAGCCGATGTTCTCCGGGGTCAAACCGCTGGTCTCGGCCGCCGACCTGGCGATATGCCACATGGAGACCGTCTACGGCGAGGACGGCGGCCCGTTCACCGGCTACCCCGCCTTCCAGTCCCCGCCCGCGGTCGCCGAGGGCCTCAAGGACGCCGGGTACGACGGTTGCTCCACGGCCTCGAACCACACCCTGGACGGGGGGAGCGCGGGGATCAAGCGCACCCTGGACACCTTCGACAGGGTCGGCCTCAAACACGCCGGTTCGGCCCGTACGGCCGCCGAGGCGGCCACCCCGGCCCTCTACACGGCGGGCTCCGCGAAGGTCGCGCACCTCGCGTACACCTACGACACGAACGGCTACCCGATGCCCGAGGGCCAGCCGTGGGCCGTCAACCTGATGGAGCAGGACAAGATCCTCGCGGATGCGCGGGCCGCCCGGAAGGCCGGCGCGGACGTGGTCGTGGTCAGCCTGCACTGGGGCACCGAATGGCAGACCGAGCCGGACTCCACCCAGCTCTCCCTGGGCAAGGCGCTCACGGCCTCGCAGAGCGGCGGACGCCCCGACATCGACCTGGTCCTCGGCACCCACGCACACATACCGCAGGCGTACGAGCAGCTGAACGGCACCTGGATCGTCTACGGCATGGGCGACCAGGTCGCCGGCGAGATGTTCAACTACTCCGGCGCGCGGGACATGCGCGGCAACTACGGTTCGATCGGCCGCTTCACCTTCGCCCCGCCCGCCGCCGCGGGCGGCCGCTGGCAGGTCACCAAGGCCGAGTTCGTCCCGCAGATGATGGACCTGTCCGCGGGCAAGGTCGTCAACCTGCCGGCCGCACTCGCCGCGCATCCCGGCCGCAAGGACTACGAGAGCGCCCAGGACACCGTCTCGGAGGCCGTCCTCAGCCGCGGCGCCGCCAAGAACGGCCTCACCATGGCCGAGTAGGCCCCGCGCTCCGCGCCCCCGCGTCCGGGCTCGACGCGCGGACCGCCGCCGCCCTCCCTACAGTGCGAACCATGAGTGCCACCGTGGAGGAGACCCGGGGCACCCGGAACCGCTTCCTGAACCGGGTGCCCGACGGATTCGCCGCGTTCTTCGGAACGCTCGGGCTGGTGTGCGCCGTGCTCGCGCTCTCCCCGACGCTGCGGCACCTGCTGAGGCACTTCGTCCGCTTCCTCGACGAGTTCGTCGTGCCCGTCAGCGAGAACCTCGCCTACGCCGTCTTCCTCTTCCTGCTCGCCGCGGCGCTCGGCACCCGCAAGAAGGTCGCCTGGTGGATCGTCGTCACCTATCTGGCCCTGCTGATCCTGGTCGACCTCCTGATCGTGGCCGACGGGTACTACTGGGTCGGCGGACCCTCCATGGTCATCGCCATCGCGGCCCTCGTGCTCCTGATCGCGGCCCGCAAGGAGTTCTACGCCGCCTCCCGGCCCGGCGCCTTCTGGCGGGCGCTGCTCGTCCTGGGCCTCGGCCTGCTCACCGCCGTGCTCCTCGGCTGGGGCCTGGTCGCGCTGTTCCCCGGGACCCTGCCCAGGGGGCAGTGGCTCGACTGGGCCGCGAAGCAGGTCTTCGGCGGTCTCTTCTCGGCCCGCCGGTTCGACGGCCACCCGCCCCGGCCGCTGTACTTCCTGCTCGGCCTCTTCGGCGCCCTCGCCCTGCTGAACGCCGCCGCCACCCTCTTCCGCTCCCAGCGGCTGACCGCCGCCCTGCACGGGGACGAGGAGCCCCGCATCCGCGCCCTGCTCGCCGCATACGGGCGCAGCGACTCCCTCGGCTACTTCGCCACCCGCCGCGACAAGGCCGTCGTCTTCGCCCCCAACGGCAGGGCGGGCGTCACCTACCGCGTCGAAGCCGGTGTCTGCCTCGCCAGCGGGGACCCGGTCGGCGACCCGGCCGCCTGGACCCCGGCCATCAACGCATGGCTGACCATGGCCCGCCGCCACGGCTGGCAGCCCGCCGTGATGGGGGCCTCCGAGGACGGCGCGACAGCGTACGCGCGCTCCGGGCTCAGCGCCCTCCAGCTCGGCGACGAGGCCATCCTGCACGTGGCGCGCTTCGACCTCGACGGCCGCGACATGCGGGTGACCCGCCAAGCCGTCAACCGGGTCCGCCGCACCGGCGCCACCACCCTCATACGCCGCCACTCCGCCCTCACCGACGAGGAGATGCAGCGCATCGTCGACCGCGCCGACCGCTGGCGGGACACCGAGACCGAACGCGGCTTCTCCATGGCCCTGGACCGGCTCGGCGACCCTGCCGACGGGGACTGCCTGCTCGTCGAGGCCTTCGACGCCGACGGCGAACTGATAGCCCTGCTGTCCTTCGTCCCCTGGGGCAAGGACGGCATCTCCCTGGACCTGATGCGCCGCGACCGCACGGCCCCCAACGGGGTCATGGAGTTCATGGTGGCCCAGTTGTGCGCCGCCGCTCCCGGCCTCGGCGTCCACCGGATCTCCCTGAACTTCGCCGTCTTCCGCTCCGCCTTCGAGGAGGGCGGCCGGATCGGCGCCGGACCGGTCCTCAGGCTGTGGCGGGGGCTCCTGCTGTTCTTCTCGCGCTGGTGGCAGTTGGAGGCGCTGTACCGCTCGAACGTCAAGTACGGGCCCGAGTGGTACCCGCGGTTCCTCTGCTACCAGGACGCCGGCTCGCTCGCCCGGGTCAGCCTCGCCTCCGGCATCGCGGAGGGCTTCGTCTCCGTACCGAGCCTGCGCAAGCTGTGGGGCAAGGGCCACGCCAGGGGACTCACCCCCCCGGCCACCACCGAGGGGCTGCCCTCGATCGACTCCCTCGACCTGGACCTCGCCGGGGAGAAGGGCGCCGCGGCGGCGCGGACCGAGCGGCTGCCCGAGCAGGTCCGGGTGCGCCACGCCAAGCTGGAGCGGATCCGGGCCGCCGGCACCGACCCGTACCCCGTCGGGATCCCGCAGCGCACCCACACCGCGGAGCAGTTGAAGGACGCCCACCCGGCCGTCCCCGGCCACCCGCCCGGCGCCCGCACGGGCGAACGGGTCACCCTCGCCGGACGCGTGATGGTCGTACGCGACCTCGGCGGGGTGGTCTTCGCCGTCCTGCGCGACTGGTCCGGGGACATCCAGCTGCTGCTGACCCGCGAGGAGGCCGGCGCGGACGTCCTGGACGCCTTCACCTCGCAGGTCGACTTCGGCGACCACGTCGTCGCCACCGGCCTGGTCGGTGCCAGCAAGTCCGGCGAACTGTCCGTGGTGGTCGACTCCTGGCAGCTCACCGGCAAATGCCTGCGCCCGCTGCCCGACAAGCGCAAGGGTCTTGCCGACCCCGAGGCGCGGGTACGGCGCCGCTACCTCGACCTCGTGGCGAGCCCGGAGGCCCGGGACGTCGTACGGGCCCGGTCCGCCGCCGTGCAGGCGCTGCGCCAGGGACTGCTGGACCGCGGCTACCTGGAGGTCGAGACGCCGATGCTCCAGCAGATCCACGGCGGGGCGAACGCCCGCCCCTTCCGCACCCACATCAACGCCTACGACCTCGACCTGTACCTGCGCATCGCCCCCGAGCTGTACCTCAAACGGCTGTGCGTCGGCGGCCTGGAGAAGGTCTTCGAGATGGGCCGCACCTTCCGCAACGAGGGCGTCTCCTACAAGCACAACCCCGAGTTCACCATGCTGGAGGCCTACCAGGCCTTCGCCGACTACGACGTCATGCTCGACCTCACGCGCGAGCTGATCCAGGGCGCCGCGACCGCAGCCTTCGGTTCGCCGGTCGCCCACAAGGCCGGCGCCGACGGGAAGCTCGTCGTCCACGACATCTCCGGCCCCTGGCCGGTCAAGACGATGTACGGGGCGATCAGCGAGGCGCTCGGCGAGGAAGTCGGCGCGGACACCCCCGAGCACGTGCTCCGCGGGCTCTGCGACCGGGCGAAGGTGCCGCACGCCCCCGAGGACACCCGGGGCGACGTGGCACTGGAGATGTACGAGCGGCTGGTGGAGGAGCGGACCGAGCTGCCCACCTTCTACAAGGACTTCCCGACCGACGTCTCCCCGCTGACCCGGCAGCACCGGGTGGACCCGCGCCTCGCCGAGCGCTGGGACCTGGTGGCCTTCGGCACGGAGCTGGGCACCGCCTACTCGGAGCTGACCGATCCCGTCGAACAGCGGCGCCGACTCACCGCCCAGTCGCTGCTCGCGGCCGGCGGAGACGCGGAGGCCATGGAACTCGACGAAGACTTCCTGGACGCGCTGGAGTACGCCATGCCGCCGACCGGCGGTCTGGGCATCGGCGTCGACCGGCTCGTCATGTTCCTCACCGGCCTGACGATCCGGGAGACACTGCCGTTCCCGCTGGTGCGGCGCGGCTGAACGGGTGAGGGGGAGGAGGCGCGTCCGCGCCTCTCGACATCCGCGCCGATGTCGTTGATACGTAGTAATAATGAAAAATGACGAGCCGACAGTAGGGCGACGCGCGCTCCTGCGTACCGCCGTCTTCCTCGGAGTCGCCGCCGCCTCCGGACTGCTCACCGGCGGTGAGGGCGGCAGCCCCGAACCCGGCGCCACGGTCGGCGGCCCGGGCAACGGGCCCGCCGCAGGCCTGCCCGGACCCGGCGGAGCCGCCGGACCCGGCGGGGTCCGCTCCCTGCGTGCCCAGGCCCCCGGCCGGACGGCGTACCGCCTGGACCCCATGACCGCCGAGGCCCCGCTGCGCCCCCAGGCCGCGAAGCCCGCGGTGCGCACCCGGCCCTTCCTGCACCTGCCGCCCGGCACCGGCCCGGCGAACGCCATGGTGCTCACCTTCGACGACGGACCCGACCCCCGCTACACACCGGCCATCCTCGACACCCTCTCGCGCCACGGCGTCCGCGCGATGTTCTTCGTCTGCGGGGAGATGGCCACCGACAACCGGGACCTGCTGCGCCGGATGAACGCCGAAGGTCACGTCATCGGCAACCACACCTGGACCCACCCGCTCATCCCCAACCTCAGCCGGCCCGCCCTCGCCTCCGAGATCACCCGCACGAGCGACGTCGTCCACGAGACAGTGGGAGAGGCCCCGCTGTGGTTCCGGGCGCCGTACGGGGCATGGAACCGGGCGGCGTTCGAGATCGGGGCCGAACTGGGCATGGAGCCGCTCGCCTGGACCGTGGACAGCCTGGACTGGACGGAGCCGGGCACCACCGCGATCGTCTCCCGCGTGCTCAAGGGAGCGGCGCCCGGCGTGATCGTGCTGAACCACGACGCGGGCGGCAACCGCTCGCAGAGCGTGCGCGCGCTCGACGCGTACCTGCCCCAGCTGCTCGCCCGCGGTTTCCGGACGACGCTGCCCCCGCTGCCGCCCCGCTGAGGAGCCGTGTCCCCGGCGGTTCCGGTGGAGGGCGGGCCGGGGCCGGCTCCGGGCCGGCCCCGTCAGCGGGCCGCGGACGGCCTCAGCGCGCCTGCACCATGCGGGCGAACACCACGACGTTGCCGTCGTAGCCGCGGGCCTTCGAGTAGCCGCCGCCGCAGGTGATCACCCGGAGCTCGGGCTGCCCGGTGTCCCCGTACACCCGGGAACCGGGGAAGGTGTTCTTGGAGAACACCTCCACCCCGTACACCTCGAAGACCGCCGTGCGCCCGTCGTAGCGCTCCACCTCGATGTGGTTGCCCTTGCGCAGCGAGCCCAGGCCGTAGAAGACCGCCGGACCCCGCGCGTTGTCGACGTGGCCCACGATCACCGCCGAGCCGCGCTGGCCCGGCGAAATTCCGTTGAGGTACCAGCCGGCCAGGTTCGGGTCCTGGGGCGGCGGGGCGTCGATGAAGCCCTGCGCGTCCAGACCCACCGCCATCACCGGCGCGTCCACCTTGATCTCCGGGATCTTGATGCGCTGGACCGACGAGTGTTCCAGCACCTCCACCGGAGCCTGTGGCTGGGCGGCCGCCGACGCGTCCGACGGCTGCTGCTCGGAGGGAGCCCCGACCGCGGCCGCCGCGGCCGGCTGGGGCGGCCCCTCGTCGACCTCCGCGCCGTTGCGCATCATGGCGAGGCCGGTGAGCATGACCAGCGCGAGCACGCCCCAGGGGGATCGTCTCCTGCGTGGCTGCTCACCCTCGTCCTCGGTCATGGCTCTCCCTTCCCGACGCGGGGGTCCCGACCCGCGTTCTTGTCCCACCCCGGTACGCCCTTCTTCACGCACGTTAAGGGCGTGCGCGCAAGACGGCGATCGGTGAAGGGCGAACGGGTGGTGGGGCCGGAAGGGGTGCGGCCATCCAGGTAATCGTCACATGAATGCCTGACGGGTCGTGACCTGCGGATCCGTCAGCTCGGGCGTCCACGCCTCGGCGTGTCGCTCAACCTTGCGGCCCAAAGGCGGACATGCGCTGGTTGCGAGCCGCCCTGAGGGTTCGACATGGGAGGCGTTCTCGTCGATCTTCCCGGGCGACCGCTCCGGGGCGCTCCCGCTGGAGGTTCCACATGCGTGTTCTGCGCGCTCTCACCGTGACGGTGGCGGCCTGCGCCGCCATCGGCCTCAGTATCCCGTTCGCCTCCGCGAACCCGGCGGGCGGCCCGCCGTCGGGCGGCGGCAACGGAAACGGGCCCAGCAATGTCACGGTCAATCCGTACTCCGTGCACCAGGGCTCGACGATGCAGGTCAGCGCGGCGGGCTGCAACCACGGCGGCACGGTCTGGTCGAACGGCAACTTTCCCCAGACGAACCTCTCGGCCGGGTCCATCGGGTTCGCGACCGTCCGGATCTTCAATCACGCCTCGCCCGGCAACCACACGCTGTCGGTCAAGTGCCACGACAACAGCCTGGTCGCCACGCACCGCTTCACCATCCTCGCGGGCAACGGCGCGCAGGGCGGTCTCGGCGGCTCGTTCGGCCCGTCCACCGCCGAGACCGCGATCGGGGCGGGACTCGTCGCCTCCGCCGCCCTGGGAGCGGGCGTCCACGTGGTGCGCCGGCGCCGCCCGGTCCGCAGCCGGGCCTGACGACTGGCCGACCTCCCCGGTCGCCAGCCCGGAAACCGCCGGTCGCCCCGAAGTCCTGGCCAGGAATCGGGGCGACCGGCGGTCGGTGATCGGGTGGTCGGCGGTCGTTCGAACCGCATCGGACCGCACGGGCTCAGTGGCTGCGCCGGGAGTGGCGGCGGCGGAGCGTGTACGCCGTGCCTCCCGCGGCGGCGAGGAAGAGGGCCGTACCCGCACCCAGCTCCCAGGGATCCATCCCGGCGACGCTGCCGCCCAGTCCGCCGCGCACGCCCAGCGAGGCGGCACTGCTCCTGGTGGCGGTGGAGGTGGAACTGGTGGTCGGCACGGTGCTCCCGCCGGCGATCGTGAGATCGGTGGAACCGGTCTCGCCGTTGCAGGTGAAGGAGACGGAGTAGACGGCTCCGCGCCGCGCGTCGCGGTCCACGGTGACCCGCGTGCTCTGGCCGCGTTGGATGCTCACGGTGTCGAAGACCCCGGAGGAGACGGTGGTGTAGGCGGAATCGCAGCCGCTGACCGTGAGCAGCACCTGGCCGCCCGGGGCCACGGTCGACGGGGTGATGGCAAAGCCGAAAGACGTGACGGGCTGGGCCTCGGCCGCAAGGGCGGCAGGCGTGCCCGCCGTACCGAGCGCGAGTACGGCGCCCGTGGCGCCGGCGCTCAGCAGGGCTATGGCGGAGGTACGTATCGCACCCATGGTTGATTCTCCGGATCCCCGAGGAGCAGGCCGCGGAAGGGTTTCCGCACGTGGGGGCGCGTGCGCCTCGATGTCCGCCACGCTAGGGGCGGACGCCGCGACCCGCGATCAGGAACGGGCGAACGGGTCACGGCGCTGGGCCGAACCGGGGAAGACGGCCCCGATACCGGTTTGGCGGGCCGCCCGCTTCAATCGCCCCGCCCCAAGTGCGGGAACTGCGCGAAGAAGGGCTCGGCGCTGGCCGAGATGCCGCGCCCGAAGGGTGCATCGAAGTCCCAGATCAGGAACAGCAGGAACGCGATCAGCGCGCTGAACAGGCCGGCCAGCAGCATTTCCCGGAACGAGCGCCGGATCTGCAAGGTGAAGATCAGGCCCACCGTCACCAGGGCTCCGGTCACCAGCCCGAACCAGACCACCCCTGGCATCGTCGCCCCGGCGCTCTGGCCGCGGGCGTTGCGGGCGTCGTCGACCAGAGCCACCTGGTCCACCAGCGGCTGGTAGGCCTGCCCCTCGTGGTCCGTCTGCGGCTCGTAGTCCGTCACGTCCCGGCGGATGCGGTCGAGCAGTTCCCCGCTGCGGTCCGTGAGCCGGGCGTGGTCGGCCATCTCCTTCCACTCGGTGTCCACCACGTGCGTGACGTACGCGTCCACGTCGGCCCGGATCTTCTTGCGGACCTCGGGCGGGTAGACCTCGGAGCGGACGCTGATCTCGTGCAGGGCCTGGGCCTCCTGGCGGACGTACTCCTGGGCGGCACCGCGGCCCTCCCAGACGCCGGCGATCGCCAGGCCCAGCACGATCGCGTAGATCACCCCGATCATCATGGTCATGTACTCGATGACGTCCGGAGTTTCGTTCGGGTCGTCGTCGTCGCGGATCCGGCGGTGGTTGAAGAAGGCGATGGACAGCACGACGGCGCAGGCCGCGGCCATCGCGAGGGTCAGGACGAGCCATTCCGACAAGATGACTCCCAATCGTTCTCGTACGGGCGGGCTAGCGCGGGCGCAGCGCGACGATCGCGAGCACCGCGGGGGCCGCGGTCATCAGGGTGAAGGTCACCGGTGAGATGTGGTGCTCCGCCGGTTTGCGGGCCGCCGCGTGGTACACGGGCCGGGCCACCGGCTTCTTCGGGGGCGGCGGGGTCACCGCGGGCGTGGGTGCCGGGGCCGGGCGCGGGGGCGCCGGGGCGGGCGCCGGCGGTTTCGGCGGGGCGGGCGCGGGCGGCTCGGGCTTCGGCGCCGGTTTCGCCGCCGGTGGTGGCGGTGGTGGCGGTGTGGGCCGGGGGGCGGGCGGCGGCGTCGGCTTCGGCGGGGGCGGCGGGGTGGGCGTCGGGCGGGGCGTCGGGGTGGGCGTCGGGGTGGGGGTCGGCTTCGGCGGGCACGGCGGGGGAGGCGGCGGCGGGCAGTGGTGGCCGCCGTGGCCGCCCCCGTCGTGATGGCCGCCGCGGCCCCGCCCGTCGCCGTGGCCGTCACCGCGGCCGTGTCCTCCGCCGTGATGTCCGCCACCCCGGCCGTCGCCTGACCCGCCGGCGGCGGCGACCGCGACCAGGCTGCCGACGCCCGCGGAACCGCCGGTTTCGATCGTCGCGTAGGCGCAGCTATCGGCCACGGCCGGGGCGGCGGACCACGCCGCCCACACCAGGACCGGGACGACCAGTAGGCGCCTGGTACGGGCACTGTTCACCCCGGGAGCATGGGCTCGCCCGCGCCCGCGCACGCGGCGGTCGGCCGTGGTTCGCCTGAACGGGTGGCGTGTGGACCGTAGAGGTTTGAGCCATAAACGGAAGCCGTCCTATCGCCCATTCGATCATTCCCGAACATGATCCGTCAGCCCCGGTCAACCGGTACGTACGGGGCTCTGGAGGCCTTGGGTCTGTGATGAAGAACGGATCACCAATTTCCGCTTTTGCTCGCTCCGTTGGCCAATGATCAGTACATTCGGCTCGGACAGGCGTCCGACCCCGGAAAGACGCGCAGGACTACGGCTTGGAGACCGCGATGGAGCGCCCCGCCTGGGCCCCGCCAGGTATCGACATATCGGTGCCGAGCGTGTCCCGCATCTATGACTACTACCTGGGCGGCTCCCACAACTTCGAGGTCGACCGACAGGCCGCCCGCCGCGCCATGGAGTTCATGCCGGGCCTGCCCAAGGTCATGCAGGCGAACCGGGCCTTCATGCGCCGCGCCGTCCGCTACGCCGTCGCGCAGGGCGTCACCCAGTTCCTGGACATCGGCTCCGGCATCCCGACCTTCGGCAACGTCCACGAGATCGCCCAGGCGGCCAGCCCCGAAGCACGCGTCGTGTACGTCGACCACGACCCGGTGGCCGTCGCCCACAGCCAGGCCGTCCTGGCGGGCAACGACCACGCCGGCGTCGTCGCCGCCGACCTGCGCAAGCCCAGGGACATCCTGGCCGCCCCCGAGGCGACCCGGCTCCTGGACCTGGAGCGGCCGGTCGCCCTGCTGCTCGTCGCCGTCCTGCACTTCCTGGAGGACGCGGACGACCCGTACGCCGCCGTCGCCGAGCTGCGCGACGCGCTGGCCCCCGGCAGCCTGCTGGTCCTGACGCACGCCTCGTACGAGGGCATCCCGCTCTCCGAGGAGGTCGCGGCCGGCACCGTGGGCGTCTACCGGGACATCCGCAACCCGCTGGTGATGCGCAGCCGCGAGCAGATCGCCCGCTTCTTCGACGGTTTCGAGCTGATCGAGCCGGGCGTCGTGTCGATGCCGAACTGGCGCCCGGACGGCAGCGAGGAACCGCAGGACGGTGAGGCGCCGGAGGACCCGTACGCGTTCTCCGGCTTCGGCGGAGTGGGACGCAAGGCGTGAGATCCCCGGCCGCGGTGCCTGCCGGCACACCGACCCCGAAGAACGCGGTGCCCGCGCAGGGCGGACGGACCCCCGCGCCGCCCACCGGCCCGTCGGCGACGCCGACGGGCCCCGGCGCGCTGCAGAGCGGTCTGGAGGACCGGATCGCCCGGTTCGCGACGATCTGGGGACGCGCGATCTTCCCCGTCACGGCGACCTCGCTGACCCGGGTCGAGTTCGAGCAGCACCTCGTGCCGCTCACCCGGACGCTCGTCGAGGCCCTGCACGCCCGGCCCTTCGACGCGAGCGCCGCCCAGCGCGTGGGGGCCGAACTCGTCGCCGTGCACTGCACCGACCCGGAGGCGCTGGCCGGCACGCTCGGCGTGATCGAGTCCTACCTCGTGCTCTACTGCGGGCCCGACGGCTCCGGCGCGGACGGTGCAGAGGAGTACCGGGCCCGGTGCGCGCGGCTCCAGCACGGCATCGCGGCGGGCTTCGCCCGCGCCCTGCGCGAGCGCACCCTCAAGGAGCAGGAGGCCATCGCCCGCTCCGCGCTGACCGCCCGCATCGACGCCCAGCAGGCCCTGCACGCCAGCGAGGAGCGCTTCCGGGCCGTCTTCGAAGGCGCGGCGATCGGCATCGGCATCGCCGACCTGGAGGGCAACGTCCTGGAGGTCAACGAGGCGCTGCTGCGGATGTTCGGCGGCATGGACGGGCACGTCCGGGGCCGCAACGTCAGCGAGTGGGGACACCCCGACGACACCCCGCACGTCTGGCGCATGTACGGCGAGCTCGTGCGCGGGGAGCGCGAGAGCTACCGCGTCGAGAAGCCGTACTACCGGCACGACGGGACCGTGCTGTGGACCAACCTGACGGTGTCGCTGCTGCGCGACGCCGACGGCGTACCGCAGTACCAGCTGGCCCTGATGGAGGACACCACCGAGCGCCGGCTGTTGAACCTGCGCCTGCGCTACGAGGCGACCCACGACGCACTGACCGGCCTGCCGAACCGGACGCTCTTCTTCGAGCGCCTGGAGAAGGCCCTCGGCGGCTCCGGCCTGCCCGGCGCAGCCGGCCGCTTCGGCCTGTGCTACCTGGACCTGGACGGCTTCAAGGCGGTCAACGACAGCCTCGGCCACTCCGCCGGCGACCGCCTGCTGGTCGAGGTCGCCGACCGGCTGCAGAGCTGCGCGACCGGCCCCGGCGAGGTGGTCGCCCGGCTCGGCGGCGACGAGTTCGTGGCGCTGACCACCGGCTCCGACACCGAGGAGAAGGTGACCGAACTCGCCGTGCGCATCCTGTCCGCCCTGTCCGCGCCGATCCGGATCGAGGGCCGCGAACTGTCGGTGCGCGGCAGCATCGGCATCGTCGAGGGCCCGGCCGGTGAGCGCACCGCGGCGGAGGTGCTGCGCAGCGCCGACATCACCATGTACCGGGCCAAGGCGGCCGGCGGCAACCGCTTCGAGTTCGCCGACGCCGAGGCCGACGCCCGTGCCATCACCCGCCACGGCCTGACCAACGCCCTCCCGGCGGCTCTGGAACGCGGCGAGTTCTTCATCGAGTACCAGCCGCTGGTCCACATGCACGACGGCAGCATCCACGGCGCCGAGGCACTGGTGCGCTGGTCGCACCCGCAGTACGGGGTCCTCGGCCCGGACCGCTTCATCCCGCTCGCCGAGCGGACCGGGCTGATCGTGCCGCTCGGCCGCTGGGTCCTGGAGGAGTCGGTCCGCCAGGCCCGCACCTGGCAGCGCGAGCACGGCGGCTCCTCCCTGCGGATCAACGTCAACCTCTCGCCGACCCAGCTGCACCACCCCGGCCTGGTCGCCGACACGGTGGCGGTCCTGGAGAACTCCGGCCTCGCCCCGGGCGCGCTGTGCCTGGAGGTCACCGAGTCGGCCCTGATCGGCGCCGACGACGAACTCCTGGAACCGCTGCGCCGACTCGCCGCCCTGGGTGTGGACATCGCCCTCGACGACTTCGGCACGGGCTATTCGAACCTGGCGAACCTGCGACGCCTGCCCGTCAGCGTGCTGAAACTGGACCGCTCCTTCACCAAGGGGATGCAGCAGCAGCCCGCCAACCCCGTCGACGTCAAGATCGTCGAGGGCATCGTTGCCCTGGCGCACAGCCTCGAACTCGCCGTCACCGTCGAGGGCGTGGAGACCGGCGCCCAGGCTGCACAGCTGCGCGACCTCGGCTGCGACACCGCCCAGGGCTGGTACTACGCCCGCCCGGGAGCCCCCGACCGCATCCACACGCTCTCCCTCTCGGACGCCGTACCCACTCCTTCCTGACGTCCTTCCAGCCGACCCGCCCCGCCGCACGGCCGGATCCGATCGGGGCCCGACCGGGAGCCCGGGGCGGCCCGGCGGCGGGCGCCCGTCAGTCCAGCCCGGCCTCCGTCCCCACGCCCGGCGTCCGGACGGCCGCCACGACCCGCTCGTACCGCCGCGCCGTGTCGGCCAGTACCTCGGCGGCCACCGGCAGCCGCTCCGCCTGGTATGCGTCGAGCCCTTCCTCCCCGGCGCCCCCGGCGAGGGCGGCGGCCAGCGTCCGGCCCAGCGCCGCCGCGTCCTGGATGCCGGTGTTCATGCCCAGCCCGCCGGCTATCGGGTGGACGTGCGCGGCGTCCCCCGCGAGGAAGACCCGGCCCTCGCGTATCCGGGTGGCCATGCGGACGTTGACCCGCCAGGCGGAGAGCCAGGTGGGATCCGCCAGCCGGATGCCCGGCATCCGGGCATACCGGTCGAAGAGCCGTTGGAAGCTCTCCAGCGAAGGCGGCAGCAGCTCGCCCCGCTCGCCCTGCTCGGGCGACGCCTGGAGCTGGAAGGTGTCCGTCCCCGGCATCGGGCAGAGCAGTATCCCGCCGCCTTCCGACGTGAACCACTGGTGCCAGAAGTCCCGGCTGAGCCCGGGAGCCCTGACATCTCCGAGGACCATGGCGGGCTCCTCCTCCCCGCTCCCCTCGAAGGGAATGCCGAGGAGCTTCCGCGTGGTGCTGTGGCCGCCGTCGCACCCGGCGAGATAGCCGGCTCCGATCACACTGCCGTCCGCCAGCTCCGCGCGAATCCCCGCCGCGTCCTGGGTGATTCCGGTCAGCTCGGCCCCGTACTCGACCCGTACGCCCAGGGCGGCGAGCCGCTCGCGCAGCGCCTCCTCGATCTGCCACTGCCCTATCAGCAGGGCGTCGGCCACGGGAGTGTCGGTGACGTGTGCTCCGTCGAAGTATTTGCGCAGGACCACGCCGCTGTTGCCGATGGCCGTCAGGGGACCGGCCACGCCGAGCTCTTCGAAGACCTCAAGGCTGCCGGGCCGGAGCCCCTTGCCCCGGGACTCGCGGTGCGGGGCGGCCCGCCGGTCGATGACGCGCACGGCCGCCCCCCGCAGGGCGAGGGTGCACGCCAGGGTCAGTCCCGTGGGGCCGGAGCCCGCGATCAGTACGTCGGTCATCGGATGTCCTCTCCTCGTCGATGTCTCAAGGAAAGCGGTTGCGGAGAGAAAAAGCAACCCGGTTAAGAAAATGACCCGGTCACTCGTTCGTGGTACGCTTGCGGCCATGGAGAACGTGACCGGTCTGCGCGAGAACAAGAAGCTCCGCACGCGCCGCCAGCTGGCGGCCACCGCGCTGGAGCTCTTCCTGGAGCGGGGCTTCGATGCGGTGTCCGTCGCGGACGTCGCGGCGGCGGCCGAGGTCTCCAAACCCACCCTCTTCCGCTACTTCCCGAGCAAGGAGGACCTGGTCCTCGACCGCTTCGCCGACCACCAGGACGAGGTGGCGCGCATCGTCCGCCAACGCGCCGCCGGACAGACGCCCCTGGGCGCCGTGCGCGCGCACTTCCTGACGGCGCTGGTCGAGCGGGATCCGATCACCGGGCTCTGCGACCATCCGGACGTCATCGCGTTCGTGCGGCTGGTGTACTCCACGGCGAGCCTGGAAACACGGCTCGCCCACTACACCGCCCGGGAGGTGGAGCTGCTCGCGGCGGTGCTCGAAGAGGAGTCGGTGGAGCCTCTCGCGGCCCGCCTCGCGGCCATGCACCTGGTGGCGGTCCGTCACGAGCTGGGCCGGGAGAACTGGCGCCGCATCGAAGCCGGCCTGACCGCCGACGAAGCCCACCCGGCCGCCGTCGCCGACGCGGACCGAGCCTTCGGAATGCTCGCCGACGGCCTCGACCACGCCCTACCGGCACGCAAGGCCTGACGACACCCGCCGACGGCCCCGGCCGGGCCGGGTGGGTGTCCCGGCTGGGTCGGTGGGTCGGCTGCGCGGCTGGGCCCGGGGCGGACCCGCGGTCCGGGCGGACTGGGTAGGCCGGCTCTCCCGGTAGGCCATGTGGGCCGAGCGGCCAGATGCCCCGGATGACCGCCCGAGCCGCCCGGACCAGGCGCACGTGCCGGACGACGTGGTCCGGGTGTGGGTAGCGGATCCGGCGCACGGGCCGGGCAGCGTGCCCCCACGGCCCAGCCGACGCAGGCGTGCCAGGCGTATCTGCCAGACAGTGTGCTCCGGGGCCCCCGTGGCGGACCAGGGCGCGCGGACGGGCAGTTGGCCGGCGGACCCTGCGGACCGGCCTGCCAGCGTGGCTCTGGCGACCGCCCGGACAGGGCGCGCCTGCGGACCGGTCGGGCGGCGTGCCCCCCGGTGGCGGTGGCGGACCTACCGCACCGGCCGGACCGGTCGGATGGTGCGGCTCAGGCGACAGGGCCCACGGTCGGACGGCGTGGCCGGATTGATCGGGGTGTCTGAGGCGGCGCAGGCGCACCGGGGCCGGGCAGCGTGGCCTTGCGGACCCTCCGGATGGGCTGGGAAGTGCGCGCCAGCCGGACCAGGCGCGCCGAGGCGGCCGACGTAACCCGCGGACCGGTCGGGCAACGTGGCCAAAGCCCCCAACTGCCCAGGCGACCCATGTGCCCAGGCGCACCAGGGAGATTGCCGGGCAGGACCGGCCCGACAGGGTGCACCGGCCATTCTGGCCGGGCACCGCGGGCGAAGCTGCCCCGTGACCCCGGCGGCCAGGCGCACCAGGGGGATCGGCCGGGCAGTGTGGTGCTGGCGATCCTGGCCCGACAGGGGGCACCGGCCACTGGCCGGGCACCGAGGCCGAAGCTGCCCCGCGGTCCAGGCGGCCAGGCGCGCCGGGGGATCGGCCGGGCGGTGTGGCTCTGGCGGACCCGGCCCGGGAGGGTGCACCGTCGGACTGGCCGGGCAGCGCGGCCGAGGCGGCCGAAGCTCGCTCGCGGCCCAGGCGGCCCAGGCGGCCCAGGCGGCCCAGGCGGCCCAGGCGGCGATGCGGCCAAGCCGCCCAGCCGCCCAGCCGCCCCGGCGGCCCCCGCGGCGCGCGCCCGCGCCGCTGTGCGTCAGTCCAGGAGCATGCGGCGCAGTTCGCGGGCCGCGCGGGGAGGGGCTACGTCCGTGCGGTGGGCCAGGGCGATCGTGCGGCGCAAGGGGGAGCCCGCCAGGGGCGTCGCGCGCAGGCCCGGCCCCGCGTGTTCGACGACCATCGCCGGGACCACCGCCACCCCCAGCCCCGCCCGGACGAAGCCCAGGACGGCGTCCATCTCCCCGCCCTCCACCGTGAACACCGGCTCGAAACCCTCCGCCCGGCAGGCGGCCATCGTCAGGTCCCGCAGGTCGTAGCCGTGGCGGAACATCACCATCGGCTCATCCCGCAGCGCCGACACGGTGAGCGGCCCGCCGCCCGCCGGGGGCGGCAGCTGCGCCGAGGACACCACCACCAGGTCCTCCGTCAGCAGCTCCACCGTGGTCAGCGCCGGAGCCGAGGGCGGCAGCGGGAGGGCGATCAACGCCAGGTCCAGGGCCCCGCGCGCGAGCTCCCGTACGAGGTCCAGCGAACCGCTCTCCTCGATCAGCAGCTCGATCCCCGGATGCGCGGTGTGGAAGGCCCGCAGCACATCGGGCAGCAGGCCCGTGCACACGCTCGGCGTGGCCCCCAGCCGGATCCGCCCGCGCCGCAGCTGCGCCAGCTCCTGCACCTCCAGCCGCGCGGTGTCCGCGTCCGCCAGGATCCGCCGGGCCAGGGGCAGCAGCGCCTCACCCGCATCCGTGAGCGTGATGTTCCCCCGCGCCCGGCTGAACAGCTCGGCCCCCAGCTCCCGTTCGAGCGCCTTGATCTGCTGGGAGAGCGAGGGCTGGGCCACGTGCACCCGCTCCGCTGCCCGGGTGAAGTGGCGGGTCTCGGCGACCGCCACGAAATAGAGGAGCTGCTGGAACTGCATCTCCCCAGCATACGCCGCTGAATAGGGAAACCCTATCGAGATCAGCACCATCATGTCTTGGACCTCTCGGCGCCCTGGTCCTTACCGTCGACAACATGGCTCTGGCAACCCGGACGGGCCGACGGCCGTCCACCCCGCGCATGCTCTGGGACTCCACCGTCGGCAAGAAGGCCGTCATGGCGGTCTCCGGGTTGATCATGCTCGGGTACCTGGTCGTCCACATGATGGGCAACCTCAAGATCTTCTTCGGGCCCGAGGAGTTCAACGCGTACGCGCACTGGCTCCGGCACATGGGTGAACCGTTCCTGCACAGCCACTGGGGCCTGTGGGCGGCCCGCGTCGTCCTGCTGGCCTCCGTGCTCGCCCACGGCGTGTCCGCGTACCAGCTCAGCCGGCGGGACATCAAGGCGCGGCCCGTGAAGTACGCCCACAAGCGCCGCCGCGCCGGCTACGCCACCCGCACCATGCGCTGGGGCGGCATCATCCTCGCGCTGTTCATCGTCTGGCACCTGCTCGATCTCACCACGCTCACCGTCAACGAGCGCGCATGGGCCGGCCACCCGTACCAGAACGTCCTCGCCACCTTCTCCACCTGGTACGGCAACACGATCTACCTCATCGCCATGGCCGCCCTCGGCCTGCACGTCCGGCACGGCTTCTGGAGCGCCGCCCAGACCCTCGGCGCGGGCAACGCCCGCCGCGACCGGGCCCTGAAGTTCCTCGCCAACGCCCTGGCCCTCGTCCTCTTCGCGGGCTTCGTCTCCGTGCCCGTCGCCGTCATGACCGGAGTGGTGAGCTGACCATGAGCAACGACTACGCCCGCTACACCACCGGCGAACCCCTCGCCGACACCAAGGCCCCCGCCGGCCCCATCGCCGAGCGCTGGGACCGCCGCCGCTTCGAGGCCAAGCTGGTCAACCCGGCCAACCGCCGCAAGCACACCGTGATCGTCGTCGGCACCGGCCTGGCGGGCGGTGCCGCCGGCGCGACCCTCGCCGAGCAGGGCTACCACGTGGTCCAGTTCTGCTACAGCGACTCACCGCGCCGTGCCCACTCCATCGCCGCCCAGGGCGGCATCAACGCCGCCAAGAACTACCGCAACGACGGAGACTCCGTCCACCGCCTCTTCTACGACACCGTCAAGGGCGGCGACTTCCGGGCCCGCGAGTCCAACGTCCACCGCCTCGCCCAGATCTCCGTCGAGATCATCGACCAGTGCGTGGCCCAGGGTGTCCCCTTCGCCCGCGAGTACGGCGGCCTCCTCGACACCCGCTCCTTCGGCGGCGTCCAGGTCTCCCGCACCTTCTACGCCCGCGGCCAGACGGGCCAGCAGCTCCTGCTCGGCGCCTACCAGGCGCTCTCGCGGCAGATCGCCGCCGGCAACGTGGAGATGCACGCCCGCACGGAGATGCTCGACCTGATCACCGTCGACGGAGTCGCCCGCGGCATCGTCGCCCGCGACCTGATCACCGGCAGGATCAGCACGTACTACGCCGACGCGGTGGTCCTGGCGACCGGCGGCTACGGCAACGTCTTCTACCTCTCCACCAACGCCATGAACTCCAACGCGACCGCCATCTGGCGGGCGCACCGGCGCGGCGCCTACTTCGCCAACCCCTGCTTCACCCAGATCCACCCCACTTGCATCCCGCGCACCGGCGACCACCAGTCCAAGCTCACCCTGATGAGCGAGTCCCTGCGCAACGACGGTCGCATCTGGGTCCCCAAGGCCAAGGGCGACACCCGCCCCGCCGCCGAGATCCCCGAGGAGGAGCGCGACTACTACCTGGAGCGGATCTACCCCTCCTTCGGCAACCTCGTGCCCCGCGACATCGCCTCCCGCGCCGCCAAGAACGTCTGCGACGAGGGCCGCGGCGTCGGCCCCGGCGGCCAGGGCGTGTACCTCGACTTCGCCGACGCCATCCGCCGCATGGGCCGGGACAAGGTCGCCGAGAAGTACGGCAACCTCTTCGAGATGTACGAGCGGATCACCGCGGAGGACCCGTACGAGGTCCCCATGCGGATCTACCCCGCCGTGCACTACACGATGGGCGGCCTGTGGGTCGACTACGACCTCCAGACCACCATCCCGGGCCTCTTCGCGATCGGCGAGGCCAACTTCTCCGACCACGGAGCCAACCGCCTCGGCGCCTCCGCCCTCATGCAGGGCCTCGGCGACGGCTACTTCGTGCTCCCCTCCACCATCAACGACTACCTGGCCCGCCACCCGCACCGGGACGAGGTCGACGACAGCCACCCCGAGGCCGCGGCCGCCGTCCGCGAGACCCGCGACTGCCTCGCGAAGCTGCTCGCCGTCGACGGCGACCGCACCCCCGACTCCTTCCACCGCGAGATCGGTGAGCTCATGTGGGAGTACTGCGGCATGTCCCGCACCGACGCCGGCCTGCGCAAGGCCCTCGACCGGATCCCGCAGATCCGCGAGGAGTTCTGGCGGCGGATCAAGGTGCCGGGCAGCGGCGAGGCGTTCAACCAGTCCCTGGAGAAGGCCAACCGCGTCGTCGACTACCTGGAACTCGCCGAGCTGATGTGCCTCGACGCCCTCCACCGCGCCGAGTCCTGCGGCGGCCACTTCCGCGAGGAGTCCCAGACCCCGGACGGCGAGGCCGCCCGCCGCGACGAGGAGTTCGGCTACGCCGCCGCCTGGGAGTACCAGGGCACCGGCGCCGCCCCCGTCCTGCACAAGGAAGACCTCGTCTTCGAGTACGTCCACCCCACCCAGCGGAGCTACGCATGAAGCTCACCCTGCGCGTCTGGCGCCAGCAGAACGCCGACGCCCCCGGCGCCATGACCTCCTACGAGGTCGACGGCATCTCGAAGGACATGTCCTTCCTGGAGATGCTCGACACCCTCAACGAGGACCTCCTCCTGCGCGGCGAGGACCCCGTCGCCTTCGACCACGACTGCCGCGAGGGCATCTGCGGCGCCTGCAGCCTGGTGATCAACGGCGACGCCCACGGCCCGGAGCGCACCACCACCTGCCAGCTCCACATGCGTTCCTTCGCCGACGGCGACACCATCGACGTCGAGCCGTGGCGCGCCTCCGCCTTCCCGGTGGTCAAGGACCTCGTCGTGGACCGCAGCGCCTTCGACCGGATCATCCAGGCCGGCGGTTACATCACCGCTCCGACCGGCTCGGCCCCCGAGGCGCACGCCACCGCCGTGCCCAAGGCGGACGCCGACCACGCCTTCGAACACGCCGAGTGCATCGGCTGCGGGGCATGCGTGGCCGCCTGCCCCAACGGTTCCGCGATGCTCTTCACCTCCGCCAAGATCAACCACCTGAACGTGCTGCCGCAGGGCTCGCCCGAGCGGGAGACCCGCGTGCTCGACATGGTGGCCACGATGGACGGCGAGGGCTTCGGCGGCTGCACCCTGACCGGCGAATGCGCCACGGCCTGCCCGAAGGGCATCCCGCTGCCGTCCATCGCCGCCATGAACAAGGAGTGGCTGCGCGCGGTCCGCAAGCACGGGGCCGGAAGCTGAGAAGTGCCTGTGAGAGTCGAACGGCGGCTCCCGGGCCCTTGCGTGAAAAATGAACCAAAGGAAAGGTGGGGGGTGAACGAGGCATCCGCCCCTGCCCGCCGGACACCACCCTCCCTTCGCACCAGGTGAGGTCCGCAACCTCGGGTGCCGCACGCCGGCGCCGTCACGCGAGGTCGTCCATGCAGGGCATGTCCCGTCTTCCCCTCCCCTTCGGCCTGCGCCGAATCGTACAGACGCTGCGCAAGCCGGGCGGTGTGCCGGGGCAACCGGGCGCCGCCCGGCGCGAGCGCATCGAGGCCGCCCCGCGGGGCCAAGGCGGGCCGCACGGGGAGGGCGGGCCGGCGGCGACCCGCCGCTCGCGCGAGGACGAGCTGCTGGAGCGGCTGCCCGGCCTGGTCCGCCACCGGGGCCGGATCGCGCGGGTACGCGACGACATGCTGCCCGCCGATGCCAGGGACGCCAACCTGCTGGCGGTGGCCGAGGCCCTCGAAGCCGCCGCCGTCCCCTACGGGCTGGTGCCCGACGGCGGTCTCACCCACCGGGTGGCGATCGCCCCGGAGGACCGCGCGGCCGCACTGAAGGCCTGCGCCGTCGCCTTCGCCGGCCTCCCGGTCTACGCCCGCCTCCTCGGAGGCGGAGACGGAGGCGGAGGCGGACTTGGGGACGCGGACGGGGACGGAGACGGGGACGGTCGCGGAGCCGGCGGCGGTGACCTGGGGGAGGTGCTCGCCGAGACCCTTCCCGACGCGGTCGAAGCCGCCGAGGCCGAGGCCGCGTACGCCCGCGGCGCGGAAGCCGCCCCGCCTAGGGTCAAGGGCCTGCGGCTCCACCAGCCCGTCACCACCTCCGGCCGTACCCTGAATTACGGCCCCGACACCGGGTGCGAACTGGAGTTCTGGGAAGCCCCAGGATCCGGCACCGGCGCCATGGCCGGCCTGCGCGAAACCCCGTACGGCTGGTGGGTGCCCTCCCTCGAAGCCACCGCCACCACCCGCGTCGGCGACCGCGACCTGCCCGTCGTCGACGCCTTCGCGGGCCGCTTCCCCGACGACATCGACTTCCCCGTCGACGCCGTGATCACCTGGGTGGACGCCGCGGACCCCGCCTGGCGCCGCCGCCGCGACCGGGCCGCGTCCGCCGGATCCGCCACCGGGGCCGTCGTCGACCACGCCGACAACCGCTACCGGGACCGGGGCGAGCTCCGCTACTGCCTGCGCTCCATCGCCGCCCACGCCCCGTGGATCCGGCACGTCTTCCTCGTCACCGACGACCAGACCCCGCCGTGGCTCGTCACCGGCCACCCCCGGCTCACCGTCGTGGACCACCACGAGCTGTTCGCCGACCCCGCCGCCCTCCCGGTCTTCAACTCCCACGCCATCGAGAGCCAGCTGCACCGCATCCCCGGCCTCGCCGAGCACTTCCTGTACTTCAACGACGACATCTTCCTCGGTCGCCCCCAGCGCCCGCAGCAGTACTTCCTCGCCTCGGGCCTGCCCAAGGTGTTCCACGACTGGCGGGCCGTGGCCCCCAGCGCCCCCTGCGCCGAAGACGACGTCTTCACCGCCTCCCAGAAGGCCACCCGGCAGGCCGTGGAACAGGCCGTCGGCCGCACCTACCCGCACATCCTGGCCCACACCCCCTACGCCCTCAGCCGCTCCCTCTTCGCCCACGTCGAGGAACGACTGCCCGGCCGGCTCGGCGCCACCAGCCGCTCCGTCTTCCGCAGCGCCGCCGACCTCGCCCCGGTCACGCTCGCCGCCCACCTGGCCCTCGCCGACGGCCGGGCCGTGGAGGGCGAACTCCGCCACGCCTACGTCAGCACCAGCCGGGCCGACGCCCTCGAACGGCTCCGGGACCTGGCCGCCGAACGCCGGGCCGACGCCTTCTGCCTCGCCGACGACGACGCCGGGGCCGACCTCAGCCCCCAAGAGCAGCAACGCGCCCTCGCCGCCTTCCTGGAGGCCTACTTCCCGGTGCCCTCCCCCTACGAGCACCCCGATCCGACCGGCTGACCGGCTGACCGGTTGACGAGGCCGATCCGGACCAGGCCGAGCCGCCCGCCCTCGTCGCGCCGCCCCCCTCGCCGCGTCGGCCCATCCATCCGCCCCGGCCGCCCCGGTGATCGGCCGACCGGGCGCTCGTGCGACCGTACGCCGCGCCGCGCCCCGGCCGGATCCGGCCCATGGGAGACAGTGGGCCCCATGCCACACGCCCCCGCCGGGTCCGGGCCACGCCGCCGAACCGTACTGGCCGCCGCCGCCCTCGCCCCGCTCGCCGCGGCCGGCTGCTCGGCGCAGGGCCACCCCACCCCCGCCCCCGGCCCGTCCGGCACGCCGAAGGACGCCCTGCTCCTGCTCATCCGACATGCGGAGAAGCCGTACGCCGGAGACACCGGCGAGGACGCGCAGGGCAACGAGGACCCCGGATCCCTCGCGGGCCGCGGCCGGCGGCGGGCCGGGGAACTCCACCGCCTCTTCCTGCCGCCGGGCGGCTCCTCACTGCCGCGCCCCGCCGTCGTCTTCGCGGCCGGCGGACCGGCCGGGGCCCCCGGCCGCTGCCGGCAGACGGTGCAGGCGCTGGCCACCTCCCTGAAGACCCCTGTGCGCGCCGAGTTCGCGGTCGGCGCCGAAACGGCCCTGGCGCGCGCCGCGCTGGCCGCCGCGATGCCCGTCCTCGTCTGCTGGGAGCACACCGGCATGCCCCGGCTGATCCGGGCCATCGGAGCCGACCAGGTGCTCGGCGTCCCCGCCGCCTGGCCCGACCGCTACGACCTGGTGTGGATCTTCACCCGCAGACACGGCCGGTGGAGCTTCCGCGAACTCTCCCAGCACCTGCTCCCCGGGGACGCGTAGCCGGGCCGGCGGCCGTACCCACGACACGCCGTACCCGCGGCAGAAGGGTGCAGCACATGCACGGTGTCGAGGACCCGCACGGTGGCGAGCCGGCGGGATCGGCCGACCGGCGGGACCTGCGCGGCACGCTGCTGTGGTGGGGACCGCGGATGCTGTTCGTCGCGGGTGCCGTGTTCCTCGTCGTGGAGTCGAGCCGTGGAGTGCCGCTTCCGGAGCTGTACCTGGCAATGGGTTTCTTCGGCCTGTGCAGTGCCGTCTTCGTAGGACGACAGCTGGGGTTCGGGCACGAGCGGGGCCCCGGCGAGCGGGCTCCGCGCTGGCTGGTCCGGGCGGCCGCCCTGCTGAGCACGGCGGGAGCGGCCGTCCTCGTCGTCCACGTGGTGGGGGCGCAGGGGGACGCCCTGCCGCTCGTGGGGTCGGTTCTGCTGCTGCTCGGCCTGGGCTGGTTCGTCGAAGCGTGGCGGGGAGCCGGACCGGGCCGCCCGAGCAGGACCCTGCTGCCGTGGGGCACGGCCCTGATGGTGCTGACCGCGCTGACGGCGGCCCTCGCAGGCCTCCTGCTGCCCCGGGCGAAGGGCGGTCTCTACGTCGCCCTGCTCATCGCCCTCGGCGTGGCCCTCTTCGTGTTCCTCCCGCTGGGCCTCAACCTCCTGTCCGAGTGGGGCGTACGCCGACTGCGCAGCCGGCGGTCCGCCGCGGGGCCCGGAGCCGGAATCGGCGCCGTCGGGGTCCTCGGCCTCGTCGTGATCGTCGCGGTCGCCCTGGCCTGCGTATGGCTCGTGCGCCGGGACTGGGTGCTGGCCGCGGTCCTCGTCGCGGCGGCGCTGCTCCTGCTGCCGGCCATCGTCTCCCACACGCACGCCGACGTCGCCCTCGTACTCGCGGCGCTCTGCCTCCTCGCGGCGGCACCCCCGGAGCATCCGGCGCCGCCCGACGCCGCCGGAGGGCAGCGGGTCCTCGTGGCACTCGGCGACTCCTACATGTCGGGTGAGGGAGCGAGCAGCTACTTCCGGGGGACCGACGACGGCGGCCGCAACGAATGCCGGCGCTCACCCTCCGCCTACGCCGTGGGACTCGCCACCGGCCGGCGGTTCGACCGCATGGTGTTCCTCGCCTGCTCCGGCGCGCGGACCTACAACCTCAACCCGGCCTCGGCTCCCGGCCCCTCCCGTGCCCAACCGGGCGAGCCGGGCACCCAGATCGACCAACTGCGACGGCAGGCACCCGCGTTCCACCCGGCCCTCGTCATCGTCACGGTGGGCGGCAACGACGCCGGCTTCGCCATCCTCGGAGAGGCGTGCCTGGCACCCGGCGACTGCCGGACCCAGAAGCCCGCGTTCGTGAACAACCTGCCGAGAGTCCGCCGGGACCTCATCGCGACCTACCGGTCACTGCGCAAGGTCCTGCCCGCCGACGTGCCCGTCGTGGCCGTGCCCTACCCGCAGCCGATCGCCCCGGCCGGCAGCTGCACCGGAGTGGCCCTGGTGAAGGGCGAGCGGGACTTCATCCGCACCTTCGTCGAGCAGCTCGACACCACCATGCGCGAGGCCGCCGACCGGGCGGGCGTCACCTACATGGCCGAGATGAAGGACAGCCTCGCGACGCACCGGCTCCAGCTGTGCGAGCGGAGGAAACGAGCCGCCGGAATCAACTTCGTGGACATCGAGACGGTCAACGGGCTGGCAGCACAGCGCTTCAGCCCCGCCAAGTGGCTCCACAACAGCCTGCACCCGAACGAACGCGGCCACGCCGCCATGCAGGACACCTTCACCACCTGGCTGGACTCCCACCCCCAGCTCCTGCCGCCCGCTCCGACGGGCCGCGAACAGGCCACGGGCGCCGTCGCCGCGGCGGAGCCCGAGCCCCTGTGCAGCATGACCTACCAAGCGGCGAACGCGCACTGCAGGGTCCTGATCCGGGCCTGGGAGCTGGAGCAGGTCCGCAGCCGGTGGCCGTGGCTGCTGCTCGTGCTGTGCGCGCTGGCCGTCCTGTGGGCCGCGAGCATCGCCGCCTTCAGCCTGCTCCCCGCAACCGGACGGTCCTACCCGGCTCCCCCCGCCAGCGCGCGGGCGAGGTAGGGGGCGGTGCGGCTCGCCGCGGAACGGGCCACCCGCTCGGGGGGACCCGAGGCGACGACCCGGCCGCCCTCGGCGCCGCCGCCCGGGCCCAGGTCCACGACCCAGTCCGCGCCGGCCACCACCTCCATGTCGTGCTCGACGACCACCACCGAGTGCCCGGCGTCCACCAGCCCGTGCAGCTGCCGCAGCAGCACCCGCACATCGGCCGGATGCAGCCCCGTCGTCGGCTCGTCCAGCAGGTACAGGGTGTGGTCGTGGCGCAGTCTCTGCAGCTCCGTCGCGAGCTTGATCCGCTGCGCCTCGCCGCCCGACAGCTCCGTCGCGGGCTGCCCGAGCCGCAGGTAGCCCAGCCCGATGTCCTCCAGCGCCCTCAGACTGCGCACCGCCGCCGGGACCTCCGCGAAGAAGGGGAGGGCGGACTCCACCGTCAGCGACAGCACCTCCGCGATGTTCAGCCCCTCGTACCGGACCTCAAGCGTCTCCGGGTTGTACCGGGCGCCCCCGCAGTCCGGGCACGGCGCGTACGTACTCGGCAGGAACAGCAGCTCCACCGAGACGAAGCCCTCGCCCTGACAGGTCTCGCACCGGCCGCCCGCCACGTTGAAGGAGAACCGGCCGGCCTTCCAGCCGCGCGCCCGCGCCTGCGGGGCCGCCGTGAACAGCCTGCGCACCACGTCGAACAGCCCGGTGTAGGTGGCCAGGTTGGACCGCGGCGTCCGGCCGATCGGCTTCTGGTCCACCTCCACCAGCCGCCGCACCGGGAACCGTGCGTCCGCGAGCCGCTCCCCGACCTCCCGGGCGAGCACCCGGCCCACCAGCGTCGACTTGCCGGACCCGGACACCCCCGTCACCGCGGTGAACACGCCGAGCGGGAACTCCGCGTCCACGTCCCGCAGGTTGTGCAGGTCGGCGCCGCTGATCCGGACGGACCCCGTCGGCTGCCGGACCCGCCTCGGACCGGCCGCTTCGGGGACGGCGAACAGGTGCCTCGCCGTCGCCGACTCCCGTACGCCGCCCAGCGCGTCCGGCGGCCCGCTGTGGAGCACCTGCCCGCCGTGCTCCCCGGCCAGCGGTCCCACGTCCACCAGCCAGTCCGCGTGCCGTACGACGTCCAGGTCGTGCTCCACCACGAACACCGTGTTCCCGGCCGCCTTGAGCCGGTCCAGTACCGTCAGCAGGGCCTCCGTGTCGGCCGGATGCAGCCCCGCCGACGGCTCGTCCAGCACGTACACCACCCCGAACAGCCCGGACCGCAGCTGCGTCGCCAGCCGCAACCGCTGCAGCTCGCCCGCCGACAGGGTCGGTGCGCCGCGGTCCAGGCTCAGGTAGCCGAGCCCCAGCTCCACGACGGGCCCGATCCGCGCGCGCAGGTCCTCGGCCAGGACCCGGGCCGCCTCACCGGCCGGAGCCGTCTCGGCCAGAAGGGTGTCCAGCGCCGTCAGCGGCAGCGCCGCCAGCTCCGCGATGGTGCGCCCGGCGAAGGTCACGGCCAGCGCCTCCGGCCGCAGCCGCCGGCCCCCGCACGCCGGGCAGGGGGAATCAGTGAGGAACCGCTCGGCACGGGCCCGCAGGGCGGCGCTCTTGCTGTCCGAGAACGTCCGCATGACGTAGCGGTGGGCGCTCATGTACGTGCCCTGGTACGGACGTTGGATCCGGTCGGCGTCCCGCACCGGATGCACGGTGACCACCGGCTGCTCCTCGGTGAACAGGATCCACTCGCGGTCCTTCGGCGCGAGCTCCTGCCACGGCGCGTCCACGTCGTGGCCGAGCGCCTCCAGGATGTCCCGAAGGTTCTTGCCCTGCCAGGCACCCGGCCAGGCGGCGATGGCGCCTTGGCGGATCGACAGCCGGGGGTCGGGGACGAGGAGTTCCTCGCTGGTGCGGTGGATCCGGCCGAGCCCGTGGCAGGAGGGGCAGGCACCGGCGGCGGTGTTGGGGGAGAAGGCGTCGGAGTCGAGCCGCTCGGCCCCCGGGGGATAGGTTCCGGCCCGGGAGTACAGCATCCGCAGGGAGTTGGACAGCAGCGTCACCGTGCCGACCGAGGACCGCGAACCGGGGGAGGAGCGGCGCTGTTCCAGCGAGACCGCGGGTGGCAGACCCGTGACGGAGTCCACCTTCGGGGCGCCGATCTGGTGGATGAGGCGCCGGGCGTACGGGGCCACCGACTCGAAGTACCGGCGCTGGGCCTCCGCGTACAGCGTGCCGAAGGCCAGTGAGCTCTTGCCGGATCCGGAGACCCCGCTGAACACGGTCAGGGCGTCGCGCGGGATGTCCACGTCGACGCCCCGCAGGTTGTTCTCCCGGGCGCCGCGCACGCGGACGAAGGGGTCGAGGGCGGCGGTCGCGGCCGGGGCCGAGGCCGGTGGCTCGGTGGAGTAGTGCATTCGCCCCAGTTTACGTGCGCGGACGGCGGCAGCCGCGCCCGTCGGCACGGACCGGCGGTCCACCCTGCCGCCCCGCCGGCATGAACCGGCGGCCGCCGGGCAGCCGCACCGCGGGGAGGAAGGAGTCGGCCATGGGCGAGCCGCTGATCGAACGCCTCCTGGACCGGTACGGCGAGACGCACGCGCAGGAGGCCGGCATCCGGCTGCGCGACGCGCCCGCGCCGCTCTACCAGCTGCTGGTCCTGTGCCTGCTCTGCTCGACCCGGATCCGGGCCGACATCGCCGTCGCCGCCGCCCGCGAACTGTACGCGGCAGGCCTGCGCACCCCGCGCGAGATGGCCCGGGCCTCCTGGCAGGAGCGGGTGGACGCCCTCGGGCGGGCCCACTACCGACGGTACGACGAAAGCACCTCCACGGCCCTCGGGGAGGGCGCAGAACTGCTGGGGGAACGGTACGGCGGCGACCTGCGGCGGCTGCGCATGGAGGCGGACGGGGACCCGCGCCGGGTGCGTGAGCTGCTGCAGGAGTTCCCGCGGATCGGCCCGGTCGGCGCCGACATCTTCTGCCGCGAGGCACAGGGGCTGTGGCCCGAGCTGCGCCCGGCCTTCGACCGGCGCGCCAGGGACGCCGCGGGCCTGCTCGGCCTGCCCCGCACGGCCGGGGGACTCGCCGACCTCGTCGAGGGCGCCGAGCTGCCGAGGCTCGCAGCGGCCCTCGTACGCGCGAAGTCGGCCGGGAAGGACGAGCTCCAGCAGCTGCGCCAGGGCAGCTGACCCGAGCGGGGCCGTGCCCTCAGGGCGTACCGGGCAGGCCGCAGAGGCGGGCCAGGCGGGTGAGGGAGTCCAGGAGGGCGGTCCTGTCGTACGTGGAGGTGGTGACCAGCAGTTCGTCCGCGCCGGTCAGCTCCGCGACCCCGGCCAGTTCCGCCGCGACCTGCTCCTCGGTGCCGTGGATGTGCCCGCCGAGGGCGCCCTCGTACAGCTCCCGCTCCTTGGGGGTCATCTCCAGGGCCTCCACCTCCTGCGCCGGGCGCAGCGGCGGGAAGCTGCCCCGGGTGCGGGAGTACGCGAGCGCCCACGCCTCCGGCACCAGGATCCGCCGGGCCTCCTCCGCGGTGGCGGCGACCGCGACCGTCCCGGAGACGACGACGTACGGCTCCGCGCCCCGGGACGAGGGCCGGAACTCCTTGCGGTACCGCTCGACGATGTCCGCCACCCGGTCCCGGGTCCGCAGATCGCCCACCACCAGCGGCAGCCCGGTCCTGGCCGCGATGCCCGCCCCCTCCCCGGTGGCCAGCACGTACGCCGGGATCCGCAGCCCCTCCGCCGGGCGGGCGTGCACCTGGGGGTGCGCCTGCTGGGTGCCGTCCACCCAGCCGAGCAGCTCGGTCAGCTGCTCCTCGAAGCGGTCGGCGTCCTCGGTGTCCCGGCCCAGCGCCCGCCGGATCCCGCCGGTGAAGCCGACGGAGCGGCCCAGGCCCATGTCGATCCGGCCGGGGAAGAGGGATTCGAGGACCCCGAACTGCTCCGCCACCACCAGCGGCTGATGGTTGGGCAGCATCACCCCGCCCGTGCCGACCCGGATCCGGGACGTGGCACCGGCGACGGCGGCGGCCAGCACGGTCGGTGCCGAGCCCGCCACCCCGGGGACGCTGTGATGCTCCGACACCCAGAAGCGGTGGTACCCGAGCCGTTCCGCGGCGCGGGCCAGCTCCACCGTGTCGCGCAGCGCCTGCGGGGCGGGCAGGCCCTCGCGGGTCCGGGACCGGTCGAGGACGGAGACGGTGCGGATTTCGTGGATCACACCGTGCTCAACGCTCTGGGGCGTCGAGGATTCCCGGAGATCCGGAGTAACTACGCTGACCCGTATGAGTGACACCACCCCCCGTCGGCCGCTGGCCGTGTTCGACATCGACAACACCCTGGCCGACACCGACCACCGCCAGTACTTCCTGGAGCGCCGCCCCCGGGACTGGGACGGCTTCTTCGGTGCGGCGCCGGCCGACCCGCCGCTGGCGCGCGGAGTGGCGCTCGCGCTGGAGCGTGCGGCCCACTGCGAGGTGGTCTACCTGACCGGCCGCCCGGAGCGGTGCCGGGCCGACACGGTGGAGTGGCTGGCACGGCACGGGCTGCCCGAGGGACGGGTGTGGATGCGCGGCAACCAGGACCGGCGGCCGGCCCGGACGACCAAGCTGGAGGTGCTGCAGCGGATCGCCCGGGGCCGGGAGGTGCAGGTGTTCGTGGACGACGACGAGCTGGTCTGCCAGGCGGCGCGCGCCGCCGGCTTCCGGGTGGTCCTGGCGAACTGGGCGGCCGATGCGCCCGAGCTCAAGGCCGCTCAGGAGGGTGAGGGCCGTACCTGAGGGGCCGGAGGGAGAAGGGCCCGAAGGCCCTCACTCCGCGTCATCGAGGCGGAAGCCCACCTTGAGCCCCACCTGGTAGTGGGCGATCTCCCCGTTCTCGATGTGCCCGCGTACCTGCGTGACCTCGAACCAGTCCAGGTTGCGCAGGGTCTGGCCCGCCCGGGCGATCCCGTTGCGGACGGCCTGGTCGATGCCGTCCTGCGACGTGCCGACGATTTCGGTCACCCGATAGGTGTGATTGGACATGGGGCTCTCCCGAGAGTGGTGGATCTGCCGTGTTCCACGGTGCCCCAGTACCTCCCCCTCCGCGAACTTTAGGTGAACAGTCCCGGGGCAAATACCCTTGACCGGCCCATTGGTCTATGCCAATTTCAAGCCATCTGAGATCGCTCCCCAGAAGGTGACTCCGTGAAGATGCGCTACCTCGCCGTGTCCACCGCCCTCGTGGCCGCGACCGCCCTCACCGGCTGCGGCCGGTCGGCCGAACCGGCGGGAGGCACGCAGAAGGTGACGCTCTGGCTGATGAAGGGCAGCGCCTCGCAGGACTTCATCACGAAGTTCACCAGCTCCTTCGAGAAGGAGCACCCCGGCACCGACCTGGACGTGAGGATCCAGGAATGGACGGGCATCGGCGACAAGGTCGACGCCGTACTCGCCGGGAAGGCCAAGGAGAGCGCCGACGTCATCGAGGTCGGCAACACCCAGGTCGCCCGGTACATCGCGAACGGCGGACTGTCCGAGCTCACCCTGGAGTGCCTGCGCGACTGGGGCAGTACGGACTGGCTGAGGGGCCTCGCCGACCCCGGCAGCATCGACGGGGCCCAGTACGGCATCCCCTGGTACGCCGCCAACCGCGTGGTGATCTACAACAAGGACCTCTTCGCGAACGCCGGGATCAAGACCCCGCCGAAGAACCGCCAGGAGTGGATCCAGGCCACCCAGAAACTCGACAAGGGCGAACAGCAGGGCATCTACCTCGCCGGACAGAACTGGTACGTCCTGTCCGGATTCGTCTGGGACGAGGGCGGCGACCTCGCCGTCGAGACCAGCGGGCAGTGGGTCGGCACCCTCGACGACGAGAAGGCCCTGGCCGGCATGGAGTTCTACAAGCAGCTCCAGGCCCTCGGCGACGGACCCAAGGACGCCGACGAGGAGACGCCCCCGCAGTCCGACGTGTTCGCCGGCGGCCGGGTCGCCCAGATCATCGCCCCGCCCGGCCAGGCCGCGGCCATCGAGGCCGCCAACCCCGCCCTCAAGGGCAAGCTCGGGTTCTTCCCGATCCCCGGCAAGACCTCCGACCGGCCCGGCGCCGTCTTCACCGGCGGCTCCGACCTGATCATCCCGGCCCGCACGGCCCGGCGGGACCGGGCCGTCGAGGTGATCACGGCCCTGGTCAGCGAGAAGTGGCAGGCCGAACTCGCCCGCACCATGAGCTACGTACCGAACAAGACCACCCTCGCCCACCTCGTCGACGGCAACGAGGGCTCCGCCGCCATGGCCCCGGGCGCCGCACAGGGCCGGGCCACCCCGAAGTCCGCGCGCTGGGCCGAGGTCGAGGCCAAGAACCCGATCAAGCCGTACATGACGGCCGTCCTCACCGGTCAGGACCCCCGGCAAGCCGCCAGGGCCGCCTCGGAGACGATCAGCAGGGTCCTCGGCTCCGACCGCTGAGTTCAGCGTCCGCACATCCAAGGGCCGCTGAGCGGTCATGTCGAATCCAGCCGGTCACGGAAGAAGTAGAGGAGCCGGGCCATCGCACCGCAGGCCCGGCTCTTCGAGCCCGGACCCGGAGCAGCCATGACCATCGCCCCCCTGTCCCCGTCCGTCCTTCCGCCGATCGCCACCCCCACCGCAACCGCCGGCGCCACCACCCCCACCGCCGCCACCCCGCCCTCCGCCGCACCGACCGCCCTCGGCGCGCCCGCCGCCCCGACCGCACCCCGCTACGCCGTACGCCTCGCCCGCAACGAGGACGAGGTGCGCGCCGCCCAGCGACTGCGCCACCAGGTCTTCGCCGGAGAACTGGGCGCCCGCCTCGACGGCCCCGAGCCGGGCCTCGACGCCGACGCCTTCGACGCCTACTGCGACCACCTCCTCGTCATCGACGAGGAGACCGAGCAGGTCGTCGGCACCTACCGGCTGCTGCCCCCCGAGCGCGCCGCCGTCGCGGGACGCCTCTACTCCGAGGGCGAGTTCGACCTCTCCGCCCTGGACCCGATCCGCCCCGACCTGGTCGAGGTCGGCCGCTCCTGCGTCCACCCCGACCACCGCAACGGCGCCGTCATCGCCCTGATCTGGGCCGGCCTCGCCCGCTACATGGACCGCTCCGGGCACAACTGGCTCGCCGGCTGCTGCTCGATACCGCTGGCCGACGGCGGAGTCCTGGCCGCCGCCACCCGCGCCCACGTCCTGACCCGCAACCTCGCCCCCGAGGAGTACCGCGTCACCCCGCACCTCCCCTGGAACCCCGAGGGCATCCCTGTCCCCGACCGCACGGAACTGCCCCCGCTGCTGCGCGGCTACCTGCGGCTGGGCGCCTGGGTCTGCGGAGAGGCCGCCCTCGACGCCGAGTTCGGCTGTGCCGACCTGTACGTGCTGCTCTCCCTGCGGCGCACCAACCCCCGCTACCTCAAGCACTTCCTCTCGCTCGTCCCGGCCGCATGAGCGTCTGGCTGCCCACCTCGCCCTGTACGCCCGCGGCGTGCTCCGGCCACGCGGGGCGCACCACGAACGTCCCGCACGCGCTGCTCCGGCTCGGCGCCGCCATCGCCCTGGTCCTGCTCGGGATCCTGGGCGCCCCGCCCGTCCGGCTGCTGCCGGCCGGTCCGCGCCACACGGTGATACGGGCCTGGTCGGCCGCACTGGTACGGGCCTTCGGCATACGGATCACCGTCCAGGGCAGCCCGGGCCCGGACGGCGGACGCCTCGTCGTCGCCAACCACATCTCCTGGCTGGACATCCCGGTCCTCGCCGCGGTCCTGCCCTGCCGCATGCTCGCCAAGGACGACATCCGGGCCTGGCCCGTCCTCGGCCGCCTCGCCGCCCAGGCCGGCACGCTGTTCATCGGGCGCGACCGGATCCGCGCCCTGCCCGCCACCGTCGAGACGCTCACCCGCGCCCTGCTCGACGGCGACCGGGTCACCGTCTTCCCCGAGGGCAGCACCTGGTGCGGCCGGGCCCGCGGAACCTTCCGACGGGCCGCCTTCCAGAGCGCGCTGGACGCCCGCGTCCCCGTACAGCCGGTACGGCTCGCCTACCGGCTGGCGGACGGGAGCACCGCCGGGGCCGCCTCCTTCGTCGGGGACGACCCGCTGACCGCCTCCCTGTGGCGGATCGCCCGCGCCCGCGGCGTACGCGCCGAGGTGCGGCTGCTGCCGCGGATCCCGCCGGGCCGCCACCCGGACCGGCGGGAACTCGCGGCCGCGGCTCAGGCGGCCGTCTCCGCCTCCGCCTCCGACTCCCTCCCCGAATCCGCCGCCGGCTCCGCACCGTCGGCCACCGACAGCGACAGGGCGAAACGGCCCGCCGCATCCGTCCACCAGTGGGTCAACTCCAGCCCGGCGGCGGACAGCTCCCTGCGGACGCCCTCCTGACGGAACTTCGCGGACACCTCCGTCAGGATCTCCTCACCCGCCGCGAACGGCACCAGCAGATCCAGCGCCCGGACCTTCACCACCAGCTCGGACCGGGCCCGCAGACGCATCTCGATCCACTCCTGCTCACGGTTCCACACCGCGACGTGCGCGAAGTCCTCGGTGTGGAAATCCGCACCCAGCTCGCGGTCGATGACCGAGAGGACGTTCTTGTTGAACTCGGCCGTCACCCCCTGCGCATCGTCGTACGCCGCGACCAGCACGTCCTCGTCCTTGACCAGGTCCGTGCCCATCAGCAGGGCGTCACCGGGCGACAGCATCGCCCGGACCGACGCCAGGAACACGGCCCGCTCCGGCGGCAGGAGATTGCCGACCGTACCCCCGAGGAACACCACCAGCCGCGGCCCGGGGCTCTGCGGCAGGTGCAGCGGCTTGGTGAAATCCGCCAGCAGCGCATGCACCCGCAGCCCCGGATGCTCCTCCAGCAGCGCCTGCGCCGCGCCCGACAGGGCGCTCTCGCTCACGTCCACCGGAATGTAGGTGTCCAGTGCGGGCATCGCCTCGATCAGGTGCCGGGTCTTCTCGGAGGACCCGGAGCCCAGTTCCACCAAGGTGCGCGCGCCGCTCACCACGGCGATCTCCTGGGCCCGCGCCAACAGGATCTCCCGCTCCGCCCGCGTCGGGTAGTACTCGGGCAACCGGGTGATCTCCTCGAAGAGTTCACTGCCGCGGGCATCGTAGAACCACTTGGGCGGCAGCACCTTGGGGGAGTGCGTCAGCCCGTGCAGTACGTCGGCGCGCAGCGCCCTGTCCGCGGCGTGCTCGTCGAGCGTACGGGTCAACTGGAAGTCACTCACTGGAAGCTCTCCTTGAGCGGGGTCAGGTCGACCCGTGTGCGGTCGGCGGTCAGCAGGGTCCGGTCGGGCACCTCGCACCAGCGGGAATCGTCGTCGTAAGGCTCCGACGCCACGACCGTGCGCCGGGCGGCGGTGTCGACCAGGTACCAGAGCGAATCGCCCCAGGCCGTGGCCGCGATGTCCGTGCCGTCGGTCAGCAGCAGGTTCAGCCGGGAGCCGGGCGAGGCCTCGGCGAGCTCCCGCACCGGCTCGGCGAGCGCCGTGCCGAGATCGTCCCCCCGGCGCAGCCGGTGCAGCACCAGTGCCCAGATCAGCGCCGAGTCCGTGGTCGCCGTCAGGGACAGCAGCTCTTCGGGCGGCAGCGCCGCAGCCAGCGGAGCCACCGCCTGCGGCCAGTCCCGCACCGCTCCGTTGTGGCTGAACAGCCACGGCCCGGCCGCGAACGGCGCCGCCGCGGCCTCCCCGTCCGCCGTGAACAGCGTGGCGTCGCGTACGGCGGCCAGGGCGGCCGAACTGCGCACCACACGGACGAGATCGGCGAAGTTCAGGTCCCCCCAGACCGGCCCCGGCCGCCGGTAGCGGGCAGGGACCGGATCGCCCTCGGCGTACCAGCCGATACCGAAGCCGTCCGCGTTGACCGTTCCGTGCCGCTGCCGGCGCGGCTCCCAAGCCTGCCGGACGATCGAGTGCTCCGGCTCGATCAGCAGCCTCCCCAGCGGTACCTCCGGCCCCACGAAGGCCAGGTGACGGCACATCAGAGGTCCCTCGCGGTCCGGAAGCCGGAGAAGATCTGCCGGCGCACCGGCAGGTCCCAGTTGCGGAAGGTGCCCCGGCAGGCCACCGGATCCACCGCGAAGGAACCGCCGCGCAGCACCTTGTGCTCCGGACCGAAGAACACCTCCGAGTACTCGCGGTACGGGAAGGCCCGGAACCCGGGGTACGGCAGGAAATCGGAGGCCGTCCACTCCCACACGTCGCCGATCAGCTGCCGCACCCCCAGCGGCGAGGCGCCGGCCGGATAGCTGCCGGCCGCAGCCGGGCGCAGATGGCGCTGGCCCAGGTTGGCGTGGACCGGGGTCGGGTCCGCATCACCCCACGGGTAGCGGGTCGAGCGGCCGGTGGCGGGATCGAAGCGGGCGGCCTTCTCCCACTCCGCCTCCGTGGGCAGCCTGCGCCCGGCCCAGCGGGCGTAGGCGTCGGCCTCGTACCAGCTGACGTGCAGAACCGGTTCCTCATCGGGCACCGGCTCGGTCACCCCGAAGCGGCGGCGCAGCCACTGGCCGGCCTCCCGGCGCCAGAACAGCGGCGCCTCGATCCCGTGCCGGTGGATCTGCTCCCAGCCCTCGGGCGCCCACCAGCGCTCGTCGCGGTAGCCGCCGTCCGCGATGAACGCCTGGTACGCGGCGTTGGTCACCGGCACCGTGTCGATCCAGAACGCAGCGGTCTCCCGGCTGTGCGCGGGCCGCTCGTTGTCCAGCGACCACGGCTCGGCGGACGTGCCCATCGTGAACGGGCCGCCCGGCACCAGCACTTCGGGCACCGCAGGGGCCGGACCGGCCGGCGGATCCGGGTCGGGGGCGGTCAGCACCGGCGCACCGCGCCTCAGCTGATGGGTGATCAGCATCGTCTCGTCGTGCTGCTGCTCGTGCTGCGCGATCATCCCGAAGGCGAACGCCGAGTCGAGCAGCGCCGTGCCCTCCAGCGGAGTGCGCTCCAGCAGGTCGAAGACCCGCCCGCGCACCTCGGCGGTGTACCGGCGGGCCTCCGCGGGGCCCAGCAGCGGCAGCTTCGGCCGTTCGGAGCGGGGATGTTCGAACGCATCGTAGAGCGGGTCGATCTCGGGGCGCATGGACGCGCGGCCGGCGACCTTCCGCAGCAGCCAGAGCTCCTCCATGTTCCCGATGTGGGCGAGGTCCCACACCAGCGGGGACATCAGCGGGGAGTGCTGGGCGGTCAGATCCTCGTCGGTCACCGCGTCGGTGAGCGCCGCGGTCCGGGCGCGGGCCGCGGTCAGCGCCGCGACGGCCCGCTCCCGCGGGTCCTGCGGCGGCCGGTCGGGACGAAGGGCGGTGGTCACGGGCGTGCCCCCGTTCCGGTCAGCTGCCGATCAAGGTCATCGGCCGGGGAGCGGCCGCGCAGGACGAACCTCTCGTTGAACACCCCGACCACGTCCTGGACGTGCCGGCTCGCACCCAGCCGGGGCAGCGCCGCGGCGGCGGCCCGGAAACAGGCGCCGGCGGCCGAACGCAGCGCCGGATCGGCCAGGCCGTGACGGGCGGCCGACAGCCAGAGCGGATTCCGCGGCGCAGGGCGGGAACCGTACGTGTCGGACAGCGACTTGGCCACCCGGTAGGCCGTCTCGGCGGCCTCCGGATCGTCGAACAGCGCGTGCACCACGGCCACCGGGACGATCCAGCCGTCGTCGCCGGGCTGCGCGTCGATCATCCGCAGCTCCAGATGGCCCCGCGGGCGCACCGGCGGGAAGAGGGTGGTCAGGTGGTACTCCAGGTCCTCGACGGTGGGCGGCTGCAGGGCGCCGCCGCCCGCATGCCCTCGTACGAGACCCGGCGCGGACGAGAACGCCCCGTCGGCGCTGTCGCCGCTGTCGCCGCCGAGGCGCAGCCAGTCGCGGAAGGTCAGCCCCCGGGGAACGCGCCACGGTCCACCGTCGGGCGACCGTACGCACATCACGTCCGTGTCCAGCGCCTGCCGGACCCACCCGGACCGCGGCACCGCCTCCAGCGGAGGGGCCAGCGCGCGCATGCGGTCGAGGTCGCCCCAGATGCCCTGCCGGGCGCACCGCCATCCGGCGTACGGACCCCCGTGGGCCGGGGAGTTGGCGAATGCGGCGACGAGGACGGCTCCCAGCAGATGCGCGAGCCGCCAGCGCCGGCCGTACCCGAGCGGGCCCGGCTCCTCGTACCCGGCGTCCACACAGACCTGCACGGAGGCGGAGGAGCACATCATGGCGCGCCCGGCGGGGCCGATGCGGTCGAAGTAGGTCTCCATCGCGTCGTAACGCGGGCTGTTCAGCAGCCGGCGCAGCGGCCGGCGCGGGTCTTGGCCGAGCCCCCGCAGGACCAGCCCCTGCGCGCGCAGGGCGGCCCGTACGGCGGTGAGGTCGGCCTGCAGTCCGTCCACGCAGCCGGAGAGCGAGGCGGCGGGCGCCGAGCTGAGCTCCAACTGCCCGCCCGGCTCGATGCTGAGCCGGGAGCGCAGGGGCAGGGCGGCGGCCGCGTCGTGCGCGGCGGTCAACCGCTCGGCAGCCAGGGGTGCACCGGGCCGCTCGGCGTCCAGGACGAACCATTCGAGCTCGGCACCCAGGACGCGGGGCGGGCCGGTCTTGAAACAGATGCCGTGGATCAGGTCCTCTGCGGCCGCCTCGGTGATCCTGCGCGAGGCATCCGGGGCGGGTGGGGTTGGTGGTGCCTGCGGGGCCGGTGGGGCCTGGGGAGCGGATGAGTCCTGTGGCATGGCCGGGTCTCCTGCCGTTGGTGATGACTTGACCATGCCTACCCGTCCTCGCCGGGGCTCAACGACCGGGATCGAGCCCCTGTGCGGAAAATGTCTGGCAGCCACCGATCCGGGGTGCCGATGATGGTCACGTGAGCAGCAGATTGCGCGACATCGCGCGGGAGAACGCGACGATCATGGCGGCCGGCGGATACCGGACGCGGTCGGGACGGCGGATCTCCCTCGCCGCCGCCCTGGCGGAAGCCAAGGCCGGAACCAGGATATATGGGCCAAAGCAGGTCATTCCAGACGAAAGCACCCCTGTCGGCGCGGGGCAGACGACCATCGAGGTCACCGGCGAGAGCAGCACGGTCGCAGCGCGCAGGCTCACCGCCGACGGCCCGGAGCCACCGACGGTGGCGGTGCTGAACTTCGCCTCGGCCAGGAATCCCGGGGGCGGCTACGTCCGCGGGGCCAAGGCCCAGGAAGAGGCGCTGTGCCGCGCCTCGGCGCTGTACGAGACCCTGCTCCAGGCCCCCGAGTACTACGAGGTCCACCGCGCAGGACGCAGCACCTTCTACACCGACCGGGTGATTCACTCGCCCGGCGTGCCCGTCTTCCGCGACGACCGGGGCGAACTACTGGAGATTCCGTTCCGCGTCGGCTTCCTCACCTCCCCGGCCCCGAACGCGGGCACCATCCGCCGCCAGGAACCGGAGCGCGCCGCCGAGATCCCGGCGGCCCTCGCCCGCCGCGCGGAACGCGTCCTGGAGACGGCCGCCCTGCACGGCTACCCCCGACTGGTGCTCGGGGCCTGGGGCTGCGGGGTGTTCCGCAACGACCCCGCGGAGGTCGCGGAGGCCTTCCGGGCCTTGCTGTCCGGGCGCTTCGGCGGTGCCTTCGCGCACGTGGTGTTCGCGGTGCTCGACCGCAACCCGGCGACCCGGAAGACCTTCGAGGCGGTGTTCGCCCCCAGGGGGTGAGCGCCCGCCGTATCCGGCCGGCTACTGCCAGCCGTAGCGCTCCCGCAGCCGGGCCACCACCACCTGGAAGCGCACCCGGTCCAGCGCGCACGCCTCGCGGCGCATGCCCGCCTCGTGCACGCGCAGCACCCGGTCCACGTCCACCCAGGACTCCCGCCCGGCGCTGTCCCAGGGGCCGGTCCCGATCGGCACCCACTCGCGGTCGTTGTCGTGCCGCTTGCTGGACAGCTGCACGGCCAGCAGCGTGCGCCCGCCCGGCTCCCGCGCGACGACCAGCACCGGCCGGTCCTTGCCGCGGCCGTCGTTCTCCTCGAAGGGGACCCAGGTCCACACGATCTCGCCCGGATCGGGGTCACCGTCGGGATCGGGCGCGTACTCGGTGCGTACCGGCCCGATGGCATGCGGATCGGCCTGGGTGGTGGCGGTGACCCCGTGCCGGCCGGGCTGCTCGATGCGGTCGTTGCCGTGGTGCGAAAGTGCCGTCATCCGGGGGAGATTACCGGGGGCCGTGAGCCTTCGGGCGCGGCCCTGCCCGCATGTAATCTGATCATGACTTTTGTGAACAGGTTCAGGAATTGGGGGGCCGGTGTACCGTCACCGCGTCATGATCTCCGCCGCGGTCGTCGCGGCAGCCGTCGGATTCGTACCCGCCACGGCGCAGGCAGCAGGCCCGACCGCCGACCCCGGCCGGGCCGCGACCGCCACCTTCCCGGCCCACGAGGCGGGCTCCGCGACGTATGCGTCCGGGCGGGGTGCTGCCGGGCAGGGTGCTTCGGCGACGTACGCGTCCGCGAAGGACGCGTCCGCGCAGGATGCTTCCGCCCGGAAGGCGGCGGAGGAGGCCGCCGCGAAGGACGTGGCCGCGAAGGTCGCCGCGACCAAGGCCGAGCTGGGGGCGCCGAGTGCGACGGCCGAAGCCGGCGCGTCGGCCCGCGCGCAGCAGAGTGAGTACTTCGAGGTGGGGATGGGCACGACCACCTCCTACGCGCACAGCATCGGACTGGCGACCTCCGTCAGCACCGACCTGACCAACAGCTACGTCCGGTTCGACGTCGACTGGGGTGACGGCATCACCGGCGAGGACTTCGGCAAGGCCGGAGAGTTCGTGTACTTCAAGCACAAGTACGCGGAGGTCGGCGCCCACAAGATCACGATCACGGCGACCGACCTGCTCACCAAGGTGACCTCCACCATCACCAAGGACGTCGTCGTGGACGGCTCCGAGTTCACTCCGCACGCGCCGACCCGGCTGCTGGACACCCGCGACGGCACCGGCACAGGCACCGTCACTTCGGCCGGCCGCCCCGTCGCCCCGTACGGCACGGCCCGGGTGAAGGTCGTCGGCAACGCCGGCATCCCGGCCGGGGTGACCGCCGTGGTCCTGAACCTCACCGCCACCAACACCTCGGCGGGCGGGCACATCATCGCGTACGCCTCCGGCAAGGAGCAGCCGACCACGTCGAACGTCAACTTCGCGGCGGGACAGACCGTGCCGAACCTGGCGATCGTGCCGGTCGGTGAGGACGGATACGTCGAGTTGGCCAACCGCAGCATGGGCTCGGTGGACCTGATCGCCGATGTGACGGGCTACTTCACCCGCTCAGCCGCCGGCGGATACACCTCCGTCAAGCCGTCCCGGCTCGTCGACACCCGGGAGGGACTGGGTACGGCCAAGGGCCAGGCCGCCGCGCAGAGCACCTTCGGCGTCCAGATCGCCGGTCAGGGCGGACTGCCGGCCACGGGCGTCACCGCCGTGGCCCTCAACGTCACGGTGACCGATCCGAAGGGCTCCGGTCACCTGACCGTCTTCCCGAGCGGTCAGCAGGCGCCGTCCACGTCGAGCGTGAACTTCACCGCTGGGCAGACGGTCGCCAACGCGGTGATCGTGCCGGTCGGACCGGACGGCAGGATCAACGTCCGCAACGGCGCCTGGAGTCCGGCCGACGTGATCGTGGACGTCACCGGCTACTACAGCGCCGACGGCAAGGCCGCCTACCTGCCGGTGGAGCCGAGGCGCATGTTCGACTCGCGGACCTCCGCCTGGCCGCTCGCCGGCCAGGAGTACCACCACGAGACCCTGTGGACGTCCGGCATGGCGCTGGAGGCCCTCGTCCTGAACACGACGGTGACCAACCCGCAGGGCAGTGGGCACCTCTCGGTCGCTCCGGACCCGAACACGCTGGACGACTACATCGCCGGCAAGGCGGTCCGGCCGACCCCGCCCGACTCGTCCGTCCTGAACTGGACGAAGGACGCCACCGTCGCGAACCTGGTCCAAGCGAGCACAGGCACCACCAACGTCGTGGACTTCTGGAACCGGGGCTGGCAGCCGACCGACCTGATCGTCGACCTTTACGGGACGTACGACAGGAACTGACGCTTTGTAGGTGAGGCGGGGCGGTGGCTCGCCGGCGGGGTCGGGAGGCGGGGCGGAGGCTTCGGGGTGCGGGATTCCCGCACGCGGGGTCGGCGGGGGTCCGGGGGCGTCCCGTCAGTCGACTGTCTTTCCGTGTCGGTCCGGCCCGTCAAGGGCGCTCCTCCTCGTTCCTCGTCGTCGCGTCGCTTCGCGATGGCCTTCGGCCACCCTTGACTGCCCGGCCCGCCCCGGAAAGACAACAGACTGCCGGGAAGCCCCCGGGGAATGGCCGGGGAGTCAACGTCCAGGAGCGGGCCCGTCAGCGATGCCCGGGCTGGTTCCCGTCACCGTGTCCCCATTCGGGGCCGATAGATCCCCCTTCCCGGGCCCAGGTCGGGTCAAGCCGCAGCTGACGCCAATCAGATGCCCATCCGGGCCCCGTAGGGACCACCATCGCGTCAGATCGCTACACAGTCGGTCTCGGCTTGGCGTCTGCGGCCCGTCTGGGGCCGGGAATAGGCCGCCACAGATCGCTACACAGGTGATCTTGGTTTGGCGGCCTGCGGACCGGCCTGGGCTGGGCATAGGCCGCGTACAGATCGCTACACAGCCGTCTCGGTTCGGCGGCCGGCCGCCGTCTGGGGCCAGGTGGGGGTTGGGTGCGGCTCTTGAGTGCGCCACGAGCATGCGTCGGTACAAAGAGCGGTGTAAATCCCGACCCAGGCCTCGGCCCCCGAGAACGGAAACCCCATGGCCACTGACCAAGTACTGGCCGGCTCCGCTCCGGCCGTCGAAAGCGGCGAAGCCCTTCAGCCGAAGCGGCCGCGAGTATCCCGGTTGCCCTCGCTCACCGGGTTGCGATTCCCCGCCGCGCTGGCCGTGTTCGCCCATCATGCGTTCCTTCCCATACCCCCGCTGCGGCTGCTGGCCGACGACGACACCGAGTACCGCCTGGCCGGCTGGTTCGCTCAGGCAGGCGGGCTGGGGGTGTCGTTCTTCTTCGTGCTCAGCGGGTTCGTACTGGCCTGGTCGGCGAGGGACGGTGACACGACGACGGGGTTCTGGCGACGCAGATTCGTCAAGATCTACCCGAACTACGTGGTCACCTGGGCGCTCACCATGGTGCTGTTCGCGGCCTTCTACACCCCCGCGCGCGTGGCCATCGCCAACCTGTTCATGGTTCAGGTGTGGTGGCCCGCCTACTTCACCAACTTCAGTGTCGACGCCCCGAGTTGGTCGCTGGCGGTCGAAGCCGTCTTCTACCTGTGCTTCCCGCTGCTGCTGCGGGTCTTCAAGCGCGTCGATCCCCGCAACCTGAAGTACTGGATCGCCGGGGCGATCGCAGCTGTGGTGGCGACCCCTGCGCTGGCGTACGCCCTGTTCCCGAGTACTCCGCGGGTGCCGAGCGGTCATGACACCTCGGTCTCGCAGTACTGGTTCAGCTACGTGCTGCCGCCGGTCCGGCTGGTCGACTTCGCGCTCGGCATCCTCGTGGCGCTCGCGGTGAAGCACGGCCGCTGGCGCAACATCGGCATGGTCTGGTCGACCCTGCTGCTCGTCGGTGGTTACGCACTGACCTTCCACGTGCCCTACCTCTACGGTCAGCGCGCCACGATGATCCTGCCGATCGTGCTGCTGATCGCAGCCACGGCGATCGCGGACGTCGAGGACCGCTTCACGTGGTTCCGGAGTCGCACGATGGTCTGGCTGGGTGAGATCTCCTTCGCCTTCTACCTCCTGCACTACACCGTGATGTGCTCACTGCGCTGGGCACTCGGTACCGAGATGTACTCCAATGCCGTCGGCATCTCCCTGCTGATAGGCACAGCGGTCGTCACGGTGCTGCTCTCCTGGGCGCTCTACGCCCTGGTGGAAACCCCCCTCGTACGCCGATACAGCCGCCCGCGGAGCCGCGCCTGACCCCGCAAGTCGGCCCGGGTGGCATCCCCGCCACCCGGGCCCTCCCATGCCGAGCTTCTCGTCATCCCGCTCAGTCAACCGCCCCCTGGCGAGGGAAACGTGGTAGTAGGCGCCTCCTACCAGCCCAAGACGGCCACCGGACGCACGCCGGTATCAGCTGTGTAGCGATCTGTGGCGGCTATGAGCGACCCCAGACGGCCCGCGGACGCTAAGCCGAGACCGGTTGTGTAGCGAGGCGGCCTATGGGTGACCCAGACGGCCCGCGGACGCTATGCCGAGATCGGCTGTGTAGCGATCTGACGCGATGGTGGCCCCTGCGGGTCCCCGACGCCCATCTGATTGGCGTCGTCTATGGCTTGACCCGACCTGGACTCGGCGAGGGGGATCTATCGGCCCCGAATGGTGGAACTGGCGGCGGGAGCCGGCCCGTGGATCGCTGATGGGCCCGTATGTCTGTCTGTTCCCCCGGCCATTCCTCGGGGGCTTCCCGGCAGTCTGTTGTCTTTTCGGGGCGGGCCGGGCAGTCAAGGGTGGCCGAAGGCCATCGCGAAGCGACGCGACGACGAGGAACGAGGAGGAGCGCCCTTGAAGGGCCGGACCGACACGGAAGGACAGTGGACTGACGGGACGCCCCCGAACCCCTCCGACGCCGGTCCGCTCAGACCCTGCCGCCCGAAGCCTCCGGCCCCTTCGGCTCCTCCGGCCCCCAGCCCGCCGGCCACTGCTGCTCCCACGCACCCGATGCCTCCAGTTGCGCAGCCAGGCTCAGCAGCAGGGGCTCCGAGGATTCCGGGCCCAGGAGTTGGGCGCCCAGGGGGAGGCCGGTGCGGGTGAAGCCCGTCGGGACGTTCACCCCCGGCCAGCCCAGGACGTTCCACGTCCAGGTGTACGGGCAGGCGGCGATCATCGCGCGGTCCGTGGCCATCGCCCCCAGCCCCGCCAGGGCTCCGATCCGCAGGGGTCCCGTGGCCGTCGTCGGGGTCAGCACCACATCGAAGCGGGCGAAGACCTCCCCGACCCGCCGTTGCAGGCCGGCCTCCGCGCGCCGGGACGCCTGCAGCGGCCGGCCGCTCAGTACGCGGCCCAGCCGCACCGCCTCATGCGTGCGGGGGTCCAGCATCTCGGGGTCCGCCACCCGGGACGCCCACTCCAGTACGCCCGCCGTCGCGCGGGGGACGAACGTGAGGCCCATCTGACCGTAGCGCGGATCCTCCGGCACCACCTCGTGCCCCAGCGACTCCAAGTGCCCGGCCAGTCGCTCCACTGCGGAACGCACCTCAGGATCAAGCGACTTGGGCGTCGCCGTGAACGCCATGCCGAAGGAGAGGGCGATACGCAGCCGACGCGGGGTACGGCGGGTCGCCTCAAGCGCCGAGATGGGGGCCGGGCGGTGCAGGTCGCCGGGATCCGAGCCGCTCGACGCGTCCAGCAGCAGCGCCGCGTCGGCGACCGTACGGGCCAGCACACCGTTGACCGTGAGCCCGTGGAAGGCCTCGGGCTCCGGCCAGGTGGAGATGCGCCCGCGCTGCGGTTTCACGCCGATCAGGTGCGTCCAGGCCGCCGGGATCCGTACGGAACCCGCCCCGTCCGAACCGAGCGCCGCCGGGACCAGCCCCGCGGCCACCGCGACCGCCGAACCGCCCGAGGAACCGCCGGGGGTGTAGGTCGGATTCCACGGATTGCGGGTCGCGCCGAAGGCCGTCCCCTCCGTGCACGGCCACTGCCCCAGCTCGGGCGTCTGGGTCTTGCCGACGATGACCGCGCCGGCCGCACGCAGCCTTCGTACCGCCTCGCTGTCGGCGGTCTTCGGCGGGAACGATCCCGCGCAGCCGAACGCGGTCGGTTCGCCCGCGACGTCCATGTCGTCCTTGACGGCGAGCGGGACGCCGAGCAGCGGCAGCCGCTCACCGGCGGCGAGCCGCCGGTCCGCAGCGTCGGCCTCGGCGAGCGCCGCCTCGGCCCGTACGATGCGGAAGGCGTTCAGCCGGGGCTGCGCGGCTGCGATCCGCTCCAGGGTGCGCTCCGTCAACTGACGTGCGGAGACGCTCCCCTCGGCGAGTGCGTTCACCATGCCCTGCAAGTCCCCGCACGCGTGCGAAGAAGCAGAGGAAGCCGGAGAAGCAGAAGACACAGCGGAACCTGTCGTGACCGACATCGACCCTCCCCATTACCGCTCGGTAGACCGACGGTAACGGGGCGCGCTCGTGCGCAGCTAGATCCAGCCCTGCAGAGAAGACATGCATCCGTCGAAGTCGTCCCGGTGGATGGTGTGTCCGGCGCCCGCAACCGACGCACCTCGAAGCCGCGCCCCTTGAGGACGGCCGCCCGCTCTGGGGAGATCAGGAAACCCGGGTCCGCCAGCTGCACCAGCGAGGGCACCACCGGCTCCACCGGCAGCAGGTCCGAGCCGAACAGTGGAGCGAGGCTCAAGGTGGTCGCCGCGTCCCACAAGGCACTCGCGTACGCGCGCAGCCGACGGCCGATGGGCCGGCCGACAACCGCCGGCCCACAACCGACGGCCCCCGCCCCCTCAGCGCACGCCGCGGATCGGCGCCCGGGCCGGGAGCCGCTCCTCGCGGGTGCAGCCGGTGAACAGGATCGCGGCACCCGCCACGATCGCGCCGAAAACGAGGTACCCGGTGCGCTAGCCGTCCGAGAAGGCCGCGCCGACAGTGCTCCGACGGCGGACCCGTACGGCAGGCCGAGGCCCACGGCCGTGGATGCCTTGCCGCGGGCGGAGACCGGTACCCGGTCGGGGACCACGGAGGTGATGGCGGCTTGGTAGACGTGCATGACGGCCTGGCCGAGACGCCAGGATGCACCTGGAGACCGGCCCTGGCGGCAGCCGGATGGGTCAACGTGGCCGGCCTGTCTCCGCCGGATGCACGTGCTCGACCTGGAGGGCGGGCAGGACGCCGGCGACGCGCCGATGTAGAGCGCGTACATGGCGCTGTTGCCGACGAGCAGCAGCGGCAGCAGGCGCGACAGAGGCGGACGAGGCGGCGGAGCCGCAGCCGGGGGAGGAAGGGCCACGGTGCCCTCCTGGGCGGGTTCGGGCGGACGAGGGGGTCGGGTCGGTGCGGTGCGGTGCAGGGTGGGACGGGCCGTGGGCGGTACGCGGGGGTGGTGCGCGCCGCCCGGTCGCGGCGGCGGGGTACGAGTGAACGCGACCGGGCGGCGGCACGTCCGAGCCCCGCGCGGCCGGGAATGCGAGGCATGCGGCGGCATGCGTGACGCGCCCGGCCGAACGGGTGCGACGCGCACGAGAGCCGCCATGGAAAGCGCGCGTTACTCGTGTCAATGAATCGGGTAACCGCTGTCTGACTCGATTCCGGCCATCCGCCAGACCTGGGCGGTGATCGGTCTGGAAAGATGCCTCGGCAATGTCTCAGTCATCGAAATCGCCCTCGCCGAAGCAGTCGGCCCCGGCGCCCGTCTCGGCCCCCGCCCCGGCGGCACCCCCCGTGCCGACCAGCGCCGACGTGGCCCGGCTCGCAGGCGTGTCGCGCGCGACGGTCTCGTACGTCCTGAACAACGCCGAAGCCGTACGCATCAGCGAGCCGACCCGCCGCAAGGTCCGCGAAGCCGCCGAGGAACTCGGCTACGTCCCGCATGCGGCGGCCCGCAGCCTGCGCGCGGGCCATACCCGGATCGTGCTGCTGCCCACCTCGCACGTGCCCGCGGGCCCGCTCCACAGCGCCTTCCTCAACGAGCTCCAGTGGGCGCTGCGCCGCCTCGACTACACGGTGGTCCAGTACGGCAGCCTGGGGCTCACCGGTGACGAGGCGGCCCGCGCGTGGGCCGAGCTGCGGCCCGTGGCGGTGATCTCGCTCGGCGAGACCACCCTGTCCGCGCAGAACGTGGCCACCCTCAAGCGGGCGGGGGCCCGCGCGGTGATAACGCTGGGTCCCGTCGGCGTTCCCGGAGCCCACGCCCTCGTCATGGACCAGGCCGAGGTCGGGGCCAAGGCCGCGGCGCACCTCCTCGAACGGGGTCGTCGGCGGATCGGGGTGGTGGTCCCGGAGGAGGAGGGCCTGGAGCTGTTCTCCGGACCCCGGCTGGCGGGCGCCCGCTCGGTCGCGGGCGCAGCCGTCGAGCCGCTCCCGCTCGCCTACTCGGAGGAGTCCGCCGCCGCCCTGGCCGCACGCTGGCGTTCCTCGGGGCTCGACGCGGTGTTCGCGTACAACGACGAGTACGCGATGCTGCTGATGCGAGCGCTCCTGGACGAGGGGCTGCGGGTTCCCGAGGACGTCGCCGTCATGGGCGCCGACGATCTGCTGATCGGGCGGCTGCTGCGGCCCAGGCTGAGCACCGTGCAGCTGGAGCTGCCCACCGGGGACCATCTCGCGTCGCTCGTGGACCGGGCGGTGCGCGAGCCGTCCGAGATCACCCGGCGGCACGACCTGATGGCGGCCTCGGCCGTCCGGCGCGAGTCCACATGATCGCCGCCGCTGAGGACGACGGCGGCTGGCTGTGCGCCCTCACCTGCCCCCGGCCCCGGCCTCGGCCCCGGCCTCCCTTCCTCGCCGGGATCCCTCGCCGGGACCTCCCAGGGATCCCCCCAGGAGATCGTTGACAGCCGGCGACCGCCGGACGGAGACTGCGGGCGCGCCCCATCGGGCGCGCCCGGCCTCGTACCCGGCGCCCACCACGGCACCGGCCCGTCGCCGCCCGTACGGATCCGCCCAGGAGAGCCCCCATGAGCATCCGCACCGTCCGCGACGTGTACGTCGTCGACGCCGTCCGCACCCCGATCGGCAAGTTCGGCGGCGCCCTCGCCGGAGTGCGCCCCGACGACCTTGCCGCGCATGTCGTCCGCGCGCTGGTGGACCGTACGCCCGACCTCGACCCCGCCCGCATCGACGACGTCGTCTTCGGCGATGCCAACGGCGCGGGCGAGGACAACCGGGACGTCGCCCGCATGGCCGTGCTGCTCGCCGGCCTCCCCGTGACCGTCCCCGGGGTCACCGTCAACCGGCTCTGCGGATCGGGTCTCGAAGCCGTGATCCAGGCCGCCCGGGCCATCGCCCTGGGGGACGCCTCCGTCGCCATCGCGGGCGGGGTCGAGTCGATGACGCGCGCCCCCTGGGTGGTCCAGAAGCCCGAGCGGCCCTTCCCCGCCGCCCACCAGCAGATGTGGTCGACCACGCTGGGCTGGCGGATGACCAACCCGCGCATGCCCGCCGAGTGGACCGTCTCGCTCGGTGAGGGCGCCGAGCTCATCGCCGAGAAGTACGGGATCACCCGCGAGGCGCAGGACCTGTTCGCCCTGGAGAGCCACCGCAAGGCGGCCGAGGCCTGGGCGGCCGGGCTGTACGACGACGAGGTCGTCCCGTACCCCGGGGTGGAACTCGTCCGCGACGAGTGCATCCGGGAGGGTTCCACGCCGGAGGCGCTGGCCCGCCTCAAGCCCGCCTTCCGTACGGACGGCACGGGCACGGTCACCGCCGCCAACGCCTCGCCCCTCAACGACGGTGCCGCGGCACTGCTGTTGACCGACGAGGCGGGGCTGGCGGCCACCGGCCGTGAGCCGCTCGCCCGGATCAGCGCCTCCGCGGTGACGGGCATCGAGCCGCAGCTGTTCGGGCTGGGCCCGGTCGACGCCGTGGAGGGGGCGCTCGCCAAGGCGGGCCGCAGCTTCGGCGACCTGGGCGTGCTGGAGCTCAACGAGGCCTTCGCGGCGCAGGCTTTGGGCTGCCTCGCGGCCTGGCCGGAGCTGGACCAGGCGGTGGTCAACCCGCGCGGCGGTGCCATCGCGATCGGGCACCCGCTCGGCGCCTCCGGGGCGAGGCTGGCCGGCTCGGTGGCGCACCAGCTCGCCGCGGCCGGCTCGGGCACCGGTATGGCGGCGCTGTGCATCGGTGTGGGGCAGGGCATCGCACTGGTCCTGGAGCGCTGAGCGGGCCCGGCCCCGGCCAGCACGGCAACGCGGCAGCGTAACGCGGCATCGGCGGCGCAGTACCGGCAGGGGGGTAGCGGCAGGGCGGTACCGACCGAGCGGTGTCGTCGATCGTTTCCGGTCACGACGGCCCCGTCAACTGCCCAATAACTGAACAGATGTGGTGCCTCCGGTCTGGCACGATGGCGCGTGCTGTCGCCCCCCGCCGCCCCTTCCCCCGGAGGCCCCGCGCCATGCCGCTCCTCGAACCGACGCTCTGGCAGGACGGACCCGCCCTGACCGGCGGTCCGGCCCCCGTCGTCGAACCCGCCACCGGCCGTACCCTCGCCACGCTCGACCTGGCCGCCCCCGTCGACGTGGCGGCGGCCGCCGAACGGGCCGAGGCCGCCCGGCACGACTGGGCCCGAGCCACCCACCAGGAGCGGGCCGCCGTGCTGCGCCGCGCCGGGGACCTGTTCACCGCCCACGCCGACGAGCTGCGGGAATGGCTCGTACGGGAGTCGGGGTCGATACCCGGCAAGGCCGACTTCGAGCTGCACGTCGCCGCGCAGGAGTGCTACGAGGCCGCGGCGCTGGCCTCGCGCCCGGCCGGGCAGGTGCTGGCGAGCGAGGCGCCCAGGCTGTCGTTCACGCGGCGGGTCCCGGCGGGGGTGGTGGGGGTGGTGGCCCCGTTCAACGCCCCGCTGATCCTGTCCGTCCGCTCCGTCGCCCCGGCGCTGGCCCTGGGCAACGCGGTGCTGCTCAAGCCGGATCCCCGGACCGCCGTGTGCGGCGGGCTGGCGCTCGCCGCCGTCTTCGCCGCCGCGGGCCTGCCGGGCGGGCTGCTCCAGGTGCTGCCGGGGGGCGCCGGGACGGGGGCCGCGGTGGTCGCCGATCCGCTGGTGCGGGTCGTGTCGTTCACCGGGTCCACGGCGAGCGGCCGCGCGGTCGGCGAACTGGCGGGCCGTCACCTCAAGCGCTCCCATCTGGAGTTGGGTGGGAACTCGGCCCTGGTCGTGCTCGCCGACGCCGATGTCGAGGCGGCCGTCGCACAGGCCTCCTGGGGCTCCTTCTTCCACCAGGGCCAGATCTGCATGACCGCGGGCCGGCACCTGGTGCACGCCTCCCTGTACGGGGAGTACGTGGAGCGCCTCGCCGCGCGGGCCGAGGCGCTGGTGGTGGGGGACCCGTACCGGGACCGGGTGCACCTGGGCCCGCTGATCGACCGCGGGCAGCTGGAGCGGGTCCACGCGCTGGTGGAGGCCGCCGCCGAGCAGGGCGCGAAGCTGGTCACCGGAGGCACGCACGAGGGCCTGTTCTACCGGCCGACGGTGCTGGCGGGCGTCGCCGAGGACTCGCCCGCCTACGCGGAGGAGGTCTTCGGGCCGGTGGCGCCGGTGCGGTCTTTCACGACGGAGGAGGAGGCGGTGGCGCTGGCCTCGGCGGGCCCGTACGGCCTGTCCCTCGGCATCGTGACCCGGGACGCGGCGCGCGGGCTGGACCTGGCGGGGCGGATCCCGACCGGGATCGCGCACATCAACGACCAGACGGTGAACGACGAGGCGGTGGCCCCCTTCGGCGGCGTCGGCGCCTCCGGCACCGGGGCCCGCTTCGGTGGGGAGGCGAACCTGGAGGCCTTCACGGAGCTCCGCTGGACCACGCTGCGCGCCACGCCGCCGGGACACCCGTTCTAGCTGCCGGCCGCCGCTGCCGTACGGCGGTTTCCCGCTGTGCAGAGGGGGTGGCCGGGGGCGCCGGGCCTGGTCCGCGGGGGCGCCGGGCCCGGTCCGCGGGGGCGCCGGGCCTGGTCCGCGGGGGCGCCGGGCCCGGTCCGCGGGGGCGCCGGGCGGGGGCGAACCGGAATGCCGGGGACGCCTCGGTCGTTCATGCAGCATACGAGGCAATCAGGAGGTCTGGAACCGTGGCTACAGTCGAGCTCACCAAGGAGAACTTCGACCGGACGGTCAGCGAGAACCCGTTCGTGCTGATCGATTTCTGGGCGGGCTGGTGCCGGCCCTGCCTGCAGTTCGCCCCGGTCTTCGAGAGGGCCGCGGAGGCCAATCCCGACCTGGTCTTCGGCAAGGTGGACACGGAGGCGCAGCAGGAGCTGGCGGCGGCCTTCCAGATCACCTCGATCCCGACGCTGATGATCGTCCGGGACCAGGTCGCCGTTTTCGCGCAGCCCGGCGCCCTGCCGGAGGCGGCTCTGACCGACCTCATCGGGCAGGCCCGCGCGCTCGACATGGACGAGGTGCGCGCGCAGATCGCGGCTTCGCAGAAGCCGTCGGCGGAGGGCGCGGCGGGGTCCGGCACGTCCGAGGCCTGAGCCCCGCGTCTCACGCGCGTCTCCCTGACCCCACGTAAAGTGGCGGGACATCAGCCCGCTGCCCGGTGGAAGGTGCGTCGCATGTCGGAAGCGGTGGAGTACGACGTGGTGGTCCTCGGCGGAGGACCCGCCGGCGAGAACGTCGTGGACCGTACGCGCGCCGCCGGGCTCAGTACCGCCCTGGTGGAGAGTGAGCTCATCGGCGGGGAGTGCTCGTACTGGGCCTGCGTGCCCAGCAAGGCCCTGCTGCGCCCGGTGCTGGCCCGTGCCGACGCGCGCCGGGTGCCGGGCCTGGCGGGGGCGGTGGGTGGCCCGCTCGACACGACCGCGGCGTTCGAGCACCGCGACTACTGGACCGGCAACTGGAAGGACGGCGGCCAGGTCGACTGGCTGGAGTCCATCGGAGCCCATGTCTACCGGGGCCACGGCCGCCTCTACGGAATCCGGAAGGTTGCCGTGACCAGCCCCGAGGGGGAGCACCACGTGCTCTCCGCCCGGCACGCCGTCGTCGTCGCCACCGGCAGCCGCGCCGTGGTCCCGGACCTGCCGGGGATCGCCGGGGCGCGGCCGTGGACCAGCCGCGAGGCCACCTCCGCCCGGCAGGTGCCCGGGCGGCTGCTGATCGTGGGCGGCTCGGTGGTGGCATCCGAGATGGCGAGCGCCTGGCAGGGCCTCGGTTCCCAGGTCACGGTGCTGGTGCGGGGCGGTCGGCTGCTGCCGCGGATGGAGCCCTTCGCGGGGGAGCTGGTCGCGGAGGCGCTGCGCGAGGCCGGCGCGGTGGTCCGTACGGGGGTGGCGGTCGAGGCGGTCGTACGGGACGGGTCGACCGGACCGGTGCAGGTGGTGCTGGAGGGCGGGGAGATCCTGGAAGGCGACGAGCTGCTGATGGCGACCGGGCGCTCACCGCGGACCGAGGACATCGGGCTGGACACCGTCGGACTGACGCCCGGCGACTGGATCCCGGTCGACGACGGCTGCCGGGTGGGCGGGTACGACTGGCTGTACGCGGTGGGTGACGTCAACCACCGTGCGCTGCTGACCCACCAGGGCAAGTACCAGGCCCGGATCGCGGGCGCGGCCATCGCCGCCCGCGCGGCCGGCGCCCCCTCGCTCGACGCCGGCCCCTGGGGCGCGCACGCGGCGACCGCGGACACGCGGGCCCTGCCGCAGGCGGTGTTCACGGACCCGGAGGCGGCCGCGGTGGGGCTCACCCTCGCCGAGGCGGAACGGGCCGGACACCGGGTCCGCGCCGTCGACTACGACCTGGGCAAGGTCACGGGCGCCGGCCTGTACGCCGACGGGTACCGCGGGCGGGCCCGGATGGTCGTCGACCTGGACCGCGACGTCCTCCTCGGCGCCACCTTCGTCGGGCCGGGCGCGGCCGAACTCCTGCACGCCGCCACGATCGCGGTCGCCGGTGAGGTCCCGATCGACCGGCTGTGGCATGCCGTCCCGGCCTTCCCGACGGTCAGCGAGATCTGGCTCAGGCTGCTGGAGGCGTACCGCGGTTGAGGGCGGTCGGCCCGGCGGCGCGGAGCTGCCGGCGCGGGCCACTTGTGGCGAATTGGCTCTGGCAGAGCGGCCGTAGCAGCTGCTGAATGGCGGCACCGCAGAGCAGAGGAGCCACCGACCGTGATCGTGATCGCCCATTTCACCGACACCCACTTCGACGGCGACCCGCGGGCTGCCGACCGCACCCGGGCCGTGCTGGACTACCTGGAGGGGCTGCCCTACGACCTCGATGCGGTGCTGGTGAGCGGTGACATCACCGACCACGGGAGCCCCGCCGAGTACGAGGAGGCCCGCAAGGTGCTCGTCTCCCGGCACCCGATGCTGCTGTGCCCCGGAAACCACGACGAGCGGGTGGCGTTCCGGCAGGGGTTGCTCGGGGAGGAGCGGCCTTCGGCGGCGCCGGTCGACCAGGTACTGCGCGGCGGCGGGTTCGTGCTCGCCGTGTGCGATTCGTCGGTCCCCGGCGAGCACCAGGGTCTGCTGGAGGATTCCACGCTGGCCTGGCTGGACGGCGTACTGGCGGACACCCCGCACGAGGTGCCGGTGCTGGTGGCCTTCCACCACCCGCCGGTCACGCTGCACATTCCGTATGTCGACGGGATCCGGCAGTTCGGCGAGGAGCGGCTGGCCGCGCTCGCGCAGCGCCACCCCCACCTCACCGCGTTCCTGTGCGGCCATGCGCACACCGCGGCCGCGACCACCTTCGCCGGCCGTCCGCTGCTGGTGGCCCCGGGTGTGGTCTCCACGACGCGGCTCCCCTGGGAGGCGGCGACCGGGCCCAACCCGTACGTCCACTTCGACGAGCCGCCCGTCGTCGCCTTCCATGTGCTGGGCGAGGACGGCCGGTTGACGACCCACTACCGGGTGGTGCCGACCGCCGCCCGGTAGCTGCTGCCGTCGCGCGTGCGGCTGAGGAGCCCCGAGGTGACCAGGTACCGCCGCAGGGCCGAGGTGTCCTCGTGCACCGTGCGCAGGGCGTCGTTGACCTCGGGCTCCGTGTAGCTGCGGTCCGCCTCGAAGAGCGTCCGGGCGAGGTGGGCCAGCAGTTGCTCCCGTCGGGCCGCCTTGCGCGGGATCGCGACGAGGCGGCCGCCGGAGAAGAGGTCGGCGACGCTCCGTGGGCCGCGGGGCGAGGTCTCAGCAGTCTGTGCGTCCATGCCGTGGAGCCTTCCGCACCCTCCTGCCGCGGGCAACGGGATTTTCCGGCCCGGCGCCTGGACGGTCCCGCGCCCGGCGCCGTCGGCGGCCTGGCCCGCGGCGCTGTCGGCGCCTTGTCTCACGGCGTCGGTCACGGCGCAGGCCCGCCGGTCCCGGAGTCGCTCCGGGGCCGGCGGGCCGCTTGGCAGGGCGTGGTGCGGGCCGGGGTCAGGGACCGACGGTGATCTGCTGCGCCGGGTCGGTGGTGTCCGTGACCTTGTACACGGCGTTGAAGGTCGAGGACGTCGCGCTGGTCGGGCAGCCGAAGCCGCCGGTCACGGTGACGGGTACGGAGGCGTTCGTGAAGGTCAGGCTCGGCGGGGCGCCGTTGGCCCAGCTTCCGCCGACGCTCGCCGGGCCCGAGGGCGCCGCGGTGACCGTACAGGTGGCCAGGCCGGTCGTGTGCACGACGAGCCCGCCGGTCGGGACGGTCATGGTGGCGGTGATCGGGGAGCCGTTCTGCATCGACACCGACCAGGAACCGCTGGTGGTGACGGTCGGGGTGACCCCCCAGACACTGGAGGTGCACGAGCTGTACGTCGGCGGCGAGATCGGCGAGGAGACCGGTCCCGCGGCGTTCTGGTTGCCGGGGGCGGCCGGCACGGTGCCGGTGGAGACGGAGACCGAACAGGTCACCGTGACCGAACCGGCCTTGAGCGTGGCCTTCCCGCTGAGGGTGGCCTGGAAGGCGTGCCCGGCCGGGGTGACCGTGGTCGACCCGGCCAGCGGTGAGGGCGTGGCGGTGGCGGGGGCGGTGGCCGAGGCCACCGACAGCGCTGCTGCTGCGGCTGTCCCGAGGGCGAGCGCGGTGCGTCGTGTGCGGCTCATGGCTGTGCTCCTTGGGGATCGGGGGACGAAGTGGAGCGGGTGGGGGCGGGGCTCGGCGCGGGGGGTTCGGATGCGGAGCTCGTGGGGGTATCGGACGCGGGGGTCCCGGGCTCGGGTGTTTCGGACGCGGGGGTCTTGGCCGCGGGGGAGCGGCGCGGGGCGGCGTACGGCTGCCAGGCGAAGATCAGTCCGCCGCCGAGGATCCCGAGCAGGGTGCCGATCAGGAAGCCGCCGAGGTTCGAAAGCACCAGGGCGGCGGTGGCGATGAGCGTGGTGAGGACGCCGGCGAGACCGCGCTGTGCGGGCGAGAACCAGGCCGTGAGCCCGAGCACGATCAGCACGATGCCCATCAGGACGGACGGGATGCCCGCCACTCCCTGCTGGAGCATCACTTTCAGCGGTGCGAGCGGCAGGGCGCAGATCTCGGCGCCGGCGAGGATCGCGAGGAGACCGCCCCAGAACGGCCTGCCCCGCCTCCACCGCCGCCAGCGCCGCCAAGCGCTCAGAAGCATTCCTTCTTGCCCTTGCTGATGCCCATGCTGAGGCCGGAGAGCTTGAAGGTGCCCGCGTTGGTCGCCCAGGCCGTCTGCCGGAGGTCGGTGATGCTGACGGTGTCGGCCTGCTGGGCGAACAGGTCCTGCATGCCCTGTGCTTCCGCCGGCCCCTTGTCGAGGGTGGAGGCGTCCCGGCCGATCTCGATGTTGGTGAAGACCGCGTTGCCGGAGAGCTGGGTGGCGTCCACGAACAGGTTGTTGGCCTCGACCGGGGTGTTCTTGCCCGCGGTGAGGTTGAGCGAGATGTCGCCGACGACGGGGAGAGTCGTCACCACCGACTGGCAGAGGCTGTGGAGCTTGGCCTCCTTGATCGCGGTGACCGCGACGGGGATCAGCTCCTCGCGGGCGTTGACGTCGATGCTGCCGTACTGGGCGAAGCCCTCTCCCTCCAGGCTGGCCGCGGACACCTTGAACTGCTGGCCCGAGACGGCGAAGGAGGCGGCGAGGGCGCCCTGCGCGAGGGCGATGCCGAGGCCTGCGGTGACGGCGACGGCGGGAAGGGTCAGGAGGGCGAAACGACGCCAGCGGACACGCCCGCCGCCGGTGTCCTCGTCTGCGCCGGCGGCTGTGCCGGCCGAGCTGGAAACGTCCGATAAGTGCGGGGAATCTGCCATGAGATCGTCCCTTATTCCGGCTGTGAACCGTTGTTACCGACGAGTTGAATGTAAGAGTGCCAATGGGGGTTGGCAAGGTTGTTCGAGCGCACCTTTTCGGCCGACTCCTACTGGTCGGTCACTGCTCCCGGTGCAGCAGGGCGGTGACTTCGGCCTCCACTCGCCGGGCCATCGCCCGCGCGAACTCGGCGGTCACGACCTCGCCCGCGACCGGTCGCAGCGCTGCCACCGCGCCCGTGATGTGATCCAGTTGGGTGGCCGAAAGCACCTCCAAGCCGCCCGCACCGATCACATGCCGCCGGAACAGTCCGACGAACCGGTCGGCCACCGCCGCCGCCTGCGTCTGGACGAAGTCCCCCGCGTCCAGGATCTCCGTCAGCGGTACGCCCTGCCGCACGAGGGCGAGCGTCGCCTCCAGCAGCCGCCGGCTGCGGTGCGTGACCCGGTCGCCGTCGATGCGTACGTAGCCCAACTCGGCCGCTCGCCGGGTGTGTTCGGCCGTCGCACCCGGACCGAACAGCTCGCGCAGCTCGGCCAGGGTCATGGTGACCGGCTCCTCCTGCACCCAGTCGCGGGTCATCGCCCGTTCCAGGCCCAGCAGTTGGGACAGCCCGCCGCCCGCCTCCCAGGCGTGCAGCAGCTCGGAGATGCCGTTGACGGAGTAACCGCGTCCGAGCAGGTCGCTGATCAACCGCAACCGGGTCAGGTGGTCCTCGGAGTACCAGGCGATCCGGCCCTCCCGGCGCGGCGCGGGCAGCAGCCCGCGCTCCTGGTAGTAGCGCAGGTTGCGCACCTTGACACCGGCCGCACGGGCCAGCTCCTCGCGGCGGTAGCGGACGACTCCGCTGCCGCCGCCGTCCGCGTCCTTGTCCACCTGGCTGCTCACGCGGCCGAGTTTAGGACGTACCGGCAGGTCACATGGGGCGCGGCCGCTCGTTCCGCTTGATCGCCCGCAGGACCACGAACTTCGGCTCGCTCGCCACGACTTCGCTGTTGCCGAAGAGACGGCGCAGGTGCGTGTGGTAGCCCATGTGCCGGTTGGCGATCACCCACAGCTCGCCGCCCGGACGCAGTACCTTCCGCGACTGCGCGAACATGCGCAGGGCCGTCGCGTCCGTCGTCGCCTGGTGGGAGTGGAAGGGCGGATTGCACAGCACCAGGTCCACCGAGCCGCGCGGCAACATGGCCACCCCGTCGCCGACGATGAACTCCGCCCGCTCGCGGCGCCCGGCGCGGACGCCCGCCCCTCCGCGGGCATCGGCCCCGCCACGAGCCTCGGCCCCGCCCGGGACATTGGCCTCGTACGTCGCGCGGGCCGAGGCGACCGCCTGGTACGACTCGTCCGTGAACACGATCTCGGCGTCCGGATCGGCGACGGCGACCGCCGTGCCCACGATGCCGTTGCCGCAGCCCAGGTCCACGACCCGGGCGCCGGCCGTGTTGTTGGGGATGTTCTGCAGGAAGAACCGGGTCCCGACGTCCAGCCGGTCCGCGCAGAAGATCCCGGCGTGGTTGACGGCGGTCAGGCCGGCGCCCGAGCCCGCGTCCTGGTCGAGGGTGTAGGTGAGCGGCCAGGGGCCCGCGGCCGCGGCGGGCGCGCCCTTGCCCGCGAGCTCGGGGGTGCAGAAGATCAGCCGGGCCTTCTTCTCGGCGAGCGAGGTCCGCGTCGGGCCGAGGATCCGCTCGAAGAGGTTCAGCGTGGAGGTGTGGATCTCCTTGACCATGCCCGTGCCCACCACGACGGTGCCCTCGTGGACGTGCGGGGCCAGTCGCAGCAGCTGGTCCTCCAGCAGCGCCAGGCTCTTGGGCACCCGTACGAGAAGTACGTCGATCCGCTCCGGCGGGGCGTCCTGCGTGGTCAGCAGCCGCACCGCGTCCTTGTCCGCCCCCGCCCGCTCCAGGTTCGCCTCGGTGGCGGCCCGGGTGAGGAAGGAGTCGGTGATCTGCGCCGGGCGGTACGCCGCCAGCGCCGTCGCCAGCGCCCCCCAGCGGTCCCCGAGCACGGTGATCTGCGGGGCGCCGGACAGGTCCACCGGGCCGCGGTCGCCCGTACCGGCGTCGAGGTGGCGCAGCAGGTACTCGTCGGCGGCGTCCCAGGCGCGGAGCCGGTCGCGCGGGTCCTCGGGGAAGCGGGTGAGCTCGTAGGAGCCGAAAGGCGTGGTCAGACGGTTCATCGTGGTCCCAGGCTATCCGAGGCGGCCGCCCGGCCCCGCACGCCTGCCGCTACTCGGGGAACTCGCCCGCCATGGCGGCGGCCAGCCGCAGGCACGGCGCGGCCTCCGCGGCCCGGCCCTGGCGCTCCAGCGTGCGACCGAGCATCAGCTGCGCGTAGTCCTCCACCGGCCAGCGCTCCAGGATGTCGCGGAGCTCGCGCTCGGCGCGCGCGAGCTGCGCGGAGTGGTAGTAGGCGCGGGCCAGCAGCAGGCGGGGCGCCAGCTGCTCGGGGGCCTCGGCGGCCAGGGTGTCCAGGATGCGTGCGGCCGTCGCGTACTCCTTCGCGTCGAAGAAGAGCCGGGCCCGCACCCAGCGCTCGGCCGCCGTCCCGTGCCCGAAGTAGGTCGTCGGCGCGTTCATCGGGTCCCTTCCGCCGTTCAGGTGGTGTGTACGGGCGCTCCAACACGTGACGGCGGCTGAACATTCCACGGAACGCGGGGGTGGCCGCGGTACTAAGTTGGTGGGCATGAGCAATCTCGATCGTCAGCCCGCTCTCTCCGTCTGCGGCGGCCGGGGCTTCGTCGTGGCCGAACCCGTACGCGAGCTCCTCAGCCCGCGCACCGTCAAGCTCGGCGAGTCCACCGAGGTCCGCCGACTCCTGCCGAACCTGGGCCGCCGGATGGTGGGCGCCTGGTGCTTCGTGGACCACTACGGGCCGGACGACATCGCCGGCGAACCCGGAATGCAGGTCGCCCCCCATCCGCACACCGGTCTCCAGACGGTGAGCTGGCTGCACGAGGGCGAGGTGCTGCACCGCGACAGTGTCGGCAGCCTGGAGACGATCCGCCCGCGCGAGCTCGGCCTGATGACCTCCGGCCGCGGGATCAGCCACTCCGAGGAGAGCCCCCGCTCCCACGGCCGGCTACTGCACGGCGCCCAGCTGTGGGTGGCCCTCCCGGACGCCCACCGCAACGTGGAACCGCACTTCCAGCACCATGCGGAGCTCCCGCACGTGACGGCCCCGGGCCTGACGGCCACGGTCATCCTGGGCACCCTGGACACGGCGACCTCGCCGGGCACGGCGTACACCCCGATCGTCGGCGCCGACCTGGCCTTGGCCGCGGGCACCGAGACCCGGCTCCCGCTGGACCCGGACTTCGAGTACGCGGTCCTGTCCATGTCGGGCGAGGCCCACGTGGACGGCGTCCCGGTCCTCCCCGGCTCGATGCTCTACCTCGGCTGCGGCCGCACGGAACTCCCGCTGCGCGCGTCGTCGGACGCGGGGCTGATGCTGCTGGGCGGGGAGCCGTTCGAGGAGGAGATCGTGATGTTCTGGAACTGGATCGGACGGTCACACGAGGACATCGCGCAGGCGCGAGAAGACTGGATGAACGGGACGAGGTTCGGTGAGGTGAAGGGCTATGACGGCCCTCCACTTCCGGCTCCTGACCTGCCCCCGGCCCACCTCAAACCACGCGGCAGAGTGCGCTGACCTGCGATAACCGGAGCGAGGCGGTCCCGCAGGGCGCAGGCCGCACTCCCTCCGGTTGCTGAAGCCTCGGCGCTTCCGATCACGCCCCGCGCTTGCCCTTCGACGGTGCGGGGTCTTCCCCTTCTGTGGGCGTCCGTGGGTGGGCGTGTGTCTACGAATGCTGACCCGATGCTGACTTTTCTGACGCCGCATCAGGTGAGGCTTCGGGCAGGTGCAGACGTCGAATCGACTTCGTCGGCGATCGGCGCTTGTCTGGAAGTTGTTCCCGCTACGTGCCGGCCGGACTGCCCACTGCGCTTCGCAAGGGTCGGACCGAGAGTCTGATCGCCTGGGTGCTACCGCTTGTAGGAAGCCGACAAACCCTGCAGCGGTTGTCGCAGCGGCGTCCGCCGTGCAGCCTTGGCGAGGTGGGCTCCTGGGAGGCAGCGCGATCACCGTTGTTGTCGGTGGTGCCTGATGATCACTTTGCGGCGTCGTGATTGGGCGCGTAGGGCGGGATCGTCCAGCGCATCGTTGTCTGACCTGTAGGGCCAGGCTGAAGAGTCACGGGATAGACCTGTCCGAAGCGGCGTTCGCCGGGGGACCACAGGCGCTGAACTCTCCCATCCTGGACACCTTCTTCTCGTGCGCTGCGTGCGCGGCAGGCGAGCGGCAGCGTCCCGCGCGATTTGCTTGCCCTTGCGGGTGCGCAGGGTCTTCTTGAGTCGGGCGGCATGGGCAGGCTCGCGAGGTACGACGCGTACTAGGCCTCGGCGCTGGGCCGCAGGCGGGGATCCGTGCCGGTGCCACCGAACAGATATCCGGCCTTCCGGAGAAGAGTTATCCGCGAGGCACTCGCGATCCGGCCTGGGACACCATGGCGGTTGATCAGGCGTACGCCGCTCTGGCCGTCTCGGACATGGCCTTCGGCCTTTACAAGATCCTCGGTTTCCGCTTCGCCCCTGCTTTCGGGACCTGACCGACCAGCGGTTCTGGCGTGTGGACGTGCCCGCGGGCGACGGCGAGGAGCTGGCCGGCGGCTACGGGCCTCTGGAGGCCATCGCCCGCAACAAGGGGTCGGGTGAGGCGGACCAGGGCGCGGTAGAGGGCCTTGTGCGCGGGGACGTCGGGCATCGGGGGCAGGGGGCTCCGGGGTCGGCGTAGGAGCGGAGCATGTGGGCGACGAGGCGTTGCCAGGCGTCGGGGGCGGCGTCGCCGGCGGCGTTGACGACACGGGCGGGGAGCCGTCCGCAGGCCGGAGTACCGGCCGCAGCGGTGGCAGCGGGGTGGGCTTCAAGGGGCGGGCCGGTCGGGTGCCGGCTTCGTGGCGCCACCGCTCGGCCTGTTCCTGCTGCACAGGGCGTGGTCGGTGTTGCCGTCCGCGTTCGCGGGCGGCCAATCCCGGACTGTCGCCCGGCATCGCTGGCCGCCGCCGGTTCTGGCTGGGGTGTTGACCACGTCTCACATGCAGATGTCGTGGGTTGACCGTGCTCGGTACCATGCCCGCAAATTCAAGTCCAGGATGCTCCATGAAGAACGTTGTCACGGCCGCGCGATCCTCGACGGCCACGTCCGCGTGATCCATCCGTTGCGTCGTCAATTGCATGATGGTAGGCCCCAGGCCATCGGGCTTTTCCGATGCGTGCCGAAAGGGTCTTGCCGAAGCGGCCCCAAGCCTCCGAGCGGCCTGGCCGGCGAGCGGTCAACGCCTCCACACCGCATCCGCGTCCGCCTTGCGAGCAGGCGATGGGCGACGCTGTAGGGCTGGCGCCTGGCGCGGAGACTGCTGGCTCACCATCCACACTACGGCCCCGATGTCAGTGCCGGATCGTAGTCTCTGGCCATGAGCGAAGGACCGGCGGAAGAGCCGCATGACATGCATTCCTTGTTGTCGAATCCCAGTCTCCTTCTCACGACGGAACCGGCGCGTGTCATCGAGCTGTTGGGCCATGCAGACGACTCTCGGAGTCGGGCCATAGCAGCGGTGTACCGGGCTTCGGAGGAAGTGCACCGGACGCTGGTGCCGGTTCAGAGACGCCAGGTGCTGACGCTGGACGCGGCACGGCTGGGTGAGACGGAACTCGCCGCATGGTTCGGGAGCGCGGATGTGCCGGGGCAGCCCGGTCCACAGTGGGTTCCGGAGTGGGCGAGCGGCTCTGCATCCGACCCTCGGTTCCTGCGCGCTTTCACAGGCCACGACGCTCCTGTGACGGCCGTGGCGACGGCGGTTGTCGACCATCGGCCGGTCGCCGTTGCGGGAAGCAAGGACGGGGCTGTGCGGGTGTGGGACTTGACGACCGGGAGGCTGCGGCATGAGCTGACGACGGGCCATACCGACCCGGTGTCGTCGGTGACGGCCGAGTTGCTGGCCGTGGCCACGGCTCTGGTGGACGAGCGTGCCTTGGCGTTCACACTGCACGCCTTTGGGCCGGTGGGCGTGTGGGATCTGGAGACAGGCCGTTCTGCAGGCGAACTCGTCGACATGGTGGAGTGCGCGACCCCGGACGGGCGCCGTGTGGCTCTGACCATGGGGAAGGACCGGACACTGCAGGCATGGGACCTGCTCACCGGGGCCCAGATCAGCGCGTTCCCCTGGGTCACGGACATAGGTGTGCTGGGCGGGCGCCTCGTCGCCGTCGCCGCCGCCGTGAACCAACCGGTCCAGGTGTGGGATCTGATGGCTGACCGTCAAGTCGCCGAGCGTCTGGCGGTCGTGGACGCCTTCCTGGCCGAAGGACAGCGGCCGTTCGCTGTGACTGAGGAGGAAGGACAGCCGCCGCGCGTGTGGGACCTCATCACCGGTCACCCGATCGAAGGAGCCGAGCGGGCAGAGCTCGGGTTGTTGGAGGCGGAGGACTTGTCAGGCGTGTCAGCTCTGACGGCGGTCAACAACCGAGTGGTCGCCGTCACCCTCGACTATCAGGCCGAACCGGAACTGGTCGGGAACTGGACCGCCGACTACCGCGACAAAGACGCGTCCATCCGAAGACGTGAGACCGCGGTCCTGGGCGCGAGCAGGGTCGTGCTCTGTGCGGGAGCCGATCAGGCACTGCACGTCTGGGACCTGACCACGAGCACTCAACGCACCGACGACATCCGAGCCATCAGGAGTGCCCCTCCCGGGGACGGACTGCTGGCCCTGTCCCCCGACCCGGGTGAGCGAACAGACCTGTGGGACCTGATAGCGGGCCGCAGAGGCGGCCGGATCAGTACCGGGAACGCGGTAGGAGTCGGACCTCGGGCCACTTCCCGGTCCCTGGTGCTGCAGGGGCGAATGGTTTCGCTCGCCGCCGAACCGGACGGCACGGTCACTGTGCTGGACGCGGTGGAAGGGTGGCCCTCGGGGCGGCCGCTGACCGGCCACACGGAGCGGGTGTGCGCCATGGACACCGTGCCCGCCGGGCAAGCGACGCTGGCGGTGACCGCCGGCCTGGACCAGACCGTGCGGGTGTGGAATCTGGAGACCCGGATGCAGCAGGGCGAGCCCCTTACCGGGCACACCGGCCAGGTGTGGGACCTCGACACCACCCTCGTGGAGGGACGTCCGGTAACCCTGACCGCGGGCGAAGACGGCACGGTGCGCATGTGGGATCTCACCCAGGTACACGGTGGGGGCCAGCACCGCTCCGGACATACCGGCGCCGTCGTCGCCCTCACCACGACGATTCTCGACGGGAAGCCCGTGGCCATCACCGCGGGCTCCGACAAGACCGTACGGACCTGGGACGTGGCCACCGGTCAGCAGGTCACCGATGCCTCGCAAACCGTGGCAGCCGTCATGGCGACAGCGGACCTGGACGGGCGCCCGGTAGTCGTGACCGCCGGCCCAGACGCGACCTTGCACATTCTCGATCCCCTCACCGGCCGAGAGGTTCGCTCAGCGACGCCCAGCCACCACGGCAGAGTCCTCGCCATGGCCACTGCGAACCTGGACGGAGTGCCCGTAGCGGTCACCGCGGGCAGCGACCGCACCGTGGGGGTCTGGGATCTCAACACCGGCAAGGCGTTGTGCGAGCCTCTCACCGGTCACTCCAGCCGGGTCACAGCCGTTGCCACCACTGTTCTGGACGGACGGCCCGTCGCGGTGACGGGCGGCTGGGACAAGTCGGTGCGGCTGTGGGACCTCACCACCGGCCGCCAGGTCGACGGGCCATTGACCGGCCACACGGACTGGGTGACCTCGGTGGCCACCGCGACGCTGCCCAGCGGTCCTGCCGCGATGACAAAGGGGCGGGACGGAACGGTCTGCCTGTGGGACCTCAGCTCCATGGCCCAGGTCGGCAGCCACGAGCTCACCGAGTCAGGTCCGAGCGGGGCGATGGCCGTCAGCAGCACCGATGACGGGCGACTCGTGGCGGCCATCAGCCATGACAACACCGTGCGGTTCCTCGACCTGGCCACAGGGCACAGGGCCACCACCGACTATCTGCTCCCTCTGCCCGTGCACGCGCTCACAGTCGCACCGAATGGTGATCTCGTGGTCGCGTTCGGCCCCGAGGTGGCAGTGCTGCGGCTCCAGGCGTCCGGCGCTGTCGAAGTCACGCAGGGTGCTGCCGCCACGAGCGGAGCCGTACACCCATGAGAATCCGGGTTGTCTCACTCAACGTGCAGCGGGCTTCCGTCCCCGCACCCCCCGGTGAAGGAGCGCGCGGTCGAATCTTGCCCAGCCATCGACTGTCTGCCGCTTGCCGACCGGGCACTTGTGGTGGCATCGGTCTGGCGCCAACGGTGATCGCGAACCGGGCGTACTCCTCACGCATGATCCGGTCCCACCTGCGCGAACGGGACATCCGGGCGGTGATCCCGCAGCCAGTGGACCAGGTCCGCAACCGGCTACGACGTGGTCGAGGAGATACTGGGCGCCCCGCTGGTGGTTCGACCGGTCGGGCATCGAGTGGTGCTGGCCACCTACTTGGCCGTATCCGGCTGCTGTCGAATCACGTGAACGTCCGCGCCACCTGACACGGATCCGCTGCCCCCCGAATCGCTGCTCATCCTCACGAACAGAGCCAGAAAGGCCGTTTGTTCGGCGAACACTCCCACTCGCTGGAGCGACCCCGTGCCGACGGCGCTGGAAAACCCCGTCGGCGCGGCGTCTCGGTGGTCCGCTTCGGAGCGGGCCGCCGGTCTGGTCAGGCCAGGACGTCAGTCACAGCCGGGGGGAAGCCTCGGCGCCACGAGCGGCAACGGCGACCGGTCAGGCGCTGTCACAGCCCCTGCGCCGTATCGCCGTAGTACAGCAACGCCACCTCCTGGCCGGCGCAGGCGACCAGGCCGCCGTCCGGACCGATGGCCAGCCTCACGCGACGACGCTTTGCCCCAAGTGACCGCTGGCGTGCGGAGGCGCCCTCACAGATGGGGAGTTGGAGCGTCGGTCCGGTCTGTTCGTCGGTTGCCACGTCCCAGATCCGCAGGGTGCCGTCGTCGTGGCCGGCCAGCACGACGGTGCGGCCACGCAGCACCATGGTCTGCAGTGCACTGACTCCGGCGGGCCGGTAGAGGAGGTCGGTGAGGCTTTCGGCCTGCCATGCCCTGAGAGCCTGTCCCGTAGTCATGTCCCACAGTTTCAACCGCCCGTCCCAGTAACCGGCCACTACGACGGGACGGCCGCCGAGTGTCATCATGGCGATCGCGGAGACTGGGCCGTCTGCGGTGGGGAATGATGTGAGCTGCCTGCCTTCCGTGAGGTCCCAGATTCGTATCTTCTCATCCCAGTCGTGGTCTAGGTCCATGCCACCGCCGGTGATGGCGACGGCACGGCCGTCGACCATCGCAGTGGCCACGTGGGCCACCCAGGTTGTGTGACCAACAAGGGGGGAGCCGATCTGCCGGCAAGTCGTCAGGTCCCACAGCCGTACCGTGCAGTCCTCGTGGCCGGTGACGACGACCGGGCAGGCATCGATCATGACTACGGCCACGGCTTGGGTATCCTCGGCAGGCAGGTCCGACACATGGTGTCCAGCGGCCAGGTCCCACAGTCCGACCCTGCGCGAATCGTGGCCGAGGACGGCGACCGCCGGATGATTTCCGAACGGGACGATCGCCATGTCCTCCACCGCACCGGCCGATATCTCACCGGAGCAGCTGCCGTCGGTCAGGTCCCACACGCACACGGTGTCCTTGCCGGCGGTGACGGCGACGCGGTGTCCGTCGAGCACCGTGGTCACCACAGTGCTGACCGGAGACAACGATGTGCCTCCGCATTCCGAGCGGGTCCACCGGGGAACCCAGATGTCGGACAACGCACCGTCCGCCGGATTGCGCATTCTTCCACCCCGCACGGTGACATGAGCCAGACGACCGTCTCCGGCTGCTTCAGAACGGTCGCCGACTGCTCGGTGGGCACGGCCGAGCAGCTTAACTCATGCGGCTCAGCCGGTCGTTTGGGAGCCGCTTTCCGGTACGCCGAGCAGCTGGGGCCGGGCGGTGTCGTGGCTGACTTCACAGCAGCAAGTGGATGTTTGCGTCATTCGTCTGCAGGATGCGCCTCCCTCATCCCAGGGCGCAAACACCCTTGTGCCGTGCGTCCGGCGTGGCGGTGGCCGACATGGAGGCGTGCCAGCCTCACCTGACACATGGCAGTAGTCGCTCGGTGTCCGGTTCCGACCGGTGGACCGTCGGCCCTTGGAAGATCACGACATGTATCATTGCCTGCCGCTGTGGAGGTGGGGCACCGTCCAGGTTGCCCTGCTGTGACGGGGGTGGACGCGTGGGCCACAACGATGTCTTGCCTGGTACGCCGTCGGAACCTTTGGGGGGATGGTCCGAAGCTGGGTGGGCTGAGCAGAAGACGGCGATAGCACAAGCGTTGTCCGGCGGGTCCGTGGACTCCCTGCTCGTGGATCCTGTATTCCTCGTTCATGCCGATCCGGAGTTCGTAGTGCCGCTGCTCGACAGCGCCGCAGGTCACCGGGCACGGGAGTCGGCCGCGGTGTACCGAGCGTCCCTGCATTACAGGGGCCGCGACGCGGGTGTCCGGCGCTGGCTGCTGGGAATGCATGCCCTACGCACCGACCACCCACAGCTGGCCGCAGTGGTGCGTGCCGTGCACGTGGCCGACGGAGAGGGCCCTGCTGGAGTCTGGTGGCCGTCCTGGTCGAACGGGGGCCACGTGGAGGACTTCTGGGCGGGGCGGCCTGCGGCGAGCGGGGCGACGCCTGTTCCAGGGGCCGGGCCGTCCGGCAGGGACGTGCGGGAGGTCGTCTTGACGACTCCGGAGGGCCGCCAGGCCGTGGCCTCTGCCGGCCTCGCCTCGTGGGTGTGGTCCCTGATCACCGACAAGAACCGGACCAGGCCTTCCGACGGCGTCAGGCCCTTCGCGGTGACGGCCCTCGGGACGCGGCTGGTTGTCGTTCGTCACACCCGCGAGGGGACAGTGCGGGTGTGGGACGTCGAAACCGACCGCCCAGTGGGGCCGCCGATCACCGGGCACATCGCCTCGATCGCTGTGGGCGTCCTCGACGGACGCCCGGTGGCGGTCACCGGTGGCTACGACAAGACGGTGCGGGCGTGGGATGTGGCGGAGGGCCGCCCTCTCGGCCAACCCCTCACCGGGCATACCGACTGGGTGCGGGCGGTGGCGGTGGCCTCGCTGGAGGGGCGGCTGGTTGCTGTCACGGGCAGTGATGACAAGACGGTGCGGGTGTGGGATGTGGCGGAGGGCCGCCCCCTGGGTCAGCCCCTGACCGGGCATACCCGTTCGGTGCGGGCGGTGGCGGTGGCCTCGTTGGAGGGGCGGCTGGTTGCTGTCACGGGCAGTGATGACAAGACGGTGCGGGTGTGGGATGTGGCGGAGGGCCGCCCCCTGGGTCAGCCCCTCACCGGACAATCGGGCGTGGTGAGCGGCGTCTTCACGGCCTGCGTGGACGGCCGCCCTGTCGCCGTCGCCCACTGCAGTGAGAAGGAGCGGGTCCAGATCTGGGACCTTCTGGCGGATCCACACCGCACCGGTCACACCGCTGCCGTGTGCGCTGTGGCGGTCGCCGACCTCGACGAGGGTCCCGTCGCCGTGACGAGCGGCGAGGACGGGACCGTACGGGTATGGGACCTGGGCGATGGCCGATCAGTCGGCCAGGCGTGGGCCGGCGACGGCGTGGCCAGGTCCCTGGCCGCAGCCACGATCGAAGGTCGGCCGGTGGTCGTAACGGGCGGCGGCCACGTGGGCTTGTGGGACCTGACGACCGGCCGGTCAGTCCGCTGGCTCGGAAGCCACCGCGGTGGCGGTGTGAACGCGGTTGCCGTGGCCACCGTCGACGGCCTTACGTACGCCATCACCGGCGGCAACGACCGGCTCGACCTGGACGGCGACGAGGACGACGGAAGCGTACGGTTCTGGGGCCTGCCCGAGGGGCCGCCACACGGTAAAAGCGAGGGCGCTCTGCTGTGGGCTGAACTGCGGCTGGGCACCGACGAGGGTCAAGGACACTTGTGGCTGGAAGAACTGTCCCGGGAAATTCCCCGGCGTGAGTTCCACCGGCTGGATGCCCACTGGGTGCGGGCGTTGGCCGTGGCCACCGTTGCGGACCGTCCCATTGCCGTCATCGCCTGCGGCAGCTACGGCGAACTACGTGCAGTGGACCTCACAACCTGGCAAAGCCTACGGTTCGGGCACCATGAGAGCTGGGTCAACGCGGTGGCGACGGCGACCGTTGAGGGCCGTCCCGTGGCTGCCACCGCTGGCGAGGACGCGACAGGGCGTGTTTGGGACCTGACCACCGGCAAGGCTCTCGGCCAACCCCTGATCGGTCACACCGCTCCCATACGAACCGTGTCGGTCACCACTCTCAACAGCCGACCGGTCGTCATCACGGGAGGAGACGACTGCACCATCCGCGCCTGGGACCTGAACACTGGCCGGCAGGTCGGGCCGGAGTTGTGCTTCCCCAACCCCATCAGGGCCGCGGCGACCACCACCGGGGGTGAGCTGATCGTCTGTCACGGCACCGAGATCACCCTCTTTGTCCACGACAGGCCTGATCGGACAGCCAGGTGATGCTGGGAGGGATGGCGGGTTGCTGTGCGGGCGGGTCGCTGGCCTGGTGTGTCGGTACGCGGCGCAGCCCACCGCGGACCGGCCCGACGGCGCGATTGTGGCCACCACCGTGCCAAGCGCCGGGAGGGGTAGCCGGTCGAGGTCCTGGACCTCACACCGTGAGCCGGCCTGGTGTATGCCTATGCCGTTGACCCTGCCGAGAGGTCGTTCGTGTTGCCGGATGACTGGCCGGGGCCGGTCGCCGGTCTTCATCTCCCATGACGGCGCTCGCGATACCCGGCCCGGCGACGACTGCGGCCCCGTTACCGCAGGTAGCCCTGGTCCACCCGGACACCCCGCACACGCCTCACGACCGCCGCTACAACACCGGTGTAGGTGCTTAATCTCCGCGGCCTATGCCGAGGCTGTGAGCTGGGGGTTCACGCGCTGTCTCACGCCGTGTCATGCGGCTTGAGTCTCAGATCCGTGGCATTTGTTCGACAAACCGGCAACCGATGGGCTCATGGTCTGTGCCGCTCAGTTGTCGAACCAGACCACGGGTCGGACATTGTCGTCTGCGAGGTCCTGACAAAGGCGTTGGACGTGTCGGGGGGTGATGAGGCAGGTGGCGAGGCCGAGGAACGCTTCGTGGATCTCGTCTCGTCGTTCCCATCGAATGCGTAGGCGGCGGAAGCCGTGGAGCCAGGCGATCGTCCGCTCGACAACCCACCGGTGGATTACAAGGCCGGATCCGTGCGGGACTCCGCGTCGTGCGATCCCCGGTTTCACACCCGTCGCCCAGACCAGACGGCGGTACTTGTCGTGGTCGTAGCCACGGTCGCCGAGTAGGCTGTCAGGCCGTTTCCCTGGCCGTCCGCCCAGGCCGGAGACCGATGGGATCTTCTTCAGTAGCGGTATCACCTGGGTGACGTCGTTACAGTTGCCGCCGGTCAGTGCGAGGGCGAGTGGGATGCCCTGGCCGTCAGGTGGTGCTTGCTGCGCGGTCGACCGGGCTGGGCCCGCGTTTCGCTCTTTCGGGAGGGGCAAGCGGGCTGGCCACGGCGTCACCGGGCGGGCTACGGCCGCGGCTGGGTGAACAAGCCTTGCTCGGTCTCGACCACGACTGATCCGCAGATTCCACGACCACCTCCGAGATCAGTCGCGGCGTACAGCAGCGCTGCCGCTTCGATTGCGCACGGGAAGATCGCGCGCCAACGGGAGGCCTGCCGCATGTCCCTCCGACATCGGTCGCAGCCAGCAGCAGTTCAAGTACGTTCACGCCGACGGTTCCCCTTCCGGTCGGCAAAGCAGTTTGCTCTCTTGGCGTCCGATGCTTTCTCATGATCTCGGAAGCCGTACAGGGAGAGCGGGCTCATGAAATGGCGATGGGGCAGGCAGCACCGAACGCAGAAGGGGTTCGGCGGAGCGGAGGCCCCGGAGAGCCGGGTGCTGCGGCACTGGGGCCTTCAGGGCGTGGAGTGGTGGCCGTGGCTGCGCCGCTCGCCGGTGGCCGTCGACCTGCTCGCGTGGTGGGGACACGCGGAGGCCTACCGGGCCCTGGTCGGGGAGGATGCGTACCGGGAGCGGGGGCGCGAGCTGTTGTCCCGGGCGTCCCCCCGTGACTGCGCGGCGGCGGGCATGGGGTGCGAACGGCGCATCGACCGGGCGTGTCGCACTCCGGAGATCTGTGCTCTGGAGCCGGCCGCGCCGGGCCGTCGCGAGGGCCCGGCGCCGGGAGCGTGCAGCGGTTTCTACGGGGGCACCTGGCTGAGGGTGAGGTTCAGCCCTGACGACCGGCATCGTGCGGTGTCCTGTCGTGAGGACGAGAAGTGGGCATCTCGCCTGTGGGTGGACGGCGTCCAGGTGGAAGCGGACGTGGCCCTGGACTTCGGGGGCCACTGGCAGGGGAACCGGTTCTACGTGGTGCAGGCCATGGGCCCGGACGACCATCCGATGCAGAGATGGGGCCCGGGAGGGGGCTGGATCGCCTCGTTGCTGATCCACGATATCGAGCGGGGCGCCTCGCGCCTGCTCGTGCCGGAAGACACCGAGGCGTGGACCGATCCCCTCGTCGTCCTGACCGGGGACGAATTGAAGGTCTACGCGGACCGGGCGGCCCACGACGCCGACGAACCCGACCGTGTGCTCCGCCTCGGCGAGGCCGTCGCCGACGACGGCACCGAGTCCGGGACCGACGGCTACTGAAGGACAGCAGCCGGAATACGGGGAAAGGTGCCGTAGGGAAGCCGAACCGGGTGGCCCCGGAATTGTTCCGCACCCGCTTCATGTCGTCTTCCAGCAGCGTCCCCTCTCCACCAGGTTCAGCCACGACGCGCTGGTGGGTGTGAAGTGCAGGTGGAACCGCGGGTGCGCCAGCAGCCATGCCGCGCAGGCCTTCGAGTCTTGGAGCGCCGTCCCGTGCGTCCCACGCCCGCCGGCCAGGTCCTCCTCGATGCCGAACAAGGGGTACGCTCCGCGCTGGCCGCAGCTGCCCTGGAACTCGACGCACTGCGTGCCGGCACGTCCGGGCGGATCCGGCTCGGCGCTTTCGCCTCGACCGCCACGAGCATCATCCCGAAGGCTCTCGTGCAGTTGCAAACGTCGTACCCCGAAGTCCGGGTCAGCCTCTCGCAGCTGGAGCCCGAGGCCGGCTTCGCCGGATCAAACGGGGAGACGCCGACCTCGCCCTGACTTATGACTACGACTTCATTCCCCAGCCGCCGCCGCGCAGACTGCGCCGGACCCTGGTTGCACGGGACCCCGTCGTGGCGGTGCTTCCCGCGGGCCACGAGCTGGCCAGCGGGGAGGTCATCGACCTGGCGAGCCTGGCCGGCGAGACGTGGGTCGCCGCGCCCGAGGCCGCGCTGCGGCTGGAGCTGCTTGCCCAGATGGCCAAGACATCAGGCTTCGAGGCCCGACTGGAGTACGAGGGCGACGACTTCAACACCATCCTGGGCTTCGTTGCCGCGGGCCTGTGTGTCGCGGTACTGCCCCGCTTGGCCCTGCCCCGCGGTGTGGCCAATGCTGTCGCGAGACCGCTGGCCAACCCGGAGCTGACACGGTTCATCTACACCGAACGCCTCGACACCCGCCACGCCCCCGAAGCGCTGCTGGCGCTCGAGCGAATGCTGACAACACAGGTCCGGGCAGTCATTGCCTGAGCCCCCGACCAGCCGTTCGGCGGTGCACTGACGCATTCGATCATTTGTGAATACATACATCGTGGCACCCGTCCCAGGTCGGGTGCTGCCAAACAATCGCCCTCGGGAGGCTCCTGGGGAGCTGACCGCTGTCGTGTAGTGACGTGACGCGGAAACCTCTTTCCGCATGAGCGCTGCCGTGATTCGACGCGGCGACGTCGTGGCGCTGACTGATCACCGGTCTCGTGGCCGCGAACATGGCAGCCCGGCATGGGCATGAGCGTCGCCCCCCGACATGGACGCCTCGGCGGTGGAGGAACACCGCCGACAGCCGATCACGCCGGTGGGCGGTCGACCTGGACTGGACGACGTGACCGATCAGGACTGGCCATGGGCATGAAGACCCGATCTCCGCCGGCCACGACCGAGTCGAGCCATGCGCCCGCCACGATGAGTACTCCCGCCGTGCCCGGCCGTCCCTGCCGGCTCGCAACCCGAGGCCCAAGCACGCGCAGGAAACGGGTGGCGGCTGTGAGCGGGCGCATCATGAGGGTGAGGCGTCGAATACGGCCCTCAGCGTCGAGATCGAGATACTGGGTCTCCTCCAACCGCAGGCGACCGACATGACCCGCGGCGCGCAGGACCGCGTGCTGTCCTTCCTGGAACTGTGCCTCGTAGTGGATGCCGGTGAACACTTCGAACACGCTCGTCAGGAGTTCCTCGAGTTCACGGTGCCCCCGAAACGTGAACCGGTCCGTCAGTGGCGAAACGAGCTCAACGTCCTCGGACATAGCGGCTACTGCCGCTCTCGCATCCCCCGCCTCGCCGGCCATTCGCCAAGCTGCGACGTGATCAGTCATGCCATCCCCGCAAGGCGCTCGGCAATGACGAGAGTGCCGGGCGCTGCGCGCCCGCCCGGGCCCGGCTGGACCGAGACGCCCTCCGGATGAACCGCTCCACTGCAGGTACGACACGTGACGAACACGTCTAGGACCTCTCCGCAGTGGTGCCGAAACACGATCGGCGGACCATCCGGCGCGTGCCAGCGGTCGCCCCACTGGGTGAGCGCCAAAAGCACCGTCACGAGCTCCCGTCCTGATGTGGTGAGCACGTAACGGAACCGCTGGGGACGCGTGGAGTACTCGACCCGTTCCAGCACATCGCCGTCCAGGAGTCTGTCGAGCCGATTCTTCAGCAGTGCGCGGGACACGCCAAGGTCGCGGACCAGCTCCTCAAAAGTGTCAATGCCTAGAGAGATGTCGCGCAAGACCAGCGGTGACCAGCAGTCACCCATCACATCCAGGGAACGCGACAGCGAACAGTGGAACGCTGCGAATGAGGCACGAGGCATGGCCAAAACCTGGTGCATTCATATTCTGAACGCACTCACGAACCCGTTCGGCGGCTGCTGCGCTGGGGCAGTTCCTGGAATTGCCATCACTCACGGGCGCGAGATCCCGCACTTCGCGTGCGACCGATGGTTTGCCCTGCGTCAAGTGGGAGTTTCCGAGTAATACCGTTGGAAAAAAATGACTGCTTATGACCGTGTTATGGTTACCGGGCTTTGGCGGCTGTGGGCCGGGGGTGGGCACCAGGGGATCGCCCTTGACGGAGCTGCAGCGGGTGGGTGAGAACGGTGCGCGCCTCACTCCACCGCACTGCTGTGGACCGGGACGAAGCAGGCTCCGTGGGGCTTTATCCGTGTCACGGAAGCCAGCGAGCGGCACGACCGCCGACCGCGCCCGAGTAGACCGCTGAGGCGATGCCCGTCGCCCTGCCCCGATTCCGGGCGGGTGATAATGACGAAATGAAATGAGTGGAATGACTCGCCATCAATACCGCTGCTCAGTCCGTTGGTCCGACATGGACGTCTACGGGCACGTCAACAACGCCGTCTTCCTCACCTATCTGGAGGAAGCGCGCAGTGACATACTCGGTGGCCAGGCCGCAATAGCCGGCGTGGACACCTTCACAGCGGGCTGCGTGAGCGCGAAGCACGAGATCGAGTACAAGGCGCCCTTGGAGTGGCGCGAAACGCCAGTCACCGTCGAGGTCTGGGTTACCGGCCTCAGGGCGGTGTCATTCAGCCTCGCCTACGAGGTGAAGGACGAAGGGACTCTGTACGCGAGGGCAGCCTCCACGATGGTTCCCTACGACCTGGAGGGCAAGCGCCCGCGGCGCCTCACCGAAGCGGAACGCGCCTACCTCACAGGATTTCTGACGCAGCAGTGACCGCTTGGCCGAGCCGGCCCGAGTCGCCCCCACATGGGCGACGACCGCTGACATGGGCGACGACCGCCTACCACGCCCGAATGGACCCGCTGAACAAGTGCCATCGCCATACCGTGATGCGGGCAGGAAACAACGACGAAATGAAATGACTCGAATGACATCCCTGCTGCTCGGCCTGGGGGGCGCGGCCCCGCCGTCTCAATCCGTCTCCGCCCGCGGCTCATCCGTCGTGCTGCGGGATGAGTAGGTCACAACCTCCGATGAGGCAGGAAGTCTGACCCGCCTCACTCGCACAAGAAGGAAACAAGTGAAGAATCGCTTTGCCCCCTTCTGTGTTGTGTGCCTGTTGAGTCTGAGTGTGTGTTCCGCAAATGGTCAGGGAATGCAACCCACCGAGACGTCGTCGAGCACAACTCAGGCGACACTGTACCCGAACACGGATGCAGGTTTCCGAAAGCTGATCTTGGCTGTACGTTTTGACGAGGATGTGGTGGCTTCACTGGAGCCGAATTCCGCTGACTATGCAGCGGTCATCGAGCCGGAGTTCGCGGCCAAAGCCGAGAAGATGTACGAAGAGTGGATCTGGTCCAATCCCCCCGCCACGTTTGACGTCGCCCCTGAAAAGACCGAAATCAAGGTGGCGAAGGCCACCAGCTGGTCAGTGGTTGCGCCTGGTGGCCGCCCGGTGCCGCGGGTGTCTGCGATCGCCCGGGGCGGCTCAGGGCGCCCGATGTCGCCCGCGCCGGTGCCGAGCTGGTTGAGCTTGTTTTGTCAGGCCGGCTCCGCTCTGGTCGTCGACTGCAGCGCCGTTCCGAGGCCCGTTGAAGAGACGGGAAACGGGGGGTCTACCGCCGCGCGCAGTAAGCACGGCTTATCCAACACAAAGGTGTCTCTACTTGCGCTTACTTCTGTGCGATTGCAGGATTCTGCCGCGAGCAGGAGCGGAGTCGCACGTGCCACCTGCCGCAAACCTCTTCGTCGAGCAGCGCACGTGGTACCCGTGTGTGATGCCTGCTCCGAGTCCGGATATGTCACCTCCTCAGAGGCCGAGGTGCGACCGACATCCCGGGCGGGGGACGGAGCAGACAGAGAGCACCGGCGGGCGCTCTGCGTGCAAGAAGGGACAACGAGTGCACCCACCACTACGGTCGGCCGTTCCCGTACGGTCGGCCGTCAGCCCGCGAGGGAGTCGCGGCCAGTGACGGCAACTACCTTGGGGAGTGGCGACTTGGGCTTGGTCCTCTTCATCGGAGCGCACCGGGGCAGGCATCTCGTGAGTGCGTGGGGAGCAGGTCTCACGGACAGTGTCGGCGGCGGGCGTCGGGGCCAGCGAGTCCTGCCCGTAGCCGAGAGTAGTCATCGACGCCTGGTGAGCTGCGCTCCGTCCGTCTCGTGACGAGGGGCCGAACCAGCAGGCGAGGAGACGGCTTGCCGTGCCGGCTGCCGGATTGATGCGATCTGTCGCCGAATTCTCCAAACAGTTGAGCGTTTGACTTCTGCTGTTCACGCTTTACCTGTCAAGTGCCCGGAGGCACGGTCCTCGGGCCCCACCGATTCAGAAACGAGTCGAGCATGGTGCGTGTCCGTTCATCGTTGGCCCAGTTGCCTGCCTATGTGCCGGGCCGCAAGGTGCCCGGCGCGGTAGTGCTGGCCAGCAACGAATCCCCGTACGGGCTGTTGCCCGGGGTCGCCGAAGCGCTGACGGAGCTGGCCGGCGGTATGTCGCGGTACCCCGACCTGAGCGCCACCTCACTCGTGCAGGCGATAGCCGGGCACCACGAGGTCGAGCCGGAGCGGATCGCGGTGGGGGCCGGATCCTCGGAGGTCTGCGGACAGCTGCTGCACTCGGTCGTGGGTTTCGGCGACGAGGTCGTCTTCGGCTGGCGGTCCTTCGAGGCGTACCCGATTCTCACGGCGGTCGCAGGCGGTACGGCGGTACGGGTCCCATTGCTCGACCATGCGCTGGACCTCGACGCCATGGCTGCGGCGATCACCGACCGGACCCGGCTGGTCTTCGTCTGCAACCCCAACAACCCCACCTCCACCGCGGTCGGCGAGCGGGCGCTGCTCGACTTCGCGGACCGCGTCCCGGAAGACGTGCTGATCGTCGTCGACGAGGCCTACCGGGAGTACGCCGATCCGGCGTTGGTCCCCGATGCCCTGGCCGTGCTCGGCGACCGCCCGAACGTGGTGGTTCTGCGGACCTTCTCCAAGGCCTACGGACTGGCGGGACTGCGCGTGGGCTACTGCGTGGCGCCACCGTGGATCGCTGCTCATGTGCGCAAGACCCAGGTACCGTTCAGCGTCAGCGCACTCGCCCAGGAGGCCGCCGTCGTCGCCCTCCGGGAGCGCGCGGAGGTCGCGCGGCGGGCCACCCTCACGGTCGCCGAACGGAACCGCGTAACCCTGATGTTGCGCGCGCTGGGCTTCGAAGTCCCGCACTCGCAGGCGAACTTCGTCTGGCTGCCGCTTGCGGACGAGAGCGCCGACTTCGCCGTCCACTGCCTTGGCGGGCACGTCGTGGTCCGCCCGTTCCTCGGGGAAGGCGTCCGGGTGACGATCGGACTGCCGCAGGAGAACGAGGCTTTCCTCGATCTCGCGGCGAGCTGGCGAGGCTGAAGGCCGTGCGCCCCAGTCTCTACGAGCGGCATCGCGAACTGCTTCAGGGGGCCGTACGGGCCCTCGCCGCCGGTGAATGCCGGCGGCCCTTCACGGAGGCGAGCGGACAGGATGCTGCCGACGCGGGCATGAGATCGGTCCGAACAGCGGTGAAGGTCTTCGGTTCCCTGCTGGGACGGCCCTTCGATCTGGACCAGCCCGGCGAGCTGGGCCGGGTGTGCACCGAGTCCTCGCCGTACGGCATCGGCATGGGCATCGGATACCCGCGGTGCGACCCCGCAGCTCTGGTGGCGGCTGCCGCCCAGGCGACGGCCGGGTGGCGCGCAGCCGGGCTCCACCGACGGGCCGGGCTGGCCGTGGAGATACTGCGCCGGCTGAACACCCGCAGTCATGAGCTGGCCCTTGCGGTGCATCACACCACGGGGCAGCCGCTGCAGGCGGCGTTCCGGTCCGCCGGACCGCCCACCCAGGACCGTGCGCTGGAGGCCGTGGCCCTTGCCTTCGCGGAGTCGGAGCGCATTCCGGCGGACCTGAGCTGGGAGAGCGGTCAAGGGACCCAAGGGAGCGGGCAACCGTCGCCGATGCGGGGCACCAGCACCCTCGTGCCCCGCGGAGTGTCGCTGCTCATCGGCTGCCCCGACTATCCGCTCTGGAACGGCTACCCGGGCCTGTTCGCCAGCCTGGTGACCGGCAATCCGGTGATCGTCGCCCCCCATCCGCGTTCCGTGCTGCCGCTGGCCATCACCGTGCGCGTCGCCCGGCAGGTGCTGGCGGAGGCCGGTCACACACCGGACATCGTGACCTTGGCGGTGGCGGAACCAGCGGAACGGCTGCACGAGAGACTGGCCACGGACCCGGCCGTGCGCATCGTCGACTTCACCGGCTCGGCGCAGTTCGCCGGCTGGCTGAAGGAACACGCCCGCCAGGCCGCCACGTTCGTCGACCGGACCGGCCTCAACACGGTGATCGTCGACTCCACCGGTGACTACCGGGATCTCGTGCGGGGCCTCGCCCACTCCCTGTGCCGGTGCAGCGGCACGGTCCGCACCACGCCGCAGAACATCCTGGTGTCGACGACGGGCATCGCGACCGACGAGGGGCGCAAGAGCCTGGAAGACTTCGGCGCCGACCTCGGCGAGGCCGTGGACCGGCTACTCGGGCATCCCGTACGTGTGGCCAGGCTGCTGGGCGCGATCGCCAGCGACACGGTGAGGGCGGCACTGGCGGAGGCCACGCGGTACGGCACCGTGCTCCATGCCTCCGGAGCGCTGCGCCATCCGCACCATCCCGGCGCCGATGTCCGCAGCCCCCTGCTCGTCCGACTGGCGGCGCGAGACGAACGGATCTACGCCAGGGAGTGGCCGGGGCCCGTCTCATTCCTTGTCGGTACCGACTCGACGTCGCACAGTCTGGCTCTCTTCCGCCGCGCGGTGGGCCGCCACGGGGCGTCGTACGCCGCGGTGCACTCGACCGACCCGCTGGTGCTGGCGGTCGCCGAGACGGCAGCACTGGACGCCGGGGTGCACCTGGTGCAGAACCTCGCGGACGACTTCCCCGCCGACCCCTCCTCAGCAGGCGCGGACCTGCCCTCCGAGGGCGCTTACTTCGTCACCGGGCGGTTCCGGGTGGTGCGGTCTCGGCAGCATGCGGCCGGGACGGCCCCGGCTCCTGTCGTGGAGGCGGCCCCGAGACCGACCCCCATCGGGGCTGCGGGGTCGCCTCGGGCTCCGGCGCCGGACGCGGGTTCCGCTGCCGCGCTGGTCGACGTCTGAGTGACCGAGCAGTCAGGCAGTCCAGTGCGTCCCGCGTCCCCGCACCTCGTCGAAGACCAGCCAGGTGCGGGTCGAGCGCACCCCCGGTACCGCCTGGATGCGCTCCAGCACGACCTGGCGCAGTACCGAGTTGTCCGGAGTGCGGACCAGCACCAGGACGTCGAAGTCGCCCGCAACGAGGGTGACGTGCTCGACGTAGGGGATCTCGCGCAGTTCCCGGGAGGTGTCCCGCCACGCATTCTGGTCGATCGTCAGCGTCACGTATGCGCTCGTGCCGAGGCCGGCCCGCTGCGGATTCAGCTGCGTGCTGAAGCCCGTGATGACCTCCTCGGCCATGAGCCGGTTGATGCGCGTGTACGCGTTGGCACGCGAGATGTGCAGCTTGTCCGCGAGTGCCTTGATCGACACCCGGCCGTCGTCGATGAGCCCCGCCAGGATGTGCCGGTCGGTGTCGTCGAGTCGAACGGCAGTTCGTCCGGTCATCGACTCCGAGGGTGAGTTTTGCTCGGACACTTTGCCCTCCCAGAGCGTATAGGTCGACAGTCCGTCGCCGGTTTGCCGGAAACCTTGAACACATATTCAGCATTGGTGACGATACTCGCGTCAAGTGTCCAGAGAAAGTGAGTGCCCTCCATGTCCGTGAAGAGCCTCCGCCAGACGGTCCAGGGCCTCCTGCCGTCCCTCGTGCCGGTGCGGTTCGTGGCCGAGGACGGCACGCCGGTGGCCAAGCCCACCGCCGACTACACCGAGCCTCCGCCCGAGGCGCTGCGCGAGGCGTACCGGCGGATGGTCCTGGGGCGCCGGTTCGACACCCAGGCCACCGCGCTCACCAAGCAGGGGCGGCTCGCGGTCTACCCGTCCAGCCGGGGCCAGGAGGCCTGCCAGATCGGAGCCGTACTCGCGCTGCGGCCGGACGACTGGCTGTTCCCGACCTACCGCGACTCCGTGGCCCTGGTCGCCCGGGGCATCGACCCGCTCCAGGTGCTGACGCTGCTGCGCGGCGACTGGCACTGCGGATACGACCCGGTCGCCACCCGCGTCGCCCCCCAGTGCACCCCGCTGGCCACCCAGGTGCTGCACGCGACCGGCATGGCGGAGTCGTTGCGCCGCACAGGCGGAGACGGTGTGGCGATGGCCCTCGTCGGGGACGGGGCGACCAGTGAGGGGGACTTCCACGAGGCGCTGAACTTCGCTGCCGTCTTCCGCGCGCCGGTCGTCTTCTTCGTCCAGAACAACAAGTACGCGATCTCCGTGCCGCTGGCCCGGCAGTCCGCGGCGCCCGCCCTCGCGTACAAGGGCATCGGACACGGGATGCGTTCCGAACAGGTCGACGGCAATGATCTGGTCGCCGTGCTGGCGGTGCTGACCGCGGCGGTCGAGCACGCCCGTGCCGGGCACGGACCGGTCCTGGTCGAGGCGCACACCTACCGCATGGACGCACACACCAACGCCGACGACGCGACCCGCTACCGGGACGAGGCGGAGGTCGAACGGTGGAGCGCCGCGGATCCGGTCAGCCGTCTTGAAACGTACCTGAGGGCCCGCGGCGTCCTCACCGACCAGGACGTAGCGGCGGTGCGGGAGGAGGCGGAGACCCTGGCCACCGAGCTGCGCGGGGGCATGAACGAGGAGTCCGTGCCCGACCTGCTGGAGCTCTTCGACCACGTCTACGCCGAGCCGACACCTCAACTGCGCGAACAACGAGCCCTGCTCGCGGCCGAGCTGGCCGAAGACGCTGCTTCCCCCGCACTTCACACCCAGGAGAACTGACGGCCATGGCCAAGGTCACGATGGCGCAGGCGCTGAACACCGCACTGCGCGACGCACTGCGCGAGGACGAGCGCGTGCTCGTTTTCGGCGAAGACGTCGGTCCGCTCGGCGGCGTCTTCCGGATCACCGACGGGCTGACCCGCGACTTCGGCGAGCAGCGATGCTTCGACACCCCGCTGGCCGAGGCCGGCATCGTAGGACTGGCCGTCGGCATGGCGATGGGCGGCTTCCGGCCCGTGGTGGAGATGCAGTTCGACGCCTTCGCCTATCCGGCGTTCGAGCAGATCGCCTCACACGTCGCCAAGCTCCGCAACCGGACCCGGGGGCGGCTCGCGCTGCCGATGGTGATCCGTATCCCCTATGCGGGCGGCATCGGGGGAGTCGAGCACCACTGCGACTCCAGCGAGGCGTACTACGCGCACACCCCGGGCCTGAAAGTCGTCACCCCGGCGACGGCCGAGGACGCGTACTGGCTGCTGCGGGACGCCGTGGCCGACCCCGACCCGGTGGTCTTCCTGGAGCCGAAGAAGCTGTACTGGTCGAAGGAGGAAACCGACCTGGAGCGCCGCGGAGCGCTGCCGTTCGGACGGGCGGCGATCCGACGGGAGGGCCGCGACGCCACGGTCGTCGCGTACGGGCCCTCGGTTCCGGTGGCCCTGGCCGCGGCCGAAGCGGCGGCGGCCGATGGCATCGAGCTGGAGGTCGTGGATCTGCGGACGGTGGTGCCCTTCGACGACGAGACGGTCACGGCATCGGTTCGCCGGACCGGGCGCTGCCTGGTCGTACAGGAGGCCCAGGGCTTCGCCGGCGTGGGGGCGGAGATCGCCGCACGGGTGCAGGAGCGCTGTTTCCACTCGCTGGCGGCGCCGGTCCTGAGGGTGGCCGGCTTCGACATCCCGTACCCGCCGCCGAAGCTGGAGCACGCGTATCTCCCGGGCGTCGACCGGATCCTCGACGCCGTCGACCGTCTCCAGTTCGGCGACGAGCCGGACACCCGGCATCTGCTGAAGGGAACGGCCGCATGAGCACCGCAGCGCTTCGGGAGCAGCTGTTCCGGCTGCCCGATCTCGGCGAGGGGCTGACCGAGGCCGAGATCGTCGAGTGGAAGGTCGCCGTCGGCGACACGGTGACGATCGACCAGATCGTCATCGAAGTCGAGACCGCCAAGGCCGCGGTCGAGGTGCCGGTCCCGTACGCGGGGACGGTGCTGCGACTGCACGCGGAGGCGGGCACGGCGCTGGAGGTGGGGAAGCCGCTGATCACGGTGGGTACGCCGACTTCCGGCCGGCCCGGTGGTGCGGGGGAGGGTCCGGGGGGCCCGCCTCCCGGCGCACCTCCCGTCGATTCGACGTCGGCCGATCCCGCGGCTGAGCGGTACCGGGAGGAGGAGCAGGCCGGGTCCGGCAACGTCCTGATCGGCTACGGCACCGGCCACGGCCCGGCACCCCGTCGCCGCCGCCGGCGCGGGGGCGCCGCGAGGGGAGGCGGCACTGCTGTCGAGGCGGCGCCATACAGCGGGCCGCACGCTCCCCGGGTCATATCGCCCCTCGTACGGCGGATGGCGCGGGAGCACGGGATCGATCTCGCCGGGTTGACGCCCTCGGGTCCCGCAGGAGTCGTGCTCAGACGAGATGTCGAGCAGGCCCTGGGGCGTTCCGGCCGGCCGGCGACGGACCCCGATGCCGCACCGCTCACCCCGGATCGCCGGCCGTCGGCGGACCCTGCACCGCACGCCCGGCCGGCGCCGGAAGGTCCCGAGCGCATCCCGCTGCGCGGCGTCCGTCGCGCGGTCGCCGACAAGCTCTCCCGCAGCCGCACCGAGATCCCCGACGCCACCACCTGGGTCGACGTGGACGCGACGGGCCTGCTCCAGGCCCGGAAGGCCATGCAGGCCGCGGACCCCGGCCGCCGCATCGGGCTGCTGGCCCTGCTGGCCCGTATCTGCGTCGCCGGACTGCAGCGCTTCCCGGAGCTGAACTCCACCGTCGACACCGAGCGGCGGGAGATCGTCCGCTTCAGCGAGGTGCACCTCGGTTTCGCCGCCCAGACCGAACGCGGTCTGGTGGTCCCCGTCGTCCGCGACGCACAGCGCATGACGACCGCACAACTGGCCGCCGAGCTCGCCCGGTTGACCGGGCTGGCCCGCGACGGGGCCCTGCCGCCCGACCGTCTGACCGGCGGGACCTTCACCCTCAACAACTACGGCGTGTTCGGCGTCGACGGATCCACGCCCATCATCAACCACCCTGAGGCCGCTCTGCTCGGCGCGGGCCGCATCGCGGACAAACCATGGGTGGTGGACGGCGAGCTGGCCGTCCGCAAGGTCATGCAGCTCTCCCTCAGCTTCGACCACCGGGTCTGCGACGGCGGTGTGGCCGGCGGGTTCCTGCGCTTCGTGGCCGACTGCGTGGAACGCCCGGCGATCCTGCTCGCCGACGTCTGATCCACCCCGCTTCCCCCGCTTCCCACCGCGTCCGCCCGGGCGCCTCGTACCCATCAACCTACCGAACGTTCGGCCAGGAGCTCTCAGTGCCCACCGACCAGCATCCCGACTTCTTCGTCCGCCACGCAGCCCTGCTCGACCAGGCGGTGGAGTGTGCCGCCGACCGCACCTACTGGACGCCGTACCCGGAAACCCCCAGCACCTCTGCGTACGGGGTCGAGGCATCCGGGCTGGGCGAGGCCGCCTTCCACGGCCTCCTCGGCCGGCCCTTCCGCATCGAAGGGCATCCGGCCACCGGCACCGTGCCCGCCACCGAGGTTTCGCCCTACGGCTTCCCGCTCGGCGTCAGTTACCCGTACCTGGCGCCCGATGTGGCCGTCGCGACGGCCAAGTCAGCCGCGGTGACATGGCGCGCCGCGAGCCCGGACACCCGGGCCGGCGTTGCCGCCGAGATCCTTGCCCGGCTGAACGAGGCGAGCTTCGAGATCGCGCACGCCGTCCAGCACACCACCGGCCAGCCCTTCATGATGGCGTTCCAGGCCGGTGGTCCGCACGCCCAGGACCGAGGCCTCGAAGCGGTCGCCCACGCATGGAACGAGCAGACCCGCCATCCGGTCGCGGCCCGCTGGAGCAAGCCGCAGCGCAAGGGCGGCCCACTCGTCATGGACAAGACCTTCACCACCGTGGGACGCGGTGTGGCAGTACTGATCGCCTGCAACACCTTCCCCACCTGGAACGGCTATCCGGGACTGTTCGCGAGTCTGGTCACCGGCAATCCGGTGGTCGTCAAGCCTCATCGACGTGCCGTGCTGCCGCTGGCGATCACGGTGCGGATCGCCCGTGAGGTGCTGGCGGAGGCCGGCTTCGATCCGGATGTGGTACTGCTCGCCGCCGCGAAGCCCGAGGAGCGCACCGCTCCCGCCCTGGCCACCCACCCCGATGTGCGCATCGTGGACTTCACCGGCTCCAGCGAGTTCGGTGACTGGCTGGAGACCCACGCCCGCCAGGCCGTCGTCCACACCGAGAAGTCCGGACTCAACACCGTCGTCGTGGACTCCACGGACGACTACGCGGGGCTGCTGCGCAACCTTGCCTTCTCCCTGTCGCTCTACAGCGGCCAGATGTGTACCACCCCACAGAACTTCCTCGTTCCCCGCGAGGGCTTCCCGACCGACCAGGGGCGGCGTACGGCCGACGAGTTCGCCGCCGACCTGGGCGCCGCCCTGGACAGGCTGCTCGGCGACCCGGCCCGTGCGGCCGCCACCCTCGGCGCGATCGTGAACGACGGTGTGCTGAAGCGCGTGGCGGAGGCGGCGGAACTCGACCGTGTCGCCCATCCGTCGAGGCGACTCACCCACCCGGACTTCCCGGACGCGGCCGTCCGTTCCCCGCTGTTGGTCCGGCTCAAGGCCGAGGCCGACGAAGAGATCTACACCAGCGAGTGGTTCGGTCCGGTCTCCTTCGTCATCGGTACCGACTCCACCGCGCACGGCCTGCGTCTCCTGCACGACACCGTACGGCGCCACGGCGCGCTGACCGCCTCCGTGTACGCCACCGACGAGGGTGTGCTGGAGGCGGCACGGGCAACCGCGCTGGAGGCGGGCGTGCACCTCTCGGAAAACCTGACCGGTGCGGTCTTCGTCAACCAGTCCGCCGCCTTCAGCGACTTCCACGGCACTGCGGCCAACCCCGCGGCCAACGCCGCCCTCACCGACCCGGCGTTCGTCACCGGACGCTTCTCGGTCGTCCAGTCCCGGCGCCACGCACCCGCAGAGGAGCACGTCGATGCGTGACGAGGTCTACCTGATCAACGGGGCCCGCACTCCGCTCGGCCGCCACCGAGGCGCCCTGGCCTCCGTACGCCCCGACGACCTGGCCGCCCTCGTGGTCGGCGAGGCGGTACGTCGCTCGGGCATCCCGGCCGACACCGTGGACGAGGTGATCCTCGGCGCCGCGAACCAGGCCGGCGAGGACAACCGGGACGTGGCCCGGATGGCCGTCCTGCTGGCCGGACTGCCGGACACCGTGCCTGGATACACCGTCAACCGGCTGTGCGCGTCCGGACTGACGGCCGTCGCCTCGGCCGCCCAGGCGATTCGTGCGGGGGAGGCCGACCTGGTCGTCGCGGGCGGAGTGGAGTCCATGACCCGTGCCCCCTGGGTGATGGCCAAGCCCGGCACGCCCTGGGCCCGGCCCGGCGAGGTCCACGACACCTCCCTCGGCTGGCGCTTCACCAACCCGCGCTTTCCCGCCGCGACCACCCTGTCCATGGGCGAGACCGCCGAGGAGGTCGCCGCCCTGGACGGCATCACCCGCCTGGAGGCGGACACCTTCGCGCTGCGCAGCCACCGCCGGGCGGAGGCCGCCCAGAGCGCGGGCCGCTTCAAGGAGGAGATCGTCCCGGTGCCGGTGGCGGACGGCGAGGTGACCCAGGACGAGGGGCCTCGGCCGTCCACCTCGCTGGAGAAGCTCGGCGGACTGCGCACGTCCTTCCGCAGCGACGGGATCGTCACCGCGGGTAACTCCTCGCCGCTGTCCGACGGGGCCGCGGCCCTGGTAGTGGCGAGTCGGGCGGCGGTCGAACGGTACGGCCTCACTCCCCGGGCCCGCGTCGTCACCGCCGCTTCGGCGGGGGTCGAGCCCCGCCTGATGGGGCTCGGGCCCGTGCCGGCGACCCTGAGGGCGCTCGACCGGGCGGGCTGGCGGTCCGACGACCTGGACGCCGTCGAGGTGAACGAAGCCTTCGCCGCCCAAGCGCTGGCGGTCGTCCGCCGCCTGCGGCTCGACGAGGACCGCGTCAACGCCGACGGCGGCGCCATCGCCCTCGGACACCCGCTCGGCTGCTCCGGCGCCCGCATCCTGCTCACCCTGCTCGGACGCATGGAACGCGAGGACGCCCGACGGGGACTGGCGACCATGTGTGTGGGGGTCGGCCAGGGCGTGGCGATGCTCGTGGAGCGCGTATGAGCACGCGGGAGGGCACGGCGTACGAGACCCTGCGGGTCGAGGAGTGCGCGGACCGGGTCGTCGTGACCCTGGACCGGCCCGAGGCGCGCAACGCCATCAGCGGCGGCATGATCGCCGAGTTGCACCGCGTGTGCGAGGACCTGGAGCGCGAGCCGAGGCTGCTGCTGCTCACCGGGCACGGCGGGGTCTTCGCCGGCGGCGCCGACATCGCCGAACTGCGGCGGCGTGGCCGGGAGGAGGCGCTGCAGGGAATCAACAGCCGTCTGTTCGAGCGGGTGCGCAGGCTGCCCATGCCCACGGTGGCCGCGGTGGACGGCTGGGCGCTGGGCGGCGGCGCCGAGCTGGCGTACGCCTGCGACATCCGGATCGCCGGGCCGAACGCGGTCTTCGGCAACCCCGAACCGCACCTGGGCATCCTCGCCGCCGCCGGGGCCTGCTGGCGGCTGCGGGGGCTGCTCGGCGAGTCGGTGGCCAAACAGGTGCTGCTCGCCGGGCGGAACCTCGACGCACCTGCCGCGCTCGCCTGTGGGCTGGTCACGGACGTCGTACCGGCCGAGCGGCTGATCGCCGAGGCGCACACCCTGCTGGACCGCATGGCCCGCTCCTCGCCGCTCGCCCTGCGGCTGACCAAGCTCGTCACCGACGCGCCGGGTGCCCATCCGGTGGCCGACGACCTCGCCCAGGCCGTGCTGTTCGAGGGCCGCGACAAGGAGGAGCGCATGACGCGGTTCCTGGAGAAGAACGAGAAGAACGGAGGCCGGGCATGACCTCGGCATCAGCACCGCCCGCCGTCGTGGGGGTGATCGGCGGCGGCCGGATGGGGACCGGTATCGCCCAGTCCTTCGCGGCCGCAGGGTCGTCCGTGGTCGTCGTGGAACACGACGAAGCGGCCGCGACCGTCGCGCTGCACCGCATCGCCGACGGGCTGCGGCGGGCCACCGAGCGCGGGGGGCCCGGCGGATCCGCCACCGGACACGTACCGGACCGGGTCACCGCCGTGACCTCGATCGCCGAACTACCCGCCGACGCCGATCTCGTCGTAGAGGCGGTACCGGAGGACGCCGCGCTCAAGGCCCGGCTGCTCGCCGCCGCCGAGCAGGCCGTGGGGGAGCAGTGCGTACTCGCCACCAACACCAGTTCCCTGCCGGTCACCGAACTCGCGGCGGCCCTGAAGCGGCCGGGACGCTTCCTGGGCATGCACTTCTTCAATCCGGTGCCCGTCTCCGCGCTCGTCGAACTGGTCCTCACTCCCGACACCACCGGTCAGACTCTGACGGCGGCGGTCGGCTGGACGCACGCCCTGGGCAAGCAGAAGGTCGTCGTCCAGGACTCGCCGGGATTCGCCAGCAGCCGTCTCGGCCTGGCCCTCGGTCTGGAGGCGGTCCGCATGGTCGAGGAGGGGGTCGCCGAGCCGGAGGCCATCGACACGGCCATGCGCCTGGGATACCGGCACCCGATGGGGCCGCTGCGCCTCACCGACGTGGTGGGTCTCGACGTACGGCTGGCCATCGCCGACCACCTGCACAGGACGCTCGGGGAGCGGTTCGCCCCGCCGGCATTGCTGCGGGAGAAGGTCGCCCGCGGCGAGCTGGGCCGCAAGACGGGTCAGGGGTTCTACTCATGGCCGTGACCGGGGGCGCGCCCACCGAGGCGCAGGAGACCGGCGGCCCCGCCCCTTACGGGGTCGCATACGACATCACCGACGCCGTGGCCGTCATCGAGCTGCGCGGTCCCGGGAGCGGCAACGCCCTCGACACCCACATGCGCAGCGCGCTCCTCATGGCGGCACGCCGCCTGACCACGGACACCGCACGCGGTGTACGGGCGGCCCTGATCACCGCCCGTGGAAAGCACTTCTGCGTCGGCCAGGACCTCAAGGAGCACGCCCGGCTGCTGGCCACCGCGCCCGAGGCGGCCTTCGCGAACCTTCCCAACGACTACAACCCGCTGCTGAAGGAGCTGCACGGGCTGCCGGTCCCGCTCGTGGCGGCCGTCGAGGGCGCGTGTGTCGGGGCCGGGCTCGGTATCGCGCTCTGCGCGGATCTGCGCGTCGCCGCCGAAGGAGCCCGCTTCGCGACCGCCTTCACCGGCCTCGGCCTGGCCTCCGACTCGGGGGTCGCCCGCGGCCTCGCCCGCCAGCTCGGCCCTTCGCGGACCGCCGGACTCATGCTCCTCGGAGACCGGTTCTCCGCACGGGACGCCGAACGCTGGGGCCTGGTCCACCGCGTCGTGGCAGACGGCTCGGCCACGGCTGAAGGGCTGGCCGTCGCCCGCTCCCTCGCAGGCGGACCCACCACCGCCCACCGAGAGATCAAGGCACTGCTGCGGTCCGCGGCCACCGCCCCCCTGCCGGCCGCTCTGGAGCGCGAAGCCGTGATCCAGCGCCGGCTCGGCGCCACCGAGGACCACCGCGAAGCCGTCACGGCCTTCCTGGAACGCCGCAGCCCCGCCTTCCGCGGCCACTGACCCACTCACCGAGTACGACGGGACACGCACACCCCATGAACACCCCCACCCTCACACCATCCGGGCCCCAGGGCCCCGAGACTACCTTCGAGGACACCATCGCCCGCGATCAGCGCATCGAGCCCCGGGACTGGATGCCCGACGGATATCGCACCACACTGATCCGGCAGATCGCCCAGCATGCCCACTCCGAGATCATCGGCATGCAGCCGGAGGGCGAGTGGATCACCCGGGCGCCCTCGCTGCGCCGCAAGGCCATCCTCTTCGCCAAGGTGCAGGACGAGGCCGGGCACGGGCTGTACCTCTACTCCGCGGCCGAGACCCTCGGGGCGGACCGCACGGACATGACGGCGCGTCTGATCGACGGCCGTCAGAAGTACTCGTCCATCTTCAACTACCCGACCCACACCTTCGCCGACGTCGGCGTGATCGGCTGGTTCGTGGACGGCGCGGCGATCTGCAACCAGGTGCCCCTGTGCCGTACGTCGTACGGCCCGTACGGGCGCGCCATGGTCCGCGTGTGCAAGGAGGAGTCCTTCCACCAGCGGCAGGGGTACGAACTCCTGCTGACGATGATGCGCGGCACCGACGAGCAGCGGGAGATGGTGCAGGACGCGGTGAACCGCTGGTGGTGGCCGTCGCTGATGATGTTCGGCCCACCGGACGCCGACTCGCCCAACTCCGCGCGGTCCATGGCCTGGAAGATCAAACGGCACTCCAACGACGAACTGCGACAGCGGTTCGTCGACATGACCGTGCCGCAGGCCCAGAAGCTCGGCGTCACCCTGCCCGACCCCGTCCTGCGGTGGAACGAGGAACGCGGGCACCACGACTTCGGCACCCCGGACTGGGACGAGCTGAAGCGCGTGGTCTCCGGCGACGGGCCCTGCAACGCCGAGCGGATCGCCCGGCGCCGGGCCGCCCACGAGGAGGGCGCCTGGGTACGGGAGGCGGCCTCGGCCCATGCCGCCAAGCAGGCGACGCGGGTGCGGGAAGGAGCGGCGGCATGAGTGGCACCGACCAGACTTCCGCGGGCGGACCCGTCCGCATACGGGACGAGTGGCCGCTGTACGAGGTGTTCGTCCGGGGCAAGCGCGGACTGAACCATGTCCACGTGGGCTCCCTGCGCGCGCCCGACGACGCGATGGCCCTTGTCCACGCCCGCGACCTGTACACCCGGCGCAACGAGGGCGTGAGCGTCTGGGCCGTGCGATCCGACTCCATCGCCGCCTCCACCCTCGCCGAGAAGGACCCCTTCTTCGCGCCCAGCGGCGACAAGGTCTACCGGCACCCGACCTTCTACGACATCCCCGACGACGTACCCCACATCTAGGAGCGGCCGCCAATGACTGACGAGGACCTGTACGTCGACCATGACAACGCGCAGTGGGCGTTCGGCACCGGTTTCACCGACCCCCTGCACGGCGTCGACCAGAGGGTGCCGGACGGCGTCGACGCCGGAGACCTGGCCGCCTGCTGTCTGGCCCTGGGCGACGACGCCCTGGTGTCCGCCCAGCGGCTCGCCGAGTGGTGCACCCGCGCCCCGGAACTGGAGGAGGAACTCGCCCTGGCCAACATCGGCCTCGACCTGCTCGGCCAGGCCCGGCTGCTGTACGCCAGGACGGGACGGGCCGACGGTACGGGCCGCGGCGAGGACGCGTACGCATATTTCCGTGATCCAGACGACTTCCGCAACCTACGGCTGACCGAACTGCCCGGCGGCGACTTCGCCTTCACGATCACACGGCTGCTCGTGTTGTCCGTCTGGCGGCTGACCGTTTTCGATGAGCTCACCAGCGCTCCTGATCCGGTGCTCGCCGCCATCGCCGCCAAGAGCGTGAAGGAGCTCTCCTACCACTGCCACTACGCCGGGGTGTGGACCGTGCGCTTCGGCGACGGGACCCCCGAGTCCCGCAACCGCCTCGGAACGGCCCTGCTCGACATCGCGCCCTGGCTGGCAGAACCGCTGACCGACCGGACCGCAGCTGGTCTGGGCGCCGAGTCCGCGGTGGTCGCCGACCGGACATTGCGGCGCCTCGCGGACGTCCTGGTGCGAGCGGGATTCGACCCCGCCGAGGTCCTGCCTCTCGGCCTGGCGTCCGCCCCCGCCATACCCGGCTCCGGCCGCGACGGTGACCGTACCGAACACCTGGCGCCGCTCCTCACCGAACTCCAGAGCATCGCCCGCGCACACCCGCAGGCGCAATGGTGACGCTCACGGAGGCCGGCGAGCGCCGCCGAAAGGCGGCGCACCGCGCCTGGAGTACCGTCTGCGAGATCCCCGATCCCGAACTGCCCATGCTGACCCTCGCCGACCTCGGAGTGCTCCGCGGCGTCGAGGTGGAGCAGGACGGTACGGTGGTCGTGCGGCTCACCCCGACCTACTCCGGCTGTCCCGCCGTGGCCGAGATGCGGGCTGAAGCCGCCAACCGGCTGCAGGCGGCCGGCTTTCCCGCCGTCCGGGTCGTCACCGTGCTCGACCCGCCCTGGACCACCGACTGGATCACATCCCAGGGCCGCCACAAGCTCGCCGAACACGGCATCGCACCACCGGGGCCTCGGCGCCGCAGCGAATCCGGGCCGGTGTGGCTGTCCCTCGGGCCGGCCCCGTCAGATGTGCCCTGCCCGCGCTGCGCCTCGGCCGATACCGAGGAGATCTCACGGTTCGCCGCAGCCGCCTGCCTGGCGCTCCGCCGCTGCGGCACCTGCCTGGAGCCCTTCGAGCACCTCAAGGACCTTTGATGACGACCCCCTCCCGTCCCCCCGGCACAGCGCGGACTCGTCCGCGTCCCGCCTTCCACGCCCTGCGCGTCGCAGCGGTCGAGGGGCTGTGCTCCGACGCCGCCGCGCTCACCCTCGCGATACCGGACCGCCTGGCCGAGGAGTTCGCGTTTCTCCCCGGCCAGTGCCTCACCGTGCGCCGGGAGATCGACGGCCGCGACGAGCGCCGCTCCTACTCCATCTGCTCCCCCGTCGGGGAGCCACTGCGCATCGGCATTCGCGTCGTACCCGGCGGCCTGTTCTCTTCCTGGCTCGTCCACGGTGTGCGCCCGGGAGACACCCTTGAGGTGATGGGGCCGGCCGGTGCTTTCACCCCCGACCTCACCGCAGCCGGACGACCCGGTGATTCCGGTCAACCCGGTGGCCTCGGCCACTACGTGCTGATCGCCGCCGGATCCGGCATAACACCGATGCTGTCGATCGCCGCCTCCGTACTCGGCGCCGACGGCTCATCCCGCATCACCCTCCTCTACGGCAACCGGCGCACCGATACGGTGATGTTCGCGGACGAACTGGCAGACCTGAAAGACCAGTACCCGGACCGCTTCCAGCTCGTTCACGTGTTGTCCCGCGAGCCGCGCGAGGCCGAAATGCTCACCGGCCGCCTCGATGCGGCGCGGCTCACCGCCCTGCTCGATGCCCTGGTCGACACCGACGGCGTCGACCAATGGTGGCTCTGCGGTCCGCACGGCATGGTCCGTGACTCCAGCGCCATCCTGGCCAGGCTCGGCGTCCCGGCCGACCGAATCCACCAGGAACTGTTCCACGCCGATGAAGAGCCGCCCGCCGCCCGCCACGAGGTCTCGGCGATCGGTCTCACCACGAGCGAAGTCACCGTCGTCCTGGATGGCAGGGCCACCACGTTCCCGGCCCCCCGGGACCGGACCGTCCTCGACGCTGCCCAACAGCTCCGCCCCGACCTGCCGTTCGCCTGCAGAGGCGGCGTCTGCGGGACGTGCCGCGCCCTGGTGACTCAGGGCCGGGGGGACATGCGCCGCAACTACGCCTTGGAGCCCGCGGAGGTGGCCGCGGGATACGTCTTGACCTGCCAGACCCGCCCCGCATCGGACGAGCTCACCGTGGACTTCGACATGTGAGCGCGGACATGTCGACATCGTTCGGTTTTCTCGACGATGGACGATCGGAAACCTGCGCTGGAAAAGGCGCATGCCGTTCGGCACAGTAAGCCCGGGTCAATCAATCGCTCTTTTCGAACAGACATTCGATAGAGCAGGGTGAAAGCCTGCTTGCCGCCTTGGTCCCCGACGCGGGAGACCGCGCAAACTCGGGCCGCCCGCAACGTTCGTTGACCGACGGCGTGCGCCTGTCGACATCTTGAGCGGACCGGCAGTAACGGACCGCACGGAATCATTTTATGGAAAGTGAGAGCAAGGCGTGAGTGAGCAGCCTCTCGTGACGCCCGGAGCGCCATCCAGACCGGCCCGGCCCGATGTCGACGCTGGAGACGCCGGTTACAGCAAGTCGTTGAAGTCCCGGCACGTCAGCATGATCGCCATCG
>NZ_JBWKCE010000019.1:0-123187 GCF_056436685.1 Streptomyces sp. NPDC043680 | reverse complement strand
TGGTGGTGTTGCCGTCGAGCACGTTGGCCGCGCGGCCGTTCTCGCTGCCGGTCTCCTCGTCGCTCGCCGTGGCCGTCCAACCGGTCCGGGGCAGGTCGACGGTGGCTTCCGGGGTGCCGGGGTCGCCCAACAGGTCGAGTTCGGCGGCTGAGGTCCAGGGCCCGCGGCCGCCGGCTTCGGTGAGGGCCGTCAGCCGTACGAACCGGGCTCCCTGCGGGGCGAATCCGAGCGTCTTGGCGCTGCCGTCGTCCGCGAGGGTGCCGGTGGCCACCGGGCTCGCCCAGTTCTGCCCGTCGGTACTGGCGCTGATGCTGTACTCGCCGACGCGCCCGTTCGCCCCGTCCGCGCGGGGGCGGTAGACGAGCGCGGAGACGACCGCGGTGCGGTGCATGTCGATGGTGATGCTGTGGGGGAGGGGGGCGGGGGTGGCGCTCCACTTGCTGTGCCAGAGGGTGGTGGTGTTGCCGTCGAGCACGTTGGCCGCGCGGCCGTTCTCGCTGCCGGTCTCCTCGTCGCTCGCCGTAGCCGTCCAGCCCGTCCGGTCGAGAGCGGGAGCTGCCGGTTCCATGGCGTTCGCCGGGACGATGCCGTGGTGCGGTGACTGCGTGGCCGCCTGCTGGTCGAAGGGCGTGGGTGCGGGCCGGGGCGCCGGGGCACGGCCGGCGGCCACCGAGCTCGCGACCCCGAGCCAGGGAGCGATCCCGATCAGCAGCGAGCCGAGGGCGAAGGCGATGAGCAGGTGGGAACGCCGTAGCGCACGGGCAACGGCGAGGTGGCGCCTGGACTGCAATCTGACCTCCTGGGGTGAACCGGCATGCCCTAGAAGTTAGGTCAGTGGCAGGTCAACTCGGGTCTTGTGCAAGTGGGTTGGCTCAAAACCGCACGCGCCGGCGCGGGTGCGGCGGAACGCGGGCGGAGTATCGGCGAGACGAAGCGTCTTGCGTTGCCGCGCATGCTCCGCTAGATTCCCTCCGTGCAAGACGAGACGATTCGTCTCGTTGATATTCATGCACGCGTCCTGTCGTCCAGCGGAAGGAACCCGCTTGCGCACGTCACCACTTGCCGCAACCCAGATCGTCCTGTCCGAGGTCGGCAAGCGCTACGACACCCGCGTCGTCCTGGACCGCGTCAGCTGTACGGTCCGGCCCGGCGAACGGGTGGGGGTCGTCGGCGATAACGGATCCGGCAAGTCCACCCTGCTCCGGCTGCTCGCCGGCCGTGAGCTTCCCGACCACGGGGAGATCACCGTACGGACGCCCGGCGGCTTCGCGTACGTCCCGCAGACCCTCGACCTGCCGGCCACCGCACGTGTCGGCGACGCGCTCGACCTGGCGCTCGCGGACCTGCGCGACCTGGAGCACCGCATCCGCTCGGCCGAGGTCCGGCTGCACCTGGCCGGGCCGGCCGAACTCGCCGGGTACGAGGAGCTGCTGGCCGAGTACGAGGCGCGCGGCGGGCGGGACGCCGAACGGCGGGTCGCCACCACCCTGCACCGGCTCGGTGAGCGCGGCCCGCTCGATCCGAACCGCCGGCTCGGCACGCTCTCCGGCGGAGAGCGCTCCCGGCTCTCCCTCGCGGCGGCCCTCGCCGCCGAGCCCGAACTGCTGCTGCTCGACGAACCGACCAACGACCTCGACGACGAGGCCGTCGCATGGCTGGAGGAACGCCTCCTCGCCCACCGCGGCACGGTCATCGCCGTCACCCACGACCGGCTCTTCCTGGACCGCGTCACGACCGCCATCCTCGAAGTCGACCACGACCGGCACACCGTCCACCGCTACGGCAACGGCTACGCCGGCCACCTGACCGCGCGCGCCGCCGCCCGGGCGCGCTGGGAGCGGGAGTACGAGGAATGGCAGGAGGAGACCCGCCGTGCCCGCCAACTCGCCGACCACCACGTCGCACGGCTCGGCGAGATCCCGCGCAAGGGACCGCGCGCGTTCAGCGGGGCCGGCGCCTTCCGGGCCCGCTCGCGCACGCACGGCGCGATGAGCCGGATCCGCAACGCCCGGGAACGACTGCAGCGGCTCACCGAGAACCCCGTGCCGCGGCCGCCGCAGCCGCTCTCCTTCACCGGCCGCTTCACCGCCGGCACGGGCGCCGCCCAAGGAGTGGCCGAAGCGGTGGTGGAGGCGGTGGTGGAAGCCGACGGACTCGCCGTGCCGGGCCGGCTGGCGCCCCTCTCGTTCCGGCTGGAGCCGGGGGAGCGGCTGCTGGTGACCGGCCCCAACGGGGCGGGCAAGTCCACCTTGCTGCACGTGCTCGCAGGTGAACTCCCACCGCAGCAAGGGTCCGTACGGGTTCCCGCCCGCGTCGGGATCCTGCGGCAGGACGACCCGCTGGCCCGTGAACCCCGCTCCGGCGTCGAGCTGTTCGGCACGCACGGCGCAGCGCGGATCACCGACCTCGGTCTGCTCACCACCGCCGACCTCTGTACGCCGGTACGGGTGCTGTCGGCCGGGCAGCGCCGGAAGCTGGAGCTGGCCCGGCTGGTCGCGGCGGCCCCGCTCGACCTGCTCCTGCTCGACGAGCCGACCAACCACCTGGCCCCGTCCGTGGTGGAGGACCTGGAGGCGGCCCTGTCCCACTACACCGGCACCCTGATCGTGGTCACCCACGACAGGCGCCTGCGGTCCGGCTTCACCGGGCGCCGGCTGGAACTCACCGGCGACCGCCGGCCGGTCTCCGCCGGGAGGGACGCGGTCAGGTGAGGGTGTCGTCGATCCAGTCAGATGATGACGGTTTCGGCGAGAGCCCGGTTCTGCTGTGCCTGGTGGTCGCCGGGGCCGTCGGCCGCAGTGAACGTCTGGAGGGTGGTGGGTGCCTTGAGACGGGCGAGGGCGAGGTCGGCGTTGCGGGCGAGGGGGTCGGCGTCGGCGGTGGCGCCGAGTACGGGGCAGCGGATGCCGTCGCTGTGCCCTTGCAGGGTGAACGGGGCGATCTTCTGGCCGCCGCTCGTGCTGTTGGGGTGGCCCCGGTCGGGCTCCGCCCCGTCGTGCCCGGGGCGCCACCCTCTCTCGCCGGGCCGCTCATGCCGCCGCTGCGGCATGCGGCCAGCCCGGCCACGAGCGCCGTCACGCCCGCACCCGCCGGCACCTGCCGACGACCCACCCACTCCCACCCGCGCCTGATCAGACCGCCCATGTCACAACACGGAGCGCGGGCCGATCCCGCGCCACCCTGTCACAGCATCCGAACGGTCACACCGGATCGCCCGGTGTGCCGACGGCGGCCGCCCGGCGAGCCGGCGCGGAGCCGGAAGGGATCGGCCCTCCCGCGTTTGACCTCAACCGCAGTTGATGTTCGAGACTCGCGGCACGGCCGCCGGAGGGCCCGGTGGCCGAGGTGAGGGTGGGTGCCATGCGCGCGACACAGGCGGTCGGGTTCGGCGGTCCGGAGGTACTGGTTCCCGTGGAGGTGCCCGAGCCGGTGGCGGGACCGGGGCAGGTGCTGGTGGCCGTCGCCGCCGTGGACACGATCTACGTGGAGACCCAGGTGCGCAGCGGCTGGGGCCGGGAGTTCTTCCCGGTGGTCCCTCCGTACGTTCCCGGCGGGGGCATCGCCGGCACCGTCCGCGCGACCGGCGAGGGCGTGGATCCGGCGTGGGCCGGCCGCCGTGTCGTCGCCTCGATCGGCTCCACCGGCGGCTACGCGGAGCTGGCCGTGGCCCCGGCCGAGGCGCTGGCCGTCGTGCCCGACGAGGTCTCCTTCACGGACGCCGCGGCCCTGGTGCACGACGGCGTGACGGCGGCCAGGCTGCTGGCGACCACGGCTGTCCGGCCGGGCGAGCAGGTCCTGATCGTGGGCGCCTCCGGCGGCATGGGCACCGTACTGGTCCAGCTGGCGAAGGCCGCGGGCGCACGGGTGATCGGTGTGGCACGCGGTGACCGCAAGATCGCCCTGGTCCGGGACCTGGGCGCGGACGCCGTCGTCGACGCGGCACGTCCCGACTGGGTGGAGCGGGCCCGCGAGGCACTGGGCGGCGCGGGTGCGGAGGTCGTGCTGGACGGGGTGGGCGGCGAGGTCGGCCTGGCCGCGTTCGCGCTGGTCGCCGACGGCGGGCGGTTCTCGGCCCACGGCGCCCCCACGGGCGGCTTCGCCCAGGTGGACCCGGCGGATGCGGCAGCCCGCGGTGTCCGCCTGCTCGGCATCGGGGACGTCCAGCTGACCGCCCCCGAACATGCCGAGCTCGCGGGGCAGGCGCTCCGTACGGCAGCGGAGGGCGCCCTCCGCCCGGTGATCGGCGGGACCTTCCCCCTCGAACGCGCAGCCTCGGCGCACGAGGCGATCGAGTCCCGCGAGCTCGTGGGCAAGGCGGTGCTCACCGTCTGACGCGGCCGCACCGGGCCGGCCCGGTGCGGCCGGCGAACCGGCCGGGCCCGGCGTGCCGCACGGCCCGGGCCGGTTCACGGCCCGGGCCGGTTCACTGCCCGGGCCGGTTCACTGCCCGGGCCGGTTCACTGCCCGGGCCGGTTCACTGCCCGGGCCGGTTCACCGCCCGGGCCGGGCCGGCCGCAGGCGTGACAGGGTGCTCTCGTGGCCGGCCGTGCCTTCCTGAATGGCCTGCGCCCGGTCCATCTGCCCCCAACCCGCGCCGGCCTCGGCGTTGACCTCCTCGCGCGCGTCCCTCAGGTCGTAGTGCCCGAACAGCTGCTCCTCCTCCGCCACGGAAAGCACGCTGCCGCAGTCCAGCGCCGCGCACGGAGCCTCTTCGATCACCGCCACCGGATAGGGGAGGACCAGGCGCCCCTCCTCCAGCACCGCGTGGCGCAGGGGGACGAACACACCGCCCAGCCCCGAGGCCCGGTCGGTGATCCGTGCCCATTCGGGCCTGCCGGTGGTGTCGTCCACCAGGACGTAGTCCACCCCGCCCACGCGCTGGCCGCCGCTCGTATAAGCCGTGCAGCCGGCCATGGCTGCAAGCTGCTCCTGAGTGATCACCGCTGCTCCTCGTCTGTCCCGCCGCGCTCCCTTTCCCTGGTCGGCTACCCCGCCACAGTCCTGCGAAAAGCCCCGGCCGGTCGGGACGAGATCGGGGTGCCCGTCCACACCGGACGGGCACCGGCCGCCGGTCGGGCCTCAGCCGGCACCGCCGAGCTTGCCGTGCAGCCGCTCCCAGGCCGCCGCGAACATCTCGTGCAGCGGTGCCGTCGGCAGGATCCGCCCGAACGGGGAGTGGATCTCGTTGCTCCACATCGGCCGCACCAGGTGCGTCGCCAGTTTCACGGTTTCCAAGGGCAGGTGCGGGGCCTTGAGGTCGGTCCAGTCTCCGGGCAGGAAAACGGTCCGGCCCGCCCGCGCCCGCTTGTCCTCCACCACCGCGCCCGTGCCCAGCAGTTCCGTCCGGACCTCGGCGTGCCGCTTCGTCGACCAGCCGTTCCACCGCCGCACGTTACGGTCGGTGGGTGCGGCCAGCGTGGCCACCTGGAGGTACAGCGCCGCCGCGTCCGCGCCGACCCCGAGCTCCTGCGCCGCCCGTCCGACCAGCTCCGGGCAGGACCGGCGCGGATCCGCCTCGTACGTCCCGGTCGGCACCGCCCCCGAACGGGCCCGCAGCATCATCCGCTCCAGGCCGCCGCCCGCCAGCAGGGGCGCCACCCGATCCAGCTCCTCGCCCAGGTCGGTGACCTCCCGGACCCGCCGCCACACCTCCGGGTCGGCCGGCTCCGCCGGCCGCAGGAAGGAGGAGCCGCCGGGCGCGCACACCACCAGCGGACCGGAGTCGTACGCGGTCACCGGTGCGGGTCCCCCCTCCTTGCGGCGGTCCGTCGACACCGGCAGCCGCTCCGGCCCGAACCGCTCCGCGATCCGCGCCGACGTGTCCTGCACCCGCCCGCCGGGCAGTGCCACCAACAGCTCCGGGCGGTCCAGCTCGGCCCGCAGCCGCTCGTACAGGGCCTGCGCGCCGGCCACCGCGGGATCCGGTACGGGCCGGTCCGTCCACGCCCACACCAACGCGCACGCCATCCGCCGGACGTCGAGGCCCACCGGGGTGCGGTACGGCAGCTCGGGCCCGGCCGGCGGCACGGCCCGGACATCCACCGCGATGCCGTGCGCATGCGCCGCCAGCTCCCAGCCCGCCGCCTCCACGGTCGCGTCCGCGGCGGCCTCGTACCCGCCCGTGAGCCGACGGGCCCACACCTCGGAGAGCCCCAGTTCGGTCTCCAGGGCGTCCGCCGCGTCGTCGTGCACGACGGGCACCGCCCCGAGGCGCTCCCGCCAGACCCCGGCCATCCGTTCAACGGCCGCCAGGACCCCGCCCTCCCGCCACAGTTCGGCCGGGTCCTCGGGCAGCGCCGCCGCCAGCACGGCCCGCGCCCCCGCGCCGCCGAGCCGGGTGCGCAGCCGCTCGTAGGACTCGGCCGTCTGGGGCGTGGCCCGGTACGGGGCCTTGCGGGCCAGGGCACGGTCCTCCTCGCGACCGGCGCAGCCGACCAGGCCGGCCACCACGAGCCGTGCCACCGCCCAGCGCACGCCGGTGAGTTCGGCGAACCGCGCGGCGGCCGACTCCGGTACCGGGACCGGCCCGTGCGCATCGAGGGCGGCGACCAGGGCCCGCAGGCGCGCGGCGTCGTCCCGCTCCACCCGGACGGCCCGAGCGTCCGGCACCGCCGCCGGCACCGGGTCGCCCACCGGGTCCTCGGCCGCGGGAGCCACGAACCAGAGCCCCGCTCCCGAGCCCCGCCCGCCGCCCGACGCCACCGCGGTCCCGGCTTCCCGCAGCCCGTCCAGCACCTCGCCCGGCGCGCGGCCGACCCACCACCGGCCGCCCGCGCGGGCGAACGGCTGATCGGCCCAGGTGTCCAGCAGAGCCACCAGGCAGGTCCGCGCCGCGTCCGGCGTCGGCGCCACCGCGGCCCGCCAGGCCACCGCGTCGATCGCGCCCAGCAGCTGGGACCAGTCGCGCGGCAACGCCGGCGGCGCGAGCCGCCGCACCTCCTCGGAGATGCTCCCCGCCAGGCAGGCACCGTCGGCGGCCAGCGCGTTCACCGTCGCCGGCAGCGCCGGGTACGCGGTCCGCTGCCACGCGTCCCGGTAGCCACTGTCCGTGACCAGTCCGAACAGCGCGGGGATCAGCTCGCTGTCCGGCGCGGACCGGGCCGGCAGGACCGGCGGCGCCTCGGCGAGCAGGGTGACCCGCCGGTGCAGTGCGAGCCTGCGCTCCTCCACGCGGGCGGCCCGGGCCGCCACCGCCACGACCGCCTCGACCAGCACCGGGTCGGTGATGTCCGGCAATTCGCGGGCCACGGCGGCCCGCAGCGCCTCCGCACCGGCGAGGCCGGCCGCCAGCAGGGCGTCCGCCGTCTCCTGCCCCAGGGTCCGCAGCGCCCGGGACCCGGCAGCGTCCCGGGTCCGCAGCAGGTACCAGAAGGCGGGAGGCAGGGCCACGCCGCCCGACACGGTGACCTGCCGGACCGGCGTACCCCGCGGATGCCGGGGCGAGGTGTGCCCGTCCTGCTCCCACAGCAGGACGCCGTCGGCGGTGTACGCGCGTACGCCCGTCCTGGTCTGCGCCTCGGCGAGGACCACGTCCTCCACCGCGCCCTGCGGCGGCGCCCACAGCCCCCACGGCTCCTGTCCCGGCCGGTCGATGTCGAAGCGGGCCGTACGCCCGTCCACGCTCTCCACCAGGAAGTGGTCGGGCGCGTGGTCGCGGTGCCGGGTGCGGAACAGCACCCGGGTCCCGACCAGCCCGTCCCGACAACCCAGCGGGGAGCCGTCCAGACCGGCGGGCAGCGGCGCCAGCTGCAGCGCCTCCACGGCCAGGGCCATACCGGCCTCGGACGGCTCCGCGACAGGATCGGTGCCCGCGGGACGGCCCGGGAACCCGGGCAGCGCGACCTCGCCCCGCGGCTCCCCCGTGACCGGGTCGACCGCCTCCCACGGCCGCCGCCCGAAGACGGCGTTGGTCCAGATCCGCGCGCCGTCGCCGAGCTGCAGCTCGTCCCGGTCGATGCCCTCCCTGCCACCCGGGCGCAGCACCCGGCGCCCGCCGTGCCGCCCGCCCCCGTCGGCGGTCTCGAACTGGAAGCCGTACGCCCCGTCCAGACTGCCGCCGAACGGCACGAGGCCGCCCACCTCGTCCGGGGTGAACGGCTCCTCGGGACGGTCGGCCCAGACGGCGGTGTCGCAGTGGTAGGGGCTCGGGGCGAGCGTCCAGCTCACCAGGAAGGAGCCGCCCACGTAGTGGACCGCGAACATGGTCGCGCCGTCGGGCACCGTGAACCGGCAGGAGCCGCGCACCCCGTCCGGGGCGACGGCGACCGCCCGGTCCCGCCCGAACACCGTGAGCACCGGCCAGGTGGAGGTGACCCCCGCCACCCCCCGGCAGCGCCCCCCCGCCGCCTCCTCGGGAGCAGCCCCTGCCGCGAACCCCGCGTACACCGACTCCAGGGTGGGCCAGGCCAGTTCCTCGGGCAGACCGGCCCTCAGCGAGCGCCGCAGCGCGCCCGCCGCCCCCGCCTCGGCGAGGGCGTCGGCGATGCCGTCGAGCGCCGCCACCGTCGGCCGGTCCAGCAGGGTGTGCAGTTCGGCCACGGCCTCCTCGGCTCCCGCCATGCCGCCGCCCGCGACGGTGTCGACGAGCTTGCCCACGCGGCCGGCGACCTCGCGGGCGATGCCTTCGTTGCCCGGCAGCAGCGTCACCGCCGAGCCGGCCCGGCGCCGGCGCGTCGGCGCCCGCCCCGGCAGCAGACCCGCGTGTACGGTGCCCTCCAACCGGGGGCCGAAGACCGGGTCGGCAGCCAGCGCGGCCAGGTCGCGCCGCGACCGCTCGCCCCAGAACCGCATGCGGGTCTCCGGGCCGGGGTCGACGACCGCCACCCCGGCCGCCAGGCAGGCGTCCAGCACGTCCGCGTCGAAGCCCTGGTAGTGGTGCCGGGTGGTGTGCACCGTCACCGGCGTGCCCTCGGCCCGCAGTCGCGGCCCCAACCGGACCACCAGGTCGAGGAATTCGTCGGGCAGCGGCTGCCGCGCGACCCCGCCGCCGGACTGGGCCGCGTACTGGTACATGTGCACGAAGTGGCCGACCCAGCGGTGCAGTCCGCCCTCCGGCACCAGCCGCCCGGCCGCCATGCCGTCGGCCGCGCCGCAGCCGGTCAGTACCCGCAGCCAGGGGCCGCCGTCGGTGACCCCGTCAGGGAAGACGTCCACGAGTCCGGCGGCGACGGTGTCCGCCGGCGGATGGGTCGTCAGGAGCGGGGCCGCGGCGTCCAGCAGCGCGTCCGGTACCGCCTTCTTCCGCGTCACCGACAGGATCGCGCCGACCAGGCGCGCGACCTCCGCGTCCCCGCACCCGGCCGACTTGGCCGAGGCCCGCACCCGGCGCACCAGATCCGCCGGCAGGTCCGCCACCGAACCCGCCCACGCGGTCAGGAACGCTTCGAGCGCCGCATGCGCCGCGGCCGGCTCCAGCGTCGCGGCGAGAAACCGCTGATGTGCCCCGAGTTCCTTGGCCGGCATGGCCCCGCCCGCCGCGAACAGCAGCGCGTTGGCCCGGCGGTAGCCGGGATCCACCGGGAGCCCGTGCCGGGTCTCGGCCGCTCGCGCCGCCGCATAGGCCCGCCCGCCCGGCCGGCTCCCGTAGCCGATCAACCGGTGGCCCACGGTGTCCCAGAACCACGGCAGGTGCGCAGGCGGCAGCCGCCGCGCTCGCGCCGCCATCGTGTCCAGGAACCGGCCGGGCTTGGTCCAGGACCGGCCGAGCTCGGTGCGCATGTCCTCGATGAGGTCGCGCGCGGTCCCGGCCGCGTCCGGGTCGTGGGCGGCGACCCAGTCGGCGTACGTGGTCGAGGCGTGCGCACCGCCGGCCGGCAGCAGGGATTCCATCGAGACGATCACGTCTTGCATCGTCGCACGCCCCACTGACAGCCCAACGGCTGCCCGCAGCCCGCCGATCGGTCAGGACGGCGGACCCACGCCCAGGGGACTTCCCCCTCCCGCCGCGGAAGCCGTCACGGCCGCGGATGCCGCCCCGTCGTCCCCTGTCAGCCCTTGGCGCCCAGTCGTTCGCGCCACCAGGCCACTGTCGCCTCGACCTGCTCGTCGACGGGGGTGGCGCGCAGGGCGAACGCAGCCTCGTAGGCGCTGGAATCGACCACGAACGGGCGGTCGAACTGGTAGCGGACCTCTTTCAGTTCGCGGATCAGCGGGGAGAAGACCGACGCGATGCCCAGCACGGCCGGCGGGAGTCTGCGCACCTCGACCGGCCCCGTCCGCGACCGGGCGGCGAGGCGGTCGACCATCTCCCGGGTGGACAGGGCGGGCTCCGTGGGGACGTGCCAGGCCTGCCCCCAGGCCCGCTCCTCACCCGCGACCTCGACCAGAGCACCGGCCACATCGGGGAGATACGTCCAGCTGTGCGGAGCGTCGGGGTCCCCGAGCGTGGAGACCGGCTTGCCGCGCAGCAGCCGGGGCATGACCCGCGCGGCCAGGTGACCGCCGTCGGTCACCCCGGGCCCGAAGAAGTCCGAGGCCCGTACCTCGACCGCCTTGATGCGCCCCTGCTCGTGCAGGTCCTGCGCCTGCTGCCACACCTGCGCGCGCACCCTCCCCTTGGGGCCCGTCGCGCCGAGCGGCAGCTTTTCGGTCATGGGGCCGTCCACCGGTCCGTAGCCGTAGAGGTTGCCCAGCATGACCAGGACGGCCCCGGTCGCCTCGGCCGCCGCACACGCCGACGAGGCCAGCGGCGGCCAGTCCCTCGTCCAGCGGGGGTAAGGCGGCGCGGCACAGTTGAAGATGGCGGCCGCACCCTGCGACGCCTCGATCAGCCGCCTGCTGTCCGTCGCGTCCAACGCGACGTGCTCGATGCCGGGCTCCGGGCTCCGGCCCGAGGTGGTGACGACCCGTACGGAATGCCCCTGCTCGGCCAGCAGCCGGGCGGTGGCCGCTCCGGCGGGCCCGAATCCCATCACGACGTAAAGACTCACGCGCGAACACTAGCGCGCGTACGTGTTGCGCTCATGCCAGGCACGAGGCCTTTCGGGGCAGCCCCGGCCGACCACCGCGAACCAATCGGTGGAGCGGGCACGACCAGGGCCGGTCGATCAGGGCCCGCGTCACAGCGCCCGCTCGTATTCCACCTGTTCGAGGGGTTTGCCGTCGCCGAAGTCGAAGGCGCGGGTGGTGCCGCACTCGGCGAAGCCGCACTTGGCGTAGAAGCGGCGGGACCGGGGGGTGTCGCGCAGCGTCCAGAGGTGCGCCCGGGCGAATCCCCCGTCGCCCATGGTGCGCAGCGCCTCGGCCATCAATGCGGAGGCGACCCCGCTGCCCCAGCTCTCCGGGTGGGCGTAGAAGCTGTGGATCTCCGCGAGTCCCGGCCGGGTCCCGGACGGGCCGAAGAAGGACAGTGCCCCGGGGCGGCCGTCGAGTACGGCGAGCAGGACCGTCTCCGGCCCCGCCGTGATCCGCTCGTGCCACCGTGTGCGCCGGCTCAGGACGGCCTGTGCGGCGAACGCCGGCTCGAAGAAGGGGGCGTAGGCCGCTTCCCAGGCCGCGGCGTGGATCTCACCCAGCGCCTCCCCGTCTCCCGGGCCGGCGCGACGAATCTCGATCATCCGGTCAGCCTAGCCAAGATGTCGTGGAAACCCGCGAGTTCACCGAGCAGCGTCGGGCCGGCTCCCCTCATCTGACGCCGTGGGCGGTCCGTTCGCGGACCCGGCTGGGGTACCAGGAGGTGAACTTCACCGCGAACACGATCAGGAGCACCGGGAGGACCCAGTTGAGCCAGTCCCCGTCGAGGCGGGTGTGGACGGCGAGCAGTCCCAGGAGCGTGTTGACGACGAACACGCCGCCCCACACCGCGGTCAGCACGCGATTGGTGTGTTTGAACGTGTGGGAGTTCCAGAATTCCGGCGCCACGGACTCCCGCGCATAGCTCTCCGTGAACGGCGTGAAGGCCAGCGAGCCGAGCGCCACCACGGCGATGATGCCGTTCGACAGCGGCTGCGCGTATGTCTCCAGCCAGAGGAGGTCCTTCCGGCCGAGGACCAGGGAGAGGATGCTGACCACCGCGAAGAAGACGAGCCCGGTGACCTCCAGTACGCGGGCATGGCCCCGCCGGAACTCCGGCACGCTGAGCAGGATCGCGGCGATGAGCGCGGTGAAGGCGGCGAGCTTCCAGGTGCTGGGGCCGGCCACCACGTCGAAGACGATCCACGGCACGAAGCCGAAGAAGACGCCGGTGCCGCGGTGCGCGGGCTGGGTGGTTTCGGGCTCGGCCATCATCGCCTCCGCCGGGAAGGTGCTCGGCGGCGGCAGCGGCGCCGGCCGCACGGCCACTCCTCCATGCTGCGATCAGCGGTGGGCCGCCGCATCCCAGGCGTCACCGTCACCGCCACCGCCGTCACCCCGTGCCCCTGCTGCTGTCTCCGCCGGTGTTGCCCGGGTGCCGCCCGCCCGTTTGACTGGACTGAGATGGCCATCCCGGGCCTCCCGAGCCCCGCGCCCGCTGCGCGCCGCCCGAGGGCGACCCGGGCCGCGCGTGTGCCGGGAGGGACCCCGTGAGCACGGACACGACGCCCCGCTTCGACCCTCTGCGCGTCGCCCACCTGCAAGGACGCTTCGCACCGGTATCCGAGGAGGTCGACGCCGCCGACCTCGCCGTCGAGGGTGAGCTGCCCCGCGACCTGGACGGCGTCTACCTGCGCAACGGCCCCAACCCCCGGTTCACGCCGATCGGCTCTTACCTCTTCCCGATCGACGGCGACGGGATGCTGCACGGCGTGTGGATCTCCGAGGGGCGCGCCCGGTACCGCAACCGCTTCGTGCGCACGCCGCACGTGCTGGCCGAGGAGAAGGCCGGCCGCGCACTGTGGGGCGGCATCGAGTCGATGGTCATGCCGGGTGAAGACGAGGTCGGCTCGGAACTGGCCGGGACCTTCAGGGACCTGCCCGACATCAACGTGGTCCGACACGGCGGTCGGCTGCTCGCCCTGGCCGAGTCCGCATGCCCGTACCGTGTGGGGCCCGGACTGGAGACGCTGGGCCGGGAGACCTTCGACGGTGCACTGCCCGCCGGCATCACCGCCCACCCCAAGATCGACCCGCGCACGGGCGAGATGGTGGTCTTCTGCTACGGCCTGGAGCCGCCGTACGTCACCTGGTCGGTGATCGGCGCGGACGGTACGGTCCGCCGGCGGCCGACGGAGGTGGCCGGCGTCGACCGGCCCATGATGATCCACGACATGGCATTGACCGGGCGCTACGTCGTGCTGGTCCTCGCACCGGCCTTCTTCGACCTGGCGGCTGCGATGAGCGACGGGTCGCTGTTGGCCTGGCGCCCGGAGAGCGGCACCCGGGTGGCGCTGATCCCGAGGGACGGCGGCCCGGTCCGCTGGGCCTCGGACGAGGCCTTCTGGATGTGGCACACGGTGAACGCCTTCGACACCGGCCCGCAGGACGACGACCGGGTCGTGCTGGAGTACGTGCAGTGGCCGCGCCTGACGGTGGGCGACGCACCCGCCGACGACGACCCGCCCACCGGTGACGCGTCCACCGGGGCCGCCGCCGGACCGGGCCCGGACGGGGCCGGGCGCGGGCTGGTGCGCGCCGTCCTCGATCCGGCCCGGGGCACCATGCGGCGCACCGTGCTGGACGACTCCCGGGTGGAGTTCCCGCGCGTGGACGACCGCCTGGTCTCCCGCCGCCACCGCCGGCTCGCCGTGGCCTCGGAGACCGGCGGGGTCGAGCTGCTGCCGGGCGAGTACGACGCCCTGCGCTGGTACGACACCGATCGCGGCGGGTCCGTCTTGTGGCCGGCGGGGGACCTCTCGGTCGGCGAGCCCGTCTTCGCGCCGGTCCCGGGCGACGACTCGGACGGGCACGGCTACTGGTTGACCTTCGCCACCGACCGTACGGACGACACCAGCCGGCTGCTGGTGATCCCGGCCGAGGATCCGGCCGCCGGCCCCGTCGCCCGTCTCCGCATCCCCGTACGCGTCCCCCTCGGCCTGCACGGGACCTGGCTGCCGACCGAGGAATGACCGCGACCGGAGCGTGCGGCGGAAGCGTAAAGAGTTCTCCAAGCGAGCGCCCGGGTGTGCTAGGCGGCCCGGTCCTGCCCGTCTGTCCTGCAGGAATGCAAAGTCGACACGGCGCGGGCGTGGTGCCGTCGGCGAGCCGCGACGGACCGCCCATATATCCCACCGACGGGCATATCGGGCAGAACGGTATGCGTGACAGAAGTCATTCTGCGTTCCTCGTCATTGCCTGGCCCGCGCGAATTTGCACATAGTTGCCACTGCTATGCCCCCTGCCGGCGCACTTCGGCGCGCGCCGGACCAGCGGCAGGGGATACGACGATCATGAGTGAAAGGGACTTGGCATGACGCTCCCGCGCACTCCCGGCACGGCGTGCTGACGATGAAGACCGCGCCCGAGCGGCTGCGCGCCGGTCTGGCCGCCGGGGCGGCCGCCGTCATCGCGCTGTGGGCCGCCCAGGTGCACCCGTCCGCCCGGCCCGACGAGCTCATCGGGGCGGCCGCGCACCTCACCGGGCTCCTCGCGGGTTACGGGATCCTCGTCATGCTCTTCCTGATGGCCCGGGTACCGGCGGTCGAGCACGGCGTAGGCGCCGACCGCCTCGCCCGCTGGCACGCCTTCGGCGGCCGGTGGGTCCTGGTCCTGTGCGCCGCGCACGGGCTGTTCGCCCTCCTCGTGTACGCCCTGCGCACCGGGACCGACCTGCTGACCGCCACCGGGGCCCTGATCCGCTACCCGGCCGTCACCGCCGCCTACGCCGGAGCCGCCCTGCTGGCAGGCGTGGGGCTGATCTCCGCACGGGCCGTACGCCGCCGGGTCTCGCACGAGGCGTGGCGCGGCATCCACCTGCTCACGTACCTGGCCGCCGCGCTGGGCTTCGTCCACCAGCTCGCCGGTCCCGACGTCTCCGTCACCGGCCTCACCACCTGGTTCTGGGCCCTGCTGCACACCGTCGTCGGCGTACTGCTCGCCTGGTACCGCGGGATCGTCCCGGTCCGCCAGGCGCTGCGGCACGGGCTGCGCGTCGCCACCGTCGAGCGGGAGGGGCCCGACGTCGTCTCCGTCACCATCCAAGGCGGCAGGCTGCGCGAACTCCACGCCGAGCCGGGCCAGTTCTTCCGCTGGCGGTTCCTGAGGGGCGGTCTGTGGCACACGGCCCTGCCGTTCTCCCTCTCCGCGCCCGTCCGCGACGACCGCCTCCGCATCACCGTGAAGGCGCTCGGCGGGCACTCCCGGCGGGTCCGCGGACTGCGCCCCGGCACCAGGGTCCTGGCGACCGGTCCGTTCGGCGCACTCACCGGACGGCGGCGCACCCGCCCGAAGGTGCTGCTGATCGCCGGCGGCATCGGGATCACTCCGATGCGCGCCCTCTTCGAGTCCCTGCCCGCAGGCCCCGGAGAGCTCACCCTGCTCTACCGCGCGGGCGACGCGGGTCAGCTGGTCCTGCGCGATGAGCTGGAGGCGATCGCGGCGGACCGCCAGGCCGCCCTGCACTACCTGGTGGGGCGCTCCGACGCTGCGTACGACCCGCTCGCTCCGCAGGCCCTGCGGGCGCTCGTCCCCGACCTGTCCGACCATGACGTCTACCTCTGCGGGCCGCCCGGAATGGCCGATGCGACGACTGCGGCACTGATCCGGGCGGGCGTCCCCTCCGGCCGCATCCACACCGAGTGCTTCACCTACTGACGACCTGCTGAGGACCTACCGAGGACCGCGATCTTCCGATGAACCAGTACTCCGCACACGGGGAGCCCGCCCCCCAGGGTGACACGGCCCCGCGCTCCGGGACCCAGCAGCGCACGCCCACCCCGCCCGCCCCAGCCGCGCCGACCGCCGGGCCGCACCCGCGGGCCCGCCGTGCCCCCGCCCGGCACCGCAAGTCCTCGCCGTCCCGAGGGCTCCTCGCCGGGCTCGCCCTGGTCAGCGTGCTGGGCGCAACGGCCATCACGGTGACCGTCGACCCGGCCGCGCCGGACCCGGGCGGAAGGTCGCACCTGCAGTCCCAGCGCTGAGGCCCGGCCGCACTGCGCGACCCCGAGCCGCCCCAAGAGCTCACCAAGATCCGTTCTCGATACATTCAACCCGCGGAAAGGTGATCCACGCCACAAACCCCCGCCGGTGCAGCCTGGGCACGACCATCCACGGTCAGCCGGCTCCCGCATCGGGACGGCTGCGCCCGTCTCCCGAAAGGGGTCACCAGGTGAAGCGCGGCAGGGCCACGACAGGACGCGCGGCGGACGCCATCGCGGACCGGCTGCTGCAGGCCGGGCGCCTGCTCAGCCGAGCGCCCGGGACGGCGGACGGCCGGACGGTGTTCCGGGCCGACCAGGAGGTCAACGACACGCCGTACCGCGAGCGCTGGGCCCACGACAAGGTGGTGCGCTCCACGCACGGGGTGAACTGCACCGGCTCCTGCTCGTGGCAGGTGTACGTCAAGGACGGCCTCATCACCTGGGAGACGCAGGCCACCGACTACCCTTCCACCGGCCCGGACCGCCCCGAGTACGAGCCGCGCGGCTGTCCCCGCGGAGCCTCGTTCTCCTGGTACACGTACTCGCCCACGCGCGTGCGCTACCCGCACGCCCGAGGGGTGCTGGTGGAGATGTTCCGCGAGGCGAAGCAGCGCCTGGGCGGGGACCCCGTCGCCGCCTGGGCGGAGATCACCTCCGACCCGGACCGGCGGCGGCGGTACCAGGCGGCCCGCGGCAAGGGCGGCCTGGTCCGGATCGACTGGGAGGAGGCCCTGGAGATCGCGGCCGCCGCGCACGTGCACACCCTGCGCGAGCACGGCCCCGACCGGATCGCCGGGTTCTCCCCGATCCCTGCGATGTCGATGGCCTCGCAGGCCGTCGGGGCCCGCTTCCACGCGCTGATCGGCGCGCCCATGCTCTCGTTCTACGACTGGTACGCGGACCTGCCCGTCGCCTCGCCGCAGGTCTTCGGCGACCAGACCGACGTACCGGAATCCGGGGACTGGTGGGACGCCGCCTACCTGATGCTGTGGGGGTCCAACGTCCCCGTCACCCGGACCCCCGACGCCCACTGGATGACCGAAGCGCGCTACCGCGGCCAGAAGGTCGTGGTCGTCTCCCCGGACTACGCGGACGCCACCAAGTTCGCGGACGAATGGCTCCACCCGCATCCGGGCACCGACGGAGCCCTGGCCATGGCCATGGGACACGTGATCCTCAAGGAGTACTTCGTCGAACGGCAGGTGCCCTACTTCACCGACTACGTACAGAGGTTCACGGACCTGCCGTTCCTCGTCGAGCTGGAGGAGCGGGAGCCCGGTCGGTACGTTCCCGGGCGCTTCGTGACCGCCGCGGACCTGCGCCTCCCGCTGGACGCGCAGGACGAGGCGACGCGCCGCTGGATGCCGGTCCTGATGGACGCCGTCACCGGTGCACCGGTGGTGCCCAACGGGACGCTGGGGGACCGCTGGTCGAAGTACAGCGAGGGCCGCTGGAACCTGGACCTGGGTGACATCGATCCGCGCCTGAGCCTGTACGAGGGGGAGGACGGACCCAGCGCGACGGTCCTCCTGCCCCGCTTCGACGAGGCGGGGGCGACGCTCGCGCGCAGCGTCCCCGTGCAGAGCCTCGGCGACCGCCTGGTGACGACCGTCTTCGACCTGATGCTCGCCCAGTACGGGGTGGGCCGCAGCGGCCTCGACGGACCGTGGCCGGCAGCGTACGAGGACGCCTCCGTCCCGTGCACCCCGGCCTGGCAGGAGCAGATCACGTCCGTGCCCGCCACCGCGGCGGTCCGCGCGGCACGCGAGTTCGCGCGGACCGCCGAGCAGACCCGCGGCCGCTGCATGATCGTGATGGGTGCGGGCACGAACCACTGGTTCCATTCGGACACGATCTACCGCTCGTTCCTGACCCTGCTGCTGCTCACCGGCTGCCAGGGGGTCAACGGGGGAGGCTGGGCCCACTACGTCGGCCAGGAGAAGGTCCGGCCGTTCGCGGGCTGGCAGCAACTGGCCACCGCATCCGACTGGGTGCGGCCCTCCCGGCAGATGGCCGGCACCCCCTACTGGTACCTGCACACCGACCAGTGGCGCTACGAGGGGTTCACCGCCGACACGCTGACCGCCCCGACGGCACGCGGCACGTTCGCCGGCGCGCACACCGCGGACCTGGTGGCGCGGTCGGTACGGCAGGGCTGGATGCCGTCCTACCCCACCTTCTCCGCCAATCCGCTGGAACTCGGCCGCCTGGTACGCGAGTCGGGCGCGGAACCGGCGCAGTGGGTGGAGCTGCAGCGCGACGCCGGAGCCCTCCCGTTCGCCTGCGAGGACCCCGACGCCCCCGCGAACTGGCCCCGGGTGCTGACCGTGTGGCGGGCCAACCTCATCGGCTCCTCGGCCAAGGGCAACGAGTACTTCCTGCGGCACCTGCTGGGTGCGGACGACAACGCCTCGGCCCCCGAGGCCCCCGCGGAGCACCGGCCGCGGGACGTGGCCTGGCGGCAGGAGGCGCCGCGGGGGAAGCTGGACCTGCTGCTCACCCTCGACTTCCGCATGACCTCGACCACCCTGTTCGCCGACCTCGTCCTGCCGGCGGCGACGTGGTACGAGAAGCACGACCTCTCCAGCACGGACATGCACCCGTACGTGCACGCCTTCTCGCCCGCGATCAACCCGCCGTGGCAGGCACGCACCGACTTCGAGATCTTCCACGGCCTCGCCGCGAAGGTCGGCGAACTCGCCCGGGGCCGCCTGGAGGAGTCCTGGGACCTGGTCGCCACCGCCCTCCAGCACGACACCCCGGACGAGGCGCCGCCCGAGGGCCCCACCCGACCCCGGTACACGCTCGTCAAGCGGAACTACACCGCGCTCGCCGACCAGTTGGCGGCGTTCGGGCCGCTGCCCGACGAACACGGCATGCAGGTACGCGGCATCACCGTGCACATCACCGCGGAGTCCCACTGGCTCGCCGAACGCTGCGGCACGGCCCGGGAGGGAACGGCCCGGGGGCGTCCGCTGCTCGACACCGACGTCAAGCTGTGCGAGGCGATCCTGGCCCTGTCGGGCACGACGAACGGCCGGATCGCCGCCGAAGGCTTCCGACACCTGGCCGTACGCTGCGGAGCGGCGAGCGGCCTGGCCGACCTGGCCGCCGCCGTGGCCGAGCGGCGCATCGTGTTCTCCGACACCCAGGCCCGCCCGGTGCAGGTCGGCGCCAGCTTCGAATGGTCCGGGAAGGAGGGGGCGGACCGCCGCTACGCGCCCTTCACCGTCAACACCGAGCACCGCAAACCCTGGCACACCCTGACGGGCCGCCAGCACTTCTACCTCGACCACGAGTGGATCGCCGAGTACGGCGAGCAACTGCCCGTCTACCGGCCGCCGCTGGATCTCGCGGCCTTGGGGGAGGAGCCGCGACAGGACGCGGGGAACGGCCGGCGGTCGGTCACCGTGAGGTACCTGACCCCCCACTCGAAGTGGTCCATCCACTCCGAGTACCAGGAGAACCTGCTGATGCAGACCCTGGCCCGGGGCGGCCCGGTCATCTGGCTCAGCGTCGAGGACGCTGCGGCCGTCGGCGCCGCCGACAACGACTGGATCGAGGCGGTCAACGCCAACGGAGTGGTCGTCGCCCGCGCCGTCGTCTCCCACCGCATGCCGCCCGGCACGGTCTTCATGTACCACGTGCAGGAACGCCTGGTGAACGTGCCCCTTTCCGAGACCACGGGACGGCGCGGCGGCGTGCACAACGCCCTGACCCGCCTGCTGATCAAGCCCACCCACCTGATCGGCGGCCACGCCCAGCTCTGCTTCGCCCCCAACTACTACGGCCCCACCGGCAACCAGCGCGACGCCGTCACCGTCATCCGGCGCCGCTCCCAGGAGGTCACGTACTGATGCCCCGAAGCGAAGCGCCCATCGGACGGGTGATGGCACAGGTGGCGATGGTCATGAACCTCGACAAGTGCATCGGCTGCCACACCTGCTCCGTCACCTGCAAGCAGACCTGGACCAACCGGTCGGGCAGCGAATACATGTGGTTCAACAACGTCGAGACCCGCCCCGGGCAGGGGTACCCCCGCTCCTACGAGGACCAGGAGAAGTGGCAGGGCGGCTGGCAGCTCAAGCGGGGCCGCCTGGTGCCGCGCAGCGGCGGCCGGGCCCGCCGCCTCGCCACCCTCTTCGCCAACCCCCACCTGCCCTCCCTGGCCGACTACTACGAGCCGTGGACGTACGACTACGAGAACCTGGTCAACGCGCCGCTCGGCGACGACGTGCCCACGGCCGCTCCCCGCTCCCTGATCGACGGGCGTCCCACCGCGGTGACCTGGGGTCCCAACTGGGACGACGACCTGGGCGGCGGTCCCGAGCACCTGGCCGGCGACCCCGTGCTGCAGAAGATGAACGAGCGGGTCCGCCTGGAGTACGAGCAGGCGTTCATGTTCCACCTGCCGCGGATCTGCGAGCACTGCCTCAACCCCTCCTGCGTGGCCGTGTGCCCGTCCGGGGCGCTGTACAAGCGGATCGAGGACGGCATCGTCCTCGTCGACCAGGACCGCTGCCGGGGCTGGCGCATGTGCGTGTCCGGATGCCCGTACAAGAAGGTCTACTTCAACCACCGCACGGGCAAGGCCGAGAAGTGCACCCTGTGCTACCCGCGCATCGAGGCCGGACAGCCCACCGTGTGCTCGGAGACCTGCGTCGGCCGCCTGCGCTACCTCGGGGTCCTCCTCTACGACGCCGACAAGGTCGGTGAGGCCGCTGCCACGCCGGATGAGAAGGACCTGTACGAGGCGCAGCTCGACTGCTTCCTCGACCCCCACGACGCCGGCGTGCAGCGCGCCGCCGAACAGGCCGGCATTCCGCACGACTGGATCACCGCCGCCCGCCGTTCACCCGTACGCGCGCTCATCAGCGAGTACCGGGTGGCGCTGCCGCTGCACCCGGAGTACCGCACCCTGCCGATGGTCTGGTACATCCCTCCGCTGTCCCCCGTCGTGGACTCCCTGACGGCCACCGGGCACAACGGTGAGGACCCGGCGACGCTGTTCGCCGCCATCGACTCGATGCGGATCCCCGTCGGCTACCTGGCCGAGCTGTTCACCGCGGGTGACACCGCCCCGGTGGAGGCGGCGCTGTGCCGGCTGGCCGCCATGCGGGCGCACATGCGGCGGATCAACCTCGGCGAGGAGCAGGACCCCGCCATCGCCGGATCGGTCGGCATGGACGCCGAGGGCATCGAGGCCATGTACCGGCTGCTGGCCGTGGCCAAGTACGAGGACCGCTACGTCATCCCCACCGGGTACACCGTCCGCGACTCCGAGCACGCGCACGCCGGCGCCGGGTGCAGCCTCGACGGCGAGGGCGGCCCGGGGATGTACACGGCCGACACCTTCCACGCCGCGCTCGCCGGCCCCGAAGCCGCTCCGGGGCCCGGGGCCGGCGGACCGACCGGATCGCCCGGTGGCCGCGTCAACCTCCTCAACTGGAACGGCCAGGGCAGCCCCACCGGGCTCTTCCCCCGCCGGGAGGAGCCATGAGCCACACCGCCGCCCTCCACCAGGCCGCATCACTGCTGCTCTCCCATCCCGACGGGGACTGGCCGCAGCGCCTCGACCTCGTGCGCAGCGGCCTGGGCGAGCTCGGCGGTGCGGAGGCCGCGCTGCTCCTGCGCTTCTGTGCCGCGGTCGCCGACGTGCCACAACTGGAGCTGTCCGCGCGCTACGTGACCACCTTCGACCGCAGCCGGCGCCGCACCCTGCACCTCACCTACTGGACGGACGGCGACACCCGCCGCCGCGGCGAAGCCCTGCTGCGCTGGAAGCAGCTCTACCGGCGCCACGGCTGGCAGCCACCCGCGGACGAACTGCCCGACTTCCTGCCGCTCGCCCTGGAGTTCGCCGCCCGGCGCCCCGGAGCGGGCCGTACGGCGCTCCAGGACCACCGCGCCGCCCTGGAACTGCTGCGCATGGCACTCGTCGACCACGAGAGCCCGTACGCCGATGTCCTGGAAGCGGTGTGCCGCACCCTGCCCGGCGCTTCACCGGCCGACCGCGCGGCCGCCCTGCGTCTGGCGCGCAGCGGCCCGCCCACGGAAACCGTGGGCCTGCTGCCCTTCCCCACCCTGCGCCCGGACGCAGTCACGGTCGAGGAGACCCGACGATGAACCACGTACACATCGCCCTGTGGGGCGTGCTGCCCTATCTCGTGGCCGTCGTACTCGTCGCGGGCAGCGCCTGGCGCTACCACTACGACCGCTTCGGTTTCACCTCCCGCTCCAGCCAGCTGCACGAGCACCGGCTGCTGAGCATCGGCGGCCCGCTCTTCCACTACGGACTGCTGTTCGTGGCGGCAGGGCACGTCGTGGGACTGCTGGTGCCCGAATCGCTGACGGAGCGCCTGCACATCCGCGAACCGGTCTACCACCTCAACGCCCTCTTCGTCGGCGGAGCGGCCGGCCTGGCCACCCTCACCGGTCTGGCGGTCCTGGTGTACCGGCGCCTGCGGGTGCCCGCCGTACGGGTCGGGACCAGCAGGAGCGACCGTGCCCTCTACCCCCTCCTGGTCGCCGTCCTGCTGGCCGGCCTCACGGCCACCGCCACCACCCTCGTCCCGCATCCGTACGACTACCGCCTCGGCGTCTCCGTCTGGTTCCGCTCGGTGCTCGCCCTGGATCCCGACGTCCCCGCGATGGCCCAGGCCCCCCTGCCGTACCAGGTCCACGCGTTCCTCGCCATGTCCCTGTTCGCCCTGTGGCCCTTCAGCCGGCTCGTCCATGCCTTCACCGCGCCGCTCGGCTACGCCGCCCGCCCGTACATCGTCTACCGCTCCCGCTCGGTCCACTCCGGCAGCGCCGCGGAGCGGGGCGACGGCCGCCCGTCCCACGGCTCCGGTGCGTGAGGGCCGGCGAGGATGACGCGGTCCGGGCGGATGGGCAGGCTCCGGTGGCGTACGCCCGTCGCGTGCCAGACCGCATTGGCGACGGCCGCCGCGGCGCCCACGATGCCGATCTCGCCGATGCCCTTGATCCCGACCGGGTCGTCCGGATCCGCGTCGTTGATCCAGTCCGCCTCGATGTGCGGTACGTCGGCGTGCGTGGCGACGTGGTAGCCCGCGAGGTCGGCGCCGTAGTGGCCGCCCGAGGTCCGGTCCCGGACGGCCTCTTCGTGCAGGGCCATGGAGATGCCCCAGGTCATCCCGCCGAGGAACTGGTTGCGGGCGGTGAGCGGGTTGACGATCCGGCCTGCCGCGAAGATGCCGAGCATGCGCCGTACACGCACCTCGCCGGTGGCGGTGTCCACGGCGACCTCGGCGAACTGCGCTCCGAAGGAGTGCCGCTCCTTGCGGGCGAGGGCGCCGACCGCCTCCGTGGTGTCCGACCGCACCGTGATCCCCTCCGCGGGGATGCCGGCGCCGGGGACGAGCCGCTCGCGCAGTTCCCGGGCAGCGGCGGTGACCGCCCACGCCCAGGAGCGGGTGCCCATCGAGCCTCCGGCGATCATCGCCGGCCCGAAGTCGCTGTCCCCGATCCGCACCCGGATGCGGTCCGGCCCGACCTCCAGTGCGTCGGCGGCCACCAGTGCGAGCGCGGTCCGTGCCCCGGTCCCGATGTCCGACGCGGCGATCCGCACGCTGAAGGTGCCGTTCGCCTCCGCCGTCACGGCTGCCGTGGACGGCGCGGCCCCCACCGGGAAGGAGGCCGCCGCCATGCCGGTCCCGAGCAGCCGGCTGCCTTCCCGGCGCAGGCCGGGCCGCGGGTCCCGGTCCGTCCAGCCGAACCTGCGGGCGCCCTCCCGGAAGCAGGCGAGCAGGTTGCGGCCGCTGAACGGCAGGCCGGACACGGGACCGCGCTCGGGCTCGTTGCGCACGCGCAGCTCGATCGGATCGAGCCCGCACTTCTCGGCGAGTTCGTCGAGCGCGGACTCCAGCGCGAACGACCCGGGTGCCTCGCCGGGTGCGCGCATCCACGTCGGTGTCGGCACGTCGAGGCGTACGACCCGGTTGGCCGTGTGGTGGGCGTCGGCGTCGTACATCACCCGCGACGGCCCGGCGCTCGGCTCGATGAACTCGTGCACCGTGGAGGTGAGGCTCAGGGAACGGTGCTCCAGCGCGCGCAGGCGCCCGTCGGCGTCGGCGCCCAGCCTGAGCCGCTGCCTCGTGGGGCTGCGGTAGCCGGCCAGGGAGAACATCTGGCGTCGTGTCATCACCACGCGCACCGGGCGCTGGAGGACGGTCGCGGCCATCACGGCCGCCACCTGGTGGGCGCGGACCCCCTTGCTCCCGAACCCGCCGCCGACGTGTTCGGACCGGACCCGGACCGAGGACGGGTCGAGCGAGAAGAGCTGCGCGAGCTCGGCCGCGACCCAGGTGGCGCCCTGGTTGGAGTCGACGACTTCGAGCCGGCCGCCCTCCCAGCGGGCGGTGGCCGCGTGCGGCTCCATCGGGTGGTGGTGCTCTTCCGGGGTGGAGTACTCCGCGTCCACGACGAAGGCCGACGCCGCGAGTGCGGAATCCAGGTCCCCCTTCGCGGTCACGGCCGGCATGTGGGAGTCCACGGGATACGCATCCGGGTCCCCGCCGGTGAACGCGACGTGGTGCGGTTCCTCCTCGTAGTGCACGACGAGCGCCTCGGCGGCCTCCCTGGCCTGCTCCGAGGTCTCGGCGACCACCAGCGCCACCGGCCATCCCCGGTGCGGCACCCGGTCGTGCTGGAAGACGGCGCAGGTCGGGTCCGGTGCACTGCCCATGAGGCCGACGTAGTCCGTGTCGACCCGCGGGGCGTTTCCGTGGTGGAGAACGGTGAGCACTCCCGGCATGGCAAGGACCCCGGCGGTCTCCACCGAGCGGATGCGGCCACGTGTGACGGTGGACAACACGAGCCAGCCGTGGGCGAGTTCGGCGAAGGGCACCTCTGCCGCGAAGCGGGCCGCTCCGGTGACCTTCTCGCGGCCCTCCACCCTGGTGTGCGCAGTACCGACGGCGTTCTCCGTCTTCGTGGTCGCGGCGCTGGTCATCGGGCGGCCTCCTCGGCGAGTTCGGTGAGCACCGCCACCACCAGGTTGCGCATCAGGGTCACCTTGTACCCGTTGCGCGGCAGCGGCTCGGCGGCCGCCAGCTCCGCGTCCGCCGCGGCGGCGAACGCCTTGCCGTCGGCCTGCGCCCCGCGTAGCGCCCGTTCTGCCGCCCGGGCCCGCCACGGCCGGGACGCGACCGCCCCGAAGGCCAGGCGCACCTCCTGCACCGCGCCGTCCCGGACGTCGAGCGCGGCGGCGACCGAGCCGATCGCGAAGGCGTACGAGGCGCGCTCGCGCACCTTCCGGTAGCGGGAGCGCGCGGCGAGGGGGGCGGGCGGCAGGGTGACGCCGGTGATCAGCGCTCCCGGCGGCAGGGCGGTCTCCAGGTGCGGTGTGTTTCCCACGGGCCGGTAGACCTCGGTGAGCGGCAACGCGCCGGGCCCGTCCGTCGTTGCGTACGACACGACCGCGTCGAAGGCGGCCAGCGCCACGGCCATGTCCGAGGGGTGGACCGCCACGCAGTGGGCGGTGGCGCCGAGGATCGCGTGATGGCGGTGTTCGCCCTCGACGGCGGGGCAACCGCTGCCGGGGACACGCTTGTTGCACGGTGCGCTCACGTCCGCGAAGTAGCCGCAGCGGGTGCGCTGGAGCAGGTTCCCGCCCACCGTGGCCATGTTGCGCAGCTGCCCGGAGGCCCCGGCCAGCACCGCCTGGGCCAACGCCGGGTAGCGGCGGCGGACTTCGGGGTGTGCGGCGAGCTCGCTGTTGGTGACGGTCGCGCCGATGAGCAGACCCCCGGCCGGTGTCGACTCGATCCGGTCCAGGGGCAGGGCGCGTACGTCGACGAGGTGGGCGGGGCGTTCGGCGCCGGTCTTCATCAGGTCGACGAGGTTGGTGCCGCCCGCGAGGAAGCGGGCTTCGCGATCCCCGTCGAGTAGCGCGAGGGCGCTGGAGACGTCGGTCGCGCGCTGGTAGCCGAACTCCTTCATGCAGTCGCCCCCTCGGCTTCCGCCGCCTCCGTGGGCTGCGCGGTGCGCGCCGTGTCCGCCCGGATCCCGGCCGCGCGGGCGACCGCCTGCACGATCGACACGTAGGCGCCGCAGCGGCACAGGTTCCCGCTCATCCGCTCCCGGATCTCGTCGGCCGTCAGCGGGGGCGGCCCGGCTTCGGGCCGTAAGTCGTCGGTGACGGCGCTCGGCCACCCCGCCGCGTGCTCCTCGATCACCGCGACCGCCGAACAGATCTGCCCCGGCGTGCAGTAGCCGCACTGGTAGCCGTCGAGGTCGAGGAACGCCTCTTGGACCGGGTGCAGTTGGTCGCCCTCGGCGAGGCCTTCGATCGTGGTGATCTCACGCCCCTCCGCGGCGACCGCGAGCTGCAGGCAGGCCACGGCGCGTCGGCCGTCGAGCAGGACGGTGCAGGCCCCGCACTGCCCCTGGTCGCAGCCCTTCTTGGTGCCGGTCAGATCGAGGCGCTCGCGCAGGGCGTCGAGCAGGGTGGTGCGGTGGTCGACGGAGAGCGTGTGCGGGTCGCCGTTGACGTGCAAGGTGACGGCGCTGTACGTCGACGAGGGAGCTGGGGGCATGAGCAGCCTTCTTTCGCGTATCCGGAGGACGTCGGGTGGACGGACCGGCAGGCAGCCGAACGAGAAGACGTAACGGGATGAGGGGATGGCGCTGTGCGTGCGGCTGTAGGTTCGGAGGGACCGCGCAGAGCGGAGGGCACAAGACCGGTGCCGAGGGGCACTGGTCGGCCGCATCCGCCGCTATCGTGAGCACAAGCGGACAACTGTCCGTTCACGGGGAAGCGTAGTGGACAGCTGTCCGGTCAACAAGGGCGGGATCGGGGCACGCACCGCCAGGAGGACGAGTGCAGCAGAAGAGGGACGCGGCACTGCGGTCGGACGCGCAGCGCAACCGCGAGCGCATCCTGGCCGTGGCGGTGGCCGAACTGACACGTTGTCCGGATGCCCCGCTGAGCGCGATCGCCAAGAAGGCCGGCGTCGGTCAGGGCACGTTCTACCGCAACTTCCCCAACCGCGAGGCACTCGTCCTGGAGGTCTACCGCCACGAGATGCAGCAGGTCGCCGACACCGCGGCCAAGCTGCTCGCGACGCGGGAACCGGCGCGGGCCCTGCGCGAGTGGATGGACCGCCTCGCCGGGTTCGCGATGACCAAGGCCGGGCTCGCGGACGCGATCCGCCTGGCCACCGCAGGGCCCGGCGGCCCCTCGAAACCGGGACACGCCCCGGTGTCCTCCGCGGCCGACCTCCTGCTCCGCGCCAACGAGCAGGCCGGCACCATCCGCCCCGGGGTGAGCCCGGACGACTTCCTCCTCGCCATCGCCGGCCTCTGGCAGATCGACCCCCGCTCGGACTGGCAGCCGCGCGCCGAACGGCTGCTGGACCTTGTCATGGCCGGGCTGACCGCGGGAGCCCCCGGGACCCCCTGAGGGTCACGGCGCGCGGATCGACCGGCGCGACCCGCACCGCCGCATACGTCCGACACACCCCGTGGAACCGCCTCGGACCGCCCTCCCCGCGAACGGGGAGGGCGGTCCGCTCAGCGGAGCCGGAGCGCAGGGATCACGGGGACGGGCTCAGCTGAACCGTGGTCAGTGCGCCGCCCGCCGCCTCCTTGACCACCGCGATACGGGTCCCGGTGTCCGGCACCTTGACCCCGACCTGCGGGAGATCCGCGTTCCAGTACGAGCCCCGGTGGTCGTCGAAGACGGAGACCCCCGGGCGCGACGGGATCACCGTCGGCGTGCCCGCCTTGTGCAGCACGATCCGGTCGCTCGCCCGCAGCGAGAACGGCGCGTCGAAGGTCTGCGCCCGGGCATTGAGCAGGGAGCCGTCCGCATTCCGCAGCGGATCCGGCCGGGCGTCGATCGGCAGCAGCAGGCCGCCGCCCGGGTGGGCCTTGGTGGTGTTGTCGCTGTACGCCGTGTCCCACAGCCAGATCAGCACGCCTTGCTGGTACGGGTAGAACTCCACCTGGTCGCCGGTGAAGCCGAAGTTGTACGGGCCCGTCTTGAGCTGGGCGCCGTAGCCGGTGTAGCGCCGGTTCTCGACCAGGTAGGCGCGGGGGTGCTGCTCGCTGCCCGTGCGGCCCTCCGTACGCGACCACTTGACCGCGCTCCAGCCGTTCGCCCCCTGCTCCGCCCCGTCGCGCAGCAGCTCGCGCCCGTCCGCAGTGATCCGGATGTCGTCGAAGGTGACGCCCTTGCCGTGCGTGTTGCCGTCGGAGGTGACGCGCAGCCGCAGCTGGAAGCTCCGCCCGGCGAACGCGTCGAGAGGGACGCCGAGTTCCGTCCAGCCGGCCGAGGTCCCGGACACGCCCTTCGCCGGAATGGCGCTGCCGCCGACGGTACCGGGGAGCGCCGTCCACGTGGTGCCGCCGTCCGTGGAGGCCTCCACCGTCAGGAAGTCGAAGTCCTGCTCGATGTCGTACCAGACCCTGGCGTCCAGTCGGGCGGGCCCGGTCGATCCGGTGAGGTCGACGGCCCGCCCGAGGGTGTTGTCCATGAAGTCCCCGGTACCGCTCCACCACTGGCTGGCGCCCTCGTACGGGTCGGTCAGCTCGGTCCGGGTCTGCGAGGGTGGCAGGTGCACCAGCAGCGCCTGCGGATCCTCGGTGTTGTAGCCCGAGACCCCCAGTACCGCGCGGGTCTTGCGGCCCGCGTCGGCCTCCGTGTACTCCAGCCAGCCGAGCTGGAGCTTGCTCCAGGGGTCGAGGTCGCCGGGCCATGCGCCGGTGGTGTTGCGGCCCTTGCCGAGGTACGAGCCCGAGGACATCAGCGACCAGAAATTGACGCTGTTGTCCCCGTCCGAGCTGTACAGGTCCGGGAGCCCCAGGTCATGGCCGAACTCGTGGGCGAACAGGCCTGCCCCGCTGTTCTCGCCGCCGGTCAGGTAGTCGCCGGCCCAGATGCCGGAGTCGCCGATCGGGGTGCCGCCCGCCTTGTTTCCCTCGGGGCCCGCACTGCCGGCCTGGTTCCAGTACGCGAACCAGCGGTGCGCCCAGACGGCGTCCTTGCCCTGGGCGCCGCCGCCCCAGGTCTGGTCCTTGCCGGCGTGCACGACGACGAGGTGGTCGAGGTAGCCGTCCGGCTCGTCGAAGTTCCCGTCGTGGTCCGCGTCGTAGCGGTCCCACACGTCGTACTCGGCGAGCTGGGCCTTGATCTGCTCGGGCGTACGGCCCTTCGCGCGCTCGGCCCCGTACCAGGAGGCGGTGGCGTCCCGGATCAGGTCCCAGTTGGTGCGGCACTGGCCGGGCTCGGAGCAGTTGTCGGTGCCGTAACGGGCCTCGTTCCAGGGGAGCTTGACCCAGTCGGACACCGTGCCGTCCATGTCGTAGCGGCCGGAGGACTGGAGCCGGTAGTAGGCCCGCATGGACGCCGACTCGGGGTCGGTGGAGAAGAACTGCCGCTCGTAGAAGGACCGGTCGAAGTCCTTGCGCCACAGCGTGTGGTTGTCGTTCGCGGCCGGCTTGCCGATGGTGTTGTGGCGGGGGCCGGGAGTACCGCCGAAGCGGGGCTTGCCCTCGAACTCCGTGGTGTTGTCCACCTGGTCGCCGAACTCGGCGAGGATCACGAAGACCTTGTCCTTGCGCTCCTGCGCGAGTTCGACGTACCGCTTGCCGACCTTGGCCCGGCGCGGGAGCGTGCCGTCGGCCTCCGCCTTGAGGGCGGCGGCCGGGCCGCCGGCGGCCACGCTTTCGAGAGCCTGGCGGCGCAGGGCCTGGCGCTGGAGCTCCAGGGGCGCGGGCGGCGGTGCGGCGGCCTGCTCGGACGGCTGCTGCGCACCCGGGGGAGGGGGTGGGGGCGCGGTGGCGGCGAGCGCGGGGGTGGTGAGGAGGGCGAGGGATATCGCCGCTCCCACCACAGCGAGTCTGCGCAACGTGGCGTACCTTCCGGTGAGTTGGGACGGGGGAGTGGAGTGGAGCGCAGGTAATATTTCACATGTCACAGGTGATGGATAGGGCCTTCGCAGGGGAGGGCCCGGGTGCATGCGGGGCGCGCCCGTTCGGGGGAAGAACCCGTGCGCGACTCATTGCGGCCAGTGAGCCGCCCGATAACTGACGGCGACAGCCCCGAGATCCGCCCCACCTTCAGGAGTCGCGATGAACGACCCAGCCGACAGGAGCATCCCGGACTTCGTACCGAAGGCGGCCGAACCGGTGCGCGAGCATCTGGCGGCCTCCACCGACCTGGCCACCTTCCTGCGCGGAGCCGGCGCGCTGACACTGGACGAGCGCCGGCTCATCGCCGCCCAGGCGCTGGTCCTGCTGGAGCAGAACTACGTCCACCTGCCGCTCAAGTCCGCGATGCACGCCGTCAACCCGATCCAGCGGCTGAGGCTGCTGATCCACCGGCTGGAGCGGCAGACACCCCAGACCATGCCGCCGGAGTGGATGTTCCACTCCGAGATGTCGGAGGTCTTCCACTCCGTCAGGGACCTGCACACCAACTACCTGCTCCCGCTGCCCTTCGCCGGCAAGATCGCCTTCCTGCCGTTCCTCGTCGAGCGGTACACCGACCAACAGGGCGCCCACTTCATGGTCACGCACGTGGCCGAGGGCTTCTCAGCCCCGGGATTCGGGCCGGGCACCGAGATCACCCACTGGAGCGGCATCCCCATCGCCGACGCCGTCGACCTGAACGCCGCCCGGTTCGCCGGCAGCAACCCCGAGGCCCGCCGCAGCCGCGGCGTGCAGTCGCTGACCCTGCGACCGCTGCGCATCCACCTCCCCCCGTTCGAGGAGTGGGTGACGGTGAGCTACCTCGACTCGGCCGGGACCAAGCGCGAGTTCCGCGAGAGCTGGAGGATCGTCGACAACCTGCCCGCCTTCGTCGACACCGGCTCGGTGAGCACCGTGGCGGCGGCCCAGGGGCTGGACCTCGAAGCCGACGAGATCAGCCGCGCCAAGGTGCTGCTGTTCGCCCCCCGGGTCGTCGCCCAGACGAGGGCGGTCGAGGCCGGCGAGCCCGCCCCGGAACTGCGCGCCGGGGAGATCGCCACCAACATGCCCAAGGTCTTCCGCGCCCGGACGGTCGAGATCTCCGGCCGGACCTTCGGCCACTTGCGGATCTTCACCTTCAGCGTGGACGACCTCCAGGCCTATCTGGAGGAACTCCTGCGGCTGATCCGCAAGCTGCCGGACAGCGGCCTGATCCTCGACGTCCGGGACAACGGCGGCGGCCTGGTCCTGGCGGCCGAGCTGGCCCTGCAGTTCTTCACACCGGCCCACATCACCCCCGAGCCGGTGCAGTTCATCAACACGCCGCTGAACCTGCGCATCTGCAGGAAGCACCAGGACGACCCGCGGATCAACCTCGGTGCGTGGGTGCCGTCCATGGAGCAGGCCGTCGAGGTCGGGGCCGTGTACTCCGGTGCCTTCCCGCTCAGTCCCGAGGACGAAGCCAACTCGATCGGCCAGCAGTACTTCGGTCCGGTCGTGCTCGTCACCAACGCCCGTTGCTACTCCGCCACCGACATCTTCTCCGCCGGATTCCAGGACCACGCGATCGGCCCGGTCCTGGGCACCGACCAGTGCACGGGCGCCGGCGGCGCCAACGTGTGGACCCACGAGCTCCTCGCCGACCTCCTGGACGGCGATCCGGATTCGCCGTACGTACCGCTGCCGAAGAACGCCGGCATGCGCGTCGCGATCCGCCGGACACTGCGCGTACGCGACAACTCCGGCACCCCCGTCGAAGACCTCGGCGTCACGCCCGACGAGCTCCACCACATGACGCGCGCGGACCTGCGCGAGGACAACGTCGACCTGCTGGAGCGGGCAGGCCGGATCCTGCAGAGCCTGACGCCGCACGCCGTGTCCATCACGGGCACCGACACCACCGACGGCGCCCTGCGCCTGAAGGTGAAGGCCACCAACATCGACCGGCTGGACGTCTACGTCGACCAGCGGCCCCGCGCCTCGGTCGACCTCGCCGACGGCCAGGCCGACGTCACCGTGCCCGACGCGGCCACCGCGCATTTCGCCCGGGTGGAAGGCTTCGCGAGCGGCCGCCTCGTCGCCAGCCGGACCGAGCAGCTCCGCTAGGACTGCGACCCGCCCGCGGCCACCGCGACGAACGGTGGCCGCGGGCAGCCCCCTGGCGGGCGGGTCGGCGCTCCCGGCCGTCCTGCCGCGCCCGCGCGCAGGCCGACGGGCGCTTCTGCGACACGTGCCAGGTCACCAGGTCAGAGGGTCTCGCTCAGCGAGTCCGCCAAGCGCCGCCGCGCGGCCCGTGTCGCCGGCAGTACCGCCGCCGCCACCGCACCCAGCACCGCCGCGACGATCACCGTCAACAGCACGGGCAGCGACGGCAGGTGGGCGATCCCCGCGCCTATCCCGCTCGAAGCGCCTTGGGCGTCCACCAGCCGGCTGCCGGACAGCGCACCCACCGCCGTCCCCACCACCGCTGAGGCCAGCGTGGTCAGTCCCGCGGCCGTCACGATCATGGCGCCGATCTGCCGGGGCGTCAGCCCGATCGCCTTCAGCGCGAGCAGGTCCCGGCCCCGGTCGCGTACGCCCGTGCCGATCAGCGTCAGCAGTTCGGTCAGCCCGATCAGTGCGAGTACCGCGATCAGGGCGGCGATCACCGCCCGAGCCGGTTCCAGCCGGTCGGCAGGATTGGGCGTCTCCCGGATCTCCAGCGTTCCACCCGCAACCCCCGCGAGCGCGGCGCCCACCGTCCGCGGGTCCGCGCCCTCGCGCAGCACCAGGGCGTGGAATTCCGGCCGCAGCCGCGGATCGCGCTCCCGCAGCGCGTCCATGGTCGTGGTGATCACGCGGCCGCCGGAGTCGGGTTCGACGGTGCGGCCGACGAGATGCAGGATCTGCGGCCGTCCCTCGACGGTCGTCCGCACCCAGTCGCCCACGCGGACCCCGAGGAGATCCAGCAGCCCCTGACCGGCCACGGCCTCGTCCGGGCCGCCGACCCCGCGCCCTTCCACCACCGCGGAGGGATACGGGTTGCGGGCCGTACCCAGTCCACGGAGCGTGATGGTGCCGGTCTGGCCCGGCACGAGCGCCGCCATCTCCGCCCCCGGATGGACCGCAGCGATGTCCGGGACCGCCCGGAGGGTCTTCTCCAGCTCCGCGTCCGAGGGCCCGGCGGGCTGCTCGGCCCGTACGGTCAGCGCCGCCGGCAGACCCATCTGCGCGGGCCGGCTGCGGAACTGGTCCAGCGTCGACCAGGCGACGAGCGCGACCGTGATGAGCACCAGCGGCAGGGCGAGCCGCACCACGGGCACCAGCGTCCGGCCGCGCCGGGGGAACGCGGCCCGCCACCCCAGGACCAGCGCGGGGGGCACCCGGAGCCCCAGCGCCCGCCTGCCGAGTGCGGTCATCGGAGCGGCGGACGGCAGCGCCGCCCGGGCCACCGGCACCGGCGGCACCCGCCCGGCCCGCCAGGCCGAGAGCCCGGTGGCGGCCGCGATCAGCAGCACCGCGCCGCAGGGAACACCGGCCATGAGCGCGGTGTGGCCCGGCAGGTCCTGCCACACCTCCGCCGCTTCGCCGATCCGCCCGGGAATCCGGGCGCCCAGCAGGGCGATCGCCGCCGTGCCGAGGGCCACGCCGAGGAGGGCGAAGGCCAGGTGCTGCACGAGGAAGCCGCGGGTCACCTGGCCGGGGGTGAAGCCGACGGCCTTGAGGACGGCGATGTCGCGCAGCTGGCCGCGGACGCGGGCGCCGATCGCCCCCGATGCGGCGAGCGCCGCCGCGAGCAGCGCGCCGAGCCCGAAGACGGCGAACATCTGCCCGAGGAGACGGTCGTCGCCGCCTGCCTCGGCCCGCGCCTGCTGCCACTTGGTGACCTGGGCCACCCGGTCGGCGCCGAGGACGGTCACGGCCCGCTGGACCACGAAATCGCTGTCGTCCGGATCCTTCAGGCGCAGCCCCACGCTCTGCCCGGTGTCCGCGTGGGCGATCTCGTCGAGCGTGGCCGGGAGCACCCAGCCGATGCCGGGTGCGCCGCCCGGCTGGTAGCGGGGCTCGGCCGCCTCGGCGATGCCCTCCACCCGCAGTGCGTGCGCGGCGCCGTCCGGTCCGGTGACCCGGACCGTGTCACCCGGCTCCGCCCACAGCGCCCGTGCGACCGAGCTTTCCAGTACGACGGTTGCGGCGCGGGCGCCGCCGTCCGGCGGGGACAGCCAGCTGCCCGCGGTGAGGAGCGGCCGCCCTGTCTCCGGGGGCACGGCCGCGGTCGCGCGCAGCGCCACCCCGGCCCGCGCGCCGCGTGACTCGACGGTCGTCGCCGCCGTGTGGTACGGCCCGGAGAGGGCGGTGACCCCGTCCAGGCGGGACAGGGCGTCCAGGTCGGCCCCGGCGCGGGTGTGCAGCCAGATGTGCGCGCCCTGGGACTGGTTGAAGATCCGCTGCCAGGGGTTCGCCGCGTAGCTGAACAGCGCTCCGGCGAGCAGGAGCGAGGCGATGATCCCGGCGCTGGCCAGTACGACGAAGAGGGCTTCGCCGCGGTGTGCGCGGAAGTCGGCGTGCGCCCAGCGCAGCGTGGCCCGCACGGTCACTCCTTCAGTTCGAGTACGCGGGACACGCCGCCGGCCCGCCCGCCGCGCCCGTCACCGAGCTGCGCGTCGTCGGCGATCCGCCCGTCGAAGAAGCTGATGACGCGGTCGGCGGCGCTGGCCATCCGGGCGTCATGGGTGACCATCATGATCGTCTGGCCGCGCTGGTGGAACCGGGAGAGCAGCCGCAGCACCTCCCGGGTGCCCTTGCTGTCGAGGCTCCCGGCCGGCTCGTCGGCCAGCAGCAGCGCGGGGTGGTTGACCAGGGCCCGGGCGAGCGCGACCCGCTGCTGCTCCCCGCCCGACAGCTCCCCGGGCATCGAGCGCTCACGGCCTTCGAGGCCGAGTTCGCCGAGCAGTTCGGCCCGGGATGCGCGGGCGGCCTTGGGGGAGGCGCCGGCGAGCAGGGCGGGCAGTTCGACGTTGTCGGCGACGGTGAGGTTGGAGACCAGGTTGAAGAACTGGAACACGACCCCGATGCTGCGGCGCCGGAGAACGGCCCAGCGGGCCTCGCGGTATGCGTCGACCCGCTCTCCGCCGATCCACAGCTTGCCGCTGTCGGGCCGCTGGAGGCCGCCGATCAGATGGAGCAGGGTGGACTTGCCGGCTCCCGAGGGCCCGGTGACCGCCACGAACTCGCCCGGCCGGACGGTCAGGTCCACACCGCGTACGGCGTGCACCGGCGTGCCCTCGCCGTGGTGCGTCTTGGTCAGACCCTCGGCGCGGACGATGGGTACGGCAGGAGCGGCGGTGGCGTCGTCGCTCATTCCAGCTCCTCCTGACAGCGTTCCAGCCAGTCGAGGTCGGCCTGCAGGTGCAGCATGGCGCCCTCGATCAGCAGTTGGGAGATCTTGTTGTCGCGGTCCTCGGCTGCGGCCAGCTTCGACAGGTCCCGCATCGTATTGAGGTACTGCCGCCGCTGCTTGTTGATCAGCGCGACGGGGTCGGCGAGACCCGACTGCGGCGCGAGCGCGAGTTTCATGAAGAACTCGTCCCGTACCCGGGGCTCCTCGGCGGTGTCGTCGAACCAGGCCAGTACGGCCTCGCGCCCGGCGTCCGTCAGCCTGTACGTGCGCTTGTTGGGCCGGCCCGACTGTTCGACGTCCTCGCCTTCGATCAGACCGCTCTTCTCCAGCCGCCCGAGGGTGACGTAGATCTGGCCGACGTTGGGCTGAGGGTACGCGGCGCCCAGGAGCTTCTCAAGGTCCTGTTTCAGCTCGTAACCATGGGCAGGGCCACGGGTGAGGAGTGCCAGGAGCGGCAGCCGCACTCGCTCCCCCTCCTTCCCGATCCGTAGTCAACCGTTCACTCGGCAGCGGACCGGGTGGCGCCGCCATCCGTCTTGTCTGCCTGGGCGTCTAGTATCGCCCATGCCTAACGGGTATATATAGGCGGCGATGGTCGGCGGCGCAGCCGGATCGTGCACTGGGAGGAACCTATGCGGTGGATGCGTGCCGCGGGTAGAGCTCTCCTGGTCGCGGCGGTGGTGGTGGCGGGATACGCGGGCTTCGGCGTCCGCTCCGACGGGGGCGTGGCCTCCGGGGCGCGCGGTCCCCTGACGCTCGTGACGGCGGGGGACCTGACCGACTACCTCTCCCCGCTGCTCGACGAATGGAACGACGGCCATCCCGACGAGCGCGTCACGCTCGTCGAGCTGCCCGACTCGGCCGACGAGTCCCGCGCCCAGATGATCAGCGAGCTGCGATCGGGCAGCAACCGCTTCGACGTACTGAACATCGACGTCGCCTGGACCTCCGAGTTCGCCGCGGCCGGGTGGATCTCCCCGCTGGAGCGCGACCGCTTCCCCCTGGACGCCTTTCTGCGGCCCGTGGTCGACACGGCGACCTTCGACGGCCGGCTGTACGCGGTCCCGTACGTCACCAACGCAGGACTGCTCTACTACCGCAAGGACGTCCTGGACGCGGAGGGCGAGAAGCCGCCGCGCACCTGGGCCGAACTGGTCCGCCAGGCCCGCACGATCGCCCCGAAGCACGGCCTGGACGGCTATGCCGGGCAGTTCCTGCCCTACGAAGGGCTCACCGTCAACGTCACGGAGGCCGTCCACTCGGCGGGCGGTTCCATCCTGCGCGACGACGGCTCCCGGGTGGCGGTGGACTCCGACGCGGCCCGCGCCGGGCTGCGCTTCCTCGCGGACGGCGTGCGGGACGGTTGGATCTCCAGGGAGGCGCTCGGATACAAGGAGGAGGAGTCCCGGCGGGCGTTCCAAAACGGCCGGCTGCTCTTCCTGCGGAACTGGCCCTACGTGTACGCGGATGCGAGCGCGCAGGGTTCGAAGGTCGCCGGCAGGTTCGGTGCGGTACCGCTTCCCGGATCCGACGGGCCCGGCACCAGCGTGCTGGGCGGCTCCAACCTCGCGGTCAGCAGCCGCTCGCGCCACCCGGCGTCCGCGGCCGATCTGATCTCCTACCTCACCAGCGAACGGGTCCAGCGCCAGGTGCTCACCGAGGGCTCGCTGCCGCCCGTGCGCGCCGCCCTGTACGAGGACCCCGAGCTGATCCGTGCCTATCCGTACCTGCCCACGCTCCGCCAGAGCGTGCTGTCGGCGGTGCCGCGCCCCAAGAGCCCGCGCTACGACCAGGTGAGCCTCGCCGTACAAGCCGTGGCGCAGGACGTGATGGCGCTGCGCCAGACGCCCGAGCAGGCGGTGGCGCGGCTTGCGCGCGAGCTCGGGACCATCTCCCGCAGGGGCTGAGCCCACTCCGTCGCCTCCTCCAGGGCCTCTACTTACATGTTAAGTAGGGGCCCTGATGTGTGCACCGGTTCACTTCGGTACAAACCATCCCAGCTTTCGGTTGTTTCCAGACGCATCGTTGACACCTTCCCGTCGCTGCTACTTAACATGCATGCATAACAGCGCACCTGATCCAGGGCGCTCTCGCATTCAGTAGAAACAGGTCGACGCGAGATGCTCAGCACCCTTCCGGCCGACACCGGCCGCCCCTCCCGCAGCGCCACCGCACCGGACTCCTGGTGGCGCGACGCGGTGATCTACCAGGTCTACGTCCGCAGCTTCCTCGACAGCACGGGGGACGGCATCGGCGACCTGGCCGGCGTCCGGGCCGGGCTTCCCTACCTCAGGAAACTCGGCGTCGACGGCATCTGGCTCAGCCCCTTCTACCCCTCCCCGCAGCACGACCACGGCTACGACGTGGCCGACTACTGCGGCGTCGACCCCGTCTACGGCGACCTGGCCGAGTTCGACCGCCTGGTGGCCGACGCCCACCGCCTCGGGCTCAAGCTGCTGCTCGACATCGTCCCCAACCACTGTTCGAGCGAGCACCCCTGGTTCCGCGAGGCGCTCGCAGCGGAGCCGGGCAGCGCACCCCGCTCCCGATTCCACTTCGCACCCGGCCGCGGCCCCGGCGGGAGCGAGCCGCCCAACAACTGGCGCGCCATGTTCGGCGGACCCGCCTGGAGCCGGACCACCGGGGCCGACGGCACCCCCGGAGAGTGGTACCTGCACCTCTTCACGCCCGAGCAGCCCGACCTGAACTGGCGCAACCCCGCCGTCGGCGACGAGTTCGAGCGGGTCCTGCGCTTCTGGCTGGACCGCGGCGTCGACGGCTTCCGCATCGACGTGGCCGCCGGACTGTTCAAGCACCCCGAGCTGCCCGACTCGGACGACCCCGGAGCCGACGAGCGCGCCCGCGACTCCGTCAACCAGCTGGCCTGGAACCAGCCCGAGGTCCACGGGGTGTGGCGCCGCTGGCGCTCGGTGTGCGACGAGTACGCCGCCCGGGACGGCCACGAGCGGCTGCTCGTCGGCGAGGTGTCCGTGCCGACCGCACGCGAACACGCCGCATACGTCCGCCCCGACGAACTGCACCAGGCCTTCTTCTTCGACCTGCTCAGCGCCCCCTGGGACGCCGGCGCCTTCCGCGCGACGATCACCGAGGCGATACGCGACATCGCCGGCACCGGATCGACCGTCACCTGGGTGCTCAACAACCACGACCAGGTCCGCACCGTCACCCGCTACGCGGGCGAGCCCGGGGTGGAGGGCAGCGGACTGGGCGCCGCCCGCGCCCGGGCCGCCGCACTGCTGATGCTGGCGCTGCCCGGCGCGGCCTACGTCTACCAGGGCGAAGAGCTCGGCCTCCCCGAGGTGCTCGACCTGCCCGACGAGGTCCTCACCGACCCGATCTTCCACCGCACCGGTAGCCGCAAGCGCATCCGGGACGGCTGCCGCGTGCCGCTGCCCTGGTCGGGACACGCCTCCCCGTTCGGCTTCAGCCAGGGCGCGGCCGGCGCCAAGCCCTGGCTGCCGCAGCCCGAGTGGTTCGCCGAGCACGCCACCGACCGCGCCCTGGCCGACACCCGTTCCTTCTGGCACCTCTACCGCGAGGGCCTCCAGCTGCGGCACAGCCTGCCCCAGCTCGGCGACGGCACCCTGCGCTGGCTGGAGTCGCCCCCGCAGGTGCTGGCCATGGTCCGCGGCGACGGCCTGGTCTGCGCCGTCAACTTCGGAACGGAACCGGTGCCCGCCCCGGTCGCCGGCACGCCCCTGCTCGCCAGCGGACCCTGCCCCGACGGCGTGCTCCCCGCGGCCACCGCCGCCTGGTGGACGGCAGAGTGCCCGACCCCGTGAACCAGCGGCCCGAGTGACGCCGCGCCCCGCCCCGCAGTCCCCGTACCCCCTCGAAAAGGACCCCACCATGCGACGACCCGGCAAGACCACCCGACGGACCGCGCTCACCGCATCGGCCGCCGCCCTCACCCTCGCCGCCTGCGCCACCGCCTGCGGCGGCACCACCGGACCCGCGAGCAGCGGCGAACTCAGCGGCCAGACCGTGACGGTGGCCGGCGTCTGGACCGGCAGCGAGCAGAAGAACTTCAAGAAGGTCCTGGACGCCTTCACCGAGAAGACCGGCGCCAAGACGGTCTTCGTCCCCTCCGGCGACAACGTCTCCACCTTCGTCGGGAGCAAGATCGAGGGCGGGAACGCGCCGGACGTGGTGATGATCCCCCAGGTGGGCGTGCTCCAGCAGTTCGCCAAGGCGGGCTGGCTCCAGCCGCTGTCCGACCAGGCCGCCAAGACGGCCGACTCCACCCTCGCCCCGGTCTGGAAGAACTACGGCACCGTCGACGGCACCTACTACGGCCTCTACTTCAAGGCCGCCCACAAGTCCACCGTCTGGTACGCCCCCCAGGCCTTCACCCAGGCCGGCGTCAGCGAGCCCAAGACCTACGCCGACCTGCTCAAGGCCGGCCGCACCCTCGCCGACTCCGGCCGCCCCGCCTTCGCCGTGGCCGGCGAGGACGGCTGGACCCTCACCGACTGGTTCGAGAACATCTACCTCTCCCAGGCCGGGCCGGAGAAGTACGACCAGCTCGCCCAGCACAAGCTGAAGTGGACGGACGACAGCGTCGTCAAGGCGCTGACCACCCTCGGTGAACTCTTCAAGGACAAGCAGCTCGTCGCCGGCGGCGCGCAGGCGGCGCTCGGCACCGACTTCCCCTCCTCGGTCGAGCAGGTCTTCGGCCCCGAGGCCAAAGCGGGCATGGTCTACGAGGGGGACTTCGTCGGGGGCGTCGCCAAGGACCAGTTCGGGAGGAAGCCCGGCGTGGACGCCAAGTTCTTCCCGTTCCCCGCGGTCGACGGCGGCAAGGCGCCGGTCGTCAGCGGCGGTGACGCGGCCGTCGTCCTCAAGGACGGCAAGAACGGCAAGGCCGGCATGAAGCTGCTCGAATTCCTGGCCGGCTCCGAGGCGGCCGAGATCTGGGCCGGCGCGGGCGGCTTCCTGTCCCCGAACTCCAAGGTCGACCCGCTCGCGTACGGCGACGAGACCACCCGCAGCACCGCCGAGTCGCTGATCGCCGCGGGCGACTCGGTCCGCTTCGACATGTCGGACCAGGCCCCGGCCGCGTTCGGCGGCACCAAGGGCGCGGGCGAGTGGAAGCTCCTCCAGGACTTCCTGCGCGACCCCTCGGACCCGCAGGGCACGGCCGCGAAGCTCGAAGCCGAGGCCGCCAAGGCCTACGGGAACTGAGGCGCCGCCATGGCTGCCACCCTGACCACCGGCGCCGCGGCGAACCCGCGGCGCCGGGCCCAACGCAGGAAGCGCCGCCTCGCGGTCGTCTTCGTCCTGCCGGCCTTGCTCCTGCTCGGCGCACTGGTCGTCTACCCCGTCGTCTTCTCCTTCGGCCGCAGCCTCTTCGACGCCAGCGGCGACCGCTTCGTCGGAGTCGGGAACTACGCGGCGATCCTCCACGACCCGGCCACCCTCAAGGCCATCCGCAACAGCACGATATGGGTCGTCGTCGCCCCGGTGCTGCTGACCGGCCTCGGGCTGATGCTCGCCGTGCTCACCGAGAAGGTGCGCTGGGCAACCGCGTTCAAGCTGGTGCTCTTCCTGCCAATGGCCGTGTCCTTCCTCGCCGCGGGCATCGTCTTCCGGCTCGCCTACGAACAGGACCCGGGCCGGGGCGTACTCAACGCCGTCGTCGTCGGCGTCCACGACACCTTCGAGGACACCGCCGCCTACCCGACGGCCCGGGCCCGCGAGGGCCAGGGGCTGACGGGCGCGGCGGGCGGCCCGTACAGCACCGGGGAGGGGGTACGCCCAGGCCGGTCGGTCAGCCTCGGCCTGGTCGGAGTGGCACCCGACGCGATGCCCGCCGGCGCGCAGCCCGCGGCCGCCGCGGCACCGGGCCCCCACGAGATCGGGGGCGTGGTCTACCTCGACTTCGCCCCCGGCGGCGCCGGCACGCCGGGCCGGGTCGACCCGGGCGAGAAGGGCCTGCCCGGTATGACCGTCGAAGCCGTACGGGACGGCCTGGTGGCCGCGACCACCACCGCCGCCGACGACGGCTCGTTCCGCTTCACCGGGCTGGCCGACGGCGAGTACACCGTCCGGCTGCCCGCGGCCAACTTCGCCGCCCCCTACCAGGGCGTGAACTGGCTCGGCCCCGCGCTGGTCACACCGGCCATCATCGGCGCCTACCTCTGGGTCTGGACCGGCTTCGCCATGGTCCTGATCGGCGCCGGACTGGCGGCCATTCCGCGCGACGCGCTGGAGGCCGCGCGGATGGACGGAGCCACCGAAGGCCAGATCTTCCGCAAGATCACCGTCCCGCTGCTCGCACCGGTGCTCACCGTCGTCTTCGTCACGCTGGTGATCAACGTGATGAAGGTCTTCGACCTCGTCTACATCATCGCACCGGGACCGGTCCAGGAAGAGGCGAACGTACTGGCCACCCGCATGTGGCTGGTCTCCTTCGGCGGCGGCAACGACCAGGGGCTCGGCAGCGCGCTCAGCGTGGTGCTCCTGCTGCTGGTCGTCCCGGCGATGGTCTTCAACATCCGGCGTTACCGAAGGAGCGGAGCATGAGCAGCCACGGCACCATCGAGCGCCGAACGCCCCGGAAGACGACGGCCGCCCGGCCCGCGCCCGCCCCCGCACGTACTGCGCCCGGACCGCACCGCAGGAGCCGGCTGTCCGGCCTGCTGGGCAGTTCGGTCGTCCAGGTCCTGCTGATCCTGGTCGCCCTGGTATGGATCACCCCCCTGGCGGGCCTGCTCCTGTCCTCGATGCGCTCCGAGCGGGACAACGCCTCCGACGGCTGGTGGACCGCGCTCACCGACCCGTCCCAGTTGTCCCTGGACAACTACGGCGCCCTGCTGAAGGACTCCGGCCTCGCGGCGGCCTTCGGCAACACCGTCCTCATCTCGGTGCCCACCACCGTCCTGGTAGTCGCCATCGCGGCACTCGCCGGATACGCCTTCGCCTGGCTGGACTTCCCCGGGCGGGACGCCATCTTCCTGGTGGTTGTGGGTCTGCTGGTCGTCCCCGTGCAGATCGGGCTGTTGCCCGTGGCCAAACTCTTCGGCGCAGTGGGCCTGTTCGGCACGATCGCCGGCGTCGTGCTCTTCCACGTCGCCTACGGGCTGCCGTTCGCGATCTTCCTGTTGCGCAACTACTTCGCCGAGATACCACGCGAAATGCTGGAAGCCGCCCGGATGGACGGCGGCAGCGAGTGGCGGATCTTCTCCAGGCTCGTGCTGCCGCTCGGCCGCCCGGCCATCGCCAGCCTGGCCATCTTCCAGTTCCTCTGGGTCTGGAACGACATGCTCGTGGCCCTGCTCTTCGCGGACAGCGGGTCCCAGCCCCTCACGGTCGCGCTGCAGTCCCAGATGCGGCAGTTCGGAAGCAACATAGGCGTCCTCGCGCCGGGTGCCTTCCTGTCCCTGGTGGTCCCGCTGGTCGTGTTCTTCGCCTTCCAACGGCACTTCGTCCAAGGCGTCATGGCCGGCTCGGTGAAATAGCGGATCCGGCTCGGCCGGGTGGGTGGATCGGAGGGCGGGGGCGGTAGGGGGGCCGGCGGGGCGGGTAGGGCGGCGGCCGTGACTGCATTCAAGCTGACCAGCCCCGCCTTCGCCGACCACGCGGAGATCCCCCGCCGGTACACCGGCGAGGGGGAGGACATCTCACCGCCGCTGACCTGGACGGCCGCGCCCGAGGGCACCGCGGAGCTGCTCCTCCTGTGCGAGGACCCGGACGCGCCGAGAGGCACCTTCCTGCACTGGCTGGTCACGGGCATCGATCCGTGGACGGGCGGAGTGGAGGAGGGCCGGGAACCGCACGGCGGGCGGTCCTGGCCCAACGGGTTCGGGGCGGTGGGATGGGGCGGCCCGATGCCGCCGCCCGGACACGGACCGCACCGCTACTTCTTCCGGCTGTTCGCGCTGGGGCAGCCGGTCCGGCTGCACGACCGGCCCGGCGTGGAGGCGGTGCACAGCGCCGTACAGGGCACTGAACTCGCGAGCAGCACCCTCGTCGGCACGTACCAGCGGCTCTGAATCCGTCCCGGCCTCAGCGGCCGCCGCCGAAGTCCCACGCCTCGATGTCGCGGTAGTGGATCGGTCCCGGGCCGCGGCCGATGTTGCTGGCACACAGGTGCAGGCGTTCGGCATGCCACCCGACGCCGCTGAACGCCGCGAGTTCACCGGCGGCCTTCACGACGCTGGAGGGGTCGTCGCGCCGGGACCTGGCCAGCGTCAGATGGGGGCGCAGGGGCCGGTCCTCGAAGGGGACACCGCACTCCTTGACCACGCGGCGGACCTCGGCGGTGAGCTCGTGCAGCCCGTCGAGGTCTCCCTCGATCCCGCTCCACAGCACCCGCTCGTCGAAGTGCCCGCCGCCGCGCAGTGCCAGTAGTAGGGGCCGACGCCGTGCCGCGAGCTCCGCGAGCGGCGGCTGCAGGAGGGGAACGGCGGCCACCGGGAGCTCGCCGAGGAACGCCAGAGTGATGTGCCAGTCCTCTATGCGGTTCCACCGCATCCGCGGGTATGCCTCGTAGGAGGGCCGCAGCCGGCGCTCCAGTTCTTCCTTCGCCTCGTCGGGCGGGGCGAGCGCTATGAACACCCGGACGGTCGAGGGCTGGATCTGTTCGTTCACGAAAGACTTCGTACACCATCGGCTGCCCGGACGGTTGGCGGACCCTCCCCGCACAGATGGATCAGGATCGGAGAAGCGCCGGCCACCGCGCGGGAACTACCGTGAGTGCCATGGACCTCACCATTCACACGACCTCGCTCCCGCACGACGACCCGGACGCCTCCCTGGCCTTCTACCGCGACGTCCTCGGCTTCGAGGTCCGCAGCGACGTCGGTCAGGGCAGGATGCGATGGATCACGGTCGGCCCCGCCGACCAGCCCGGCACGTCCATCCTCCTGGCACCGCCGGCCGCCGACCCCGGGATCACGGAAGACGAGCGCCGCACCGTCGTCGAGATGATGGCCAAGGGCACCTACGGCTGGATCCTGCTGGCCACCCGGGACCTCGACGCCACCTTCGCGAAGGTGCAGGCCGGCGACGCCGAGGTCGTCCAGGAACCCACCGAGCAGCCGTACGGCGTGCGCGACTGCGCCTTCCGCGATCCCGCGGGCAACCTGATCCGCATCCAAGAGCTCCGCTGAGCCGGCCGTTCGACACCTCGATGAATGCGGCACCTCGCTGAAAGGGGCTCTCCCATGTGCCGTCCCGCGTGGGCGCGTGCACTCACCGCTGCGCAGCGCCTGAGCGAATTCTCGCGGCTGCGCCGCGTGCGCGACCGGATCGACCGGGAGTACGCACGGCCGCTCGACGTCGAGGCGCTGGCCCGCGGCGCGGACATGGCCGCCGGGCACCTCAGCCGCCGGTTCCGGCTCGCCTACGGCATGTCGCCGTACGCCTACCTGACGGCACGCCGCATGCAGCACGCCACGGCGCTGCTGCGACGCGGCGACCTCGGCGTCACCGAGGTCTGCCTCGCGGTCGGCTGCCCGTCGCCGGCCATCTTCGCCACCCGCTTCACGGAGCTGGTCGGTACGCCGCCGACGAGGGGCGTATCGGCGCGCTCGTCATGAACGCCGTGGGCTGAGCCGGGTGCGCGGGCACTCGGCCTGCCCCGGGGCTTCGCCGGTCCCCCTCACGGCGCCAGGAACGCCGTGAGTGCCGCCGCGACCTCCTCCGGGTCCTCCAGCTGCGGACAGTGCCCGACGGCCGGCGGTCCCGCGAGCTCGACGACCCGGGCCTGCGGCATGCGCGCCCGGATCCGGGGCAGCACATGGGCCCCGCTGATCGGGTCGGCCGGCCCCCACACGAACAGCACGGGCCCGGGGAAGCCCTCCAGGGCCGAGCTCCAGCGCACGGCGTGCCGGCGGCGCTCGTCGATGTACCGCAGCAGGCGCGGCGCGAGGCGGTGCCCGCCGGCGCGGGACGCGGCCGCCCACAGGTCGCGGATGTCCTCGTCGTGGACCGGCCGCCCCAGTACGGCGCGCAGGGTCGCGGCGAACCGCCGCTCCGTGGTGAGCGGCGCGAGCAGTGGGCCCAGCGGGCCGTGCAGCAGGCGCTGGATCGGCACGGGGCGGTGCAGATCGGGGTAGAGGCCGCCGTTGAGCCAGGCCATGCGCGTGATCCGGGCCGGGTCGCGGGCCAGCAGCTCCTGGCCGACGCTCACCCCGTAGTCGTGGGCGACCAGGGCGGTGCTGCCGGTCCCGTGCCGGCGCCAGACCTCCTCGACCAGCCCGGCCTGGTCGAGCACCGAGTAGCGGTGGCGCCGGGGCTTGTCGCTCTCGCCGAAGCCGAGCAGGTCCAGCGTGGTGACGCGGAGCCCGGCCACGACGAGCGCCGGGACGACGGCGGCCCAGTCGTGGGAGGAGGTCGGGAAGCCGTGGAGGAGGGTGACGGGCGCGCCGTGCGCGGGCCCGTCCTGGCGTACGAAGACCGAGTGACCGCCGATCCGCAGGGTAGTGCCGCCCTCGGTCCACCGGCGCAGGGGCGGCAGGACGCGTCCGCCGGTCATGCCGAAGCCTCCTCGGCGTGCAGGTGGCCCAGCCCGTACAGCAGCGTCCGCAGGCCGAACTCGAACTCGGCTTCGGAGTCGAGCGAGTTGAGCAGTTCGGCGTGGCGGTGGACCACCGGGTGGGTGAGGGGGGAGAGGGCCGCGAACAGTTCGGCCATCGCGGCGCGCTGGGCGGCGGTACGGGCCGCGCCGCCGGAATCGAGTACGGCGGCACCGATGACGAAGTGGGTGACCGTGAGGTAGACGTGGACGGCCGCCGGCGGGGCCCATCCGTGGGCGAGGAGCTGCGCGAGGGCGTGCTCACGGGCCCGCAGGGCGTTGGGACCCAACAGCTGACCGGTCGTCAGCAGCGGGACGACCGCCGGGTGTGCCGCGAGGACCCGGCGGAACTCCCTGGCCCCCCGCTCCAGGCCGGCCCGCCAGTCCCCGTCGAGCGAGGGCAGCCGGATCTCGCCGAGCATGTGGTCGACCGTCTCGATCAGCAGCTCCTCCCGGCTCGCAACGTGCCGGTAGAGAGAGGTGTGGCGGACCTGGAGGTGGTCGCCGAGCCGGCGCATCGTGAGCGCCTCCAGGCCTTCGCGGTCGGTCAGTTCCAGCGCGCCCGCGGTGATCCGGTCGAGCGTCAGCCCGCCCTGGCGGGGCCTGCGCCGGCCGCGCTCCGCGTACCGGGCCTGCCACCAGGCGGGCGATCCGGGCTCGTGGGGGCCGGGCCCGGCTTCGAGGGGGAGTGTCATGGACGGCTGCGCCTACTCGAAGAGGTCGGGTTCGGTACGGACGATCTCGTCCCAGAGGGGCTGGAAGGAGAACCAGCCCGCGAGCGGGAACCCGGTCTGGTCCCGGGTGTGCCGGGCGGCCTCGGGTTCGATCAGGTGCGGCGTTCCCGCAGCCTCCGCCAGCAGCTGGGCCTGGGCGCTGCGCTCCATGGAGATGAACCACCAGGCCGCCTCGTCGACGGATTCGCCGACGGTGAAGATGCCGTGGTTCTGGTGGATGACGGCCTTGTGCGGCCCCAGCCCCGCGGCGAGCTGCCGTCCGGCCTCCTCGTCGACCACCACCGCGCCGGCGCCGTCCCGGTGGACGGTGTGCTGCTCGTACAGGGCGCAGGCGTCCTGGGTGATCGGGGCCAGCAGGCGTCCCAGACTGGAGAAGGCCTTGCCGTGCACGGCGTGGGCGTGACAGGCGGCCACCACGTCGGGGCGGGCGGCGTGGATCGCGGAATGGATCACGAATCCGGCCCGGTTGACCGGGCGCCTGCCGTGGCGGACCTGTCCCTCGTGGTCCACGAGGATCAGGTCGGAGACCCGGATGTGGCGGAACGACATGCCGAACGGGTTGACCCAGAACATGTCGGGGTGCTCGGGGTCCCGCACGGTGATGTGTCCCGCGACCCCTTCGGAGAAGCCGAGCCGGCCGAAGATGCGGCAGGCGCCGGCGAGCCGCTGCTTGCGGTGCTCCCGCTCCTGCGCGGGATCGGTGAAGACGGGCGGCAGGGGCAGTTCGAGGTCCTCCTGCCGCGGCACGAACGCACTGCCGCGCAGCCCGTCCCCGCCGCCGCCCCCTGGAACGGCCTCCGGACCGGCTCCTGCCGCCGGGCCGGTCCCGGGGTCCGGCTCCTGGTGTCCTTGAGTGCTCGTCGTCTGCTCCACGCCCCGCCTCGTTTCCTATGCGTCCGATGGACGCACATCATGGGTCCATCGGACGCATCACACAAGACCCGCGGCCGACGGCAAGGGTCACTTCTCGGCTTTGGGGGCCGTGCCGGGGGAGTAGAGGAAAGAGAAGCGCTCCATCACGTTCCGGCGCTGGGTGTTGTGGAAGGCGGCGATCCGCCACGCCCCGTCGGCGTCGCGGACCAGGGTGTACGTCTGAACCTTCGAAAGCTCCTCGGCTGCGGGCTTGCCACCGGTGTAGTCGTCGCCGCGGCCCGTGAGCAGGACGACGTCCTTGCCGAGGAAGCGCATGTCGAGGTAGGTGGCCGCGAGCTTGCTGCCCTTCACGAAGTCCTTGAACAGCGCCCGGTGGCCTTCGGTGATGTCGTCGCGGCCCTCGTAGTGGCTGCCGATGTAGGTGGTGTACGTGGCGTTCTCGGTGAACAGGCGACCGTACGCGTCCGCATCACCCCGTCCCCAGGCGGCGGTGAGGGCATCGAGGACGCCGCAGACAGCCTCGCCGTCCGGGCGGCCGGCCCCCGCGGGGATGACGTCGGTGCAGGCGCGGGCACCGGTGCGCCGGACGTCGGAGGTGGCGTCGAGGTAGAGGTATGCACTGCCGGCGCCGAGGGCGAGGACGGCGACGGTGATGAGGGCGGTGCGTTTGACGGCCTTGACGTTCACGGCTGATGCCTCTCGATCGGTCCGGGGGGCGGCAGGGCAAGGGAGGCCCCATGTGGCTACACTGGTGCAGTAACTGCACAGATGCATTATCTGCACGGATGCAGATAAGAGGCAAGGGGATGATGTGGCGACCGAGGAGCGGGATGACCGGCGGGCGGTCTTTAGGGACTACGTCGATGCCGTGGGGCTGCACGGCATGGCGGGTGCAGAGGCGGCGGGCCTCCATGCGTCCGAGTGGTACGCACTCAGCCGCATCACCCTGGCGGGCGGGCTCACCTCGGGGGAGCTGGCATCCGCCACGGGACTCACCACGGGTGCGACGACAAGGTTGATCGACCGGCTGGAGCGCGCGGGCCATGTCCGCCGCACGGCAGACCCCGCCGATCGGCGAAAGGTCGTCGTCGAAGCCGTCCCCGATGCACTGGCGCAGGTCGAGGCGGTGGTGGCGCCCGCGCGGCGGCGGATCGCCGAGGTCCTCGCCGGCTACACGCCGGAGCAGCAGGAGGTGCTCTTTGACTACTTCACCCGGGCGGCTCCGGCGTTCCGGGCCGCGACGGAGGAGATCCGGGCGGTCAGGCAGCAGCGGAAGGACAGCTGAGGCCCTGACTCCCGGTTCCGCCGGTGACGCGCACCGGCACCGGCGGCGGTCGGCGGGTACACGCAGGCACCGCCCGACGCGAGGTGCGTCGGGCGGTGGGCGACCGGGGTGGGACGAGGCGCGGAACGGGTGCCGGGCTACTGGTCCGCTCGGGGGCCGAGCGACTCAGTCGTCGTCGGGCGCCGGGAGGAACCGCACGGTGATCGTCCTCTCGACCGTCTTCTTGATCACCTTGCCGTGGCGGTTCTTGGTCGTCTTGGTGACCGTCGTGGTCTTGGTGACCTTGACCCGGCCGTCAAACAGGGTGCGTTTGACGGTCGACGTCTCGATCTTGACCGTGGTTGTGGTGCCGGTGTGGGCCTGGTGGCCGGGCGCCGTCTGGACGGCTGCGGTCGGCGCCGCCGCCGGTGCGGCGAAGGCGCTGGAGGGCAGCAGCGCGCCGCCTGCGGCGAGCACCCCGGAGACGCCGAGGAGGGCGAGACGCTGGGTGAAGGACGTGCGGATCATGGTGGACTCCTTGTGGTCGAGATGGCCGGGGGCCGAGGACCGGCCCTGTCCGGGGGGCCCTGCCGGGCCCGTGCTTCCATTGGGCCCCAGAGGCCGGTGGCTGGTCATGTCCCTGGAAGTCGGGACTTGACGCGGAGCACCCGACCGAGTAGCGAGCGGAGCGGGGCCGCTCACGGCTGCCCGGGCGGCGCGTCGGGCGCGAATCGGTGCTCCTCGGGACGGCACGCGCAGCGCGGTACGGCCGTCGGCGCCCGACCGGCGGCTCGGACTGGCGGCGGGTCACCCGGGCTACGTGGAAGCCCCGGCGAGCGGCACCACGGGGTTGCCGCGCTCGACCGGGCAAGACTTAGACACGGCATCGCTTATTTCAGCTCGGACATTCATGAAGAATGCCCGGCATGTCGTCACACACAGACGCCGGAGAGGCTGGGCCTCTCCGGCGTCTGCTGTACATGTGTGAATGGTGGGTGTGTGAGAATCCGCCTTTCCGTAGCAGGAGTGCTGTCGCCCGTCACTTGCCGAGCTTGGCCTTCAGGTTCTGCTTGACCTGGTCCTTGATGACCTGGGCCTCGGTCTTGCTCACGATGCCGCCGGTGCCCGTGCCGTCGCCGCCCACGGAGGTGGCGTCGCCCTGGTTGATGGCGTCGGCGCTGGCGTTGCCGCCCGTGGCGGCACCGGTCTTGATGTCGCATGCGCCCTTACATTCGGTGACACCGGAGTTGGCATTGCCGCCCGTGGCCTCGCCGCCGACCGTGGTGTTCTCGGCGTTGGAGTCGCCGCCGGTACCGATGCCGTCGGCGCTGTCCGCGGGGAGCAGGGAAACGGCCTGCTGCGGGGCGGCGACCGGGGCGGCCATCGCCGTCGCCGGCAGTGCGATACCGCCGCCCAGCAGCGCCACGGAAGCTCCGGCCAGGACGATACGACGGGTCGAGAAACGCTGGAACATGGGAATTCTCCATTCGGTGTAAGAAGAGGTTGGGGATGCCGTCCCGGAATGGGTCGGCGGCAATTCTTCGTCCTCGTTTCTCCGGTGCTTTCTCCCGGTGAGGGCGTACTTCAAATAAACCCTGTGGGCGGATGTGCGTCACGCCCCTCGAATACGTGGCTTGACGTCGGGGGCCGGCCTTGATAAAAGCCGCGGGACGGGCTGAGCGAGCCGTTGCCCTGTCAGGCGAAGGGGCCTTCGCTGGTGAAGCGGCGCAGGTGGCGGGCGAACGTCTCGGCTTCGCCCGGCGGCCACGAGGACAGGCTCGCCATGATGTGGGCGGCAAGCCGTGTGCGCAGTTCTGCCACCGCGAGTTCGCCCTGCTCGGTGAGGACGAGCAACTGTGCGCGCCGGTCAGTGGGGTCCGTTTCACGACGGACGAGGCCGGCGGCTTCCAGCCGGGAGGCTCGGCGGGTGACGCCGGAGCGGTCGAGTCCGGCGTCGGAGGCCAGGTCGGCTGCGCTGCGCGGTCCGGTCCGGGCGAGTGCGCTGAGTACCGGGTACGTCAGCGCGTCCACCGCCTCACCCATGCCCTCGGTGAGGTCCCGGTGCAGCTGTGCGCGAGTGGTGCGTCGTAGCAGGACGCCCAGCGCGTCGGCGATCTCGTGTCCGACTTCGTTCTCCATCCCCGAAGAATAGCGTGCGTCCCGCACGCATCTCTGTTACGGTCACAGTGAAGCGTGCGCAGCGCACGCATTCTCGCACCGAGGGCCCTCTCCCTCGCCCCTGCCGCCGTCCCAGCCTCGAAGGGAAGTCACATGACCCGCACCGGGATCAAGCCCGCCCTCACCGATCTGATCTTCAGCAGCGAGCTCTCCGTCGAGGAGGCCGTCGACCGCCACTTCATGCCGGAGTACCGGCAGCGCACCGACGGGCGGTGGGACGACCGTGCCGGGTTCGTCGCACACATCACCCATGTGCGCGGCGTCGTCTCCGGCGGCCGTGTGGAGGTCCACGACGAGCTGTACGACGGCAGCAAGTACGCCGACCGGCACACCGTCCACCTCACGAAGACGGACGGCTCGACGGTGTCCATGGAGGTCTACGTGTTCGCCGAGCTCGGACCCGACGGCCGGTTCAGCCGCATCGAGGAGACCACCCTGCTGCTCCAGGGCTCCGACACCGATCGCCATATCGGCAGCGCCCGCTAGTGCTGTGACCGGAAAGGTCCACCGGGTCGCGCCGCCCGGCACGGCACCTCGCTGCGTTGTCGGACCGCGCAAGTACGTCCAGTACGAGCCGCGGGCCTCCGCCTTGCGATGCACCGCACCGGACAACGCGACCCGGCAAACCTTCCCGGCCACAGCACTAGCCGGCCCTGCACGCCGTACGGTGTGGACGGCAGACCTGTAGGCGGCCTGGCCTCGCCTCGTGAGCGACCACCACGAACACGAAACGGTCAAGGCCGTCCCGGACGGCTACACCACCGTCATGCCTCGGATCATCGGAAACGACACCGCAGCGCTCATCGACGACTACCTGGAGCGGGCTTTCGGCGCCGAGGACCTGGGGCGGTTCATCCTGGAGGACGGCACCGTCGGCCACGCCGAGCTTCGGATCGGGAGCGGACGCCGCCGGCTGACCGAGCCCGGCTTCACCCGCGCAAAGAAGTACGTGTCAGGAGCGCTGTACGACCCGGAGCGGAGCGAGGCGGGCGCCGGCTCGATCCGGTCGATGCCCTGAGCAGCTGCATCTCAACGCTCGTGATCAATACACCTAGCCGGTCGAGCAGCCGCAGGCGATTCCGCCTGCGGCTGCCGCAACCTGCGCGATTCGCGGCTCGGGGAGGAGTACCTCTTGGCAGGCCGCCTGTATCGCTTGCCTGGGGACTCCTTCGAGTTCGCTCTGGGCTTTGGCGACACACCGGGTGATGCTGCCGGCGACGGCGGCCTCATAGGCAGCCTCGGCATCCGCCTTCTTCAAGCCGAGAGCCTTCAGATGCGCCGCGCACGACGCTTCGCTGGCGTGGGCTGCGGGCCCAGCGGTCAGTGTCAGTCCGCCGGTGGCGGGGGCGCCCGACGCCGCAAGGGCGGCGATTCGAGCGCGAAGAGTACGTGTCTGTGCTCCGCCTACTCCGTCGGCGACGGCCGTGACGTCTGTGCCGGTGTCTTCGGTGTGCCGCCCTGGTTCGTGCCCAGGACGACGTACCACGACTTCCCCTTACGGGTTAGCGTCAGCGTCTCGTTGACGGGCCGGCCCTTGTCGTCCGTCGCGCGGACCTGGGCGTCTGCCGTGTCCGGGCCGAACTCGTGACTGACCCGGACGTCGTCCACGTGCAGCTTGCGTCCGCCCTGCGCGGCGACCAGCTTCAGCGCCTCCTCCTCCGTCCCCGCGTTCCCGGGCGGGCCGAGTTTCACCAGGGCCTGCGCATCCCGGTCGTTGAGCGCCTTCACGTACGCGACTGCGGTGTCGCGCTCGTTTCTCGCCTTCCCCTGGTCACCGCCCCCGCCCCCGTCGCACGCGGCCACGGCCAGGACCGCGACCGCCGTCGCGCACACGATGCGAAGTGGTGTCTTCATGTCGCTCCAGAGGAAGGCGAGCCGGTCAACGCCGGTGAACGATCAGGTGCGGTGCGCGTACCACGTCGTGTGCGGGCGCGCGGCGAGGAGGTTGGTGAGCTTGCGGTTGTGTGTGTTGTTCGTGTGGTACGTCAGGTAGATCTCGTCGGCGCCCGAGAAGCCCGTCACGATCATCGTGTGGTCGATGGTGTTGTCACGGTCCCAGTCCGCCTGCAGCACGTCGCCCAGGCCCATCTGCCAGACATTGGACAGCATCCGGGTGCGCTGCGAGTGCTTCGTGGCGAACCAGTACCAGTTCTCCGCACCCGCCCAGGTGTAACTGGTGGTCCAGGTGTGGCCGCCGTAGTACCACTTGTCCTTGTCCTTGCGGTCGAAGTACCCGCTGCCCTTCTGCTTCCAGCCACCGGCCTTCATGGCCTGCGAGATGAAGTTGGTGCAGTCGTTCCCGTAGGTGCGGTAGCTGCCGTTGGGGTTCTTCCAGTAGCGGTTCGCATAGTTGACCATCGCCGTGTAGTTGTACCCGGCGGCCAGGGCGGTCTTGTCGTTCGCGGTGCGCTGTCCGGCCACGTGGCCGGTGGCGGAAGAGGCCGTGCGTCGGTCCTCGTTTTTCGCGCCTTCCGCGGGTTGCTCGGTCTTCGGCGGGGTGGTGTACGTGGTGACGTCCCCCGCGCCGAGGTCCGGGCGGTCCTCGGCGAGCACCCACTTGCCGGCCGCGTCGTGCGTGAAGGTGAGCGTGTGGTCGAGGACGTACTCCTCGGCCTTGGGCTCGTCCGCCGAGCGGACGTTCGGATAGAAGAGGCTCGTGCTCTCTGTCAGCCGGAGCGTGGCCTTGTCGCCCTTGTGCTCCGCCTTGCCCGCGGTGACCGTCACGTCGGCGCCGGAGTAGCCGCCGCTGGCCTTCTCGTAGACGCGGCCCATCCCGGCGAGCTGGGCGAACTCCGTCGTGAGGCCCTTCCGGAGTTCTGGTGTGGCACGGTCGGGCACGACCGGGGCCAGGCGGTGGGCTCCGGCCGTGGTGACCGAGTCGGCCCGCTGCTGCAGGTACGCGCGGGCGACCCCGGTCAGGTCCCGGACCTCGCTGTCGGCGAGCGGGCGGGGCTCCGCCGCTTCCGCGGACGCCCCGCTCCCGGCGGCGGATGCCGGTACGGCCGCGGTGAGCGCCACGACTGTCGCTGTGATCAACGCGTACGGTAATCGGCGAGCGATCTTGCTCATGCTTCCCCCTGTTGTGATGGCTGATGCCTTTTCAGGCTGCTCTTGAAGAGGGCGCATGAGGCAGTAGCCGAGCCCTGATGTCCGAATGTCGACGCTGATTGGCGCGAGAGCGACTTAGGACTTGTCCGGCCGATCATGTGACCGCATCGCGTACTGGTCGTTGATGTGGACATGGGGCGGGGAGATCCAAGGGACGCCGAGTGGGAACGGCTGCGGCCGTTTCCTACCGCTCAGCACGGGCGGTGTGGCAGGTGGCGGGAGCACGGGCAGGACCAGCCCGTTCTCGCGCCAGCGGCGGGCGCCGCAGGCGGCGCCGGAGTGGCGGTCGGCTAGTCGGTTACTCGGGCGTGGGCCTTCCGGCCAGGGCCTTGGTGACGGTCTGCGAGCTGAGCCCGGTGGCCCGGACCAACTCGCCGCGGTCGATGCCGCAGCGGTGCGCTGCCCGCATTGCCGCGTTGCGCAGGGCCACGTCCGGGCGGAAGCGGTGCTGGGCGAGTCTGCTCTGCACGGCGCCGGCGAACCAGACCAGGAACCGGCCCTGCCAGACGGTGAACGGGCTGCGGGAGGTGGGGGTGGGTGTTGCCGGTGCTGCCAACGGGCGTCCCTTCGGTCGAAGTCTGCCCTTCGACGGTGACGGCAGGGGCGGCTCTCGGCCAGAGCGAGAACGAGCCGCCTGCGATGGGGCGCCAGGCAGTCGTGGGGCAGTGGCGCACCTCAAGGGGTGCCCGTTGCTGCCCCTCGTCCCACGAGCCGTGGCGCTCCGTGCATCTCTGCCTCGCTGCGCTCGGCCTCGCCGTGCGGGTCGGCGAGGCGCCCGGTCCCGCCGTGGTCACGCAGGCGGTGCGGCGTGGGCGGAGGGGGCGCGGTGGGCTGGGTGGTCGGTGGTGGTGAAGATCCGGTCCAGGTGGTGGTGCAGGACCCTGATGGCCGACTCCGGCTCCCGTTGTCCCACGAGGATGCTGGTGCCCATGGTCGCCGTCATGGCGAGCAGGCTGATGGCTTCGGTGCGCGCGTCGACGTCGGGGTCGGCCGCGCCGGCTTCCTGGGCCTGCCGGAGCAGGCCGGTCAGGGCGTCCTCGGCGGCCTCGGGGTTGTCGATGAAGGGCTGCGCCGCCAGTGCCTCGTCGGTGACGGAGAGGATCGCGTACGAGCTGTAGAGGAGGTGGAAGGTACGGCTCTCCTCGTCCGTGGGGAGGGAAGCGAGGAGGAGCGCCTCGACCGTCGCGCGCTGACCGGGATCCTGCCCGGCGGCTCGCAGCCGGGCGCCGACCCGTGCGGTGAAGCGGTCGGTGAGGTGCTGGAGCCCGTAGAAGAGCAGTTTCTCCTTGGTCTGGAAGTAGTACTGGACGAGGCGGAGTGACACGCCTGCCTCGGCTGCGACGTCGCGCATGCCGACGGCGTGCAGTCCGCGCCGCCCGGCGACCCGGATGAGTGCCTCGGCGATCTGGGTGCGCCGTTCCTCGTGGTCCACGCGCTTCGGCATGTGCCGTGCCTCCGCCTGTCCGTGCTGCCTTTGCGTCCGGTCGGTCCGGACCTCCTGATGGTACCGCCGTACCAACATTATGGTACGGTCGTATCACGACGAACGGATCTTCCCGGAGGTGCCCCGTGCCCGAGAACACGACCCGAGTGCGCCGCGACATCGGCCACTACGTGAGCGACGAGCTGCGCGACCGCTACTTCGCAGCCTGCGACGCGCTCTTCGCGAAAGGTGCACCGATCCGCTCCGAGACGGACGTCGAGACGAGCTTCGGCACCACGCACGTCTACCGCTACGGCCCCACCGACCCGGCAGCCGAGTCGCGCACGCCCGTGGTCCTGATCCACGGTTCGGGAGGCTGCTCCGCGCAGTGGTACCCCAACACCCGTGCGCTCAGCGCCGACCGCCCCGTCTACGCGCTCGACACCCCGGGCGACCCCGGCCGCAGCGTCCACCGCGAACCGATGTGGCAGCCCGAGCGCGCGGCCCAGTGGATGGACGAGGCCCTCGACGCCCTCGGCCTCGACAAGGTCCACCTCGTCGGCTCCTCCTACGGGGGCTGGCTGGTCATCAACCAGGTCCACCGCCGGCCCGGTCGGCTCGCCTCGGTCACCGCCCTCGACCCGGGCGGCCTGGAGAAGGTGGGACTGCGCTTCTTCGTCTGGATCTTCGCCAGCCTCTTCGCCACCTACGCCCCCAAGGCCTGGCGCCCGCGCCTCGCCAAGTGGCTGGAACAGCCGGTGATCATCGTCCCCGAGCTGCGCGCATGGATCCAGGCCGGCGTGCGGGCCTTCCGGATCCGCCGCCCGGCGCCGCTGCCGCTCTCGGATGCTGAACTGGGCTCCATCCGGACGCCGTTCTACCTGATCATGGGCAAACGCAGCCTGCTCGTGCACCCGAAGCGGCAGCTGGAGCGCGTACCGCGCGTGATCCCCGGTGCCCGGGCCGAGATCATCGCCCAGACCGGCCACGGCCCCCAGATCGACCACCCCGACCTGGTCAACGCCCGGATGCTGAGCTTCATGGAGGACGTCGACTCCCTCGACCCGGCCGCGGCCCAGGGCGCCGTCGGCTCGTAACACCTGCGGGCCGGAAGCGTCGGTGGAATCGGCGAATCCGGAGCGGTGCCGTGCCGTGATCGGCAGGATGGGGGGCATGGACCGTGGGGATGTGGGGCCGGGCAGGTCGCGGCCGGTGGTGGTACGGGTGCCGGTGGAGCCGGTGGAAGCCGCAGTGGAAGCCGACGCGGTCGACGCCGTGTCGCGTGCGGGCGATGTGGTGGTGCGCGGCCCGCTGTTCGGGGTGGCGGCGCAGAGTGCCGGGGACGCGCCGAGGTGGCGGGTGACGGTCGCCGTGACGGCGGGTTGCCCACAACAGGCGCGCGACGGGCTGAACTCGCTCCTGTGGTTCCGCGCGAAGGACGACGCGCACGACAGGGCGGAGCGGCGCGCGCTGCTGGCGGCGGTCGCCCGGCTGGAGAGCGAGCGGGTCGACGAACTCGCCGTGGCCGGGACCCGGTACCGGGTCGTACGCGCCGAGGAGTACGCGGGCGCTGGCGCAGGCGGCATGGAGGAGCCCCGGCCGACCGACCCGGAGCCCCCCGTCCCCGACTGGGACCGCGCCGCCAAGGGCCCGGAGGTCGATGACGGCCTGGTCCTGGACCCGGACGCACCGGTCACCCCGACCCAGGCCCTGGAACAGCTGGTGCTGCGCGGCCTGTGCTACACCGGCGCGCGGTTCCCGGAAGACGTGCGCGCCGACGCACGGCGGGCACTGGACACCCACCCGGACGTCTTGCTCCTCCCGCCCACGTTCACGGTCGTCGAACAGGCCGCGAGCAGTTGGGCGCCGGTCAGCGGACCGCATGCGACCGCGCACGCCGCCCGCAAGTCGCTGGACTTCGCGCTGACCTGGATGTGGCCCCGTATGCGCGGCCACATCCCCGAGGGCGCCGACCCGCACGCCGACGCCCGGACCTGGGCCGCGGGCGGCGGAAGCGGCGGTGGAGCGGGCGACGGCGCCGCGGCGGACCGGCGGGCCGCCGAGCTGGCCGCGTACGCCGATGCCGCCGACACGCTCCGGGCCGGGCGGGTCAACCGGCTGGAGTTCCAAGGCGCCGTCTACCAGATCGCCCGCACCCGGCGCCTGCTGCGCTGGGGCTCCGACGGACCCGAGGGCCCGCGCCCGTCCGATGTCAACAGCCAGGACCCCACACGCATCCACCTTCCGCTCGACGAAGACGGCCGCGTCCTCCCCGAAGACTGATCGAGCACCCGACCGGTGTCCGCTATGCGCCGCTGGGAACGTCGGGGTCCTCCGCCCCGGGCCGGCGGCACCAGGCCGTGATCATCCCGGGTGACAGGTCTGCGCAGTCGGGAGAATCGAGGTATCGGATCGCCTCGTCGATGTCCGCGTCGTCCACCAGCCCGGTCGCGTTCATCGCCTCTCTCGCGCGGTTCCACGTCTCCACCCCGAAACGGCTGATGGCGCTCCCCGGGAGGAGGGGCGGCACGTGGATCTCGGCGGCCACGGACACCAGACCGAGGTCGTGCATCAGCTGCGGGTAGCGCGGGGTCCAGGAGATGTCGGTGCCGATGGTGTCGCGCAGGCCCTGCCACATGGCCTGCATGGCGCGGGTGTACGGGCTCGTGGGCGCGAGGTCGGTGGTCAGGTCGACCGCATCGCCGAGCACCAGGACTCCGCCGGGTACGAGCAGCTCGCCGAGGCGCGCCATCAGCTGCCGGCGGGCGGGCAGGTGCATCAGTACGAAACGAGCGTGGACCAGGTGGAACCGCCCGGGGTCGAAACCGGGGGCGCTGATGTCCGCCTCCAGGACGTCGAGTCCGGGCTGCGGACGGCCTGCGAGGAAGCGGACGTCGCGGTCCACCGCCAGGACACGCGTGACGCCGAGCTCCCCGAGCATTCGGCGGGCGATGCTGCCGGCGCCCGCTCCCACGTCGAGGCTGCTCCATCCGGGCCCCGCGCCCAGCTCCCGCAGCCGGGCGATCGTGACGTCGTCGTAGGCGAGGGCGCCGAGGTCGATGCGCTCGTCCTCGCCGGCCTGGTCGGGCGGGAACACCGTCTCGCCGTACTGCCCTGGCGTGGAGGCGCTCCCGGGCGCTCCGCCGCCGGCCGGAACGGGTGGGTACATCGGTCGGCCACCGCCTCCGCTACGGGATCGGCACTCCGGTCTTGAGGAACCACAGACCGGCGATGCTTCCGTTCTTGTGGAAGTTCAGGCGGAACTCGCCGGCCTGGCGTTCCATCCGCAGCGGCACGCTGACCACGGTGGAGTCGCCGCGTGCGACGTCCTCGGGAACCCCGTGCGACTGGTAGCGCCCGAACGTGGCCTGGTACGTCTTCCAGGCCGCGGCGAGGGCCTCCGGCGTCAGCAGCTTGCGTACCGTCGGGTCGAAGTGGGCTGTGGCCGCGGTGAAGTCGCCGCTCACGATGGCGTCGAGCGTCTGAACGGCGATCCGGTCGTACGGGGTCTGAGCCGGGGACACCGCCCCGGCGGGGCCCGTGACCGCCGTGACCGCCGTGGGGGCGCGGGTCTGCACCGCGGCGGACGCGAAACCGCCGGCCGGGAGCAGCACACAGGCGGCCAGCGTGGCCGTGACCGAGGCCATCGCCTGGACGCGTGCCCGCTTGCTGTGGGGCGTTGGGTCGTTGTCGGTCATCGGGACCACGACTTTCTCCCGCGGAGGGTCCGGACAGGTCCATCTTGCTCCGCTCACTCCGCCCCCGCATGCCGGGGAACAGGGCCGACCGCCGCCCGCTCGCGACGGCATCTCCACGCGTGCCCGCCGACGTCGGCCGCCGGGCTACTGACAGCTGCCCGAAGTGAGGCGGACAATAGGGGAAGTTGACGTCAGGGGGGTCTGATGGGCCGGGCAGTGCGGTGGGGGACGGCAGTACTTCTGGCAGGTCTGGCCGTCTGGTACGGCTCCTACTACGCCACGATCGTGGTCTGGGAGCTACGGAAGATCTGCGCCTGGCTGGCCGCGCCGCTGTTGGCCGCCGCCTCCGCCGCGGCCCTGTGGAGGGCAGGGCACCTGCTCCGCAGGAAGCGGCGCGGCGCCGGTGCGGGCGGGGGCGGGGTCGGGGGCGGCGCGGCGGTGGCCCTCGGCTGGCTGGGCGGCCTCCTCGGGCTGGGCATCGCGGTCTGGTGGCTGGTGTACGGCGCGTACCTCCAGGACCGGGTGTACATGCGCGACGTGCAGATCGTCTCCGAGGCGGTCCCCGAACTGGTGCCCCGCGCGCCGTACCTGGTCGGAAAGGCACAGGCCGCCCCGCATCTGGGCGATGTGACCGGCGAGATCGCCGACGTCACGTACCTGCCCGACGCCGACCGGTTCGCAACCATGGTCGAGCGGCGCGGCTGGCTGTCCGGATACGAAGTCGGCCTCGTGCAGGAGATCCCGCTCGGAGGCAACAGCCGCAACCAGGAGCGGTGCGCGTTCGACGTGGAGAGGGCCGACGCACGGATCGGCGGCTGGTTCACCCACAACCTCGGCCGCAAGATCTCGGCCCAGAAGCGCTGGGTGCGCTTCGAGGCGTCGGACGCCTACGTGACCTGCACGGGCGATACCCCGATCGTGGTCGTCCCCCTCAAGCGCCAGACCGGCTTCCTGGTGGTGACCGAACGCCCGGCCGGAGTCGCGCTCTACAACGGGCGGACCGGAAAACTGACGGTCACCACCGACACGGCAGCGGTACCCGGCCCCTCCTACCCGATGAGCCTCGCGTCCCGGCAGCGCGAGGGAACCGCCGCGGTCGGCAGCTTCAGCGACTGGTGGTTCGAGCGCAGTGGCTGGGACGCCTCGGAGGACGGTGCCAACGAAGGCAACGAATCGGAGTTCACGCTGCGGTACCGCGACCAGGCCGGCGGCAGCGCGTACGTCACCCCCCTCACCCCGCAGGGGGAGGCCAGTTCCGTCGTGGCCGTGTCGACCGTACCGACCCGTCATCAGGGCGGGGGCCTCGCCCCGATGACCGTCCACCGGCTCAGTCCGACCTGGTCGTCGCCGAAGGCGCTCGTCGAGCTGGTCAAGGCGGAGTACCGGGACGTCTGCTGCTACAACGAGGACCGGGTCTTCGAGGTCGTTCCCACCGGTGGCAGTACGTGGACCGCCACCATCGGCAGCGAGCAGAACATCCGCTACCGGGTGGAGGGCCGGGGCCAGGTCGCCGGCCGGGAGGCGACCTGCCTGAAGACGGCTGACGGAGCACTCATCAGCTGTGCGTTCGCGGCGCCCGGGTCGCCGGAGGAAGCGGAACTCAAACGCAGGGAGCAGGAGAAACAGAAACCGAAGGGCGAGGGCGCCGCGCCCCCCGGGGACGTCGACCTCCACGGGTACACCCCCGAGCAGCTCGCCGAACTGCAACGGCGCCTGTCCGAGGAGGTCGTTCGCCGGCTGAAGAACGGCGGGACCTGACGCCCGGCGGCGGGCGCCCGCCCGGGGTCCGGGTCGGCCGGTCAGCGGCCGATCCGGACAACGTGCTCAGGCAAGGTCGAACCGGTCGAGGTTCATGACCTTGTCCCACGCCGCCACGAAGTCACGCACGAACTTCTCGCTCGCATCCTGGCACGCGTACACCTCCGAGATGGCGCGGAGCTGGGAGTGCGAACCGAAGACGAGGTCGACGGCGGTGGCGGTCCACTTGACCTCGCCCTTGGCGCGGTCCCGGCCTTCGAATACGCCCTCGGTCGACTCGGACACCTTCCACTCCAGACCCGAGTCGAGCAGATTGACGAAGAAGTCATTGGTCAACGTCTCGGGCCGGTCGGTGAAGACGCCGTGTGCGGACCGCCCGAAGTTCGTGTTCAGCGCCCGCATACCGCCGATCAGAACCGTCATCTCGGGCGCGGTCAGGTCCAACAGGTTGGCCCGGTCGAGCAGGAGGGTCTCCGCGGCCAACTTCTCCCCGGCCCGGAGGTAGTTGCGGAAACCGTCTGCGGTCGGTTCGAGCACGGCGAACGACTCCACGTCGGTCTGCTCCTGCGAGGCGTCCGTGCGCCCCGGCGCGAAGGGGACCGTGATGTCGTGCCCGGCGTTCTTCGCCGCTTGCTCCACGGCCGCGCAGCCGCCCAGGACGATCAGGTCGGCGAGCGAAACCCGCTTCCCGTCCGACTGCGAGCGGTTGAACTCCTGCTGGATCCGCTCAAGGCCCTGGACCACCTCGACCACTTCGGGCCGGTCGTTCACCTCCCAGTCCTTTTGCGGCGCGAGCCGGATCCGCGCCCCGTTGGCCCCGCCGCGCTTGTCGGTGGCGCGGAAGCTGGCCGCCGAGGCCCAGGCCGTGGTGACCAGTTGGGAGACGGACAGTCCCGATGCGAGGATCTGGCGCTTGAGGGCGGTGATGTCCTCCTCCGCGACCAGCTCGTGATCGACCTTGGGGACCGGGTCCTGCCACAGCTGCGGCTCGGGAATCCAGGGGCCGAGGTAGCGCGAGACGGGCCCCATGTCGCGGTGCAACAGCTTGTACCACGCCTTGGCGAACTTGTCCGCGAGCTCGGCGGGATTCTCGTGGAACCGCTTCGAGATCGGCCCGTAGATGGGGTCCACCTTCAGCGCGAGGTCCGTCGTCAGCATCATGGGGGCGTGCCGCTTCGAGGGATCATGAGCGTCCGGCACGGTGCCCTGGGCCGCGGGATCCTTGGGAGTCCACTGCTTCGCACCGGCGGGGCTCGTCGTCAGCTCCCAGTCGTACGTGAACAGGTTGTCCAGGTAACCGTTGTCCCAAGTCGTCGGCGCGGTGGTCCATGCGCCTTCCAGCCCGCTGGTGAGCGCGTGGGGGCCCACGCCGCTGCCGTAGGTGTTCTTCCAGCCGAGGCCCTGCTGCTCGACGGGGGCGGCCTCGGGCTCCGGACCGATGTACTCGGCCTGGACCGCTCCATGACACTTGCCGAAGGTGTGGCCGCCGATGATGAGCGCGACCGTCTCCTCGTCGTTCATCGCCATGCGCCCGAACGTCTCGCGAATGTCCCTGGCGGCGGCCATCGGGTCCGGGTTGCCGTTGGGGCCCTCCGGGTTCACGTAGATCAGGCCCATCTGCACAGCGCCGAAAGGACCGGTGAGTTCCCTCTCGCCGCTGTAGCGCTCGTCTCCGAGCCACGTGTCCTCGGGTCCCCAGAAGATTTCCTCCGGTTCCCAGATGTCCTCCCGGCCGAAGCCGAATCCGAACGTTTTGAACCCCATCGATTCCATGGCGCAATTGCCGGCGAAGACCAGGAGGTCGGCCCAGGAGATCTTCCGGCCGTACTTCTGCTTGACCGGCCAGAGCAGGCGGCGCGCCTTGTCGAGGCTCGCGTTGTCCGGCCAGCTGTTGAGGGGCGCAAAACGCTGGGCACCGGATCCGCCACCGCCCCGGCCGTCGGCAATGCGGTAGGTGCCCGCGGCATGCCAGCTCATCCGGATGAACAGCGGGCCGTAGTGGCCGTAGTCGGCGGGCCACCAGTCCTGCGACGTCGTCATCACCTCGAAGACGTCCTGCTTCAGCGCGTCGACGTCGAGGTTCCTGAACTCGTCCGCATAAGTGAAGTCCTCGCCCATCGGATTGGACCGGGGCGAGTGCTGGTGGAGAACCTGAAGGTCCAGCTGGTTCGGCCACCAGTCCCGATTCGTCCTCGGCCGGGTGGCCGTGGGGGTCGGGGAGGGGATTACCGGGTTCTCGCTCTCGCTGCCAGACACGTCGGTCCTTCTTCCTGTCTCACTGATTCCTCTGCTGGCCTGCTTGCCCTTGTCCCCATGGTTGCGCACCGATGTCTCCCCACTGAGAGAACACGCAGGGCGACTCGCGCAACGACACTCGAAGTTATTGTCTTAAGTAAGCAGGGTTTGGCGGGGGAATCCGGCGCCGGGCATGCCGACGCCGGAGAGGCTGTGGGCCTCTCCGGCGTCCGCTGTGCGGGGTGGTTTACGGGAATTGACTCCTCGGGGGGCGCAGGGTCCGGGCCGGCGGCCGTCACTTGCCGAACTGGGCCTTCAGGGCCTCCTTGAGCTGCTTCTTGACGAGCCCCTTGTTGGTCTTGTTCACGGTGCCGCCGGTGCCCTTGCCGTCGCCGCCCACGGAGGTGGCGTCGCCCTGGTTGATGGCGTCGGCGCTGGCGCTGCCGCCGGTGGCGGCGCCGGTGGTGATGGTGCACTTGCCCTTGCAGATGCCGACGCCGGAGTTGGCGGTGCCACCGGTGGCCGTGCCGCCGACCGTGGTGTTCTCGGCGTTGGAGCCGCCGCCCGTGCCGATGCCGTCGGCGCTGTCGTCCTGGACCAGGGCGACCGCGTGCTGCGGTGCGGCGACCGGGGCGGCCATGGCGGTCGCGGGGAGGGCGATGCCGCCGCCCAGCAGCGCCACGGAAGCTCCGGCCAGAACGATACGACGGGTCGAGAAACGCTGGAACATGGGAATTCTCCATTCGGTGTAAAAAGAGGGTCTGGACACCGTCCCGGGAAGGGGTCGGCGGCAATTTTTCGTCCTCGTTTTCTCCGGTGGTTTCTCCCGGTGAGGGCGTACTTCAAATAAACCCTGTGGGCCGACATGCGTCACGCCACTCGAATACGTGGCTTGACGCCGAGAATTGATCTTGGTAAAAGCGGACGGCCTCGCAGCCCGCCCGGCGGTGTGGGGCGGCTGAAGACCTCAGTGGCCGTCTTGCGGGCCCTCGGCTGGGCGGTGGAGGGTGTCGCGGGCGCGGGCGCGGGCGCGGGCGTGCCCGGGGCGGGAGCGGCCGGGACGGTGGCGAGCCCGGCAAGGGGGGCCTCGCCGAGGTTCTGGCGTCGCATGCGCGGGTCGACGGACAGCAAGGCGCTGACCAGCTGGGTGAATCCGATCTGGAAGACCTGGCCTGCGGCGGCGCCGAAGAACGCGGCGAGGAAGCCGAACGCCACGGCGGTGATCACGCCGGCCGAGGGGCCGGTGTCCTCGGACACACCCTCCACCGCGGGAATCAGCGCGAACGTGCCGATGAGGTTGTACGGAAGCTGCCCACGCGATCGCCCCCGGCGAGCCTGCCGGCGACGACGGTGATGCCGAAGATGCGCCACCAGTCACCCTGGACCAGTGCGGCCGAGCCGGCGCAGGGCGGTGGCCGGATACGCCTCCTCCAGGGCCACGACGTCCGGGGCCAGGCCGTACCGGGTGGCGAGCCATACGGCCGGCGTTACGGCGGCCGGCAGCAGCACCGGCAAGAGGGCGAGCGGCGCGGCCGCGCTCTCCCGTGAGCCCGAGGCGGCCACCAGCGGCACTCACACCGCCACGACGGCGAATACCAGGGAGCCGGCGATCAGGACGTCGTGGTGCGGCCCGGCACGGCCTCCTTGAGGGCCGCCGGGCAGAGCGCGCCCGGCGCCGCCATGCCCGTGGCGAGAAGCAGAACGAACGGGGTGCAGGCCGCGACGATGAGCGGCACGACGTGTTCGGACGCCGGGTCCTCGCCGTACGGCGGATCGCAGGTCTCGATGTGCCGGTATGCCGTGGCCACGGCCATGCCCACGGCCATGCCCACGGCGAGGGCCGGCGAGGGCCACGCCCGCCAGGGTGATGGCCTGCACGGCCGACATGACGCCGGCCGGCTGCTTTCGGTGGCGGCGGACGGTCGCGAACGCGCCGGGGAGTCGTGGCCCGGCCGGGGATGCCGGGGCGTGCGGATGCCGGAGAGGCCATGGCCTCTCCGGCGTCGTCGCTGTGTGCAGGGACTCAGCGGGTGGTGGGCTCGGCCGTCACTTGCCGAGCTTGGCCTTCAGGTTCTCCTTGACCTGGTCCTTGATGACCTGGGCCTCGGTCTTGCTCACGATGCCGCCGGTGCCCGTGCCGTCGCCGCCCACGGAGGTGGCGTCGCCCTGGTTGATGGCGTCGGCGCTGGCGTTGCCGCCCGTGGCGGCGCCGGTGGTGATGTCACATCCGCCCTCACAGTTGGAGACGCCGGAGTTGGCGCTGCCGCCCTTGGCCTCGCCCCCGACGGTGGTGTTCTCGGCGTTGGAGTCGCCGCCGGTACCGATGCCGTCGGCGCTGTCCGCGGGGGCGAGGGTGACCACGTGCTGCGGGGCGGCGACCGGCGCGGCCATCGCGGTCGCCGGCAGTGCGATGCCGCCGCCCAGCAGCGCCACGGAAGCTCCGGCCAGGACGATACGACGGGTCGAGAAACGCTGGAACATGGGAATTCTCCATTCGGGATGAAAAGGGGGTTTCATGTAATGCCCCGGGGAAAGGGCCGGGCTATCGGTTCGGCCTCGTTGTCTCCGGTGGTTTGTCCCGGTGAGGGCGTACTTCAAATAAACCCTGTGGCGGGACGTGCGTCATGCCCCTCAAGTACGTGACTTGACGCCGAAAATCGATCTTGCTAAAAGCCCCCGGTCCCCTGCCCCGCCGACTACTCCCCGCGCCAGATCCGCTCGTACGCCTCTCGGTAGCCCTTCGGGTCCCAGGACGTGGCCCCGCCGCTGTTCTCGGCCGTCACCACGTGCACGGGTGCGACGTAGCCGCTGGCGGGACGGCCGGCGAAGGCGCGGTTGAACTCGTCGATGATCTGCCAGCCCTGCTGGTTCAGGGGCTCGGGGACGGTGGCCGCCTGGTAGCGCCGGCTGTTGATGCGCTGGAAGGCGGAGGGGTCGCCGTCGCCCGCGCCGATGTTGAAGGGCGGCCCCTCGCCGGGGCGCCCGGCGGCACGCAGCGCCGGGGCGGCGTCGGCGAAGTAGAGGTCGTTGATCGCGATGGAGTGGGTCCACCGGTTCCGGAACCGGGACACCAGGGAGGAGACCTGCTGCGGGGTGCGTTGGCTCGCGTCCGGGATGGGGATGTTCTCCGTGGCCAGCAGCCTCACCCCGGGGCACTCGGCGAGCGCCTGCTTGATCAGCTCGGACTTGTTGCGGGCGAAGGGGATGGAGTCGTCGGTGAAGACGACGACCCCGGCGCCGCCGTCGGACCCGGCGATGACCCAGTCCGCGCTGATCTCCGCCACCTCCGCCACCTTCGTGGTGATGTTGGTGAAGAGCCGGGGACGGCTGCTCGGTCCGGGGGAGGTGACCGCGTGCCAACCGACCACCGGAATGCCCGCGGCCTCGGCCCGTGCCGTCTGCTGCGCCGTGAGCAGGGGGTCGAAGCCGCCGATGGCGATGCCCGAGGGCCTGAGGGTGACGGCTTGGCTGAGCGCGGCCTGGATGCCCGCCGGCGTGCCCTCCCCGTCGATCACCCGGACCTGCCAGCCCATGGCCGCCGCGGCTTCCAGGATGCCCTGGGCGACTCCGGCGACACCGGGGTTGGTCATGGTCTGGGCCACGTAGACGACGGTCTTGCCGGGAACCGCCGCCGGGCCGGTCGTGGGGCCGTTCCAGGAGAGGTCGGTACGCTCGGCCTGCCCCAGGGCCTCCTTCGCCTTGGCGAGTACGGACGGGCAGCCGGCGCCCGAGGGCGCGGCCGGGGGAGACGCCGAGGTCTGCGAAGGGCCGCCTCCGCAGCCGGAGAGGAGAGCGGTGGCGGCCGCCCACAGGGCCGCGGCCGCGAGGACGCTGGTGCGGTTCGGGTACACGGTGCTCCTGACTAGGGGTGCGCTGGTGGCTGGGGGGCGCCGCCGTCCGCCTCCGGCGCCGACGGCCCGGCCGGCCGGGCGGGCGGGTCCCGGTCCGGGGTGGCCCGTGCCCGCAGCCGCCGCCGCGCCGTGTAGCCGGCCAGGCCGACCGCCACCAGGAGCGTGCCGCCGTTGAACAGCGGGGTGGCCCAGAACTGGGCACCGAGTTGGCCGATCCCGGCGAGTCCGACGGCGAGCACGCTGACGGCCACGAGGGTGCCGAGCGCGTTGGCGCGCCCGGGCTTGATCGTGGTGGAGCCGAGCAGCGCGCCGACGAAGGCGGGCAGCAGGTAGTCCAGGCCGACACTCGGGTTGCCGATCTGCTGCTGCGCGGCGAGCAGCACTCCGGCGATGCCCACGACCAGCCCCGATCCGGCGAAGGCGAAGACGGAGTACCTGCGGGTGGGGATGCCGAGGATGTCCGCGGCGCGGGGGTTGGAGCCGATGACGTACAGGTACCGGCCGAGCGGCAGCCGTTCCAGCACCACCCACAGGACGAGGACGGCGGCGAGCACGTAGAAGGCGGCCACCGGCAGGCCGAGGAACCGTGCGTCGTACAGGCCGGTGAAGGCGGCCGGCAGGCCGTCCGGGCCGGGCACGATCCGGCTGCCGTCCGTGAGCCATCCGGTGAGGGCGTACATGATGCTGCCGGTGCCGAGCGTGGCGATGAGGGAGTCGATCCGGGCGAATTCCACGACGACCCCGTTCAGGGCCCCGACCAGCACCCCTCCGGCGATGACGGCGAGGCAGGCGAGCGGCCAGGGCGTCCCCTCCTCGACGATGAGCTGCATCACCAGGACGTGTGCCAGGCCCAGCCCGTAGCCGATGGAAAGGTCGAACTTGCCTGCGGCGACGGGGATCGTCGCACCGAGCGCGAGGAGCGCGGGGATCGACTGGTTGGAGAGGATCGAGGACACGTTGTCCCGCGTGGGGAAGGTGTCCGGCAGGGCCACGGAGAAGACCAGGAAGAGCAGGGCGGTCAGGCCCAGCAGCCCGTAGCTCCCGAGGATGTGATGCCCGCGCGGGGACCGGTGGGTCACGGGGCCGTCGTGCTTCCGGTGATCGCGGGCATGGCCGAGGCGGCGCGGGTGAGTTCGGCAGGCGTCAGGGCGGCACCCGCCGGTTCGGCCGCCACCGATCCGCGTACGAAGACCAGGGCCCGGTGGCAGAGGTCCGCGACCTCCTCGAAGTCGGTGGACACCAGCAGGATCGCGAGGCCCTCGGCCGCCGCGTCGTCGAGCAGCCGGTGGATCGCCGCCTTGGCGCCCACGTCCACGCTCGCGGTCGGCTCTTCGAGGATCAGCAGCCGCAGACCGCCCCGGAGCCACCGGCCGAGGACGACCTTCTGCTGGTGGCCGCCCGACAGGGTGGCGAGGGGTGCCTCGCTGTCGCGGGGGCGCACCGAGAACCGTGCGATCAGGTCGGCGGCCTCGCGCCGCTCACGCCGGGGACCGAGCCAGCGCCACGCCGGGACACCGGACGCCCGGGGGTTGGCCAGGAAGTTCTCCCGGACCGTCAGATCGGGGAGGCAGCCCTCCTCCTGGCGGTTGGCGGCGACGAATCCGACTCCCCGGCCGAGGGCGGCGGCCACCGAACGGGGGCGGTACGGACGGCCGTCGAGCAGAACCCGCCCCCCGAGCAGCGGCAGCGCACCGGCGAGGGCGCGCCCCAAGTGCATGTGGCCGGCGCCGGTCAACCCCACCATGCCGAGGATCTCCCCGGGCGCCAGCTCCAGGCTGACGGGCCCGGTGTGCCGGGTCGTCACGGCGTCGAGACGCAGCACGGGAGTACGGTCGCGGGACACGGCAGCGCCCGGCCCGCGCCCGGCCGGTGCGGCGCCCGCGATGTCATGGACCAGACGGGCAGGGCCGTACCCGGCGAGCAGCCCCTGGCTGACCAGGCGGCCGTCGCGCAGGACGGCGAACGCGTCGGCGACCCGGTACACCTCGTCGAGCCGGTGGCTGACGTACAGGATGCCGTGCCCCCGGTCGCGCAACGCGTGCAGGACGTCGAAGAGCCGGGCGCAGTCCGCGGCGGGCAGCGTGGCGGTCGGCTCGTCGAGGACGAACAGCTCCGCCCGTCGCGCGAGCGCGCGGGCGATGGCCACCAGGGAACGCTCGGCCGGCGCGAGGTCGGCGATGCGGGCCTCGGCGTCCAGGTGTCCGGCGACGATCCCGAGGGCCTCGGCGCAGCGCTCCCGGGTCTGCCGCCAGGAGATCAGGCCGAGGCGGCGCGGGTAGCCCGTCCCCAGGGCGATGTTCTCGGCGACCGTCATCGACTCGACCAGGCCGAGGTCCTGGTGGATGAAGGACATCTTCCCGGTGGCGGCCTCTGACCCGAGCCGGTGCCCGGCCACCGTCACCTCGCCCTCGTCGGCCTGGTGCACCCCGGCGAGCACCTTGATGAGCGTGGACTTCCCGGCGCCGTTGGGGCCGAGGAGGGCGAGGACGCTGCCCCTGTGGAGGTCGAGGCTGACGTCGGCCAGCGCGACGGTTCCGCCGAACCGCTTGCCGAGGCCTTGTATCCGTACGAGCGGTTCACCGCCGGAACTCCGGCGCGGGAGGCCCGTCGAGGTGTCGGAAGGGTCATGGGCGTCATGCACGGACGTCTCCGGGGGCGACCTCGGATCTCCCTCACGGGAGGGTGGGACAGAAAGGATGCTACTGGGAGTCAAGGGACATTCATGGATGTGGCGGATATCAGGCCGCGTCCACGGCGCATTCGGCCCAGATGACCTTGCCCTGGGGGGTGTAGCGGGTGCCCCAGGCCTGGGCCAGCTGCGCGACGAGGAACAGGCCGCGTCCGCCTTCGTCCGTGCCGGCCGCCCTCCGCAGGTGCGGGGCGGTACTGCTGCCGTCGGAGACCTCGCAGATCAGGACGCGGTCGCGGATCAGGCGCACCTGGATCGGCTCGGTGCCGTAGCGGACCGCGTTGGTGACCAGCTCGCTCAGCATCAGCTCGGCGGAGAACGCGAGTTCGTCCAGTCCCCAGTGCGCCAGCTGGCGTGTGGCGGCGGTGCGGACGTCGGAGACCCGCGCGGGATCGGCCGGCAGGTCCCATACGGCGATCCGGTCGGCGGGCAGGGTGTGGGTACGGGCGACGAGCAGGGCGATGTCGTCGGAGGGGTGCTCGGGCGCCATGGCGTCGATGACCGCCTGACAGGTCTCCTCGGGGCTCCGGCCCGGGTGGGCCAGGGCCCGCTGCAGCTGGTCGAGGGCGAGGTCGATGTCGCGGTGGCGGTCGTGGACGAGCCCGTCGGTGTACAGGATCAGCGTGCTGTCCCGGGGGAGCTCGACCTCGGCCGTTTCGAAGGGCAGGCCGCCCAGGCCCAGCGGGGGCCCGGCGGGCAGTTCGGGGAAGGTCACGCTGCCGTCGGGGTGGACCAGCGCCGGCGGGAGGTGGCCGGCCCGGGCCATGGTGCACTGCCGCGAGATGGGGTCGTAGATGGCGTACAGACAGGTGGCGCCCACGATGCTGCTGCTGCCGCTGGCCTCGTCGCCGCCCTCCTCCCGGTCCAGGCGGACCAGCAGGTTGTCCAGGTGGGTGAGGAGCTCGTCGGGCGCGAGTTCCAGTTCGGCGAAGTTGCGTGCGGCGGTCCGCAGCCGCCCCATGGTGGCCGCCGCGTGCAGGCCGTGGCCCACGACGTCGCCGACGAGGAGGGCGACGCGGGTGCCGGACAGGGGGATGACGTCGAACCAGTCGCCGCCCACTTCGAATTCGGCGGGCAGATAGCGGTGGGCGACCTCGACGGCGCCCTGCTCGGGCAGGCCGCGCGGGAGCAGGCTGCGCTGCAGGGCCAGGGCCAGCGTGTGCTCCCGGGTGTAGCGGCGGGCGTTGTCGATGCACAGGGCCGCGCGGGCGGCGAGTTCCTGGGCCAGCCGGCTGTCGTCGTCCCCGAAGGGGGCGGGGTCCTGCGCGCGGTAGAAGCTCGCGATGCCGAGCAGGACGCCCCGGGCGAGCAGCGGGACGGCGATGAGCGAGTGCACGCCGTGCCCGAGGATCCGGCGGGCGCGCTCGGGGCTCTGGGCGATCCAGCCGGCCGAGGACTGCAGCTCGGGTTCCAGAACCGCGTGCCCGCCGGTCAGGCAGCGCATGTGGGGAGTTCCCGGGAGGAGCTCCACGTGCTGTCCGGCCGGGTAGAAGGGGCAGTCCTCGCGGATGCCGTGGACCACCGTGCGGTGCAGCCCGGTCCCCGGATCGGCGGGCTCGTCGCCGCGCAGCACCGCATCGGGCAGGTCGACGGTCACGTAGTCGGCCAGGCGCGGGACCGCCGTCTCGGCGAGTTCCCAGGCGGTGCGGCTCACGTCCAGGGTGGTGCCGATACGGCTGCTGGCCTCGGCCAGCAGCTCCAGGCGGCGCCGTGCCTCGACGGCGTACTTCCCGACTTCCGGCTCGCCCACCAGCACCAGGCCCCGGACCGTGCCGGGCCGGGGCTCGGGCGGCTCGGCCGGCCCGGGCAGGGGTTGGAGGGGCGGGTGCTGGGCGGGCTGCGGTCCGGAGCGGGGCGAGACGGGGAGGTGGTGCACCGGCGGCGTGTCGCTGCTGAGCACCGCCTCGACGACCATGCCCGCCACTCCGGAACGGCTCGTGACCGGGCGGCTCAGCAAGGTGGCCTCCCGGCCGTGGGGGAGCGCCACCTCGACGGCGGCCCGCCGGGAGGCGGAGAGGAGCTCGGTCGCCTTCTCCTTGAGGACCGTCTGGTCGTGCTGGTCCAGCTCAAGATCGACCAGTCGGTCCAGCTCGGGCGGCCCGGCCGGGACGGTCGGCCCGGTGTGGTGCCCGTCCCCGGCGGCCCGGCGGGCCCGGGCGCGCCGTTCGGCGTCGAGGTACGCGCGCAGCAGCCCGCGCTCACGCGCCGAGCTCTGCTCCATCAGCCGTCGCTCGATCGTCTCCGCCGCCCGGCGGACCAGCACGGTCAGGGCCGCGCGCTCGTAGGCGTACGGGTACCCGAAGCAGAGCACGCCCACGATGCGCCCGCTGAGCTGGTCGTGGATGGGGACGGCGCAGCAGGCGTTCGCCTGGGAGCGTTCGGCGAAGTGCTCGGCGCCGTAGACCTGGATGAGGCGCCGCTCGGCCAGCGCGAGGCCGATGCCGTTGGTTCCGGCGCAGCGCTCGGCGAAGACGAAGCCGGGCACGCTCTGGATCGGGGGCAGCTTCCGGGCGAGGGAGGGATCGCCGAAGCGGCGTTGCAGAACCGTGCCGTTCGCGTCGGCGACCGAGATGTTCATCTGGCTGCCCGAGAACCGGGACTGCAACTGGTCGAGCACGGGTCCGGCCGCACGTACGAGCCGGCTGTCCGGATCGAAGTCGTCCGTGAAGGGAAGCTCGGTCTGGTCCGGGGACAGTCCCAGCAGCCGGCAGCGCAGCCACGAGTTCAGGATGGGACTCCTGACCCCGGTCCCGACCGACTCGCCCACGAGGAACCGCTCACGGGAGCGTGCGGGACCGATCTGTCCTCCCGTGACCGCCATCTGCATCACTTCCCTTGCCGGTGCGCCTCGGCCGTATCGGGATGATCGCTCGGGTCCGTGGTGTGAAGTCGAATAAGCGCGTTCCGAGTATATTCCTGGCGATTTGCCCTTCACAGTCACAGGAGGGCGACCGGATTGACGGGCGACCCGGTCCCGCCGGGCACGTTCAGGGGTGTCACGACGATCATGAACTCGTACCGTCCGGCTTGGGCACACGCGGCGGACAGAGCCTCCAGCTCCAGGTTGTCCAGCAGCGGCACCCCCATGGCCGCGACGGCGAGCGTGTGGACGGGGGAGTGGAGGCCCTCCACCGGGGAGGGGCGTACGTCGCTGTCCCCGTCCGCACCGAGCAGACCGATCTCCCGCTCGGCCAGCAGGGGCAGCGCGTCCACATGGAAGCCCGCGCTCGCCGTGTCGACGTCCCACGGTCCCAGCTCGCGGCGGCGCCGGAACCGGCCGGAGCGCAGCAGCACCGCGCACCCGTCGTCGATCCCGACGCCGAGGGCCCGCTCGGCGTCGAGGACGTCACGCGCGTGGACCGCCTGCCCGGGCTCCAGCCAGTCGACGCCGAGGACGGCGGGCAGGTCGAGGAGTACGCCCTTGGCGGCGAGCGGACCGAGCGCCGCCACCGAACCGAAGCGGGCGCCGCCGGAGCCGATGACCTCGTGTGCCGGGTGCCCTTCGTAGAGCCTGCCCCGGTAGGCGATGTGCGACAGCGCGTCGAGGTGGGTGACGCCCTTGCCGTGGTAGTCGACGGCGAGGAAGTCCTTGTGGGTGGCCGGTTCCGGGGGCTCCATGTCGCCGAGGTCGGACATGTAGTGCAGGGCGGGCCTGGTGTTGTCGGGGCCGGGCCGGGTGTTCCAGGGCAGCCCCAGGGGTACTGCCGTACCGTCCCGGACCAGCGTGGCGGCCCGCCGCACGTGCTCCGCGGTCACCCGGTTCCAGGCGCCCCGGTCGGCCGGGGCCCAGCGGCCCCACGTACGGACCGAGGCGAAGAGGGCGTCGAACTCCTGACGGGAGACCCGGGGGACCTGTGCCGGCTGGCTGCTCATGGGCATGCGGCGCTCCAGTCGTGAAGGGCGTCGGCGGGCCGGCCCGCCGTTTACGCATCCCTACCCGGTCGGGGCGGCGGCCGGTCGCCCGCACCCGGACCGGTGAACCGGTGAGGGGTGACCGCGTCGGGGGAGGGGCGGCCGTCCGTCCGGTGAGTGGCGGCCGTGCGCCCGGGCGAGGCAGGCTGTACTCATGAGAGCGCCCTTGCGCTCGCCCCCGGGACCGGGAGCCGGCGGCGACCACCAGCTCCTTTACCTGCTCGCGGAGTGCGTGCCCTTCGCGGTCGCCCTGCTGGTGCTCCTGATCGAGCTCACGCCCGCGCACGTGCTGTACACCGGCCCCCTGCTGGTTGCGACGCCCGCTCTGGCGGCCGTGACGATGGGTCCCAAGGGCACGCTCGCGGCGGCCGGGGTGGCCGTCGTCGTCAGCGCGATCACGGCCACCCACAACAACGCCTGGGGCGGCCAGCAGGTCTACACGAACTTCCTCGCCCTGTTCCTGGTGTCGGTGGCGAGCTTCATGACGAGCAGCGCCGCCCGCACGCGCCAGGAGAACGAGCTCAACCAGCTCCGCCGTATCGCCGTGGCGGCCCAGGAGGTCCTGCTGAGGCCCGTGCCGGCCCGCCTGGGCCCCGTACGGGCGGCCAGCATGTACATGGCGGCCGAGCAGGGAGCGCAGATCGGCGGCGATCTGTACGACGCGGTCCAGACCCGCTACGGGATCCGGATGATCGTCGGGGATGTCCGGGGCAAGGGGCTGCCCGCCGTACGGGCTGCCGCGGTCGTGCTCGGCGCGTTCAGGGAGGCCGTGCACTACGAGGAAGACCTGGTGGAGGTCATCAACCACTGCGGAGCGGCCCTGCGCCGGGACGCCGTCATCGCGGGCTCGGGCACGCGCGGCGGTGAGGACGCCCTCCGGGAAGCCTTCGTCACCGCGCTCGTGGCACAGGTGTCGGACGGCCCCGCCATCGAGGTGATCAACCGCGGTCATCCGCCGCCGCTCCTGCTGAGCGACGGCGCCGTGCGGCCCTTGATGCCCACCACCCCGCTGCCACCGCTCGGTCTTGAGGAGTTCATCAGCGGTCCTCCCGGGCGGCTGGACAGCTATCCGTTCACGCCGGGGGACCGGCTGCTGCTGCACACCGACGGCGTCATCGAGGCCCGCGACCGCGCCAACGCCTTCTTCGACCTGCCCGCGGCCATGGCGGCGATGGGGGAACACAGCAGGCGGGCGTTCCTGGAGGGGCTGCGGCAGGCGCTGCTCGGCCATACGCAGGGCTGTCTGGTGGACGACGTGGCGGTCATCCTGGTCGACCGGATCGCAAGCGAGGACGACGCGGAGGTGCCGTAGGGGCGGGTGCGGCCGGCGCCTTCCGGCAGCGCGGCGGGCACGAGGGTGCGCCCTGGCTGACGGACGCTCTGGCTGACTCGGCGCTCGGGACGGCGTCCTCGGTCGATGGGCCCGGCCTGGATCGGCACGGCGTCCTCGATCGGCCCGAACGGGCTCGGAACGCGAAACGACCTACGAAACGGGCTCCCTGCGCCGGTATTGTCCGGATCAGGTGGTGGGGGTCGCCTTCGGGTCTTCCGACCGTCTGGCCTCTCAGCCCTACCGGTGACGTCGGCCACGGCGGAGAACCTACTTCCGCCACAGTCGGCTACTCCGGTCGAACTCCCTCGCTCGCCTCGTAGGCCTATGGGAAGCATAGCCCGCAGACGGCGGATGAAACCTCCTGGACCGGGATTTTTCAGACATCTTGGTCGTGGGTCCACGACCGGCTGATCCGCGGCCACGGCGGCGCGCGGATGCCGGAGAGGCTGGGGGCCTCTCCGGCATCCGCTGTGCGGTGGCTCGCCGTGCGGTGGCTCGCCGGGACGTCGCGGGGAGTCAGGGGGCTGTCGGCCGCCTACTTGCCGAGCTTGGCCTTCAGCTGCTGCTTGACCTGGTCCTTGAGGACCTTCACGTCGGTCTTGCTCACGGTGCCGCCGGTGCCCTTGCCGTCGCCGCCCACCGAGGTGGCGTCGCCCTGGTTGATGGCGTCGGCGCTGGCGCTGCCGCCGGTGGCGGCACCGGTGGTGATGGTGCACTTGCCCTTGCAGACGCCGACGCCGGAGTTGGCGGTGCCACCGGTGGCCGTGCCGCCGGCCGTCGTGTTCTCGGCGTTGGACTCGCCGCCGGTACCGATGCCGTCGGCGCTGTCCGCGGGGGCGAGGGTGACCACGTGCTGCGGGGCGGCGACCGGAGCGGCCATCGCGGTCGCCGGCAGTGCGATGCCGCCACCCAGCAGCGCCACGGAAGCTCCGGCCAGAACGATACGACGGGTCGAGAAACGCTGGAACATGGGAATTCTCCATTCGGGATAAGAAAAAGGGGGTTTGTGTGACGTCCCGGGGAAAGGACCGGGCTATTGGTTCGGCCTCGTTGTCTCCGGGGGGTTTGTCCCGGTGAGGGCGTACTTCAAATAAACCCTGCGGCGAGACGTGCGTCATGCCCCTCGAATACGTGGCTTGACCCCGATAACCGATCTTGGTAGAAGGCTGTGCCCGCGACGCCGCCGACGGTCTCGGGGCTGCGGCAGCTCGCGCTCGCGCCACGCTCACGCTCATGCCGAAAGCCGCGAAAGCCTTCACGGCGAGGGCGCTGCTACTGCGCCAGGCCGTTCCCGGGGCCGCGGTCCTCGCGACCAGTGCGCTCACCAGCCGACGGGCCGGGTCGCGGGGCCGGGCCGCGCCACATGGGCCAGAGGGCCGGTCCGCCGTCCGGGAGCCGGATCTCCCGTGTGACGCGGAAGCCGAGCCGTTCGTAGAAGGGAACGTTCGAGGCCTGGCTGGACTCCAGGTACGCGGGCTGCCCGAGCCGGTCGCAGTGGGCCAGCTGTTCCCGCACCAGGGCCGAGCCGACCCCCGCTCCCTGCACCGCCGGATCGGTCCCCAGGACCGGCAGATACCAGTGCGGAGCGTCCGGATGGGCCTCGTGCAGGGTGTTCTGCACCTCGGCCGCCCGTCCCATCCCCCGTACGCCGAAGACGCGTGCGTACCGCGGCAGCGCCGCCAGCTCCTGGAGTGCGGAGGCCGCCCGGCGACCCGGACCCGACCACAGGGCGGCCGCCAGCAGCCGCCCGTCGGCGGTCGCGGCCACCCGCACCGCGCCGGCCCGCGGCCGCTGCTGCCGCTGGGCCAGCTCGAAGTACAGGGCGACCCTGTGCACCCGGTCGGACGGGTCCGGGATCATCCACCCCATGACCGGGTCATCGGCGAAAGCGCACGCCAGGAGCGCGGCGACCGTGCTCGACTCGGCCGGACGCGCGCGCCGGATCCCGTATCCGTCGGCCGGCAGCGCTGCGCGTGCGTTCATGCGGCCACGGTAGGCAGCGCGACCGGGCCGGGGCTGCCGCCCGCCGGTGGACACGCCGCACGGGTCGTCCTTCCGTCGCCACCCTCGGGTCCGGCAACCCCGTGACGAGCCGGAATCTCCTTTGTCCGCCAGATGATCACGGGTTAGGGTCCCCGGGCACGTATCGGGGGATCACAGCAAGCGGGGGACATGGCCGAGGGCGGGGACGGACGTACGACGAGAGCGGGCGCGTGGGGTCAGGCCGTCGCGGCCGTGGTGATGGTCGCGGCGCTCGGGGCCGGTCTGTGGACCTTCCAGCAGGCGTCGCTGTCGGCGGGGGCCTCGCCTGCCGCATGCACCGGCGGGCGGCCCGAGCAGGCGTCCGGGCGCCTCTCGGGTGCCCAGCTCTGCGCGGCGCTGAACCGCCCCGACCTCGCAGGACTGCTGCAAACGCCCGGTCAGACCGTGCGGAGTGCCGAGGGCGGCGACGGCTCCTTCAGGCCTGCCGGCGGGGAGGAGATCGCAGCTCCGTCGGCCCGGGTCGAGTCCGCCACCTACACCGTCGAGCTGACGGCCACCTACGACGACCTCCCGGTGGCCGCGTCCGCCTCGTCCCTGGGAGACGGCGGGCAGCGTACGGTCCTGGGCCGGCCGGCCGCCTTCTCCTCGGACCGCACCATCAGACTCACCTTCCGCCTCGACGGAAGCGACGCCGCCGGCCGGCCCGGTGTCCCGACCCGTACCCTCACCGTGGCGAGGGACCCCCAGGACAGCGGCGGCTCCTTCGACGTGACCCTCTGGCGCGCGGACGGCGTGGTGCCGGACGACGCGGTGCTGCTCCGCGTCGCGGAGGCCGTGCTCCCCACGGTGCCGGGGTGGGTCGCCGAGGGCTGACCCTCTGCCAGGGAGCGCGCGGCTCGGGCAGGTCGCCCCGCTGCGCGGGTGCGTCGCCCGTCGCGGTCCCGGATGCGGCGCCCGGTTCCACTCGGGACGACCGCGCCCCTGCGGGAAACAGTGACATGCATCACGGCACCCCAGAAGATCACGGAAGCATCACGTCCGTGAACACCTCGCCGACATGTCGAGATTTGTCCGATTGGAATCGGTCATTCCCGTCTCCGTCGAAATTGGGCGTCTCGCCTGGCGGGACGCCTTGGGTCAACTTTCCACGTCACGGGTGTTTCTGATGGCCGATCATTCGTCTCACGCAAATCGGAGGCCGCACGGTCAGCATGACTCTGCGCCCATTTCAAGCCTGGCTTCCGGTGCTGCCCCGCGGGCCGGCGGCGAAACTTGCCAGCCCGTTCCCGGCCTTCTCACAATGGCGGCCCGCTCGGCGCTCCGGCAGTTCAGCCGCAGGGGCGCTCGCAGAAACCAAGTGAGGTCACGCATGCGGAAGCACCGTAAGAGGACGCAGCACAAGAAGAAGATATTCATCGCCGCCGCCGCCCTGGGCATCGTGGGCATACCCACGGCCGCCATGGCATGCCTGGGTCCTCAGGGGTCGGGTGCGGCGAAAGCCGACGGCAAGCAGTACAAGCGCCCCTCCTACAGCGCACCTTCCTTCAGCGCCTCCTTCCCCAGCGTGCCGATCCAGAACCTGACGGGCAGCGCAGGCACCCCGGTCGAGACGACCCCGCCGGCCGCGCAGCCCACCCAGGCTCCGCAGGAGGCGCAGCCGTCCGCCGAGCCGACGAGGCGCCCCACGGCGGCGACCCCGGCGAAGTCGGCCCCGGTCCGGCCGGCGACGCCGGTCAACCCGCCGAAGACGGCCAGCCCGACCGAGGCGCCCTCGGGCCCGGCCGCCGAAGTGGTGGCCCTCGTCAATCAGGAACGAGCCAAGGCCGGCTGCCCGGCGCTCACCGTGAACGCGAAGCTGACGAGTGCCGCGCTGAACCACAGCAAGGACATGGCCGCGCACGCCAACATGTCGCACACCGGCTCCGACGGCTCCGACCCGGGCGAGCGCATCACCCGGGCCGGCTACGCCTGGATGACCTACGGCGAGAACGTCGCCTACGGCTACAGCACGCCCCAGCAGGTCATGACCGGCTGGATGAACAGCCCCGGGCACAGGGAGAACATCCTGAACTGTGCCTTCAAGGAGATCGGTGTCGGCCTCGCGGGGCCGAACTCCTACTGGACGCAGGACTTCGGCGCGACCCGCTGACACCGCCCGGCCGGGCCCGCGGAGCCCGCGGCGCCGCCCCGCGGGCCCGGGTTCACCGCCCGCCCCGGGCGCGCCGCCCCGCGGGCCCCGGTGCGCCGACCGGCGGACGACCAGGTGCCCCCGGCAGCGCGCCGGGGGCGCACGCCGTCCGCCCCTGGTGCCTCCGCCGAGTACTCACCCGCCGCCGGTCACATCGCGCCCCGCGCCTCGTGGACTGCATCACACCGAGGCGGACGCCCCGCCGTCGGCCGCTGCCCCGCACGACCACCTGAAGCGCAGGCCAGGCGGCTCACGCCCGCCGTGTGGAGCCCCGCGGGCCGAACCGACCAAGCGTCGAAAAATAGGACAAGAACCCCATAAGCCGTATTAGCTTCGGTTTCCCGCCATATACCACTTGATGGTGTGTCAGCCGCAAACGCGCGGGGCATAATCGGGCCCGGTCGTCTCCGGAAGCGGTAGAGCCATCGGGGCGCCGACTGACCCCTCGTCGGAATTCCGCACGGACCGATCCCCAAGGCGTTGTAGATGTCCCTGGCCAGCCGCACCCGCCTCGCGGCACTGCTCGCCACGCTCGGCGTCGGCGTCGTCGGTGTGACGAGCTGGGCCTACGGGTACGCGACCGCCCAGCAGTCGGCGGCCCCCGAGGCGATCGTCCGCCCGAGCGTGACCGAGGGCTCCGTCCTCCAGGTCGTCGCACATCCCGACGACGACCTCTTCTTCCTGAACCCCGACCTGAGCCGCTCGATAGCAACCGGCATCAAGGTCGCCACCGTCTACCTGACCTCCGGCGAGTCCGACGGCAGGAACGAGGCCCACAGCCCGCACCTGGACGACCCCGCCGGCCCCGCCGACCGCGCCGCCTACGCGGAGGCCCGGCAGAACGGCATTCGGGCCGCCTACGCGGAGATGGCCACCGGCAAGCGCACCAGTGCCTGGCAGCGCACTTCCGTACCCACCGTCGGCGGGGGGAGCGCGGAGGTGGACGTCCTCGTCGCCCGGCCCGAGGTCAACCTGGTGTGGATGCAGCTGCGGGAGGCGCGGAGCATCTCCGACGACAACCCGGAGAGCCTCCGCGGTCTGTGGGACGCCAAGGTCCCCTCCCTCGGCGCCCAGCTGACCTCCGGAACGCCGGTCAAGCCCTGGTTCTCGTACACCAAGGACCAGGTCATAGACGCCATCGCGAAGGTGTTCGCGATGTACAAGCCGACCACGATACGGACGCAGGACCCGACGCCCGGCCGGTCGGAGGGCAGCGGCGTCTTCCTCGACCACCAGGACCACGTCTACGGCGCCCGCTTCGTGCAGGCCGCGGCCGAACGCTACGCGAAGTCCACGGACCGGCCGCACTTCTCGGTCCAGAACTACGTGAGCTACCCCAACACCTCACTGCCCCCGACGCTCGACCCGCAGACGGCCGAGGAGAAGCTCGGCTACCTCAAGACCTACGCCTGGCTGGACCACCGGGACTGGTGCGGCAGCCCCGCCGGCTGCGGCGACCGCAAGACCGCGACCCGGCCCGCCGGCGCCGGCTGGAGCCAGACCATCCGCTACGGCCGGGGCGACGGCACCTCCTGGATGGCCGAGGGTGTCGCCGGTCGGCTGTGGGCCTTCGCCGTCCTGGACGGCCGTATGGCGTACTGGTCGCGCAGCGGGCCCCAGGCGCCCTGGCAGGGCCCCCGGCTCCTTCCCGGCACCGGCATCGACGCGGGTGCGACGGCGGTCCGGCTCCCCGACGGCCGGATCGCGGTGTTCGGCACCCGCACCACCCTGGGCTCGACGGCCCAGGAGTACGGACGGGACCTCGTGTACGCCGTCCAGGACGCGCCCGACGGCGCCTTCGGCCCGTGGCAGTCGCTGGGCACCCCCGACAAGGTGGACATATCCGGGACCTCGGCGATCAGTGCACCGTCCGTCTCCGTGGACCCCACCGGCCGGATGACGGTGTACGTACGGGACTCCCGGCGCACCCTGCGCGCCCGTGCGCAGGAGACCCCCGACGGCGCTTTCGGTGCGTGGCAGGCCCTGGGCGGCTCCGGTCTGCTGGGTGATCCGGTCACCGCGACCGACGGGTCGGGGCGGCGCCACGTGTACGCGGCGACGGCCGGGACGGTACTGGCCTGGGTCCAGCCGGCACCGGACGCCCCGTACAGCGGCCCCTTCCGGACCGGGCTGCCGGCGACCACGGGCCCGCTGTCGGTGAGCCCGCAGGGAGACGGCGTCCGCCTGTACTTCCGCCGGCCCGGTACGGGCGCCGTCGCCACGAGCCTGGCCACCGCGGCGGGCGTGGGCGCGCCGGAGTTCTCCCCGGTCACCGAGGTGGGCGGCCAGGGCGGCTACGGCGCCGTCGGCGTCGCGGGCCGGCTGCTCGCGGGGCGCGCGGGCGAGGGCACGGTCAGCGTGTCGGACGCGGACGGCACGCAGTCCTGGTACGAGTCCCAGATGTTCTACACGGGCGCGCCGGCGGCCGTGGCCGAGCCGGACGGCACGGCCCTTGCGGCGGCGCTCGGCCTGGACGCCGGTCTGCACGTCACGACGGCTCCCTCGGCCGGATCCGAGCCGCTCGGCAGCCGACCGCCCTCCCCGTGGCACCGGGCGGTCCAGGCCTCGACGGTCGCGCAGGCCGGCGCAGCCCCCTCCCGGGGGTAGCTGCCGCGGGGCCCGGTCCCGCGGGCGCGTCGCGCTGCTCCCGGCCCTTCAGGTGGCAGCGCTGATCGGCGCGGGCGAGGATGGCGGACAGACCACGTCGCGGCCCGACGGAGGTCGGCTCCTGACCAAAGTCCGTGGCCAAGGCTCGTGACCAAGGTCCTGACCACCGGCGATTGGGGCTCCCATGACCCCTTGCTCCACAGGGTGCGGGCGCGCGATACCGGGAACGGTTCGCGCCGTGGCCTCCTTCGCCGTGCTGGCGGCCTTCGCGACGGGATGCAGGAACGATTCCGCGCCAGCATGGGGGTACCCGGAGCTCAGAACGACCCTGGGCTCGTTGTCCCGGGCCCTCGAAGAAGGCTGCGACGACACGACCCCCGAGAGCTGCGTCGCCGAGCTCGACCGGCTCGGCGAGCTGGCGGACCGGGCCTTCGGCGAGGTGCTCGATCACCGGCTCCTCGACAGCCGCTACGTCGACGCCAAGAACAAGCTGGACCGGGCGCGAGAGCTCCGCGCCGCCGCCGCGGAAGAAGCCCGGGCGCGGCGCGATCCGCATTACCTCCCGTTCAGGCGCGCGGTGGCGGCGGAAAGGCTCGCCTGCCGGCGCCTTCTGGCGGCGCTGGAGGGCGTCCGTACCGCTCCACCGCCGGGTGACGCGACGGAGCCCGTCTGAGGACTTGCCCCCGCAGCGCCTGACAGTCCTGCCGCAAGGCCGGGACCGCGTGGCACTACAGCCGCAAGGGCGGAGTGGGGAGTGGCGTTCCGTCGAGCGCCACGAGGGAGAGCACGACGATCGAGTCCGTCCACGCGAGCGGGGCGACCGATGCGGGCCTGCCCTCCTTGTCCACCTTCTCCGGCAGCTCGCCGAGCGAGTTCCGCTTGGCGAGCACCCAGTCCAGGACCTGACCGGCCTTCGCCGGCCTCCCCGTACCGGCCCACGCCAGCGCGAAGAACGACGTACTCGGCGTCCAGGCGTTGCCGCCCCAGGGCGCTGCGGGGTCGCTACCGGGAGTCAGGCCCCCGTTGGGCAGGAGCAGGGCCTTGTACGTGGCATCGAGCGCCCGGGGCAGGCCGGCGGGGGCCGCGTTGAAGGGAGGAGCCATGAACGCCACCGCGCTGTCGTGTCCGTGCTGCCCGTCCACGGTGCGCTGGTAGTCCAGGGGAGCGAACTTCGCCGCGATCCCGGAGGAGAGCCGCCTCGCGGCACTCGCCCAGCGCGCCGCGTCGTCGGTCCGGTTCACCTCCCGGGCGAGGTCCGCGGCGGCGTTGAGCCCGGCGAGCAGGGGCGCGGCCGTGCCGATGTTCGCCGTGGTCGTCGTCAGCTCCCAGTAGTCCGGTGACGCCGGGGGCAGCCCGTCCGTCCGCAAGGAGCCCGCCGCGTGGTCGGCCGCTTTGCGGACCATCGGGTAGAGGGCGGCCAGCCGGATGCGGCGGGTGGCCCGAGGAGCTGCCTGGTACCACTGCCAGGTCGCCCAGGGAACCCAGCCGTTGGCGTCGAGCTGCCACGGTCTGCCGTCCGGCGGGCCGGATCCGTCGAGCTTGGTCCGCGCCTCCCATGTGCCGTCCTTCCGCTGGGTCGCGGCGCTGAAGCGGAGGATACGGTAGGCCTCGGCGTCATGGCCGGTGTGTGCGAAGGCGGCGGAGACGAAGCTGGAATCACGCGGCCAGGAGTAGGTCCAGCCGGGAGTCCATCCCGCCGCCAGGGCGCCGTTCGGCCGGAGCAGGGCGCGCATGGCCAAGAGGGCCCGTTCGGCCGCCGCGCGCTGTGCCGGGGACCTGCCCGGGACCCTCCCGGCGGCCAGCCAGGCGCGGCTCTGCCGGATCTGCTCGCGCGCGGCCGGATGGTCGGGGGCGACCACGACCGACGCCGTCCTGGCGGCTGGGAGGTAGTTCCACCGGCCGGAGGGCAACCGCAGGACGTTGCTCCGCTCGACGTACCGTGCGCCCTTTGCGGTGGACGGCGGGACCCCTTCGGCGGCGGTCGTGTTGGAGAGGAGGCCGACGGTGGGGGCGGCGAGTGCGGCGAGCATCGACCGGGGTGCGTAGCTGCCCTCGGCGTCACCGCGCCCCTGGTGCCCCACCGGGCTGACGAAGAACACCGGCCGCGCTTCTCCGGCGTGCCGCCGGGCATGGTCCCCCGCGGTGCACAGGGGAAGGGCGATGCACGCCAGGGACGCCGCGACGACCGCCCACCGAAGGAGCGGGAGACCGGGCATCACCGCTCCCTCCGCCGGGCTGTGCATCCGCGTGGATCCGGATTCCCCATCCTGGAAGAGCCGTGCGGAGGCCGCCACGGAAGGTCCGCCGCCCGGGTGAGCCCGGGGCACCGGGAGGCCCCGTGACCGACGCGGCTCGGTACCCGTCCTGGCGTGCCCGGGATGCCGGGGGCCGTGAACGGTGCACATCATGGGTGTTCGCAGGCCTGCGGTCACCGGAACCGGCGGGCGGATCCGCACGCCCGTCCGACCGGGCCTCCTGCACAGGGGTGGTGAATGAGCACGGCTTCGATCGAGGGCGAGGACCTCGGCAGACGCCCCCGGGCGGCGGACCGGGCAACCGGCCGCCCTGTGGGGAGAGGGCTCCTGCCGGGAGCCGCCGGGATCCTCGTCGCGGCGGCAGGTGCCCTGATCGCCGTCGGGTGCTTCCTCGGGCTGTACGTACGGCCCACGTCCGATGACTGGTGCGCCGCCTGGAAATCCCGTGACCTCGGCGTCCTCGGCATCACGTCCGACTTCTACCGGACCCAGAACGGCAGGGTCGCCAATGCCTTCCTGAGCGGTGTGTTCTACGGTGACGGACTGGCCGGCATCAAGATCCTTCCGACCGTCATCGCCCTCACCTTCACGGCAGGCCTGGTCCTGCTGGGGCGGGAGTTCATCCGGCTCCTCGGCGGGAAACCCCCGCTGCTGATCCTGACCGCCTGCGCCTTGGTCGTCCAGGCACTGCTCTACTACGCGGGCACCCGCAGCTATCAGGTGCTGCTGTGGGCCCCTGCGACGATTTCCCACACCGTTCCGAGCATCATCGGCGTGTGGGCGCTCCTCCTGGGCATACGGACCGTCCGCCACCCCCGTGCCGCCGTCCGTCTGGGTGGCTTCGTCGCCGCGTTCTTCATCGGCTTCGCGCTCGGCACCCTGAGCGAGCCGTTCGCACTCGTCAGCGGCCTGCTCGCGGCCGGGGCCGGGCTGCTGACCCTGCCCCGCCTCGGGCTGGCGCGGAACCGGCGCCCGTCCACCTGGTGCCTGCTCTGGTGCTCCGGCCTGGTGTGCGGACTGGTCGTGCTGTACACGTCCCCCGGCGCGCGGTGGCGCCGCGCCCAGCAGCCGGACAAGGAGTCCCCGCTCGCCGTGAGCGAACTCAGGGGCACTTTCGAGGACTGGCTGCACATGTGGCACTCGGTCACCGGCCAGTGGGCCTACCTCGGAGCCGCCGCCGTCGGTGTCCTCCTGGGGCTGGGCAGCAGACTCCACGGCCCGCTGGGCCCTGCGGCCGCGGGGCGGGAAACACGGCGGGCCGTCCCGCGGCACATGCTGGTCATGCTGCTGCTGCTTCCCGTGCCCGTGGTGGTGCTGGGGTCGTTCGCGGTGGTGGTCGGCCTGCGCAGCGGCTACGGCCCGAGCGGGTGGACGTACGCCCGTACCTGGACGAGCTACCTCGTCCCGATGGAACTGGCGCTGTGCGGCTACGGCGCCCTGTTGGGAGCCCGGGGCGGCCGGTGGTCGGCGGGCCGCCGCAACAGCGGCACGCTCCTCGCGGCCTGCACCGTGGCGGCGGCCTGCCTGGTGCTGGCGTCGGTGGCCGCGCTCGTCCCGAACGTCCGGCAGCTCACGACCGTCACGGTCGCCCGCGCCGTGGCCTGGGACGCCCAGAACTCCCGCATCCGCGCCGAAGCAGCGCAGGGCGCCGCGGACGTGGGCTACGGGCCCCTGTACATCGGGGGTCTCGCCGAGCCCTTCTTCACGGCGGACTACGAACGCGACTGGGTCGCCGCCTGCGTGTCGAAGTGGTACGGCGTCGACCGGATCCACCGCCGCTGAGCCGGTGGACGCGTCACGGGTCGGCGTCACCGGCCGGCGTCCCCCCCCCCGCGGACCCGTGGTCGGTCCGCGCGCACCCTCTGGCAGCATGACGGGATGGGAAATCGACAGACCGTCAGCTCCGGATCCCCGTTGGAACCGCAGATCGGCTTCTCCCGGGCCGTTCGCGTGCGCAACCACGTAGCCGTCGCCGGCACGGCCCCCATCGGGGACGACGGCTCCACCGTGGGGCCGGGCGACGTATATGCGCAGACGGTGCGGTGTCTGGACATCGCCGAGCGTGCGCTGGAGGCAGCCGGGGCATCGCCGGCGGACGTCACGCGGACGCGGATCATGCTGACCGACGTGACGCAGTGGAAGGAAGCCGCCCGGGCGCACGGCGAACGGTTCGCATCCGTCCGGCCTGCGACCACCTTCGTCGAGGTGTCCCGCTTCATCGACCCGGACTGGCTCGTCGAGGTGGAAGTGGACGCCGTGGTCGACGGGGCGTCCGCGTGACGCGCGCCGTGCAGGCGTCGCCGAACTGCGGGCTCGGCGAGGTCAGCGGCTGTGTCGCGCTCCGTGTTCGATCCGCTGGGAACGGGTTGCGCGGGCCGGGTCGCCCACGGGGAGCCGCCGCGGCTGCCCGCCGGGCCCGATCGCGGTGAGGGGGATGCCGAGGCTCTGGCACATCCGGTGGGTACGGGCCAGGGCACTGAGGGTCATGGGTGAGGGGTCCTGCGTCGGCAGCTCGATGGTGACCTGACCGGGGCGCTGGGTGTGGATGAGGGCCTCGATCTGAAGGGCGGCCGCGGCTCTGTTGTCGATGTCCAGATCCCTGAGGACCTTCACGTGCAGGGTGTCTTCGGTGATGTGGTGGGTGATGACCATGGTCCGCCTCCCGCTCACCCGGATCCGGGGCGGCACCGCCTGGCACGGGGGTGCCCGCTACCAGTGTGGGACACCTGCCCGGTACGGGCGAGCTCGTCCCGCCCCGGGACCCGTCACGCACCGGGTCCCGGCCTGGCGGAGCCGAGCGGGAGGAGCTCTACGGTGCGGCCTGCCGCGGGGCGCGCAGCCCACGACCGTCGCCAGGCGGCACCGGGCCCGCTCAGCCGACGGCGTCGAGCAGCAGCTTCGCGGCCACCGCGGCCCCGTCGATGCGGACCGTGCGGCGGTCTCGGCGGTCAGGGCCGTCTTGAGCGGGGCCGAGGGGACCCGTCGGCCGGGTTCGGACCGTCGTGCGCCGCGCCGATGCCCAGGTCAGCCGCCCGACCGGCGAGGTACGGCTGGTCCGCCCCTGGGGTGCCACCCCTGAGGCGCACCGGCCCGGGTGGCGGTCGCCGTCGCGCCCGTACACCGAGGGTGACCCGGCATCCGGAAGGCCGTCAGTGCGGCGGGGCTGAGCGGCCGATCGTCCGGCAGGAGCCGCGCACCGGTCTGTACACGTCGAGGTCCGCCTGCTGCTGCCGCGGCGCCGGCACCAGGTCCGCAGCCTGCCACGGGCGGTCGGTGAAGACGTGGTCGCGGACGTTACCCAACGGCGCCAGACCGGTCGACGCCCGGGGGTGTTGACCGCCTCGCCGGACGCCGCCTGCGCGTCCTGGGCGTCCTCGGCCGCGCGCCGGGGCACGCCTGCCGTCGACGGCGGCGTCTTTCCGGTGCCCCACGCGCGCACCGACTGCCCGGTCGGCGCCGGCTCCACACCGGCCCCGGCCGGCCGCTTCGCGAACTCCTCAGCCGACGGCGCGCCCACCCGTATGACCGCGCCGAGTTCGCGAAGCCGCACCGCCGGACCCTCGCCCCGCCCGTGGGGTCGGGCTCCTCTACAGTGATCCGCCGGATCGGCCCTGCAGGCCGCGCCGGCCACCACCCCCGTACAGCGGATGAGGAGTTCCCATGCCATCGCCAGGAGTGTCCCGACGTCGACTGATGTTCGCCGGAGCAGGGGTCGCCGCGGCTGCGGCGACGCCCGTGGCGGCGGCCGGCACCGCGCGCGCGGACACCGCGGTGAACCCCGCGAACATTCCCGACGGGGCACCGCTCATCGCGGTGGACCACCCGTCGACCCGGTGGAATTCCGCCCCCATCGTCAACCAGGACACCTCGACCACGCTGCAGGGCATCGCGTACGACTCCGTCAACGGGCACCTCTACACCCTGCAGATAGCCGGGGCGAGCCAGGTCGCCTACCTCAAGGCGGGCAGCCAGGCCGCCATCACGCCGGCCATCGGCGGCAACCAGCACGACACCTCCGGCGATCTGTGCCTCACCCGGCACGACCTGGACGGCAACGTCCTGGGCTACATGTACCTGCTCGGCTTCGGGCACGGCGTGTCGCTCGGCATCGAGCCGGCCACCGCGAGCACCCCGGCCTACGTGTGGACCGAGGCGAACGCGGCCAGGAGCGGCTACGGCCAGGAGATCGTACGGTTCCCGTTCGCGGACCGGACCGTGCTGTGGACCAGCCACCCTTCCGTCCAGCGGCTGGCCTCCCCGGACCCCGCCGCCACCGCGATGACCCCGTACGTCGACGCGGCCCGCGGCATCCTCCTGCTGCGCTACGCACTCGGCGGCGAGCACTGGTTCGCCGCCTACGACCTGGCGGCGGCACGGACGGCAGCCGTCGGCGGCTCCGCCCTGCCGACCCCGCTGGCCCGGATCCAGCAGCCGTTCCTGCCCAAGGCGGACGCCAACGGCGCGCCCACGACCACGGCCGCCACGTTCCAGGGCTTCGCGTCGCACGGCCGGTACGTCTACATGCTGGACGGCGACCCCCGCACCAGCGACCCCTCGCAGCCGCTGTCCGGCGTGGACAAGTGGACCATCCACACGACGTCGATGGACCTCAACGGAGTGCTCAACGACCCGGCCACCGGCTACATCCTGCGCACGCACTCGGAGGCCGACGCGAGCGCCGACCCCCGCGAACCGGAGGGCATGGCCGTGTACACCGGCTCCCAGGGGCTGCGTCTCTGCTTCGGCATCACCAACAACTCCGCCGGCGGGACGCGTCAGTTCGACCTCTACTACAAGGTGTGACGCCGCCGTCGGACGCCGGTGACCCGAACCGGGCGCCCCGGCCGTCGCCGTACGGGCCCGCCCGGCCACGGCGAAGGCCCGGGGGCCGGAACGCCCGGCCGCACGGCCGCAAGGACGGCCCGTACGCAGGCCGATACGGCGAGACGGCACGGGGGGCGTCAGAACGCCCACCGCGTGTGCGTGTACACGCCGTCGTCCCGACCGAAGCCGTACGCCGTGGCCGGAGCCACCGCGAACACCACCACGTCCCCCCTCCGGAAGGCGTCCCCGATCCCGTGGAAGGGGCCCTCGGGCGAGGTGATGTGCGCTCCGTACTTCGCCTCGTACGCCGCGATCACCTCCTCCAGCACCGCCGCATCGGCAACCGGCTCCGCCGTACCCTCGACCACGAGGTCGAGCCCTTCGGTGAGCGAGTTCCCCCCGGTGGTCAGCGCACAATGACCGTCTTGAGCGAGGTTCCTCGCCTTCTGTTCCCCCACGCCGGTCGAGAAGTACAGCACCCCCTCGTGCCAGGCGGCGATCACGGGCGTGACGTGCAGCCGGCCGTCGGGCCGCACCGTGGACACCCAGAAGATCTCGGCAGCCTCCAGCTGCCGCTGTGCCTCGGCCCACTCCGTGGCGGTGACGTCCGCGGCACCCGGACGGGGCCGGAGCGCGGAGCTGTAACGGGCGTCGAGCTCGGTCGTGGGCTGCTTCGCGGATCCCTGTGCCGGCATGGCAGATCTCCTTCCCCGCCCCATGGTGACCGGCTGCCCGCGCGGACGACGTCGCCACGCCCATGGGTGCCCGTCGGCACCCCCGATCGGGGCGGCTCGGAAAGGCCCCGGGTGCCGCGCGCCCTGCCGCGGCTGCAACCGGGCTCAAACCGGCTCAAAGCAGCAATCCACCCCATAGCGGATTCCGGCGTATAGCCTCGCTCCGCAGAGCGACGAGGACGACGTACTCCGGGAGGCATCGTGAGTGAGCGACCGGTCCTTCTGCCCTACGCGGACCCGGCCTTCGTCGCGGATCCGTTCCCGCTGTACCGGCAGCTGCGCGAGGACGGCCCCGTGCGCCGCGTCGTCCTCGCGGGCGGCCTGGACGCCTGGCTCGTCACCCGCTACGAGGACGGGCTCGAAGCCCTGTCCGACTCCCGCCTCAGCAGCGACGTACGCGACGCCTCGGACACCCGGCTCCTGCGGCAGCTTCCCGAATCCGATCGCGAATCGATGCTGAGTACCATGCTCCGCAGCGACCCGCCCGATCACACCCGCCTACGCCGCCTGGTCTCGAAGGCGTTCACCGCCCGCAGAGTGGCCGGGATGCGCCCCCGGATCCAGTCCCTCACCGACCGGCTGCTGGATGCGATCGCCCCGTCCGGCCATGCCGATCTGGTAGCGGACTTCGCGCTGCCGCTCCCGGTCACGGTGATCAGCGAACTGCTCGGGGTGCCGGTGGACGACCGTCACGACTTCCAGCGCTGGACCGACCTCCTGATCATGCGGGGCAACGAGCCGCCGAACCCCGTGGTGGTGAGCGAAGCGTGGCACCACATGCGCGCCTACGTGGCCGAGCTCATCCGGGCCAAACGGGAACACCCCGGTGACGACCTGCTCAGCGGCCTCATCGCCGCCCGCGACGAGGAGCAGCAGCTGACCGAGGACGAGCTGATCGCCATGGTGTTCCTGCTGCTGGCCGCCGGTTACATCACCACCGTCAACCTGATCGCCGGCGGCATCGCCGCGCTGCTCGCCCACCCCGCCCAGCTGGACCTCCTGCGCTCCGCCCCCGAGCTGCTGCCCGGCGCGATCGAGGAGCTCCTGCGCTACGACGGCCCGGTCAGCCCCGGCATCGCCCGGTTCGCCCGCGAGGACGTCCAGATCGCGGGCGCGTCCGTTCCGCGCGGCGCGACCGTGCTGATCGCCTCGGCCATCGCCGACCGCGACCCCGCGCGGTTCCCCGACCCCGACCGCCTGGACATCACCCGGCAGGACAACGCCCACCTCGCCTTCGGGCACGGCATCCACTACTGCCTGGGCGCACCGCTGGCCCGGCTGGAGGGCCAGATCGCCATCGGTACCGCCCTGCGCCGACTCCCGGGTCTCGCCCTCGCCGTACCGCCGGAGGAGATCCGCTGGCGCACCGGCGGCCTGCGCGGCCCCGAAAGCCTGCCGGTGACCTTCACCCCCGCCGGCCGGCAGCCCGATTGACGAAGGAAACCGCGCTGTCGACCCGGTTCATCTTCGGCCACGAGTTGGGCCACGCCCTGCAGCGTCAGCTCCTGTCGTCGAACCTCGGGCTGGAAGAGGACGCCGCCGACGGGTTTGCATCCTTCTACACCGTCAACGAGGTGGGCCGGAGCCGTCGCTGGCGGCCGTGCTCCTCTTCGACGAGCTCGCCCGCAAGGAGGGGCCCACTTCCTCTGCTACCTGGAGGGGAGCGATCCGAAGAGGTTCTCCGGGCCCCTGGTCGGTGCGGGCTACCTGCCGAAAACCCGCGCCCCGCTGTGGTCGCAAGCGTGGGCGATGCTGGACTACGGCTGGTGGACCCAGCTCAAGGCGCATTTCCGCGGGGCGTTCAAGGACCGGGGCGACGAGAACCAGGAGAACGCGCGCGACCAACTGATCGCGGAGACGAAGGCCTTCGCCGAACAGCTCGACAAGCTCCGCCGCGGTCAATGAGCATGCAGGGCCACCGGCCCGCGCCGGGTGTGTGAGGAGCGCCGCTTCGGCCGTACGGTCACTCTTCCATGATCAACTTATAGCCCACCGAGGGGCTTGCGGCAAGACCCGGGTCGTGGCGCAGAATCGCCGACCGAAGCCAGGAGCTGCTGACATGGGGAGCCGCAAATGCGAGTGTTGTTGTCGACGTACGGGGCGCGCGGGAGCGTCGAACCGATGGTGGGACTCGCGGTGCGGTTGCGGGAACTCGGCGCGGAGGTGCGGGTGTGCGCGCCGCCGGACGAGGAGTACGCGGATCTGCTGGCCGGTGCCGGCGTGCCGCTGGTACCGGCCGGTGCGCCGGTGCGCCCGCTGGTGACCACGGTCGTGCCGGGCTCGGCGGTGGGCCTGGCGCAGCGTGCGGCCGATCTGATGGCCGCCCAGTTCGGCACGGTCGCCGCGGCGGCCGAGGGGTGTGACGCGCTGGTGGCGACCGGACCGCTGCCGGTCACGGCCGGCGGACGGTCGGTGGCCGAGAAGCTGGGCATCCGCTACGTGCACGCGAGTCACACGCCGGTCAGCATGCCCTCGCCCCACCAGCCTCCGCCCGCTCGGCGGGGCCGGCCGATGCCGCCGGGGGTGGCCGACAACCGGGAGTTGTGGGACCTGGACGCCCGCAACGCGAACGAGATGTTCGGTGAGGCCCTCAACGCCCACCGGGCGGCGATCGGCCTGCCCCCGGTGGACAACGTGCGCGACTACGCCTTCACCGAGAGCCCGTGGCTGGCGACGGACCCCTCCCTGAGCCCGTGGCAGCCGACGGACCTCGGCGTCGTACAGACCGGCGCGTGGATCCGGCCGGACGAACGTCCGCTCCCGCCCGAGCTGGTGGCGTTCCTGGACGCCGGCACACCGCCGGTGTACGTGGGCTTCGGCAGCATGCCCCTCGGCGACTCGAAGGGCGTGGCCCGGGCGGCCGTCGAGGCGGTCCGGGTTCAGGGCCGCCGGGCGGTCCTCTCCCGCGGCTGGGCCGAGTTGGAGCTGGTCGACGACCAGGACGACTGCTTCGTCGTGGGCGAGACCAACCACGCGGCGCTGTTCGCCCGGGTGGCCGCCGTCGTGCACCACGGCAGCGCGGGCACCACGACCACGGCCGCCCGCATCGGCGTACCCCAGGTGGTGGTGCCCCAGGGGGCGGACCAGCCGTACTGGGCCGACCGGGTGGTTGACCTGGGCATCGGCGGGACACACGAGGGTCCGGCCCCGACCGTCGAGTCCCTGTCCGCCGCGCTGGAGACGGCCCTGGCCCCCGAGACCCGCGTCCGCGCAGCCGCAGTGGCCGACACGGTCCGCACGGACGGGGCGACGGTGGCCGCGAAGCTGCTGCTCGACACGGTCGGCTGAGTAGGGTCGACCCGGTCCGCGTCCCCCCGGACCCTCACCCGGTCGGCAGGCGGTCCGCGGAGTGAACGCGGCGGACCGCCGGAGCGTCGAGGGAGGGGGGGAACAACCGCGGGGCGACCATGGGCGTGTCCCGCGGGCAGCGTCACCCGGTCGGAAGGAAACAGCCGTGTCCCCCGAGGAGAACAAGAGACTGGTCCGCCGCTTCTACCAGGAGATCGACGCGGGAAATGTCGACGCCATGGACGAACTGGTCGCCGAGGACTACCAGGACCACTCGCCGCCTCCGTTCCCGGGGCTTGGGGCGCCGGGCAGGGAGGGGCTCAAACAAGCCTTCCGGTTGTTCTGGGAGAGCACCCCTGGAACCCACGACATCGAGGACCAGATCGCGGAGGGCGACAAGGTCGTGACCCGTCTCACCGCACACGGCGTCTTCGAGAAGGACCTCCCCGGAATCCCCGCCACCGGCAAGCCGATCACCATGACGGGCACGGTCATCCACCGGATCGAGAACGGGAAGCTCGCCGAGAAGTGGTCCGACAAGGACCTGTTCGGATTCCTCCAACAGATCGGCGTCATCCCCCCGCCGGACAGAACGGCCTGACGGCTCGACGTCCCGTCCCCGGTCCGCGCACGGAAGGGCCCCTTGAGGCCCGGCCCTGCATACGCTGCGGCGGCCGGGGTAGCCCCACGGGGTGGAACGTGAGCGGCTGACGTTCGACGGGTGGATCGCGGCCGTCGGAACGGAGTCCGGTACGCGCGTGGTCGTCGGGCACTGGCCGTGCTCGCCCCTGGGGCCGTTCAGCGACGTGATGCTGGAGCGTGCCGACGGACGGCGCATCCTCCTCGCGCCCACCGCCCGTATCGCGGAGTGCGTCGCGGACATCTACCACTTCGACGAGGTCCGCACCGTGCCCGTCAGCGTGCGGAGGCGGGACACCGCGTGGGACGTTGCGGCGGGGCCGTTGGTCCTGCGCTTCACCACCGGCGGACGGGGCGCCCTCGGCCTCGCACTGCGCGCCGTCCCGGGGGCGCTCGCCCGGCGGCCGGGCTGGGCGGCGCTGGCCGACGTGCCCGCGCGCCTGCTGCCCGGCGTACGGACGCGGGGCAGCTCGCGCCCCGGATACCGCCAGTGGTACGCGGCACGCGACCTCCGGCCGATCACGGGCGCCGCTGCATCCTTCGACGGGGTCGACCTCGGTCCGCTCGCCGCCGTCGTCCCGCCCGTGCGGTTCGGTTTCGGGTCGGCCCCCGCGAGGCCGGCACTGGTGCGGGTGGTCTCCACCGTCGAACGACCCCGTGCAGGACCCCCCGGGCCCCCACCGCCCTGACACCACCCGCCTCCCGGGCCGCCCCGGCCCGGATCCGCATCCCGATCAGCCGAGCGCGGCGGCGACCATGCCGGGCTCGTGGGAGCCTCCCCGCTGGTGCCCGACCCCGGCCGGCCGGTTGGCCGCGTTGCTCAGGGCGACCCAGGCAGACCAGCGCGGCGGTCTGGCCGTCGTCGCAGTGCTTGCGCACTCGGCGGTGTTCCGCCGGATCGCGCACCGGGAACGGCCACACGCCGCGGCGCACCGGCCCGCGCGGGATCGTTTCCCCGGAGGCCGTCCCGCGGCCCGTCACGGGCGCCGAACCGTAGCCCGCCTGCCGGCCGCCGGATTCGGCAGGGGCCAGCGCCGAGGGGTCGCTGCGGCCGGCGCAGGTCCACGGATACTCTGCCCAGCGGCGACGGCCTCGTCACCGGCTGCTACGCCCTGCGCCATCCCCCAGAGGCTGTCGCACATGCAGCGGGAGACCGCCCTGCGCCGCTGAGCGGTCCGGCCACCGGGGATCCGGCCGTCGGGTCCGCCCGCACGACGGGTCGCTCCCGGTCGGCGCTCCCGGTCCGGTCTACTCGCGGCACAGGGCCGCGGCCGCGTGGAGGGCCGAGCCCGTGGCCAGTGCCTCCTCGTCGAAGACGACGCGGTTGGAGTGGAAGTCGGGGGCTTCCTCTGGCGTAACCCCGGGCGGGCGGGCGCCGAGGAAGGCCATCGTGCCCCGCACCTGCTGGAGGACGTAGGAGAAGTCCTCGGCGCCCATGAACGGCTGGGGCAGGCGGTGGACCCGGTCGGGGCCGAGGAGCGCGGCCGCGGTGTCGTGCAGGGCCGCAGTGCGGGCGTCGTCGTTGACCACGGGCGGGTAACCCTCGGACAGCTCCACCTCGACGCGGGCTCCGTGCGCGGCGGCGACGTGGTGGGCGACGCGGGTGATGCCCTCGCGCACGAGCTGCCGCGTGGCGGGGGAGAGGGTGCGGAAGGTGCCGCGGAGCTCTGCCGTTTCGGGGATGACGTTGCCCGCGGTACCGGCGTGGAGGGAGGCGATGGTGACCACGGCCGGATCGAAGACGTAGACGGTCCGGGTGACCATGCTCTGCACGGCCTGGACGATCTCGCATGCGACGGGGACCGGATCCAGGGCGAGGTGCGGGGCGGAGGCGTGCCCGCCGCGGCCGCGGACGGTGACGTGCAGCCGGTCGGAGGCGGCGAAGGTCGGACCGGGCCGCAGATGGACTGTGCCGCTGTCGAAGCGGGTCGTGACGTGCAGGGCGAACGCGGACCGCACGCCGCGGCCGTCGGCGGTCTCCAGTACGCCCTCGTCGATCATGTGCCGGGCGCCGCCGTCGGATTCCTCCGCGGGCTGGAACATGAACACGACGCGCCCGGCCAGCTGCGAGCGCCGGGCCGACAGGAGCCGGGCGGCCGTGACGAGCATGGCGGTGTGCATGTCGTGTCCGCAGGCGTGCATGGCCCCCGGCACCCGGGAGGCGAAGTCCAGGCCGGTCTCCTCGTCCAGCGGCAGGGCGTCCATGTCGGCGCGCAGCAGGACCGCGGGGCCGGGCCGGGCGCCGTCGAGGGTGGCCGTGACGGAACTGAGGCGGGAGCCGGTGGCCAGGTCCAGCCCCAACCCGTCCAGCGCCTCCAGCACGGCGCGCTGGGTGCGGGGCAGGTGCAGGCCCAGCTCGGGGAAGCGGTGGATACTCCGACGCAGGGCGACCGTGTCGGGCAGGAGGGCGTGCGCCTCGGCGAGCAGTCCCCGGAGTGCTTCCCGGGACGCGGTGGCCGGGTCTGCCGCGCTCACCGGACCACCTCCACCCCGCGCCCGTCCGGGAGGGTCGTCTCCGCGCACGCACGCCGCCGCTCCGGGACCCCGGCCGGCAGGACGATACGCACGACGACTCCTTCAGCTGCACGAGGTACGGACGGGTCCTGCGTCACATGTCATGACTGCCCTCCCATCGCGGCCGCCACGCCGACGGCGGTCCACGCGGGCAGGCACCCCCGGTTTTGCGAGGTCCGCCCGCAGGCCGTCGCCAGGCCCTAGGGCGCGGTGCTCTGGGTGGTGATCAGCTCGATCAGAGCCGGCAGGCCGCCCTCCGCCATCGCCCGGCGCTGCCGGTCGGCCGGCGCGCCGTCCCGGAGGAGCCGGTGGACGAGGGCGGTCACCTCGCGGGAGTCACCGGCCTCGTCCAGAGCCGGCCGTACGTGTCGCATGAGCAGGCCCACGGCGTCGCGGGCGCTGTGCCGCCCCCCTTCGCACCCCACCAGCGGGCCGCTCACGCCGTATCGGGCGGCCTGCCAGGTCGCGGCCTGCAGCAGTTCCTGGGGGCAGTCCGGGAGCGGCGCCCCCGACTTCGCGTCCTGGACGGCGGTGGCGACGAGCGCGCGCACGAGGCCTGCGAACATCACCGCGTCGTCGGCCCGCAGCTGGACGTCGGTGCACCTGATCTCGACGGTCGGGTACTTCTCCGAGAGTCGGGCCTGCCAGTACAGCTGGCCTGCGTCCGTGATGACGCCCGAGTTCACGAGCCCGGCCACGCGCCGGTCGTAGTCCGCGACACCGGCGAAGACCGGCGGGGGACCGCTGACCGCCCAGCGCCCGTAGACGAGGGTGCGCCAACTCGCGAAACCGGTGTCGCGCCCCTCCCACAGGGGGGAGTTCGCCGACATCGCCAGCAGCGTCGGGAGCCAGACGCGGATCCGGTTGAGCACCTCGATGCCCATGTCCCGGTCCTGGACGCCCGCGTGGACGTGCATGCCGTTGATCAGCTGCTCGTCCACCAGGCGGCGGGCCTGGCAGCGCATCTCCAGGTAGCGCGCCTTGGGGGTGACGGGCACCGGCTCGGCGGCCTTGACCGGGGCGGTCCCCGTCAGGGCCGCCCGGCAGCCGATCTGCTCGGCGGCGGAGCCGATGGCGTGCCGCAGGCGCAGCAGGTGGCCGCCGACCTCGTCGAGCTCGGTGCACACCGGAGTGGCGATCTCGACCTGTGCTTGGAGGAGCTCGGTCTGGACCTCGTCCTCCTCGCTGACCGGATCCAGGCCTGCGGCCGCGCGGACCGCATCCGCCCGGGGCACCGGGAGCCCGGTGTCCGGATCCACCAGCAAGTACTCTTCCTCGACCCCGACAGTGATCACCTGGACGAGTATTCCAGTCGATGTCCGATGAGGGAATTTTGCCCCGCTTCTCAGGGTGGCGTGGCGGGCCGGGGCCCGTCCGGCCCCTGCACCGAGAGTCAGAGATCGAACACAGGGGCTTAAGAGGCGTGTGTGCGGGCAGTCGCCCAGCATGTCGATCGCCTGTTCGGCCCAGGTCGTACGGCGTGGGCAGGCAGAGCACGGGAGTGAATGCACATGCTGGAGGAGGCGTCCGAGGCCTGCGTGAGACAGGCGCCCACAGGGCGGCGGTCCCGAGGTGCGAACCGACCTGGAGGTGCCGCATGTGTGGCCTGAGCGGGGAAGTACGTTTCGACGGCGGACGGCCGGACCTGGCCGCGGTCGAGCGCATGACCGACGAAATGGAACAGCGGGGCCCTGACGGCAGGGGTCTGTGGTCCCAGGGGGCGGTGGCGCTGGGCCACCGGAGACTGAAGATCATCGATCTGTCGGAGAACGGCGCACAGCCGATGACCGACGCGGAACTGGGCGTGACGGCCGTCTTCAACGGCTGCATCTACAACTACCGCGAGCTGCGCGGACGCCTCCAAGGGCTGGGGCACCGCTTCCACTCCGACTCCGACACCGAGGTCCTCCTCAGGGCCTACGGGCAGTGGGGCCGGGAGTGCGTCGAGTTCCTGGTCGGGATGTTCGCCTTCGCCCTGGTGGAGCACCGCACGGGCCGTGTGGTGCTGGGCCGTGACCGGCTCGGCATCAAGCCGCTGTACCTCACCGAGGACGGCGACCGCCTCCGCTTCGCCTCGTCCCTGCCCGCCCTGCTGGCGGGCGGCGGCGTCGACACGTCCCTCGACGCGGTGGCGCTGCACCAGTACCTGAGCTGGCACGGCACCGTGGCGGCGCCCCGGACCGTGCTGTCCGGCGTACGCAAACTGCCGCAGGCGACCGTCCGCGTCATCGAACGGGACGGCACGCACCGTGACCACTGCTACTGGCAGCCGTCGTACACCCGCCGCGCCGAGTTCGGCCGCGATCCGGCGCTCTGGCAGGAAGCCGTGCACGAGGCCCTCCGCACAGCAGTGAAGCGCCGCACCGTCGCCGACGTGCCGGTGGGCGTGCTGCTGTCCGGCGGGCTGGACTCCAGCCTCATCGTGGCACTGCTCGCCGAACAGGGGCAGAGCGACCTGGCCACCTTCGCGATGGGCTTCGAGTCGGAGAGCGGGGAGGAAGGAGACGAGTTCCCGTACTCGGACCTGGTCGCGCGGCGGTACTCCACGGAGCACCACCAGTTCCTGATCCCCTCCGACCGGCTGCCCGCCGCACTGGAGTCGGCGATCGGCGCCATGAGCGAGCCGATGGTCAGCCACGACGCCGTGGCCTTCCACCTGCTGGCGGAACAGGTCGCCAAGGACGTCAAGGTCGTCCTGTGCGGGCAGGGCGCGGACGAGGTGTTCGCCGGGTACCACTGGTACCCGCGGATCGCCGCGGCCGGGCGCACCGATGCGCCGGACGCGTACGCGGAGGCCTACTTCGACCGCACGCACGACGACGTGACCGCCCTGCTGCACGAGGACGCGGCCCCCGACCACGACGCCTCGCGTGAGTTCGTCCGCGGGGACATGGCGGCCCCGGGCGCGGAGAGCGCCCTCGATGCCACCCTCCGCCTGGACATCCACAAGCTGATGACCGACGACCCGGTCAAACGGGTCGACAACATGACGATGGCCTGGGGTCTGGAGGCGCGCGTGCCGTTCCTGGACCAGGAGCTCGTCGAACTGGCCGCCGCCTGCCCTCCGGGGCTGAAGCTGGCCCAGGGCGGCAAGGGGGTGCTGAAGGACATCGGCCGGCAGATCCTGCCCCGGAAGGTCGTCGACCGACCCAAGGGCTACTTCCCGGTGCCGGCGGTGCGGCACATGGCCGAGCCGGTGCTCAACCGGGTACGGGAGGCCCTGACCGCTCCGGAAGCGCGCCGACGGGGCCTCTTCGACCAGGGCCGCGTGGCCGAGATGCTCGCGGACCCGACCGGGCACCGGACGAAGCGCGGAGCCAGCACCCTCTGGCAGGTGGCCTCGCTGGAGATCTGGCTGCAGACCCACGGCATAACCTGACACCGAACCCCCGACGCCGAACCCCGAACACTGAACGGTGAGAGTCCCCGGAAGCCCTCGAAGAGGCCCCCATGCCCCTGGATCGCTCCGCACGCCGGCACCGTTTTCGGCCCGACGGCGCGGCGGCGCCCGGTCGGACCGCACGCCCCGACCCGGGCCACGCCGCTCCGCCGGGCCCCGCGTCCGCGCCCGGAGCCGCGTCCCCGCCGGGCCCGGCCCTGGCGCCCGTCCCCGTCCACCTGGCCGACTCGGGCGCGGTGGACCCGCCGCCGGTGCTCGCCGCCCACGGGTGCTGGTACCCCTCGGCCGACCCCACCGGCGAGCACGTGGCGTACATCTGCGACCGGGCCGGTGTGCCACAGCTGTGGAGCGGGCCTGCCCGCGGCGGCGAGGCCCACGTCCTCGACGCCGACCCCGACCCGGTGACCGAGGTGTCCTGGTCGCCCGACGGCCGGTGGATCGCGTACACCGCGGCGCCGGGAGGCGGCGAGCACACCCGGGTCCTGGTCGTACGCCCGGACGGGACCGGCCGCCGGGTGCTCGCCGGAGCCGAGCCGGGGGCTTCCGCCCACCTGGGCTGCTGGACCCGTGACGGAGCGGCGCTGGCCGTCACCGTCGCCCAGCCGTCGGGGGTGGCCGGAGCGCACAGCGGCGCGGGGCACCTGCCGCAGGACGCCGACCCGGCCGTCCCCGCCGGCCCTTCAGGGGAGGCGTGGACCGAACGCGACGGCCACGCGACCCTGCTCGATCCGCCGGCCCGGGCTGCGGGCTCCCGCGAGGGCGCGGCATACGGGGCGACAGCGCTGCCGATCCTGGCCCCTGGAGGGACGGCCCTGCCGATCCTGGCACCGGCGGCCCCAGGCGCGCCCGCCACGGCCCCTGCCGACGCCCACGCCCCCGTCGACGCCCACGCCGGAGCGACGATGAGCGGGGGCCTGGCCGCCTACCTCATCGACCCGGACGGCACCCGGGCGCCCGCCCTGCTCTACAGCGAAGCGGGCGCCGCCTCACTGCGCGTGTGCGACATCGGCTCCGAAGGCCGGTTCACGCTGCTGCGCCGCGGACCGCGCGGACGCCGCGAGGCACTCCTGCTGGACACGGCCTCGGCGGGTCGCATCACGTTCAGGCTCCCCGTCGCCGACGGCGACCCGTGGATCGGCCGGCTCTCCGCCGACTCGCGGGTCCTGTGGCTGCGCAGCGACGCCGACCGCGAGTTCGCCGCCCTCCTCAGGGCCCAGCTGGACCAGGAGGGCGCCCTCCAGGACCTGGTCGTGGCCGCCGAACGGGAGGAAACCCCGCTCGACCTGCTGACCCTTCCCGACCACGGCCGGTGGGCCCTGCTGGCCTGGAACGTCCACGGCGCAAGCGAACTGGAGACCGTGGGCCTGCCCGCCACGCAAACGGACGAGCCCGTGGGCCCGCACCACCGGTCGGACCTGCCGCACGAGGTGGTGACCCGCATGGCACCGGTCGGACGGGGCGGGTTGTTCGCCGCGCTCTCCGGCTCCCGGCGCAGGCCCGGCATCTGGGACCTGACCGGCGATTTCGCCCCGGTACGCACCGGTTGGTCGGCGAGTGACGAGGACGCGAGGCCACCGGGACGGCCCCCGGCCACCCCGGTTCCGCTGCGATGCCGTGCCCGGGACGGGCTCATGCTGGGCGGCTGGTACTACCGGGCGCCGGAACGCGACCCGGGGCGGCCGGGGCCGTGCGTGATCCACCTGCACGGCGGCCCGGAAGAGCAGGAACGGCCGGTGTTCAGCCCGCTCTACCACGAGCTGCTGGGTCGCGGCATGGACGTGTTCGCCCCCGACGTCCGCGGCTCCTCGGGCTGGGGACGGTCCTTCGTGGACGCCGACCTCGGCACCGGCCGGTTCGCGGCGATCAACGACGTGGCGGACTGCGCCGCGCACGTGGTCTCCCTCGGGTACGCGGATCCGCTGCGCCTGGCCGTGATGGGCCGCTCGTACGGGGGCTACCTCACCATGGCCTCGCTGGTCTGGCACCCCGACCTCTTCCGCACGGGCGTCGCCGTCTGCGGAATGTCGGACCTGGCCACCTTCTTCACCGGCACCGAGCCGTGGATCGCCCAGTCGGCCGCGGCCAAGTACGGCCACCCCGAACGCGACCGGGACCTGCTGCGGGCCCTGTCCCCGATGAGCCGCATCGACCAGCTGCGCGCCCCGGTGATGGCCGTTCACGGAGAGCACGACACCAATGTGCCCCCGACGGAGTCGGAGCAGTTCGTCCGGGCCGCCCGTGAGCGGGGGGTACCGGCCGAACTGCTGACCCTGCGGAACGAGGGACACGAGTTCCTGCGGGCGGACAACCGCCGCCTGTACCGGCGGGCCGCCGCCGACTGGATGGAACAACACCTCGGCAGCGCCACGGCCGCGGCCCCCCGGTGACGGCGGCGCTGACGGCGGGCTCCGACCGTCGTCAGCGCCGGCCCGCGTCGACGCCGACCCTCGGCGGCACCTCAGGAAGAACCGGTGGTGTGGACCGATCCCGTGCTCGTGCCGCTGGTGCTGCCCAGGAAGCAGGTGACCTCGCGGTCGCCCCGGATCCACGTGGTGACCTGCGGGAAGTAGTAGTACACCTCCATGGTCTTCGGGAGCTTCGCGTCATCGCCCACGTAGTCGGTGAGCGCCGTGCCGCCGCACTTCTCCTCGGCGATCGAGATGACCTTGTCCTTGCCCGGGTACGACCCGTCCTCCAGGTTGAAGACGTGGTACGCCTCGCCCTCGTGAGCCTCGGCACACGGCACGATGCGCACCGTGAAGCCGGCCTGCCCGCCGTCCGCGTCGTCGTACTCCTCCAGGTCTCCGCCCGTGTTGAAGCAGTCGCCCTTGCGGATGTCCTCCACGGCGCTGGAACCCGGGGTGGTCACCTGGCCACTGGTGTCGCGCTTCGGCGACGGGCCGTCGTCCAGGACTCCGGAGAGCCCGAGGACGAGCAGGATCACGTAGAAGAGGATGGTCGCGCCGTGGATGGCGATGCCCGCGATGGCGAAGCCCTTGCCCTTCTCGCCGCGGGTGCGGATCTGGGAGAGGGCGATGATGCCGAGGATCAGCGGGACCAGCGGTACCGCGCAGAGGATCGACATGACGAACGAGACGATGGCGAGCGAGTTGGTCTTCTGCAGCGCCGGCGGCATCGGGGGCGGTGCGTACCAGCCCTGCGGACTGCCGTACGGCCCGGGCTGCCCCGACTCTCCGTACGGGCCCGACTGCGGGTACGGCTCGGGGGAGGACGGTGGCTGCGGGGGTATGGACATACGGGTGGCGCTCCTTGCACAGACGGTGAGAGGCAACTTACAGCCAGGCGCTGACAACGCAGGGCCGGGGGGTCTGCCGGGCGCGCGGTACACCAGCGGGTCGTCGCGCCCGGGCCGCGCCGGTCGACGGCTGCGCGGGTCCCGACAGTTGACGCACCGCCGACTCGGCCTCCGGAGCCAGGGCGGGGGCGGCGGGGAGCTGAACGGAGCCGGGCACTGACACCGCCGGGGGCCGCGGCGTGCCCCGGTGTCCGGGGACGGGAGCTGCTGCGGGGCGGGCGGGCACGAGCCGGCTGCGGCCCGGCGCACCGCATGTGCCGCGCACCACAGAAGGGTCCGGTACGCGTGGCCTACCCTGGCTCGGACACGCGAGATCCGGGGGCCGAGCGCAAAGGAAGAGCGCGTCCATGGGCATCACCAGCAGTTCCGTGCGCCGTCGGCGGGCGGGCTCCGCCGTGGCGGCGGCCGTCCTCGGCCTCCTGGCGGCCACCGGCACACCGGCCCTCGCCGCCGCGGACGGCTCGGCGGCCCGGTCCTCGGCCGCCAACCCCTCCGGGTCCGCCCACGGCGCGGCCCCGGTTCCGCTGGGGATTTCCCGGCTGGCCCAGGGCTCGGGCCACGACGTCGCCATCACCATCGACGATGGTCCGGACCCGCGCTGGACTCCGCAGGTCCTCCAGGTGCTGCGGCAGAACCACGTGAAGGCCACCTTCTGCATGGTCGGAACGCGGGCGCAGAAGTACCCGGAGCTGGTGCGCGCGGTCGCCGCCGACGGGCACCAGCTGTGTGACCACTCCGTCGACCACGACGTGACGATGGACCACAAACCCGTCGCGTACCAGCGGCAGCAGATCCTGGACGCCAAGGCCATGATCGAGAAGGCTGTGCCGGGCGTCGCCGTCACCTACTACCGTGCACCGGGCGGCGCCTTCACCCCCGACAGCCGTGCGATAGCCGCCGCGAACGGGATGCGGCCACTGGGCTGGAGCGTGGACCCCAAGGACTGGAGCCGGCCGGGCCTGAGGGCGATCGTCGCCGCGCTGGAGGGCAAGCTGCCCCGGCAGCCGACCGTCCTGTTCCACGACGGGGGCGGCGACCGCAGCGAGACGGTCGCGGCGCTCAAGAAGTACCTGCCCTGGCTCACCAAGCAGGGCTACACCTTCACTTTCCCGGTCCGTACCACCCCGTAGTCGCGGTCGGCACCTCGCAACCGCGATGGGTACCCCGTAAGCCGGCTACGCCTCCCGTACGTACGCCCCCGCGCGCGCGGCCGCCGCCGCGGCCATGGCGGCGCGGTCGGCGGCGTCCTCGTCGAGGGGGAGGGCGGTGGTCAGGAGGCGGTAGTAGAGCGGGGCGGACGCCGCGCGGATCACCTCGTGCGGGTCCGTGCCCTCGGGCACCTCCCCGCGGGTGGCGGCCTGTTCGACACAGGGCGCCCATGCGTCGACGCGGGCGGTGTAGAAGCCCTGCAGGGCCTCCGCCGCCTTCGGATCGCAGGTGGCGGCCGCGATCACCGCCTTGAACAGGGCCCCCTGCCGTGGATCGGCCAGCGTCCGCTGCACCAGGCGGGTGTTGGCCCTCAGGTCCCCGAGCAGTGAGCCCGTCTCCGTGCGGGGCACCGACTGCTGAGCCATGTCCAGCAGCAGGTCGGCCACGAGTCCGGTGGTCGTGCCCCAGCGGCGGTAGACGGTCGTCTTCCCGACCTCCGCCCGGCGCGCGATGTCGGCGAGGTCCAGGTGGGCGAAGCCCTGCTCGGCCAGGACGTCCGCGGCGGCGCGCAGCACGGACGCCCGCACGCGCGCGGTACGCCCTCCGGGCCGGGAGGTGCCCGGGTCCGACTCGACTTCCGCAAACTCCATAACGGGTCTCCAGTTCCATTAGCTGCGGCTGCTTGCTACGCTGCAATCATCTTAACGGAACCATAGCCCCATTAGCGGGGTGCGGGAGAGGGGATTCGTCATGGAGTACAGGCGACTGGGTGCGTCCGGGCTTCAGGTTCCGGCGCTCAGCTTCGGCGCCGGGACCTTCGGCGGACAGGGGCCGCTCTTCGGTGCCTGGGGCACTACGGGTGTCGAGGAGGCGCGTCGCCTCGTGGACATCTGCATCGACGCCGGGATCACCATGTTCGACACCGCCGACGTCTACTCCGGCGGCGCGTCGGAGGAGGTCCTGGGGGCCGCCCTCAGGGGGCGCCGGGACCGGGTCCTGATCTCCACCAAGGCCGGCCTGCCCATGGGAGACGGCCCCGGCGACGCGGGGACCTCGCGATCCCGCCTGATCGCTTCCGTCGACAACGCCCTGCGCCGCCTCGACACCGACCACATCGACCTCTTCCAGCTGCACGCCTTCGATGCCGGCACCCCGGTCGAGGAGGTCCTGTCCACCCTGGACGACCTGGTGCGGGCCGGGAAGATCCGACACATCGGCATCTCCAACTTCTCCGGCTGGCAGGCGATGAAGTCGCTCGCCGCCGCCGACCGCCGCGGCCGGGAGCGCTATGTCGCCCACCAGGTCTACTACTCCCTCATCGGCCGCGACTACGAATGGGAGTTGATGCCGCTCGGGCTCGACCAGGGGCTGGGCGCGATCGTCTGGAGCCCCCTGGGCTGGGGGCGGCTCACCGGCAAGGTCCGCCGGGGCCGGCCGCTGCCGGCCGGCAGCAGGCTGCACGACACCGCCGACTACGGGCCGCCCGTGGAGGACGAGCACCTCTACCACGTGGTCGACGCCCTGGACGAGATCGCGCAGGAAACCGGGAGGGCGATCCCGCAGATCGCCCTCCGGTGGTTGCTGCAGCGGCCGACCGTGTCCTCCGTCATCATCGGCGCCCGCAACGAGGAACAGCTGCGCCAGAACCTCGGAGCCGTGGGCTGGACGCTCGCGCCCGAGCAGATGGCGAGGCTCGACGCGGCGAGCAGCCGGACGGCCCCCTACCCGTACTTCCCGTACCAGCGCCAGGAGGGCTTCGCCCGGCTCAACCCCCCGGTGGTCTAGGGGTACGTCGCCCCCCGGTTCAGATGCCGCTGCCCCGCTGGTGGGCGGTCGAGGCGGTGCGTCGGGTGGCAAGCAAGGCCACTCCGTGGACCGTTGCCGTCGTGAGGGCGGCCAGGCCCAGGCCGTGCAGCACCGCCTCGCGCGCATTGCCGTTCGTCAACGGAACGCCTGCTGCACGCATCTGTCGGGCAGCCCACAGGGCGTACGGAATCACCACGGTCGGCGCCGTCGCCACGCCCGGCGTGTAGCGGCCCAAGGCGGCGGCCGAGGCCAGGTGGGTGACTCCGTGCAGGCCGAAGCCCGTCACGGCCGTGCGGAAGAAGCGGCTCTGCCCACCGGTGCGGGCACCCGCGACCGAGGCCGCCGCCACGACGCAGCCCATGAGCCCGATCGCGACGTTCACCCGGCGCTGGGGCGCCCGGGAGAAGCGCGCCATCGTGGCGAGCTCTTCGGCGTCGTTCAGCACCCAGGCGGCCAGCAGCCCCCACGTCACGGTGGCGGGGACAGCACTCTTGGCGGGCATCGGCAACCTCTCCCTCGACGTACAGTGATATGCAACGCAACGTTGCGTTGCATATCACTGTACGATGCCTCCATGAGCGACACCAGAGGTCCCCGCGCCGCCTCCGCCATCTTCAACGCCACCCTCGAACTGCTGGCCGAGCACGGGTACGACGGCCTCACCATCGAGGGCGTCGCTCGGGCTGCAGGCGTGAACAAGACGACCCTCTACCGCTGGTGGCCCTCCAAGCCCGCCCTGGTGCGCGCCACCGTGTTGCATGCCCGGGCTCTCGACATCTGCGTCCCGGACACCGGGAGCCTGCGCGGAGACCTGGTTGCGCTCGTCGAGCAGGTGATCGGGCTGCTCACGGGGCCGTACGCCGAACCGGTCGTGCGCGCCCTGGCAGGCGGATCGGGCCGGCCGGAACTGGCGGAACTCACCCGGGAGCTGTTCGCCGAACGCTTCACCCGCGAGCAGCCCGTCTTCGAACGTGCCCGCACCCGGGGTGAGTTGCCGGCGACGGACCCCAAGCTGCTCGTCGACCTCGTCGCCGGCGCCGTCTGGGTCCGGGTGCTGCTGCGCCGCGAACCGCTGCCGGATGGCTTCGCAGCCGAGGTCGTGGATGCGGTGCTCCCGCGACCCTGAGGGGTGCTGAGGGCGCCGACCCCTCCGGCCACCGTTGCGGAGGCGGAGGGCCGGGGGAGGCGGGCGCGGACCTCTACGCCGTGTTCGTGTTCGCCGGCCGGCAGCTCATGTGCGTTCGGCTCGGTGTGTCACGACGGCTGAACCGCCCGAACGGCCTGCCGGTCGAAGCCCTTGGTGATGAGGCGGACGGCGAGGGACACCTCCCAGGCGAACACCGGGAGGGCCGCGAGCGATCCTGCGGGGGAGACCTGCTCGTACAGCCCGAACATCACGGCGGCCGCCGACGCGCAGATCAGCGGGCCGCCGATGAGCCCCAGGACGGCGATGGGCCGCGGCACGAGCCGCGAGCGGTACATCAGCCACGCCAGCACCAGCGTGTTCGCCCCCAGGGCGACGTTCGGCCCGAGCAGGAACGTCCAGTCGTGGATCGCCACCAGGGCCTTGCCGGTGGTGGTGAAGGACGCGGTGTCGGTGCCGGCGTAGTCCCTGCGCAGGGTCACGACCGAGAGCACGCCGATGATGCCGACGAGGATGACGGCGGCTTCCAGGAGTCGCCCGCAGACGTGTCCCAGGGCGGCGCCTTCGTTCAGCTGCCGGATGACCGGGTACAGGGTGACGCCGGTCCCGATGACCGCGGCCACGAGGACGAGTTCGCACAGCGCGCCCCCGAGGACGCGGGTGTCGGCGCCGGGGCCGAGGACGTAGTCGGCACCGTTCAGCCCGTTCAACACCGGCCCGTACAGCGCCAGTCCGCCGATCGCGGCGATCTCGGTGACGAGGAAGAAGACCCCCGCCACGATCGCGGTTCTTCTGCTCGCGTTCATGGGCACCCCCTGTTGCGGTGTACGGCGTACACCTGGGCCCTACCGTAGGTGTACTGCGTACACTCGTCAACATGGCGAATACGCAACAGGTGCGCCGCGCCCCCCTGAACCGCGAGCGCGTGCTGCGCGCCGCGGTGGCGCTGGCCGACGGCATCGGGATCGAAGCGCTCAGCATGCGCAAGCTCGCCCAGGAGCTCGGCGTCGTGCCCATGGCGCTCTACAAGCACGTCGCCAACAAGGACGAACTCCTCGATGCGATGGTGGAAGCGGTCGTCGGGGAGATCGAGACCCCGGCCTCCGGCGCCGACTGGAAGAGTGCGGTCCGCCACCGCATCCTTTCCGCGCGCGCTGCCCTCCTGGGCCACCCGTGGGCCGCCGAGGTGATCCGCTCGCGCACCGGCCCGACCCCGGCCGTCCTCGCGTACCTGGACTCGGTGATCGGCATGTTCCGGGCCGGGGGGCTCTCCATCGACCTGACGCATCACGTCATGCACGCCCTGGGCAGCCGGGTCCTGGGCTTCACCCAGGAGCTGTTCGACGCCCCGGCGGGTCCCGCTGCGGCGCCCGCCCCGGCCGGTCCGAGCCCGTACCCGCACGTCATGGAGCTGGCCGCGGCGGTGGCCCACGACGACGGCTCGGTCATCGGCCCGGGCTGCGACGACCAGTTCGAGTTCGAGTTCGCCCTGGACCTCCTCCTGGACGGCTTCGACCGCCTCCACCGCCAGGGGTGGACCTCGGCCGTGCGGTGAGCCCGACGAGCCACTGGCCGTAGGGAGGGTTGGGTTGGGCCGGGACCCGGTGGGTCAACCGGTCCTGCCGCTGACCACCCCGGCATCACCCCGGGCACCTTCCGCGAGGCCGCGGCCGCCGCCGACGAGCTTGTCGTCAACGGCATCGACGGGCGCAACGCCGTCACCGCGCTGACCGGCATCAGCGACTCCCTCGCCGGCAAGGTGCTCGTCGACTACGCCGTCCCCTTCATCTGCGACCCCGAGGTCGAGCATCCGTGGCCGACGCCGTGGGGGACCATGCCGAAGCTCGATCCGTGTGACACCGACAGCCTCGGCGAGCAGATCCAGCGGGCCCTGCCCGAGGCGAAGGTGGTCAAGTCCTTCGTCAGCAGGAACAGGACACCGTCGTCAACCCGCAGGCCGTCGGGGGCGGCGACCACACCATGTTCGTCGCCGGCGACCACGCGGACGCCAAGAAGCAGGTCACCGAGCTGCTGAAGACCTACGGCCGGACCGACATCCTCGACCTCGGCCCGCTGGTGTGTGCCCGCGGGATGGAGATGGACGCCCACAGGCACTCGGCCATCGGCTTCGGCCTGGGCCGGCAGTGCGGCGGCCACTTCGGCATCAAGGTCGTGCGCTGAACGCCCCGCCCGAGGGCTCCGCGCCCTCTCAGCCCAGGCGCATACCCGGGCCGCTGCCGCACGCGGTTCCGCCGGGGTGGCGCCCGGTGTGGCCGTGCAGGGCCGGACCGGACCTCAGGCGCCGGCCAACTCGACGTTCGCCCGCTCCGTGACCAGTGCCAACACGCGACCCGCGACCGCCAGGTCCTCGGCCGGAATGCCGGCGTACAGCCGGGCGGCGATCTCGGCGGTCGCAGCGGCCGTGGTCGCGTACAGGTCCCGTCCGGCGTCCGTGGGCCGGAGCCGGGACGCCTGCGCCGGGTCCTCTTCCACCAGCTTCGCGGCCGTCAGCTCCGCCATGACGCCGCGTACGAACGACTCGTCGGTCTTCAGCGAGCCGGTGACCTCGGCGACGAGCTCCTCGCGGCCGATGGACTCGCCTGCGACCACGACGGCCCGGAGCGTCACGCTCTGGTGGAACGTGACGCCGTGGCGGGCCAACACGCCCTCCGCGAGGGCGCGCCCGGCATGGTGGGCCAGGGCGATGACACGGGCGTTGACCGGGGGTGCGGTGGTGGTCATGACTGCTCCTTCTCGCTCTCGGTGTGTGGATCAAGAGGTGCATCGAGCAGGGTCGCCAGCTCGCGGGTGAACTGCCGCGTGCGCGGGCTGGCCTGTCCTCCGAGCGGCTCCAGCAACTGGTCCAGTAGCCCCTGGACCACCCTGACCGCACGGCCTGTGACGTCGCACCCCTGCTCGGTGAGTGACAGCCGCATGGCGCGCGGGTCGTTCGGGTCCCGGGTGCGGGCGACGAGTCCGGCGGTCTCCAGGGCGCGGGAGAGCTTGGAGACGTACAAAGGTTCGAGCCCGGTGGTGTCCGCGAGCTGACGCTGACTGGGCTGCAGCCCGGAGCGCCGCATGCCGTGGAGCGAGGCCATCACCGCGTACTGGGCATGGGTCAGGCCCAGCGGCGCGACCGCCCGGTCGACGGCCACCCGCCACTTCATCGACAAGCGCCAGACCAGGAATCCCGCCGTGGCGCCCTCAGGTGCTGTACTCACAACGGATACAGTACATGGATACTATGTCCATGGCTACTATTTCTGGGGGCGCTCGAAGCGAGGTCACGGCCGCAAGGGACCCGCTGTTGCGGCGAGGCTGACATGACGAGCGTCGACGACGGCCTCGATGCCCCGGTCCGTGACCCGTACCGATGTGGGCTTCAGGGCCGGCGCCGGGGCCTGGGCCCCCGGCCGGGCGGCCAGCCGGTCGCGGATCCCCCGGGTGAGCCGCTCCGGGGCTGGCGAGCCCATCAGGGTGGCCGCATCCAGGGTGAACTCGACGCGTCCGTCGTTCAGTTGCGGACGGACGGCGATGCCGAGGGCGCCGCTGGGCCCGAGCCCGAGGTGCAGGACGCCGGTCGCCGGATCGGTGGTCACCTCGCTGACGGGCAGGGACGGTTCCCCCGTCGTGAGCCAGGTGCGGACGGCCTCGGTCGGTACGGTGATCCGGCCGTGGACGGCGTCCACGGCCTTCCTGCCGCCCCCGCCCAGCGGGACTCCGTCCAGGCCCAGCCGTACCGAGGCCCCGGTCACCCGGCCGAGTGCCGCATCGTCCCCGGTGACGGTCACGCGGCCGGCCCGTCCCCGGGCCAGCGCCAGCAGGCCCGACCCCGCGAGGTCCGCCTCGGTCCGCCCCAGGCGTGGTCGCAGGGCGTCCTCGATGCCGTTCTCGACGACCGCGGTCGCGGCGGCTTCGGCGCCGCCGGCCAGGAGCGCAGTGCCCAGGACCCCGGCGAGGATCCGGGCCCGCCATGTCCCGCGCCGGGAGCGCGACGGCGGAGCGCCCGCCGCGGGTCCGGCGGCCGCGGTGCGGGGGCGCCCGCCGGCGCCTGCGGTGGTGGCCCGGCTCATGCCCGTACCTCCCGCGTCCGGTCGCCGGGCCGGGATTCCTCCGGGTGGCCGCCCTCCGGGTCGAGGTGCGGCAGGATCCGGTCCAGCCAGGCGGGAATCCACCAGTTCGCACGGCCGAGGAGGTGCATCGTGGCCGGAACCAGGAGCAGCCGGACCACGGTGGCGTCGAGCACCACGCTGACGCCGAGGCCCAGGGCGAGCATCTTGACCACCGGGTTCGCCGAGAGGAGGAAGGCGAGGAAGACGCTGGTCATGATCAGCGCCGCACAGCTGATGACGCGGGCGGTGGACGCCAGGCCGGCGGCGACAGCGGCCTGGCTGTCGCGGCCCGCCAGCCAGTACTCCCGGATCCGCGCCAGCAGGAACACCTCGTAGTCCATGGACAGTCCGAAGACGATGGCGAACATCATCATCGGCACGTACGACTCGACGGGCACGGTCTCGTCCACGCCGAACAGCGGGGATCCCCAGCCCCACTGGAAGACGGCGACGACGACGCCGAACGAGGCGCCGATCGAGAGCAGGTTGAGCAGGGCCGCCTTCAGCGCGATCAGCGGGCTGCGGAACACGACCAGCAGGAGGACGAACGCGGCGGCGACCACGAGGCCGACGACCAGCGGCAGGCGGTCGGCGAGCACGTCGCGGAAGGTCTGCTGGGCGGCGCTCTGCCCGGTGAGGTAGCCGGTGGCGTGGTACGGGTCGAGCGCGCCGGGCAAGGTCTCCTCCGCCAGCCGGTGCAGCAGGTCGGCGGTGGCCCGGTCCTGCGGGGCGCTGTCGGGTACGACGGTGGAGACGAGCAGGGTGCCGTCCGGGGTGGGGGCGGGCGGGGTGGCCGACGCCACGCCCGGGGTGTCGGTGAGTGCCTGCTGGAGCCGCCCGGCGAGCTCCGTGCGTTGGTCGGGGGCGGCGCCGGCCTTGTCGAGGGTGACCACGACGGTGAGGGGTCCGTTCGCGCCAGGACCGAATCCGTCGGCGAGCAGGTCGTACGCCCGGCGTTCGGTGGCCGTGACGGGCGAGGCGCCGGCGTCGACGTGGCCGAGCCGCATGGACGCGGCCGGTACGGAGAGCAGCGCGAGCACGGCGGCACCCAGCAGCAGGAAGGTCCAGGGCCGGCGCCCGACGGCGGCGGCCCAGCGCTGCCAGATGTCGCCGTCGCCGCCCGGCTCGCCGCCGGGTTCGTCGCCGGGTTCGTCGACGGGGGTACGGACGCGGAGCCGGTCGATACGCCGGCCGGCCAGGCCCAGCAGGGCGGGCGTCAGGGTGAGCGCGGCCAGCGCGCCGGTCAGTACGGTGGTGCCCGCGGCGACGCCCAGCATGCCGATGAAGCCGACGCCCGAGGCGAACAGTCCGGCCAGGGCCGCGGTCACGGTCAGCGCGGCGACCAGCACGGCCCGGCCGCTGGTGGCAACCGTACGGCCGGCTGCGTCGGCCGGGTCGGGCAGGGTGTGCAGCAGCTTGCGGTGCCGGGTGACCAGGAACAGCGAGTAGTCCAGCCCGACGCCGAGGCCCATCATCACCGCGAGGGTGGGCGATACGGCGGCGAAGTCGAACCCGGCGGCGAGCAGGCCGAGTCCCGCCAGCCCGGCCAGCAGTCCGACTACGGCACTGATCAGGGGGAACCCGGCGGCCGCCACACTGCCGAAGCCCAGCAGCAGGACGATCACGGCCGTGGCGATGCCGATGACCTCGGACGCCCGGTCGGCGCCGGCCGGGGCGGCGAGTTTGCCGAGCGGTCCGCCGTACTCGACGGTGACCCCGCCGGCCCGCAGCGGCTCGACGGCGGCGTCGACCCGTTCCAGGTAGGACGTGTCGAACTGAGCCGGGTTCGAGTCGAAGCGGACGGTGTAGTAGCCGGTGCGGCCGTCCCCGGTCACGGCGGCGGGAGTGGCGAGCGGGTCGGCGACGCCGATCACCCCGGGCAGGGCGGCGAGCCGCTGCCCCGCGTCTTCCACGGCATCCCGGTGCCCGGCCAGGCCTTCCCCGCCGGCCGAGAGAACGACCTGCGCCGGGACTCCGCGGTGGGCCGGGCCGCCGTGGGCGTCGAGCAGGTCCGCGCCGGTCTGCACCGCGGTGCCGGGCAGGGCGAAGTCGTCCTGGTACTGCCCGCCCCAGGCCCGGTCGGCCCCGACGGCCGCCAGCAGCGCGAGGAGCCAGACGGCGATCACGAGCCAGGGGCGGCGGGCGCAGGCCCGGCCGGTCCTGTACAGCAGCCCGCCCGGGGCGGAGCCGGGTGGTGCGGCCTGGTCACTGGGTTTCATCGCGGGAGTCCTTGCCGGGGATCGGTACGAAGAGGAAGGGAACGGGGTACGGCGGGGCGCGCGTGTGCCGTCGGTGGCACGCGGCACCCGGCACCGATCATGGCCGCTGATTGCCCGGCCACCATGAGGGGATTGTTAGGGCTGTGTGAGGCCGCACGGGCGGCGGGCCGCGCACCCCGGACGTGGGGCGCCGGCTGGCTAGCATGGGTCGCGTCCCCCGCCCGCACTCCGCGGCTCCGCTCCGCGCACAGGTCACCGGAGTCGTCATGAACACCCGCAAGGGGCTCGTCCTCATCGTGGAGGACGACCCGAACATCGCCGCGCTGCAGCGGCTGTACCTGGAGCGGCACGGTTACCGGACGGAGACGGTCGAGGACGGCCCCGCAGGTCTGGACGCGGTGGCACGGCTCGCGCCGGCGGCGGTCGTACTGGACGTCGGGCTGCCCGGCATGGACGGGGTGACGCTGTGCCGCCGGCTGCGCGAGCGGGACGACTGGACCCCTGTCCTGCTGGTCACGGCCCGCGGTGACGAGGCGGACCGGATCCTGGGGCTGGAGCTCGGCGCCGACGACTACCTGACGAAGCCGTTCTCGCCCGGTGAGCTCGTGGCCCGCGTCAACGCCGTGCTCCGCCGCGGGGGCCGCCCCGCGACGGCTCCGGCCGTGCACACGGTGGGGCGGCTGCGGGTCGACCCCGCCCGGCACACCGTCCATGTCGACGGCGTTGCGGTGGAGTTCACCGCCCTGGAACTCAACCTGCTCGCCTTCCTGCTCGAACACCGCGGGCAGGTGTTCACCCGTACCCAGCTGCTGGACCAGGTGTGGGGCGACTCGGCCCACCGCGACCAGCGCGTGGTCGACGTGTACGTCTCCCAGATCCGCGCCAAACTCGGCGACGCCGGACCGATCAGGACCGTCCGGGGAGTCGGCTACAGCGCGGCGGCCGAGGAGACCGCGTGAGCGCCGCCGGCCCCGGGCGACGGCCCCGACGACGGGGCACCCTCGCGCGGGAACTGGTCCTGTTCGCGGGGCTGATCGCCCTGGTCGCCGTACTGATGAGCGGGCTCACCGCCTGGTACACCGCCCGGGGCAGTGCGGAGGCCCAGGAGCGCGGCCGGCTCGCCCGGCAGGCCACCGCACTGAGCCGGATCCCGCGGCTGTCCGTGCTGCTGGTGGAGGGGGAGCAGCTGATCGCCGGCTCCAACGGGCTGCGCCTCGCCGTCCTCGATGCGTCGGGCACGCTCCACGGTCCGGCCTCGGCAGCGGTCACGAACGCACAGCGGGACCGGCTGCTCACGCGCCGGCCGCTGTCGGCGACCGGGACCCTCGGCGGGGAGCAGGTCATTGTCGAGGGGCGGACGTTCGGGGCGGGCGGGGTGGTGCTCGCCAAGCCGATGGCCGAGGTGGACGAGGCCGCCGCGCGCATTCGGCGGAGCCTCGTCCTTCCGCTGTGCGCCGGGCTGGTCGGGGCGGCCTGCGCCGGGCTGCTGCTGGCGCGCCGCATCACCCGCCCGCTGACCCGCGCCGCCGAGATCGCGCGCCGCCTGGCCGACGGCCGGCGCGGCATCGCGGCGACGGGACCGGACGCGGTACGGGAGGACAGGGCGGGCGGCGTACCTGGCGGCGAGCGGGGCGGCGGGCCCGCCGAGGTGGTGGAGCTCAACCGCGCCATGGCCGTCCTGGACCGGGCCCTGCTGCGCAGCGAGGAAGGCCGCCGCGAGTTCCTGCTCTCCATCTCCCACGAGATCCGAACCCCGCTCACCACGATGCGCGGCTACGCGGAGGCCCTGGCCGACGACGTGATCCCCGCGGGCCGGGTTGCCGAGACGGGCAGGGTGCTGGTCACCGAGGCGCAGCGGCTGGACCGCTTCCTGTCGGACCTGCTCGACCTGGCCCGGCTGGAAGCCGACGACTTCCGGCTGGAACCGGCCGACACCGACCTGGTCGCGCTCCTGGAGCAGGCGGCCGAGGTGTGGCGGGACCGGTGCTCCCGGCACGGGGTCGTCTTCCGGTGGCAACCGCCCGCGGCGGGTGTGCCTTCCCGGCCCGTACGGACCGACGGCTTCCGGGTCCGGCAGCTCGCCGACTGCCTGCTGGCGAACGCCCTGCGGATCACTCCGGCGGGCCGGCCGGTGGTCCTGGCCCTCGCGGCGGTCCCGGGCGGCGGTATGCGCATCGAGGTCCGTGACGGCGGACCGGGACTGACGGATGACGACGTGGCGGTGGCCTTCGAACGGGGGGCGCTGCACGAGCGCTACCGCGCGGAGCGGCCGGTCGGCAGCGGGCTGGGCCTGGCCATCGCCCACCGCCTGGCCACCCGGCTGGCAGCCACCCTCACCGCCACCGGCCACGGCCCCGAAGGGGGGGCGGTGTTCACCCTCACCCTCCCGGCCGCCCCGCCGGGCGGGGAGGGCGGGTGACCGGCCGGGAGGACGGGCGGGCATTCACGCAGCGGTCGGCGGCTCGGGCGAGGTGAGCTCGATCAGGTCACCGCGGCCTTGCAGGATGCACGTCATGTTCGAACAACCGCGTACAACCGCCGTCAGTGAAGAAGACCGGCACGCCAGGCAGGCCTTGACACGAGTCTTCACCGCAACGACAGCACGCATCCGAGCCCTGCGGGGCTTCGCCCGTGACGCCGTCCCTGTGGGCGGGCCTCGTTCATGCCGGTCCCTGGCCGCTTCCGGAAGTGCGCCAGGCCCCGCATCACGGTTCCGGCTGCGGAGCAAGGGCCGTGTGGGTCGCCGACAGGAAGCGGCGGACCGTCTCCCGTTCGGTGGGGGTGAACCCGTGCAGGACGTCGAGCACCCCCTCGATCAGCGGGCCGAAGAACTCCCAGCCCAGGCGCACCGCCTGCGGTTCGACGCCGAGCAGGACGCGGCGGCGGTCCTGCTCGTCGCGCAGGCGCGCGATGTGCCCCAGCCGCTCCAGCCGGTCGATGACGGCCGTCGTCCCGGCCGAGTTGAGGCCGAGCCGGGTCCCGAGCAGGCCCGGAGTGGCGGGTTCGCCCGCGCGGGCGGCGTCCAACAGGCAGATCAAGGCCCGTACATCGGTCGGGTGCATGTCGTTGCGGGCGGCGAACTCCGCCTGCCGCAGCCCGAATTCCACGCTCACGGCGCGCAGGAGGTGCACCAGTTCCATGGTGCCGTCTGCCGTGTTGTCGTCCACATCGCCTCCGCCTAATATCTCTCGCTGAGCGAGATTATCGCCTGTCGAGGGATTGGGGGCGGCCATGTGTGCCATGCCTGTCACGTCCGAGTCCGCTGTGCCCGCCTCCTTCCGCGCCGCTTACGAGGCCGTCCTGCAGCAGTGGCCCGGCCCGGTGGAAGCGACCAGGCTGCCCACGCCGTACGGCATCACCCGCGTCAACAGCAGCGGAGCCGCGGACGCCCCGCCCCTCGTGCTGCTCCCCGGCGGCGGGGCGACCTCCGCCGTGTGGGGCGCGGTCGCCGCCACCGAGGCGTACCGGCTGCACGCCGTGGACCTGGTCGGGGATCCCGGGCTCAGCGTGCCGGCGGCCGGGCGGCCGCTGCGGGCCGTCGAGGACGTCGTGCGGTGGCTGGACGCGGTGCTCGACGGGCTCGGCGGCGGCCCCGTCGCCCTCGGCGGGCACTCGTACGGGGCGTGGATCGCCGCACACTACGCGGCCCGGCGCCCCGGGCGGCTCACCCGGCTGGTTCTGCTCGACCCGACCCGGGTGTTCACCGGGCTCCGGCCCGGATACGTACTGCGGGCCCTGCCCATGCTGGTGCGGCCCACCCCCGCCCGGATCCGGGGCTTCCTGGCGTGGGAGACCGGCGGGGCGGCCCTGGACCCACAGTGGCTGCGGCTCCAGGACGAGACGGCCCGCTTCCCCACGGCCCGGCCCGTCACCGGACCGCGCCCCGACCTCCGCGGCCTCGGGGAGCTGCCGGTGCAGGCGCTGTTCGCCGCCGATGCCCACTGCCACGACGCCGCCCGGGCGGCGCGGGCCGCACGCGCGATGCTGCCGGGCGCGCGGATCGACGTACTCCCCGGGGTGTCCCATCATGCGCTGCCGCTGACGGCGGCCCCCGAGATCGTGCGGTGGCTCGTTCGGCCGTAACAGGGGACCCGCTGTCGCGGTTGCGGTCAGTCCACGAGCACACCCGGGTTGAGGATGCCCCGCGGATCGAGCGCCCCCTTCGCGGCCCGCAGTGCGAGGGCGAAGGGTTCGGGGCGCTGGCGGTCGTAGCCGGGCCGGTGGTCCCGGCCCACGGCGTGGTGGTGGGTGATGGTGGCCCGGTGGCGGTGCAGGACCTCGCCCGCGACGGCCTTGAGGTCGTCCCAGAGGGCCACCTCGTCACCGGCGCGGCCGGCTGCCAGGACGGTGAAGTAGGGTGCCGCGCCGTCCGGATACACGTGCGTCAGACGGCAGTTGACGGTCGCGGGGTGACCCGTGGCCTTCAGCGCCGCCTCGCCGATCTCGGTGCGCACCGCTTCGATCAGGGCGGGGATCCGGTCCCAGGTGGCCGCCGTCTCGAAGGTCTCCGCGACGGCACCCATCCTGGCCAGGCCGTCGCGGAGGTACGGCATGCGCAGGAAGGCCGAGCGCCAGGCGCTCACGGCCGCGTCGCCTGCCGGGGAGCCGTCCGGGCCGGCGCTCCCCCCGTACCGGCCGCCGTGTGAGCGGGCCAGGTCGACCGCCCGTTCGAGCCGGGAAGCCACCGGTTCGTCCGCCGACTCGAACCCCAGCACCAGTACGGCGGAGCCATCCTGCGCCGAGCCCGACAGCGCGGCCTCGCCGGCGTCCAGGAGACGGCAGTTGGCGGGGGAGAGGTCGGACTGCGCGAGGGTGCGCACCGCCCGCAGCGCGTCGTGGAAGTCGGCGAAGGCGACCGCGGCGGAAGCCTTGAAGCGCGGGCGTTCCTGGAGGCGGACCCATGCCTCGGTGATGACGCCGAGGGCCCCTTCGGAGCCCAGGAACAGGCGGTCGGGGGAGGGGCCCGCCCCCGAGGCGGGCAGCCGCCACGAACTGCTCGCGCCGACCGGGGTGACGACGCGCAGCGATTGCACGAAGTCGTCGATGTGTGTGCGGCCGGTGGCGTAGTGCCCGCCGGCCCGGGTGGCGAGCCAGCCCCCGAGCGTGGAGAACTCGAAGCTCTGCGGGAAGTGCCTCAGGGTGAGGCCGTGGGGCCGAAGCTGGTCCTCCAGGCTCGGCCCGAGGGTACCGGCCTGGATCCGTGCCGCCCGCCCCTCGGCGTCGACCTCCAGGACGCGTCCCATGGCGGTCAGGTCGAGGGACATCACCGCCCGGTGGGCGTCGCCGCGGTATTCCACGCCCCCCGTGACCGAGGAGCCCCCGCCGTACGGGATGACGGCGACCTGCCGGTCGCCGGCCCAGTCCAGCAGGTCGGCGACGCCGCGCTCGTCCGTCGGGCGGGCGACGAGGTCGGGGATGCGGCCGGGCCGCCCCCGAAGGGCCCGCGCCACGTCGCGGTACGCCTTTCCCATGGCGTGCGCGGCGCGGTCACGGGGCTCGTCGCTGACCAGGCCGGCGAGGCTCCGCGGGGGTTCGACGGCGGGACTTGCGATGGCCAGGTCGCGGATGCGGGGCAGCGGGAGCGGGCGGCTGAGGGTGCCGGGGAGCAGGGCGCCCATGGCGGTGCATTCCGCGTCGTCGGGTTGTGCGTCGGTCCAACCCCAGCCCCACCAGGAGCGGGTGCGGGACGTCGGCTGCGTGGGGGTGCCGGCCATGGAGGGCTCCAGGGTTCGCAGTAATTTACCTTGAGGTAAATTACCTACTGATAATATCTGTCCATGGCAACCCCCCCTACGAAGGTCGGCACCAAGGGAGTTCCCCGGGAGCACCGCCGCCGGCAGATGTTGGAGGCCGCCACGCAGGAGTTCGGCACTCGCGGTTACGCGGCTGCGTCGCTCCCCGCGATCGCCGCGCGCGTGGGTGTCACCAAGACGCTGCTGCACCAGTACTTCGGAACGAAGGAGGACCTGTACCTGGCCTGCCTGGTCCCCGTCGGGGACCGGCTCCTGGACGGGATCCGGACGGCGATGGGGCCGGACGGGACCACGCCGCACACCCCGTTGCGCGTACTGGACAGCATCTTCACCGCGCTGGAGGGGCAGCGGGAGGCGTGGTTCGTGCTGTACGACACCTCCCTGCCGTCGGGCGGCGAGGCCGCACGCCGGGCTGCGGAGTACTGGGCGGCCATCGACGACCTCGCGGCCGGTGGCACCGCCGAACTGCTGCGCACGGCCGGATCCACCGACCCGCTGGACGCCGACGCCCTCAAGTACGTCTGGCGGGACCTGGTCGCCACCCTCGTCCGCTGGTGGGCCAAACACCCGGAGCAGACCCCGGCGGAGATGACGCAGCGCTGCGCCCGCCTCTTCGCAGCCGGCGCCGGCCTCGCGGGCCGATAGCGTTCACCGGGTGATCGATCGAAACCGGGATGTCCCTCCCACTCCGCCCGCCGACCGGATAACCGGCCTCCAGTCCGCGCAACGGGACAGCACGGCGAAGCAGCCGCTGCGCGCCGCGGGAGAGCCGGCGGGAAGCCCCGTCCGCAGCTGCGCCCCCGCGCAGGGACCGGGGCCTGCGCTGCGTGCACCACTGCCCTCCGCGGGGACCGTTGCCGCCGCGGGTGAACTCCGCCCCCGCGGGCTGGTCGACCTGCGCGGCGTGCTCCCGGTCCCCGCGCGCACGGTCGTGTATCCCCCCGGCGCCGTCGTGGTCGTCTCGGGTCTGCCGGGCAGCGGCAAGAGCACGCTGCTGGAGCGCTGGTCGCGGGCTGCGGGCGTGCGGGTCGTCGAGCCGCGGGTCACCCATGTGCAGTGCGAGTCCCGCATGCCGGCATGGCTGCCCTACGCGGTGTACCGGCCGTGGGCCCGGCTGCGGCACTTCACCTGGCTGAGGGCGGCAGTGGCGTGCGGCGAGCCCCTCCTCGTGCACGACTGCGGAAGCCGTGCGTGGATGCGCACATGGCTGCGCGCGGCGGCGCTCCGCGCGGGCCGCACCGGCGGCGTCCACCTGGTCCTCATAGACGTCGGACCCGCCGCCGCGCTGTCGGGGCAGCGGTCCCGCGGCCGCCACGTCTCCCGCCGGACCTTCGCCGGGCACGTCCGGGGACTCGAGCGGCTGTTCGCCGCGCTGGCCGACCGCGGCCGTGACGCCGTGCCCGAGGCGGCCTCCGTCGTACTGCTGGACCGGTCTTCCCGCGGCCACCTCACGGGCATCGCGTTCACCGGGGAGTCGCACACCGCGGCCCGGGACCCGCTCACCGCGCCGTGAACACCGGGCGCGTAAGGGGGTCGTGTCCGGCTGCCGTGCGTCCCGCCCTGTGGCACGCGGGAAGAGCCGACCGGCCGGAGTGCCCCGTACAAGAACCCGGCAGACCCTCGGACACCCCCATGACCGCCTCCCACGCTGCACGCGCAGCGGGCCACTGGCGCTCGCCAGTGCTGCCCTCGCCGTCCTGTTGACGGCTCCCACTGGGCATGCGGACCTGACCGCCGCCTCCATGGCGAAGATCCAGGCAGCCACCCTGTCGATACCCGCCATCGGCGTCTCCGGACTGTCACCACCTCCAAGCCCTGACCCCGGGGGAGCGCCGGGAGTTGGCGAACGTCGCGCCGCGCGGCGGCCGCTGCGACGACGAGGGCCTTCAGCCGAGGGGCTTCACAGGCTCACGAGGAGATCGTCGAGCGGGGCCGGTACCTGTCCGGGACCGAGGGCCTCGACGAGCAGGCGACCGTAGCGGATCTTGCGTCCCTTCTTCGTGCCGAGGAAACGCCGCAACTGCTGTTGCCGCGGCCGACCTTGGTGCGCGGGCTGGCACAGGAAGGTCTGCCAGGCCCGGAGATCGCCCTCGGCCCGGACGATCTCCTCGACGGCCGCCGTGCCGAGCGCGCGGATGAGCTCGTCCTCCAGGTCCGCCACGCATACGAAGAAGCCCTGGTGAGGCGCCCGAGCCCGTTTCAGGCCGCGGTCGTAGAAGGGCTGCTCGCGCTCGTCGCACAGCCCCGCCAGGTGCAATCCGAGGCCGGGCGGCCCGAGGAGGCCGGCGTAGCGGCCGACGCTCATCGCCCCGCCCATCGACACGACGCACACCCCCTCGGCGGCAAGGTCCCGGCCACGGCGTACGGCCAGCGCCTCGACGGCCGCCAGGTCGCTCGGTCCTTCCAGCAGCACCGCCGTCCGCAACCCCAGCCGCACCGCCAGGTCCCTCGCCGCCCCACCGGGACCGCCGTTCGCCCAGCCACTCACCGCGTCCCGGAACGCCTTGATGTCCATGGGGTGAGTCTCCACTTCCCCCGACGCCATGGCACGGAAATATTCGACGGCCTACCAGATGCCGCTGATCAGGGGCAGGCGGCGCCGTCGGCGTCGACGCCGGCTCCTCGCCGATCCACCGATCGGCCCGCCCGTGTCGCTGGCACGCCGCACTCGCCCCTAGCATCGGGCACAGCACACCGAGAGCTTGCGCGCCCGCTTACCGGCGCGGGGCGCAGGCGCGCAGGCGCAGGGACGGACGAGTCCGCCGAAGGGGTCCGAGGTGAGGTCAGGGTCGGAGTCGGTCGACAGCCGGATACGCGCGGGTAGGGGGAAAGCCCCGGCCTCCGCACCGGGTCTCGGAGCGAGCTCCCCACCGCAGGCGGTGCGCCGCATCCCCCGCGAGTGGTGGCGCCGTTGGCGGGCGCTTCCCCTGACCTTGGGCATCGTGCTGAGTGGAATCGCTTCGTTCCTCCAGTTGGACGTCGCGCATGCCTACGGTGGGCAGCAGACCGGAGCCCGGAGAGGTGTGGAGCCGGGCACCGAATGCCGACCGACGTTGATCGGTGTGGCACACCAGGACGATGACCTGCTCTTCATCAACCCCGAAGTCCAGCGGCTGATCCGTCACCGGTGCTCCGTCGGCACCGTCTACCTGACCGCCGGGGACGCTGGGCGCTCGTTCACCGAGGACCCCTACGTACGACGACGCGAAGAGGGCTTACAGGCGTCCTACGCCACGATGGCGGGTGTCCCCGACCGCTGGCACCGCAGCGATCTCACCGTACGGGGCCACCGCCTCGTGTCCTTCGTCCTGGACGGCCGCCCCGACGTACGGCTCGTCTTCCTCCGGCTGCCCGACGGGTTTGCGAAGGGCGCCGGGAGCACGCGGTACGCCGGCCAGAGCCTGCTGAAGCTGTTTCGCGGGCAGATCGCCACGATCAAGCCGGTGGACGGAGCGAAGCCCTACACCAGGGAAGAGCTGACCTCGGTGCTCTCCGACGTCCTCTCCCTCCGGAAGGCCGAACGCATCCTGACGCTCGACTACGACAGTGCCACCTTCGGGGTCGGCCCGCCGAATCCGGCCGATCACAGCGATCACGAGATGACAGGGCGGTTCTTCCGGAAGGCCGCCTTCCTCGCTCGCACCCGCCCGACCGTCGCCTCCTACGTCGGCTACGGCCTCTCGCTGCTTCCGGCCAATCTCACTGCCCAACAGCGGCGCGACAAGGAAGCCGTCTACGACGCGTACCTCAGGTACACGGGATGTTTCACGGCTCCCTGCCCGGCCGGACTCACCCTCAGCCAGGATTTTCGCCGGTGGATCGCGAGGGAACACCGCAGGACGCATCGGCAGGCCCGTCCCGGCGAGATCGTGTCGGCGATAGGCCGCACGAATACGAAGGTCGCGGTCGAGCGTTGCCTTGCGCAGGACCGCCGCCGCCCTGCGGACGGTGCCGTCACGACGGCGGACTGCGACGGCGGGCCGGCCCAGCGGTGGGCGTTCGTGGGCGCCACCGTTCGGGCCGCCGGGTCCGGGGCCTGTCTCACCGCTTCCACGCAGGTCAGCCTGTCACCGTGCAGCGGGTCGAGCGCCCAGACGTGGTGGCGTGACGCCGACGGAAGGATCGGATCGGGCGGCCGCTGCCTGCATCAGGACGACCTGGCGATGCTGAACCCCGGGCTCGGTCTGAAAGCGTGCAGCCCCTATCGGCCCGAGTTGCGCTGGCAGTGGTAGGCCTGGTGGTTCCGGTGGAGTGGCCGGGTGTCACAGCCCCATGGAGATGGCCAGGCGGGTCAGCTCGGCCGTGTTGTTGATGCCCAGCTTGGCGCGGATGCGGCGGAGGTAGGCGTCGACG